>NZ_JACVWD010000005.1:0-502548 GCF_020658415.1 Clostridioides sp. ES-S-0123-01
ATGTGGTTACAATAGCAGAGAGGATACACCTGTTCCCATTCCGAACACAGAAGTTAAGCTCTCTAGCGCTGATGGTACTTGGTGGGAAACTGCCTGGGAGAGTAGGACGTAGCCACGTAATTTTTTTTGCATAAAATTTTATAAAAATCTAATTATTATATGTTTTTATTTGTCTTTTATAGATTTTTTTGGCAATAAATGATATAGTGAATATAATTAAATATTTAAATATTTAATTTTTTTTGTTTTTTTGTAAGTTTATTTTTATAACTTTCTTTAAAATTTTTGGGAGATACACTTTGACATATGTTTTAAAAGTAATTTTAACAGTAAGTAGGATAAAAAATAAATAAAATAGAAATTTGTGTTAAATAAGGAGATTAATATGAAAAAAAATACGAGATTAATAACAACAGGAGTTCTTTCAATGGCAATTGTTGCACCTACAATGGCATTTGCTACTGAGTCTAATGCTATGGAAAATAATGCTAACTTAAACATAAATTTGGAGAAAAAAAGTATAGTTTTAGGAAGTACATCAAAAGTAAGTATAAAATTTAAAGAAAAACCAGATGCTGATAGCATTACATTAAAATATAAATGTTATGATATGCCACTAGATACAACTCTGAACTACAATCAATCAACTGGGGTATATGAAGGAACTATAAATTATAATAAAGACCCAGAGTATCTAAATGTTTGGGAGTTACAAGGGATAACAATAAATAGCGCAACTAATCCTAAGACTTTAGACAGACAAGAATTAGAAGCTATGGGATTAAATCTAAAAGACTACAATGTAACACAGGAATGTATAATTGAAGATATAACTTCAAGAAAAGATGTAAATAAATATTTGAGAAAGACTTCTGCACCTATCACAGAACTTACAGGAAGTGATAGATATGAAACAGCTGTTAAAATAAGTAAAGAGGGATGGAAAAATGGTTCAGATAAAGTAGTTATAATAAATGGAGATGTAAGCATAGATGGTATTATATCAACTCCACTAGCAACTACATATAATGCACCAATACTTTTGGTTGAAAAAAATAATGTGTCTGATAGTGTAAAAGCAGAATTAAAGCGTCTAAATCCTAAAGATATAATTATAATTGGAGATGAGAATTCTATTTCTAAAACTAGTGCTAATCAGATAAAATCAACTGTAAGTGCTAGTCAAACACGTTTGAATGGTTCTAATAGATATGAGACATCTTTATTGATAGCAAAAGAAATAGATAAAAATCATGATGTAGATAAAGTATATATAACAAATGCAAATGGTGGAGAAGTAGATGCACTTACTATTGCAGCAAAAGCAGGTCAAGATAAGCAACCAATTATATTAAGTGATAAAGACAGTCTTACAAACGATACGTATAAGTGGTTACAAAGTGAGGATTTACAAAATGCTTACTTTATAGGTGGTCCTCAAATGTTATCAACAAATGTTATCAATAAAATAAATGATATAACTAAAGATAGTGTTACTAAAAATAGAGTATATGGAGCAGATAGACATGAAACAAATGCAAATGTAATAAAAACATTCTATACAGAGGATGAATTAGAAGCTGTTCTAGTTGCTAAGTCAGATGTACTTGTTGATGCTTTAGCAGCAGGACCATTGGCTGCTAGTTTAAAATCTCCAATACTTATAACACCAAAAACATATGTATCTGCATATCATAAGGATAATTTAGAAGCTAAATCTGCTAATAAAGTGTATAAGATAGGAGGCGGATTAACTTCTAAGGTAATGAATTCTATAGCATTATCATTATCTAAGCATAATACAACACCGACAGACCCAGGAGCTAGTAATGGAGCAAAGACAGTTATGATTGACCCAGGACATGGTGGTTCAGCACCTGGAAATTCATTTGGAGGAATGATTGAAAAAGATTACAATTTAAATACTTCACTTGCAACTACTGAATATTTACGTTCAAAAGGAATAAATGTAATTATGACTAGAGATACAGATAAGACTTTATCACTTGGAAGTAGAACTGCTTTATCTAACTCACTTAAACCAGACTTATTTACAAGTATACATTACAATGGTGATAATAATAGAAAAGGTCATGGAGTAGAAGTGTTTTACAAGCTTAAAGATAAAAATGGAGGAACTTCTAAGACTGTGGCTACAAACATATTAAATCGAATTTTAGAGAAATTTAAACTTACAAATAGAGGTATAAAAACAAGAGTACTTACTAGTGACCCTACAAAAGATTATTTATACGTTTTAAGAACCAATGACATGCCAGCTGTACTTGTAGAATGTGCATTTTTGGATAATGAGAGTGATATGAAGTTAATAAATTCACCTGCAAAAGTAAAAGAAATGGGCACACAAATAGCTAAAGGAATAGAAGAATCATTAAAGTAATTAAAAATAGAGTGATTAAAGTTTAATATAAATTTATGATTGTGAGTTTATATTAAAGCTATAATTTGAAGTATGGGTGTGTAAATATATAAAGACTATATATACATTGTTGCATATACAAATGCATAACAGTGTATATATGGTCTTTTTTGTAGTTAAATGCAATAATTTGATTGTATTTTGAAAAATGCACAATATGATATAATTAGATAATATACACTTAATTTAATTAAGGAAGGTGATTATGTGGAATATTTATTAAAAAAAAGCAGTCTAAAAAAAGATGAAAATGAATCCTTAGGTAAATATAAGGAATTATTGAATAGAACTGAAAATAACTCAAGAAGTATTATTTTATTAGTACCAAATAACAATACTAGAATAAGATATGAGAGGTCATTAGAATTAGATTATAGTGAAGAATTAAAAATAACAACATATATAGGATTTGTAAAAAAAGAATTATTAAAATATTGGGCACTTATAATAGAGAAATGTGAAGGAATAAATAAAAAATCTATATCTCCAACATTTATATCAAATAGTTTAAGTGAATATTTAATAATTAAAAAAGTTAAGGAAAAAAGAGTGAAAGAAGGATATTTCGAAGATATCACAGGAACGAATAAATCAATCGCAAAAAGTATAATTACAAATATAAGTAAGTCCGCATTTAATTTAATTGACTTTGATTTTATTGGAGAAAAAATATATTCATCAAAGAAAAATAGAAATAGTATATATAGATTTTCATATACTCAGATGGATGAAATTATATCATATTATATAAATACACTGCTTTCAAATTCAATTTTAGATAATGCACTGAGTGTATATCTATATAATAATTACCTTCTTAATGATGAATTTTATTTAAAAAATTTACTTAAAGAATTGAGATATATAGTAGTTGATAGTCTTGAAAATTCAAGTAATGCAGAAGTAGATTTTATTGAAAAGGTGTCAAGCAATGCATTAGAAAGCTATATATTCTTTGATTTTAGTAAAGATTATTCTGTATTTAATAATATTGACATGGGTTATATAAATGAAAAGATAATATCTAAAATTAAATTTAAAGAAGAAATTAACTTTGAAAAAAGTAATATAAAAATAGAAGATTTATATTTATTACCCTCAAGTATAGAATTAAATCAATCAAGTCAACTATATAATGAAATGTTAGATTTAGTGAGCGAAAAGGTTGTAACACTTATAGAAAGTGGAGTATCTCCAAAAGATATAGCAATTATATCACCTATAAACAATACAATATTGGAGTATCAAATTAGAGATTCTTTGAAAGAAAAAAATATAGATGTTTTTAACACTAAAAAAGATAAAAAAGCTATAGATTACCCATATGGAAATGCTTTAGTGGTTGCAACTTGCATATTTTATGGATATTTAGACTTTATAAAAGATGAAGAATATATAAGTTTTTTAGAGACTCTTTTAGACATAAACAGAATAAAAGCATTTAAGATTTTTAAAGAAACAAGGTATTTAGAAGTTGATAAAATAGGAGGATATAATCAATATCGTGATATTTTACAGTATATTGAAGAAAAAAAGAAAAGTGATATAAAAATACATGAATTTTTAATTCAATTTTATATAGATAAAATGTTAAATTTAAAAGATGGTAAAAAGAATGTTGGTCTATGTAAACAGATAATAACTGAAAGTGAATCATTTAGTGAAAGTGCAAACCTACTTGGATTGAAAGAAGAAAAGATTTTTATAGAAGCTTTAAAGACGACAATAAATGATTATTATTCTGTTATTGATATAGAAGAGTTAAAAAGCAAAGATAAAATAGTAATAACAACTCCTTATTCATATATATCATCAAATATAGATAGAAGTGTCCAGATATTGGTAGATATAGGAAGTAATTCTTGGAATATGAAAATAGAAAAAGATATAAGTAATTTAATTGTACTTAGAAAATCTTTTGAAGAGAAAAAAATTTATACAAATGAAATGGAAGAGTACTACAAGAAATATTATCTATATAATACAATATATAATTTATTGTTAAGTGCAAAGAAAGTTTATGCATATAAGAGTGAATACACAATTAATGGTTATATTCAAGAAAGTATGCTATATAGTATACTTTTGAAACTCTCACATAAAGGAGATAAAATTTATGATTAATATAAACTATAGAGAAGACCAAATACCAATAATAAATTATGAGGATGGAACTATGGCAGTTCCAGCAGTTCCTGGGGCTGGCAAGACATTTATAATAACCAATTTAGTAGCTAAACTACTCCTTGAACAGAAACATAAAGGTGGTAAAATATTAGTTCTTACATATATGAATAGTGCTGTAAATAATTTTAAAGGTAGAATAAAAAAAATACTTGAAGAAAACAAAATAGACGATATTAACTCATATGAAGTAATGACTATACATAGTCTAGCTGTAAAAATAATAAAGGAAAAACCCGAAATAGTAATGCTAAGTGAAGATTTTAATATAGCTGATGATTTACAAAAAAGTATTATATTAAATGAATGTATAAATAAATTTAGATTTGATGGAGGAGAAAGAGCATTTAGATGGTTTCTAAAGGAGCAAAAAGATGAGAGATGGAAAGAGATAACTCTTGAAGCTTGGGAGAGAGGTTTTTTTGAATTTGTAGGAAATGCTATAAGTGAACTTAAATACAAGGGAATTTCTCCAGATAAGCTTGAAGAGATACTATCAAGAGGACACAAAGGCATGCTTAAAGTGATTTTGCCAATATACAAATTGTATGATAGAAAATTAAAGCAAAATGGCTTACTAGATTATGATGATATATTAATTTTAGCAGAAAAAACCTTATGCTTAGATGAAGGACTTAGAAAAAAATTCCAAACTAGATATAAATATATTTTTGAAGATGAATGTCAAGATTCAAATGAAATACAAGGGAATATAATAAAAATTATATCAAGTGAAAATAATAATTTAGTTAGAGTGGGAGATATAAATCAGAGTATAACAGGTACATTTTCATCATCAGACCCCAGGTTTTTTAAAGAATTTATAAAAAATGCAAAGTGTTGTTATAGGATGGATATGTCAAATAGAAGTTCAAAAGATATACTAGATTTAGCAAATTCACTTGTAGAATATGTCACAAAAGAATTTAAACAAGAGGAATGCAGATATGCTCTTGAGGATATGCAAATAAAAACTGTTCCAACTGGAGTTGGATATAAAGAAAACCCTAAGCCAGAGCATTATAATATAAATGTAAAATGGTATAATAGTTGGAAAAATGAAATAGAACAAACTGCTAAATATGTTAAAGGTATAAAAAAGAAATATCCAGATAAGAGTATAGGAATACTAGTTCCATTTAATGAACAAGTTACACAAGTTGCTAAGGAACTTAGAGAGTATAGTCTAACCTTTGAAGAATTGGGTCCAAATTCTTTAAGTAAAAGAAAGGTTATAAATAGCATAGCTTCTATTATAGATTTTATGCTAAACTGCGATGATATAGAAAAGTTAATAATCGTACTTGATAAGGTTTTTATAAATACAGACAATGAAATAGAAGAAAAGAATTTTTTAGACAGATTAAAAAAATATACAACAGAAGAAATTATATATGATTTGAAATTTAATAAAGATAAATTTGAATCACTAGAAATTAATGAAGAAAGCGATATATATACAAGTTTTAAATATGGTATAGATATTATAAAACAGATATTAGAATACCCAATAATAAGGTTAGACCTGCTGATACTGTTTATTGGTAAAAAGCTCAACTTAGAAAAAGAGGATAAAGCAGTATTAGATTATATATCTTTTTATATAAAGTATTTAGTTTCGGAAAATATATATATGGACTTAGAAGATGTTTACAATGTTCTATTTGATGTTAAAAATAAGGTGTTTAATCATATAATAGATGTAGTTTATGAGATAAATGGATATGAGCCAGAACCTGGTAGCATAACACTATGTAATTATCATAAATCAAAGGGGATGGAATGGGATTGTGTGTTTTTATTAGGTCTTGTTGAATATAATTTCCCTGACAATATTACTCAGAAATTTCAGAGTGATAAATGGTACTTAAAAGAAAAATACAAAAATCCAATGGCTATTATTAAGTCAGAAATTGAAGCTATATTAAAAGGTAGTATTTCAACTGATTACGCTTATCAAACTAAAATTGATTCTATAAATGAGAAGATTAGACTTTTATATGTAGGAATCACTAGGGCAAAGGAGATGTTAGTACTTTCAGGGAGTGCTTATAGAGATGAAAATGATATAGGTAATAAAAGAAAAGAACAGAATCCTTGTGTTTATTTAAGAAGGTTGAATCAATATATTATTGAGAAAAGGTCAAATTAACATATAGATGAGTTAAGTTGATATATTATTGAAAGAAATATCAGTTAATATATGATGAGTTTAGCTTATATACTGTTGAAAGAATGCCAAATTAATATATAATAAATAGTTATTAAAAAATAAAGTTAAGAGAGAAGTGATATGATTGAATGATAAATTAAAATATTTTTCTTATAGTCAAAATTCAATTAACACATATAAGTCGTGCCCACTAAAATTTAAATATAAGTATATTGATAAAATAAATTGGAAAAATGATGATATAGGTAGTAGAGAATATTATGATAGTTTAAAAACTGGAAGAGACTTTCATTTAATTTGTGAAAGATACTTTAGTAATATACCACTTGGAATCTATTTTAATGAAGATGATAAAAATAGTAAAAGATTTTCAAAATGGATTGAGAATATAAAAAAAATTGTTCCTATCGAAAAAGAAAAAATGTATTTACCAGAATATGAAGTAAGGATGAATTTAAATGGGGACATATTACAAGCAAAGTATGATTTAATTGTAGTTGGAAAAGGCAATATAGAGATATGGGACTGGAAAACTGAGTCTAAAAAGATTAACTATAAAAATGTGGAAAGTAGGATTCAAACAATAGTTTATATGTTTTTGGCAAAAGAAG
Source organism: Clostridioides sp. ES-S-0123-01 (assembly GCF_020658415.1). NCBI lineage: Bacteria > Bacillati > Bacillota > Clostridia > Peptostreptococcales > Peptostreptococcaceae > Clostridioides > Clostridioides sp. ES-S-0123-01. The sequence continues at coordinate 7,409 of NZ_JACVWD010000005.1, forward strand.
TTATACCAAAAGTTTTAAAAATAGAAGTAAATGTTAAAGATATAAGTATGAAATATTACCAACCTGAATTTGATGATTTGCCAATTAATATCTCATATGATGAAGAAAAACATGAAGCAAATAGAAATAAGATTCAAAACTATATAAACATGATAAAAAGTACTAATTATGAAGAACATACATACGAACACAATCTATACAATGATATAGAAAAGGTATATAATAAAGAAGAACGTATGTGCTATAGAAATAAAAGTCATTGTAAGTATTGTGAGTTTAATAAATTATGCAATGACAAAGAAATAGATTATAGTATTTTGGAGGCGGAAATTTATGGGACTTAGGTTTATATTAGGTAGATGTGGAAGTGGAAAATCTACATATATATTAGATGAAATTAAAAAAGAATCTCAAAAAAATGAAATGACATCTGTTATACTTTTAGTTCCAGAACAGTATACATTTGAAGCTGAAAATAGAGTAAGCAAACTATTTTTAGGAAGAGAAAAGGACAAGTACTTAAGAGTTAGAGTGCTTAGTTTTAAAACACTGAGTAACATAGTTTTTTCTCAAACAGGAGGATTAACAGATGTAAATATAAATTCTAGTGGAAAAGCAATGATGGTGTATCGAGCGATAGAAGATGTAAGTGAAGAGTTAAATGTATTTTCAAAATCAAAGTCGCAATCTGGTTTTGTAAGTTCAATTACAGATATGATATCAGAAATGAAACAGTACAATATAAGTCCTGAAATGTTAGAAAATATATCTGGAGAATTAGAAAATGAGACATTAAGTTTAAAGTTAAAAGATATAAGTAAGATATATAATTCTTTTGAAGGAAAATTACATGAAAATTATATAGATGCTCAAGATATGTTGACTTCATTATCAGGCAAAATAGAATTGAGTAACTATTTAGAAGGAGCTTATGTTTATATAGATGAGTTTACAGGTTTTACACCAAATCAATACAATGTTATAAAAAGTATATTAAATAAAGCTAAAGATGTTAATATATCTTTGACTGTAGATAATGTTAATTATATTGGATATAGCAAAGCAGATGTATTTTCTAGAACTAAGTTTACTTATTCAAAATTAACTCAATTATGTAATGAAGAAGGAATAAAAATATTACCACAAGTAAATTTAAATACAGGCACTATAAAAAGATTTGAAGGAATTCAAGAGTTACAACATTTAGAAAAGTTTTATAATGCTTATCCATATAAAACATATATAAATCCAACTAAAAATATAAAAATAAAAGAATTTAATAATCTATATTCAGAGGTAGAAGAAATAGCTAAAGAAATTGTACATTTGGTTAGAGACAAAAATGTTAGATATAGAGATATAACTCTTGCTACAAGAGACTTAAATAGATATGATTTTTTGGTACATTCTATATTTAATGAGTATAACATACCTAACTTTATAGATAAAAAGAGAGAAGCAAAAAGTAATCCAATAGTTATATTAATTATTTCGGCTCTAGAAATGAAAAACAGACGATATGGATATGAAACTATGTTTAGGTATTTAAAGAGTGGTCTTATAGGAATTGATAATGATGATATAAATTTACTAGAAAATTATGTACTAGCCAATGGGATTAAAGGTAAGAAATGGTTTGATGAAAAGTGGGATTATAGAATAACACAAAGTCTTACTAATGAAGAAAGTGAATTTGAGGTAGAATTAAAAGATAAAATAAATAAAATAAAAAATAGAGTATTAGAGCCAATAATAAATTTACAAGAAAAATTAAAGGGAAAAAACAGAGTAAAAGAAATTTGCAAGTATATATATGAGTTTTTACTAGATATAAATATGCCAGAAACTATAGAGAGTTTAATAGTAAATTTTAAGGATAAAGGAGAACTCGATGTTGCTAATCAGTATTCACAAGTTTGGGATATAGTAGTAGATGTTTTAGACCAAATGGTGGAACTTATGGGTGAAGAAATAATATCCTTAGAAAAATTTATAAAATTAATAACTCTTGGTTTTGATGAGTATGAGTTAGGGCTAGTTCCTCCTAGTATAGACCAAGTACTTGTAAGTAGTGTGGACAGAATGAAAAATCCAAATACAAAATACTTATACTTAATAGGAACTACAGATGGTGTATTTCCTTTAATTACAAAAGATAGTGGAATATTAAGTGATAATGATAGGGAGAGTCTTGGAAATAAAGGTATTGAAGTTGACATAGATAGTAAAACTAGAAGTTTTGAAGAACAATTTTTAGTATATAAAGCCCTTACTTCAACATCTGAAAATCTAATTATAACATATCCTATATCTGACCATGAGGGTAAGACACTTAGACCTTCAATAATTATATCAAGATTGAAGAAAATATTCCCAAATGTAGAAAATAAAAGTTATTTGATAGAAGAAGATAAAAGAACTAATGAAGATATACTTAAAAAAATAACTGTAAAATCACCTACATTTAACGAGCTTATAAGTGTAATAAAAAACTACGATAGTGATGAGTATAGCAAAGAAGAAATGAATAGTATCTGGTTAGATATATATAGATACTATCTAAAGGATGAACTATATAGTTCTATAACAAAAAAAGTTATAAAAGGTCTTAGTTATACCAATCAAGTTCATAGGATTGAAGAGAAAAAAATAAGGTCATTATATAAAAGTAATTCTCTTAGTGTGTCTAGGCTTGAAAAATATGCAGAGTGTCCATTTGCTTATTTTATACAATATGGCCTTAAAGCCAGAAAGCGTAAAGAGTATTCATTTACACCACCAGATTTAGGAACCTTTGTTCATAATATTTTAGATAGATTTTCAAAAGAACTATCACAAGATAATTTATTGTGGAAAGATATTGATGAAGAATATATAGAATTAAAGGTAGGTATTATAGTTGATGAAATAATCTCAAAGATACCAGGATATATATTAAATAGTTCTGAAAGATATAAATATCTTGCGTATAGATTGAAGAATATGCTTACAACAGCTATAAATATAATTAGCCAACAGATAAAACAAGGTTCATTTGAACCTGTAGATTATGAAGTTAAATTTGGTAAAGACGGTAAATACCCTCCTATAAAAATAGTTTTGAATAATGGAGAAGAAGTAAATTTAATCGGTCAAATAGATAGAGTAGATGAGTTTGAAGAAGGTGAAAACAAATATATAAGAATAGTAGATTATAAATCAGGTAATAAAGCTATAAGTTTAACAGAGATATACTATGGCCTACAATTACAATTACTTGTATATCTTGATGCAATCCTTGAAAGTGTAAAAGAAGAAGAAGATATAAATTTAAATCCAGCAGCAATATTATATTGTAGAATAAATAACCCAATAGCAAAGTTTAATGAAGATAAAGATGACGCTGAAATTCAAGAAGCAATATTAAAAGAGCTTAGAATGAAAGGGCTTGTGGTAAAAGATTCTCATATAATAAAAGAGATGGATAAGTCATTGATAGATGGAAAAAGAAAAAATTCATTAGTAATACCAGTAGGTCTTACAAAGGATGGAAATGTAGGTAAAAGCACATCTACAGTAAGTTATGAAGATTTTAGGTTACTTAGAAAATATGTAAAACATTCGATAAAGGATTTATGTGAAGAAATGTTGAGTGGTGAAATAAAGATATCTCCATATAAACATAAAGAGGGAACATCATGTGATTTTTGTGATTATTCAGCTATATGTCAATTTGATTCAACTATGAAAGATAATAAATATAAAATTTTAAATAATAAGAGCAATGAAGAGATAATAAAAATGATGGAAGGAGATGTTGATTGATGAGTTCTCCTAAATGGACAAAAGAGCAAACAGAAGTTATAGAAAGTAGAGACTGTAACTTACTTGTTGCAGCTGCTGCTGGGTCGGGAAAAACAGCAGTACTGGTTGAACGTATAATTCAAATGATAACAAGTAGAGAAAATCCAATTGATATAGATAAATTATTAGTAGTTACATTTACTAATGCGGCTGCATCAGAAATGAGAGAGAGAATAGGTGATGCTATAGGAAAAGCATTAGATGAAAATCCAGAAAATAAACATTTACAAAATCAACTTGTCTTATTAAATAAGTCAAGTATTACAACAATACACTCATTTTGTTTAGATGTTATAAAATCAAACTTCCATAGAATAAACCTAGACCCTAATTTTAGAATAGGAGACCAAACTGAATGCGCTATTTTGAAACAAGAGGCAATAGAAGAAGTATTTGAAAAATTATATGAAGAAAGAGAAGAGGGTTTTTTAAATTTAGTTGAAAGTTATGCAGAAAGAGGCGGAGATAAAGAGGTTCAGGATATTATTTTAGGAATATATTCATTTGCAATGGCTTCTCCTGAGCCTAAAAAATGGCTTGTTGATTCAGCAGAGAGATTTAACATTGATGAGGACTTTGATTTTTCAGAATCTATTTGGGCTAGAGCTATATTAGACACTGTAAAAATAGAAATTGATGGAATTTGCTCAAATATGGAAAAGGCCTTAAAAGAAGTTAAGTCAATAGAAGAGCTAGAAACTTTTACAGAGAAGCTTTCGATTGAGTATAAGAGAGTGGTTGATATTTCAGAAGCATGTAATAAATCATGGAATGAGGCACATAAGAAGATGTCAAGTATGTCTTTTGAAAACTATGTAAAAGGTATAAAAAGGATACCAAAAGATGCTCCTTCATATATAAAAGAATCAAAAGAAAAAGCAAAAGCAATAAGAGATAAAATTAAAAAATCTTTAGAAAGTATAATAAATGCTACATTTAATAAAGATAGCGAATCTATTAAAGACGAAATTAAGTATCTTTATAATATAGTTAAACCAATATCCAATATTGTTCTAAGATTTGAAGAAGAATACAGCAATAAAAAAAGTGAAAAAGGAATAATAGATTTTAATGATATAGAGCATTTTGCCTTAAATATACTTACGAATATAGATGAGAATGGAAATATCGTACCTTCTGATATAGCTATGGGTTATAGAGATAATTTCTATGAAATATTTATAGATGAATATCAAGATAGCAATCTTGTACAAGAAGTATTGCTCAAAACTGTAGCAAACATAGATACTCCAAATAGATTTATGGTTGGTGACGTAAAGCAGAGTATCTATAGATTTAGACAAGCAAAACCAGAGTTGTTTTTACAAAAGTACAATAACTATAAAGATGAAAAAGGAAGTTCTCACAGAAAAATAATGCTTTATAAAAACTTTAGAAGTAGAGAAGAAGTTGTAGACTCTGTAAATTATATATTTGAAAATATAATGAATGAGAATATAGGAGAGATTGAATATACAGAAAAAGAAAGACTTAATTTGGGTGCAGATTTTAAATCAGATTTAGATGAGAACTCTATTGTTGGCGGAGCAACAGAAATACACCTTATACAAAAAAATACTAAACCTAGTAATGATATTATAAATAATAAAGATAATAATGTTAATAATGAAGAAAATGAAGTAGAAGAAGATGAAGAACTAGACAATATACAACTTGAAGCTAGAATGGTTGGAAAGATTATTAAGGATTTAATGAGAGCCAATGAAGATGGAAAGATTCAAAAAGTTTATGATAAAGGAATTGATGCCTATAGACCTGTGGAATTTAAGGATATAGTGATTCTTTTAAGAGCTACATCTGCATGGGCACCTGTGTTTGCAGATGAGTTGATGAATATGGATATACCTACTTATGCTGATGTTGGAGTTGGATATTTTGATACAATTGAAATAAAAACAATACTATCATTACTTCAGATAATAGATAATCCAATGCAAGATATACCACTTATAGCTGTGTTAAAGTCACCTATATTTGGATTTACACCAGAAGATTTAATTGATATTAGAATTCAAAATAAAGATAAAACTTTTTATGAAGTTTTAGAAAGTACATCAGAGTATGATGAATTTACAGAATCACAGAATGAAAATAAGTCGGATTTTGTACCAAGTGAAGAATGTATAAATAAAAGCAAAGACTTTCTGATTAAACTAAAAGAATTCAAAGAAAAATCAATGTACATGAGTACAGATGAATTTATATGGTATTTATATACAAAAACTGGATACTATGCTTATGTTGGAGCATTACCAGGTGGAAGTCAAAGACAAGCCAACTTGAAAGTACTTTTTGAGAGAGCAAAACAATTTGAAGAGACTAGCTTTAAGGGAATATTCAACTTTGTAAATTTTATAGAAAAATTAAAAAAATCTAGCTCTGATATGGGGAGTGCAAAAACACTTGGAGAAAATGCAAATGTTGTTAGAATAATGAGTATCCATAAGAGTAAAGGTCTAGAATTTCCAATAGTTATATGTTCTGCTATGGGAAAAAATTTCAATACTCAAGATTTTAAAAAGAGTATTTTATATCATCATAACTTAGGATATGGACCTCAGTTTGTGGATTATGAGAGACGAATTTCTTTTCCAAGTATAGCTAAAGAAGCACTAAAAAGCAAAATAAATATAGAAAATTTATCAGAAGAGATGAGAGTCTTATATGTTGCATTTACGAGGGCAAAAGAGAAACTGATTATAACAGGCTCTACTAGAAATGTACAAGATAGCATGAAAAAATGGTCCAATGGAATTGAAAATTTAGATACAATATCACAATATGAAATACTAAAAAGTAAGAATTTCTTAGATTGGATAATGCCTTGTGTATTAAAACATAAAGATTTATCTAATTTATTGGAAGATATGGGATTAGATGTGCCATTTAATGTTGAACATAATTCAAAATGGTATGGAAAGTTATGGAATAAGGATGATATTTTAATACAAAAGAAAAATGATGAAGAAAAAGAAAGTATTGAAAAAATTCTTGAAAAAATAGATGTAGATGAGCCTGATAGCGATTATTATGCTGAAATAGAAGAAAAGTTAAACTATATATATCCATATGAATTTAGTACAAAAAAACCTGCTAGTATATCAGTTACAGAAATAAAAAAGATACAAAATAATTATGAAGAAGAGTTGATAAATACTATATTCGAACAAAAAATAACCTTAAAAAAACCTCTATTTATTCAAAATGATGAAGAAAAAGAAAAAATAAATGGAGCAGAAAGAGGTACAATAATTCACTTAGTTATGGAAGTTTTAGATTTAAAGAAGGTAAACAACATAAGTGATATAAAGATGCAAATAAAAAGTTTTATTTCAAAGGGTATAATAACAGAAAAGCAAGCTAGTATAGTAAATCCTTATAAAATATATAAATTTTTTACATCTAATATAGGAAAAAGGATGTTAAATGCTGAACTTATAAATAGAGAAAAGTCAATTTATGCACAAGTAAATATGAAAGATATATATCTTTATGAAGAATTGATAAAAAATGATGATAAGAAAATTTATGACAAAGAAAGTGTCATGTTAAGAGGTATAGTTGATGCTTATTTTGAAGAAGATAATCAGATAGTTTTAGTAGATTATAAAACAGATTTTGTAAATGAAGAAAATATAAATCAGATAATAGAGAAATATAAGAGACAATTAGATTTATATGCAGATGTTATTGAAACTTTAACTGGAAAATCAGTAAAAGAAAAATGTATATATTTATTTGGAATTGATGAGGCTGTTTGTTATTAATTATTTTGATATAAATTAGACATAAATATAAATGGGGAGGGAAAAAATGAGATTCATTCATACATCAGATTGGCATTTAGGGAAATACCTAGAAGGCCACTCTAGAATTGAAGAGCAGGCAAAATTTTGTGAGGACTTCATACAAATAGTAGAATCAAATGAAGTTGATATGGTAATAATTGCTGGTGATATATATGATAATTCTAATCCACCAGCTCAAGCAGAAAAACTGTTTTATAGAACTGTTTCAAGACTTGCTAATAATGGACAAAGATGTGTAATAATAATTTCTGGGAATCATGATAATCCAGAGAGACTTTCTGCAATAACACCTTTAGCACATGAACAGGGTATACTTATATTTGGTTATCCATCAAGTTCTACAGAAAGAGCTAAGTATGAAAAGTTTGAAATAATAGAGGCTGTACAAGGATGCACAACACTAAATATAAATGGAGAAAGTATTGTAATTGCTACATTACCTTATCCAAGTGAAAAAAGATTAAATGAGGTTTTTTCAAGTGAAGATGATTTGGAAAAGCAAAAGACTTACTCTGAAAAAGTAGGTGATATATTTAGAAGTTTAGGAGAAAATTTTAGAAGCGATACTATAAATATAGCAGTATCACATATATTTGTAATAGGTGGAGAGAGTACAGAATCAGAGAGACCAATACAATTAGGGGGAAGCTTTCTGGTTGAAAAAAAAGACTTACCAGAAAAAGCTCAATATACTGCATTAGGACATTTGCACAAACAACAAAAAGCTTCTGAACGTTTAAATGCATATTATTCTGGTTCTCCGCTTCAATACAGCAAAGATGAAAGAGCATATACTAAAGGTGCGTATATAGTGGATATAAAAGCAGGAGAAAAACCAAATATCGAGGAAATTTATTTTAATAATTACAAGCCAATAGAAGTATTTAAATGTAATGGTATAGATGAAGCTTTAGATATATGTGAGAAAAATCAAGGTAGAGATATTTGGTCATACTTTGAAATAAATACTGATGAGATAATATCTCAAAGTGAAATTAAAAAAATGAAAGAATTATTAAAAGACATAATAGAGATAAAACCGATAATAACATCTTGTTATGAACAAGAAAGTGTAGATATAAAAGAAAAGTCTATGGCAGAATTATTCAAAGAATTTTATTCCTTTAGTAGAGGAGTAGAACCAAAAGGAGAACTTATGGATTTATTTCTAGATATAATAAGTGAAGAAGGTGAATCAACAGATGAGACCAATTAGATTAGAACTGACTGGACTTAATAGTTATATTGATAAACAAGTTATAGACTTTGAAAAGCTAATTGAAAGAGGTTTGTTTGGAATATTTGGGACTACTGGAAGTGGGAAATCTACAATTTTAGATGCCATAACCATTGCTATGTATGGAAATATATCTAGAAATACAAAAGAATATATAAACAGTGTATGTGACAAAGCAATTATATCATATGAATTTGAGATAGGAAGCAAAAATACAAGAAGAAGATACATTGTAGATAGAACTATTGTAAGAAGTAAAACAGGAACAAAAACTTCTGGCGCTAGATTAGTAGAGGTGTTAAATGATAATACAAAAAATGTTTTGGCTGATAAAGTTGTTGAAGTAAATGAAAAAGTGGCTCAAGTTGTAGGACTAACATCAAACGATTTTACGAGGTCAGTAGTTTTACCACAAGACAAATTCAATGAGTTTTTGAGATTATCACGTGCAGATAGAAGAGACATGTTAGAGAGAATTTTCAATCTTGAAAAGTATGGAAGAAGTCTTGGAGATAAGGTAAAAAAGAGAAAAAATTTACATTTGCAAAAGTTAAAAGACTTGAAATCAAAATTAAGTCAATACGATGGAATTACAGAAGAAGTGTATAATAATATCAATCAAGAACTAATAGAGTTAAAAAAACTAGAAAAAGATAAAAATAAAACTTTAGATTTAGCTCAAAAATCTTATGAAGAGAGTAAAGTAATATATGAGGAACAATTGAAACTAGAGAAAAATGAGCTTAGAAAAAATGAACTTAATCTAAAAAGCAATGAGATAAAAGAAAAAACTAATCTTGTAGAAAATGATAATAATGCAAGAAGAGTGGACCCATATATAGGCACAGTTCAAAATTTAGAAAAAAGAATAAAAGAGGACAGTTTCACAGTAGATAATTTAGATAAAAAATTAGTAATTTTAAATCAAGAACTTGAAGTTACAAAGCATAGATATGAAAAAATAAGTCGAATTAAAAATGAAGAAGTTCCTAAGTTAAGTGAGGAAAAAATAAAGTTACAACAAGCAATAAAACTAGAAGAAGAATTAGTTTTACTAGATAAGGAATTAAAAGAATTAAAAGAAAATGGCCTTGATTTAAGTAAAAACAAAATGGAGTTAGAAAAACTAAAAAAAGATTCTGAATCTAGAAAAGAAGCAGTTATTAAGTCTGTAAAAGAAGTTGAAGGAAAAATAGATAAAGTAAATATAAGTGCAGAATTAAAACAAAAAATATTTTTAGCATATGAATATGAGAAAGATTATAATAAAGTACTAGAAGAGAAAACTCAAAAAATAAATAAGCTAGGAGAAATATCTAAGGATACAGAAGATATAAATTTAAAAGTTAGATATATTGATAGAGATAAAAATGATATCAACCATAACCTAGAAAGTTTGTCTCTTCATTTAGATGTTCTTCTTAAGAAATGTCCTGGTAAAAGTGAAGATTTGCTTTTAAAATCTGAATATGTAACTGAATTAAGAAATAAGGCAAATAATACCAAAGAAAATGAAAGTAAGAAAAATAATATACAAGATGAATTAAAGGTAGTTTTAGAAAAGAAATTTAATATTGAGAGAGAGCTAAGTCTAGTAAATGAAAAGCTTGAGAATAATAGAAAAAATAGAGAAGACCTTGAGAAAGAGTTGGAAGAACTGAAATACTTGAATTTGGCTTCTGAACTTAGACGTGAATTAAAAGAAAATGTGCCATGCCCAGTTTGTGGTTCAAAGCACCATGAAAATCATAATATAACTAATTATGATGAAAATATAGTTTTTGTCAAAGACAAATTGGATAAATTGGAAAAAGAAAAAGTAAGCATAAGACACAATATTGAAGAATTAAATTCTAAAGTAAGTGGTTATGTGTCTGTAGAAAAAATGAAAACTAAAGAATTGGAAGATGTAAAAGGAAAGCTTGGGGAAATTCCATCAAGTCAATTATTTAAAAGACTTGATGATGAACAAAGAAAATTAGCTGTACTTAAGTCTAATATTCAAGAGTGGGAAAAAGAGAAGGAAAGCACCGAAAATAAAATAACATTGGCAAAAGAAGAAAAAAATAGAATTGAAAAAGAAGAATTAAAGATAAATGAAAGTCTGAATAACTATAAGAAATTAATAAAAGACTTAAATATCGAAATTGAAAACCTGGAACATAAATGTAAGAAATTAAAACAAGAGTATTTAGGATTAAAAACAATTACTAAAGTCTCAAATCTATCATCAAAAGTAGAAGAAATAAGAGAAAATGAAAAAAAATTAGAATTATTAAATACTGGATACTCAAACTTATTAAAAAACAGAGATTTATTAGATATTAAAATAAGAGAACAAGAAAGTAAGTTACATGAAATAGAATTAGAGTTAATAAAAGCTAGAGAGTTATATGTAGAAAAAAAAGTGCATAGAGACAGTAAGTATAAAGAAGTAATTAACATAACAAAAGGTGATTTAGCTGAAAATCTTTTACATAGTGTTGAAGAACGTATATGCAAGATACTAGAACAAGAAGAGTCTAGTAAAGTAAAGCTAGAAGAACAAAGGTCAGAATATGAAAAAAATCTTGCTGAAAAGCACAATATAGATGGAAGACTTAAAACTGCTAAAGAACAATATAAAGAACAAAAAATAATATTAAATAAACTGCTAGCAGAAAATAAGTTTGAAAGTATATACGCAGTAAAAAGAGCGTTATTAGAAAGTGAAGAAGTAAAAAAATTGATTGAAGAAATATTAGAATATGAAGAAGAACAAAAGTTATTATCATTTAAAATAAAATCATCAAAAGAAAAATTAAATGGAAGAATTATTAAAAAAGAATACTTTGAACAATTAAAAGATAATATTTATAATATGAAAGTAGAAATAGGAAATATATCCAAAGACATTGGAGCTAATCAAAATAGGTTGCTAACATTAAAAGATTCTTTAGATAAGATAAATGATTTTAATAAGGAACTTAGATTGGTTGAACATAAAGTAGATTTGTTAGAAGAATTAGATAAATGTATACAAGGAAATAAATTTGTAGAATATGTCTCTACAAATCAACTAAAGTATATAGCTTTAGAAGCATCAAAAAGACTAGAAGGAATAACTAAAGGAAGATATGCACTTGAAATTGACTCAACACTCAATTTTGTAATGAGAGATAATTTTAATGGAGGAGAAAGAAGAAGTATTGATACTCTATCTGGAGGAGAGACATTTTTAACTTCACTATCATTAGCACTTGCTCTTTCATCTCAAATACAATTAAAAGGAAGTGCACCGCTTGAATTCTTCTTCTTAGATGAAGGATTTGGTTCATTGGACAGTGAACTTTTGGAGATTGTTATAGAATCATTGGAAAGATTGCATAGTAATAATCTAAGTGTGGGTATAATAAGTCATGTCGAAGAACTTAAAAATAGGGTTCCTGTTAAGTTATTGGTTTCATCAAGTGAAGCTGGTGTAGGTTCAAAAGTAAAAATTGAATACAGTTAGAAACAATATGTTAATTGAATATATTATCTAACATTTCCAAAAAATATATAATTGTGATATAATTAAAACTAATATTAAATTTATTTATAATTAATGTCAATATAAAAAAACAAGTAAGTAGGAGTGTGGTAAGTGTTGGAATCGCCCAATAGTTTGGTCCAGATTATAATTTTAGTAGTATTACTTATGGGGTCTGCATTTTTCTCAGCATCAGAGACAGCTTTAATGTCTTTAAGTAAAATCAGAATAAGATATATGCAAGATGAAGGAGTCAAAGGAGCTAAGTTAGTAAGTTCATTAATAGAAAGCCCAAATAAACTTTTAAGTTCTATATTAGTTGGAAATAATGTTGTAAATATAGCAGCAACATCCATATCAACGTCACTGTTTATAGGGTTGATGGGAGAAAAAGGAGTAGCAATTGCTACAGCTGTTATGACAGTACTAGTGTTAATATTTGGTGAAATTACTCCAAAGACTATAGCAGCAAGTAACTCAGAAAAGGTTTCTCTTTTGGTATCTAAGCCTATAAGAGTAATTATATTTGTATTAAGACCAGTAGTATGGGTATTTAATATAATTACGAATGTTATATTTAAATTGTTTGGTATAACACATAAAGGAGCCAAGTCATTTATAACTGAAGAGGAATTAAAAACTATGGTAAATGTAAGCCATGAAGAAGGCGTCCTTGAAATGGAAGAAAGAGAAATCATAAATAATGTATTTGAATTTGGAGATATGCAAGCTAAAAATGCAATGATACAGAGAATAGATATGGTAGCTATAGATATGGAAGATAGTTACGATGAAATCATACAAGTATTTAAAGAAGAAAAACTAAGTAGAATGCCTGTATATGAAGAAACTGTAGATGATATTATAGGAATACTTAATATAAAAGATATTATATTTTTATCAGATGAGGAAATAGAGTCATTTGATATTAAAAATTATATGAGAGAACCATTTTTCACATATGAGTTTAAAAAGATAACACAGCTTCTTGAAGAGATGAAACTTGAAAAAAGTCAAATGGCTATAGTCGTAGATGAATATGGTGGGACATCTGGGCTTTTGACTATAGAAGATTTAGTAGAAGTAATTGTTGGTGATATAGAAGATGAATATGATGAAGAAGAAGATGAAATACAAGTTATAAAAGAAGATGAGTATATTGTAGATGGAAGTACTAAAATTGGTGATGTCAATGAACTTATAGGTGTAAACTTAGAATCTGAAGAATTTGATTCTATAGGTGGGTTTATAATTGGACATTTAAGCAGACTGCCAGAAGAAAATGAAGTAATTGAAGTTGATAATATAAGATTTTGTATAGAAAGTATAGAAAAAAACAGAATAAAAAAAATAAGAATATATACATGATGTAATAATGTTCTTAAATTTATTATAAGTGCATTGAATGTAGAATTTAAATTCTATATTTAATGCACTTATTTTTATTTTATATTCAAATAAAACTAGTATTAAATGGACAAAATAGAAATATAAATTAGAAGGAAGGAGATTTTTAAGATGAATATATTAGAAAATGATTTTTTATACAAATTAAAAAATAACACTATCTTTTTTTGTATATACACATTGTTGTTTATTTTTATTTATAAAGCGTTTCCATACATAGCTCCATTTTTTTTAGGTGGAATAATAGCTCTTATGATTAATCCTATATCCCAAAAATTAGAAAATAAGTTTAGCATCAATAAGGGTGTATCTACATTAGTTTTGAGTTTTCTTGCAGTAGCAGTAGTAAGTACAGTTACTACAATAATAGCAATAAATTCAGTGAAAGAATTAATGAGATTCCTAAATAATATATCTGCTAACCCTGAAGATATAAGCAATACAATTATGTATTTTTTAAATAAAGTAAATAACTATATGAAATCATTTCAAGAAATAGCTAACTTTGATATAGAACAATTAGTAAGTAAGTTTAGTAATGAAGTAATGCATATTACAAAAAATCTCCTTACAAGTATAATTGGACTGGCTACTTCTATTCCATATATTATAATATTTATAATTACTTTGTTTATTGCTACATATTTTATAGCAAAAGATTTAGATAAAATTGAAAATAATTTTTATAATATGTTTACTAGTGATGTAAGAAAAAAGGTAAAGAATGTAAAGAAGGAAGCAGGTCTTTCTCTTGTAGGGTATATAAGAGCTTATACAATACTTATGGCTATAACTTTTTTTACTATATGGGGAAGTTTTGCTATATTTGGATTGAAATATGGTCTTATAGTAGCTTTTGTAGGAGCTTTAATGGACTTAATTCCATTTTTAGGAATAATAACAATATACCTTCCAATAATCGTGTACTATTTTCTTATAAAAAATTATTTTATAGCTGTAAGTATGACTATAATATTTTTTGTTTTGTCTCTGATAAGAGAAATACTTGAACCTAAATTAGTATCAGTAAATGTTGGGTTAAATCCATTAGCAACACTGGCTGCAATTTTTATTGGAATTCAGGTAAAGGGAATAATAGGAGTAATTTTTTGTTTGGGTTTGGTATGTATGCATGATATACTTAAGAAGGTGGATATCTTTTAACTATAAATAATTAATATATTTTTGTAGTAAAATTTTATTCACTAATAAATAAAAATTCCATTAATATTGTAAGAAAGAAGGTATATGCATGAAGCAAAAAGTAGTAGAAAGATTTTTAAAGTATGTATCATTTGATACAACATCGAATTCTCAATGTGAAAATTGTCCATCTTCAGAAGGTCAAAGAGTTTTAGCTGAATATATAGTTGAAGAGTTAAAATCAATTGGTATTGATGAAGTAAGTTTAGATGAAAACAGTTATGTAATGGCTACTTTAAAAGGAAATGTTGAAGGTGTAGATACTATAGGGTTTATATCACACTTGGATACAATTGAAGATATAAGTGGAAAAGATATTAAACCAAGAATAATAAAAAATTATGATGGAAAAGATATAGTTTTAAATGAAGAATTAAATGTTGTTACCTATATAAAAGATTCTCCAGAATTAGTAGAATTTAAAGGAGATGATTTAATAGTTACTGATGGAACAACTTTGCTTGGTTCTGATGATAAAGCTGGAATAGCCGAAATAGTAACTGCAATAGAATACTTAATCAATCATCCTGAAATTAAGCATGGAGATATAAAAATAGGATTTACACCTGATGAGGAAATTGGAAGAGGTGCAAATCTATTTGATGTTAAAAAATTTGGAGCAAAATATGCATATACTTTAGACGGAGGAGTAGTTGGAGAACTTGAATGTGAAAACTTCAATGCAGCAAATGCAACTATTACTATACATGGTAGAAACGTTCATCCAGGTTCAGCTAAGAATAAAATGGTCAATGCTATACATATAGCAGCTGAAATATCAGAAATGTTCCCAGCGGATGAAAGACCAGAAACAACAGAAGGTTATGAAGGCTTTTGGCATCTAAATACTATAAATGGAAATGTTGAAACTGTAAGCATGGCTTATATTATTAGAGACCATTGTAGAGAAAAATTTGAACAAAGAAAATCTATATTGATAGAAAATATAGAAAAAATAAATAAGAAATATGATAATAGAGTGGAACTAGACTTAAAAGATTCTTATTATAATATGAAAGAAAAGATTGAGCCAGTTATGTTCATCGTTGATATAGCCAAAGAGGCAATGGAAGAAGTAGGCATAAAGCCACGTTTAGTTCCTGTAAGAGGTGGTACTGATGGTGCAAGACTATCATTTGAAGGACTACCTTGTCCAAATATATTTACGGGAGGATTAAACTTCCATGGTAAAAATGAATGTATTCCAGTTAGTTCTATGGAGAAAGCTACTAAATTAATTATAAGAATAGCTGAAAAATATGCTGAAAGAGTTTAGTTAAAAAGTATTCAAAAATTAAGAGTTTAAAGTTATAATAGCTATATCATTCTTTATGAAACAAATGGATTATAAGTTTGTTTTGTATTTAAGATGATGTAGCTATTTTATAATTATCTTGATAAAAGGTAATTATATTTACTTTGGGGTATAAATAAGTATTGCAGAGTGTCTATAAGTATTAATATTTTAAATAAGGGGGAATTATATTGAAAATTAAATCTAAAAAAATAATGGTATTTGCACTTGTATTAGGGCTTGTAATGCCTAGCTGTGTATATGCAGATACAACTAGCAAGAATAAAAATTCGCAGGAAAATATGAATAGCTATATTCAAAACAGAAAATCTCCAAAGGGAGAAAAGTTAATTGGGGAAGATAGATTTGATACAGCTATAAAAATATCTCAAAGTGGATGGAATAATGGCTCAGAGAGGGTTTTTCTAGTAAATTCAAATTCATTACCAGATGCACTAGCTTCAACTCCTTTGGCAAGCAAATTGGATGCTCCAATACTACTTACTAATAAAAATAATGTACCAGAAAATGTAGCAGATGAGATAACAAGACTTAATCCTGAAGAAATTATTTTAATTGGAAGTGAAGGAGCAATTTCATCAAATGTAAAAAAATATCTTGAAGATACAGGTGTTTTAGTAAGCAGAATTGGAGGAGCAGATAGAGAAGAAACTTCTTTGCTTCTTACTAAACAATTGGATGATACAGGAGATTTAGGCGTTTCAAAAATAGCAGTAGTTAATGGCTATAATGGTCTAGCAGATGCAACTTCTATATCAAGTCCAGCTGCAAGTGATAATATGGCTATAATATATGCAAGTAAAGATAGTATACGAAGTGAGGCTAAAAGTTTTATAACACAAAATTCAAATGAGACATACATAATAGGCGGAGAATATAATATAAGCAAAAAACTTGAGGGACAACTAGTAAATTCAGAAAGACTAGCTGGAACAGATAGAAAAGACACAAATGCTAAAGTTTTAGAAAAATTTTATGGAAAATTAAGTAAGGTTAGTAATATGTATTTTGCAAAGGATGGAAGTGGTAGAGAAGCTGATTTAGTTGATGGGCTTGCTGCTGGAGTATTGGCAGCAAAAACAAAATCGCCTGTCATTCTTGCAAGTGGAAGTTTAAGTAATGGGCAACAAAGTTTTATAAAGAAAGTAAAAGCAAATAAGTTTGTACAAGTTGGTGGAGGAAAAAATAGTAATCCTTATACAGAAGCATTAGGATTACAGTAGTTTTATCAATTAGCAATATTATATAATAGAGACAAGTAAACTAAGTTATGTTTAATTAGAAGTTTGAATTAATGTATTTGAAATTCTAATTAAGTTGCAAATAGCCTAGTTTACTTGTTTTTGTGCAAATATACACTTTATAATATTGTAGGTTATACAGATGAAGTTATTTAAAACATAATTAGTAGAAATTTTGTGATACTTTACAATATCGTATGTTGTTATACAGTTTTCTGATGATATAGAATAGAAAAGACACTTTAGTGTAAAGTGTCTTTTTATAATATATTTTACTTTTGTAATTAAATTTACTCTATATGTTTTAAGTATTAGCCTTTAACGTTTTTAATACATTCTTATGGAATACTACATTTAGTTAATATTGATTATATTTCCAGTATTAATATCGATTAAATTGATATCAAGTTCAAGTTCATCTTCATCATCAGTTTTTATAATATCTATAATTGCTACAGAATGGCTTCCATCTTTGGGGATAGAAGTACTTCCAGGGTTTATAACTATTAAATTGTCATCCATATATAGTTTCTTTACATGAGTATGTCCTAAAACTAATATGTCAGCACCCATTTTCTTTGATTTATCAATAATTTCTTCTTCTGTTTCTGTATAACCATGATTTAATATAATCCTAATTTCTCCAAATTGGCTCATGACATAAGGACTTTGAATAGGATGTTCTATTACCATCTGGTCGACATCTGCATCACAGTTACCTTTAACAATTATAATATTTTCTAATTTGTTTAATACTTCAATAAATTTTTTAGGGTTATATCCTTCTGGAATATCATTTCTAGGACCATGATATAATACATCTCCTCCATGTAAAAGGATATCACAATCAGATAATACATTTAATGCTTTTTCAAAGTAAAGTAAACTACCATGAGTATCACTCATTATTCCTATTTTCATATTAAAATCCTCCTAAGTGCAGTCTATAAAAATTTTTCAGATACTCTATGCCAAAATTCGTAATTTGACATCCTAAGTAATTTTATTTTTGCATCAGACATGCTAACTTTTATATTTTCAATTTGTCTAAATCTGTGTTCAACCCCATCAACAACAATCAATAATGAATCTTCAAATCTGTATTCTGGTGCAATTTTTATAACAGATTCATTTGAACATATTATACTTGATGTAAAACATCTATATGCATTAGTGTTTATTGGATGTAAAGGTGTAATCTGCATAAGTTCAAGTTTTATATCAACAATACTACCACCAGCAGAATAGTTGTAGGCGGTTGAACCTGTGGAAGTAGAAATAATCATACCATCTCCACTAAAATTTTGTATATGTTTATCATCAAGGCTTAGATTAAGATGTATAGTTCTAGACTTGTCTCCTCTTATAACAACTTCATTTACAGCAAGCATGTTAGAGCCGCTAGTAGTTGTATATACTTCAGCATTAAGAAGTGACATTTCTTGAATAATATAATCCTTTTTTATATAAGCTTCAATAAAGCTATCAATCTTATCTGGTAAAATATCAGGAAAAAATCCCAGATGTCCTGTATTTATACCCATTATGGGAATTTCAGGAAAATCGAAATCTCTAACTGTTCTTAAAAAAGAGCCATCACCGCCAATTGATATAATAAGTTCTGTATCTGGATAAATATCTGAATACACCTCAAAGCCAGCGTTGACAAGTTTTCTAGTTAAGAGTTCTTTAGTCTCAAGGGACTTATTTAATTGGTTTGCATTTATAGTTATAATTCTTTTCATATATTCACCTCTTCATACTTTGTATTATAACATAGTTTTATAACTCTTAATTTATAAATTTATAAATGACCTAGCTTGTTGTGAATGTGTTAAAATATGTATAGGGGGTATAAAAAATTACATAAGAGGTGAAGACGTGTTTAAGGTAAAAAATATCACAAAAAAATTAGGTAAATTTAAATTAAATAATATAAACTTGGAATTAAAAGAAGGAGAGATTATTGGAGTTATAGGACCAAATGGTTCTGGAAAGACAACTTTAATAAAAATTATAATGGGGATTATTGATGCTGATGAAGGTGAAATTGAACTTTGTAATGAAACAATTGACAACTCTCCAGTAAGTTTTAAAAACAATATTGGTTTTGTATATGATTCTTTACAATTTTATCCGCATTTGAAGGTAAAAGAGTTTAGAAGAATAGTATCTTTATTTTATAGTAATTTTGATAGAGAAAGATTTGATGAATATCTTGAAAAATTTGAAATAGAAGAAAATATACATATTAAGAATTTATCCAAAGGACAATCTGAGAAGCTTATGTTAGCAAATGCACTTAGCCATAATGCAAAACTACTTATTTTGGATGAACCAACCGCTGGAATAGACCCAATTGTAAGAAAAGAAATAATGCAGTATCTAAAAGATTTTGTGAAAAATGGAAGTAGTAGTGTAATAATTTCAACTCACAATACTGATAATTTAATTAGGATTGCGGATTATCTTATTTTTGTAAATAAAGGAAATCAAATTTTTACAATAAAGAAAGATATGATAGAGCAGGAATATAAAATAATTAGGGCAAATAAAGCAGAATTAGACGAAATTAAAGAAAATATAGTGGGTGTAAAAGAGTATAAATATTATAGTGAAGCACTACTAAAAGTTGGAGATAGCTTAAAAGTAAAAAGCTTATTGATAGAAATTGATAAACATAAAGTTAAAAATCCTACTATAGAAGAACTAATGTATTATTATGTAAATGAGGTGAAATAATGTTCAATTTGATAAGAAAAGATTTAATAGTAGGAGTTAGTTCAGATGGGATTCGTAATTTGAAGTACATATTGCTATTTTTTATTTTTTATTTTTTCCTTAATTCAATTTCGTATTATACCGTAAGTGTTGTCATAAGTTATTTGATTTTTGTAAATACATTTGAATGTGATTATGAAAGTGATTCAAGAATATTTATAAGAAGTATGCCAGTTAGTATTGAAGATATAGTGTATTCAAAGTATTTATTAGGTGTGGGATTAATAATTTTTATAACAACAATTGCATCTTTAATAAGTAAATTGACATCATTAGTGTTTTTTAGAAGCATGGTTTTAAATGATGTGTTCTTTTCTATAAATATATTTTTAGCAATTTTATCAATAGTACTTCCTTTATTTTTTAAATTTGGATATGGCAAAATGAAAATTTGTGGATTAATAATAAGTATTTTAGTTTATTTTGTATATGGGAGTATTTTAAGAATGGTTAGTATGATAGTATATCAAGTAAAGCATGTTAATTATAGTAAGGTAGGAGGCGTATACCTTTCAAATTATATTACTGATATGACTAATACTAGATATATAAATCTATATAGTATTACATTTTTGACTATAATGATTTTTATAATATCTATGTATTTTTCTATTAAGATTTCAAAAAAAAATAAGTTTAATTATAAAAGTTTTTAATTAATATTATAGCGTAAAATATAAGGAGATTAGAAATGAATAAGTTTATAAAAGTTTCAATTTTTATTTTGGGAGTTTTTACACTATTCATAGCTATAAATAAATTAGCATATAGAGATATGGTAAGTGTCAAAGATTATGAAATAAATCATTTAGAGGAAATTGTTTTTGATTTTGATAGCAGAAGAAGCGAAGAAATTGGTACTGTTATAAGATTCAAAATAAGTAATAATAGTAAATACAGATATAGATTAAACAGTGCAAAAATGAGATTTGAGAATTGTATTGAGAGTAAAAAAGGAGAGAATAAATGCTCTTATTATGTAAATATAGATTTGTTTAATGAAAAAAATTCTATAACTGAAAAAACCTTAAACTATGGGATAAAGTCGAATAATCAAGGTTATGTCGATTTTGTGATTCCAAAGGGGTTAAACTTTGACTACAGGTATTTTAATGACTCTGGTA
This sequence comes from Clostridioides sp. ES-S-0123-01, assembly GCF_020658415.1. Lineage (NCBI taxonomy): Bacteria > Bacillati > Bacillota > Clostridia > Peptostreptococcales > Peptostreptococcaceae > Clostridioides > Clostridioides sp. ES-S-0123-01. Next base: position 28,901 of record NZ_JACVWD010000005.1, read on the forward strand.
TGAGTGTAGAATATAAGGGCGAATTTACTGTGGAAATGCCTATCGCAAAAGGTTTATATCTAGTAGTTAGAAAAAATAATGATGTATGGAATTCTAATGTTATGGAGTAATTTGAAAAAATTGAAAAATAAAGTTATTGCATATATAATTAAAATAGTATGAAATTTATAAATATTCAGGCTAGGAGGGTGTTCAATGTCAATAAGCAATGTAAGAGAGTATTTTAAAGAATTTGGAAGGGAAGATAGCATACTAGAGTTTGAACAATCTAGTGCTACTGTAGAACTTGCGGCAGAAGCAGCAGGAGTTATTCCAGCTAGAATCGCTAAGACTCTTTCATTTAAAATAGGAGAGGATGCAATTTTAATTGTTACAGCTGGAGATGCTAAGATTGATAATAAAAAATACAAGGATGAGTTTAGTTGTAAAGCTAAAATGTTAGCACCAGAAGAAGTTCTAGATTTTACTGGACATGCTATTGGTGGTGTTTGTCCATTTGGTTTAAAAAATCCTTTAAAAGTATATCTAGATGATTCAATGAAGAGATTTGATACAGTATTTCCTGCATGTGGTAGCAGTAATTCAGCAATAGAACTTACATGTGATGAAATGGAGAAATTTTCTAAGTGTGAGAAATGGGTAGATGTTTGTAAAAATTGGTAAAAAATATAATGAAAATTAGTAAAAAAATATCCCTGTATACAGTCTGTGTGGGGATATTTTTATGTGGAAAATATTTATAAATCTAAGAGAAAAATCTAATTTAAACTAATAATCCAAAAAAAAGTTAAAAAATTCTGATTTTTCTTCAAAATAATAAAAAAATGACAAAAAAATGGAAAAAATGTAGTAAATATTGTTAAAAAAATAATTAGAAATTATTGAAAAATTATCCTTTGAGTGATACTATTATAAATGTAAGATATTTAAAAAACAAAAATAATCACGAAAAAATATGATTATTTAGCTCTATTAAAATAATTTTGATATGATAGAAAAAATTTATATATGGGTTGAAATACTAATATACATAACATTTACTATTGATATACCCTAGAATGAACATCATAAACAAATTATTTTATCTATAACCATTGTGAGAGAAGTCTTATTCTAGCTTGAAATTTCACAAAATTCCAAAAAGCGAGATTTTTTTTAAGAACAGTTGACTTTAAATTAACAATTTATAATTAAATTAATGTCATAATCGGTTAATATAATTGCATATAAATATAGGGCGGACTTTAATTAAGGTTATAAATTTCTCGACGTATACTCAAATACTTTATTATAGATGTTGCCGAGATTTTAATTAATAAATGAAAATAAAATATTTATAAAATACTGAGGAGGCTATTATGGATTTAAATTCTAAAAAATATCAGATGCTTAAAGAGTTATATGTAAGCTTCGCTGAAAATGAAGTTAAACCTTTAGCAACAGAGCTTGATGAAGAAGAAAGATTTCCTTATGAAACAGTGGAAAAAATGGCAAAAGCAGGAATGATGGGTATACCATATCCAAAAGAGTATGGTGGAGAAGGTGGAGACACTGTAGGTTATATAATGGCTGTTGAAGAATTGTCTAGAGTTTGTGGAACTACAGGAGTTATATTATCGGCTCATACATCTCTTGGTTCATGGCCTATATATCAATATGGTAATGAAGAACAAAAACAAAAATTCTTAAGACCATTAGCAAGTGGTGAAAAATTAGGAGCATTTGGTCTTACTGAACCTAATGCTGGTACAGATGCGTCTGGACAACAAACTACTGCTGTTTTAGATGGAGATGAATACATACTTAATGGCTCAAAAATATTTATAACAAATGCAATAGCTGGTGACATATATGTAGTAATGGCAATGACTGATAAATCTAAGGGTAATAGAGGAATTTCAGCATTTATAGTTGAAAAAGGAACTCCTGGATTTAGCTTTGGTGTTAAAGAAAAGAAAATGGGTATAAGAGGTTCAGCTACTAGTGAATTAATATTTGAAGATTGTAGAATACCTAAAGAAAATTTACTTGGAAAAGAAGGCCAAGGATTTAAGATAGCAATGTCTACTCTTGATGGTGGTAGAATTGGTATTGCAGCACAAGCTTTAGGTTTAGCACAAGGTGCTCTTGATGAAACAGTTAAATATGTAAAAGAAAGAGTACAGTTTGGTAGACCACTATCAAAATTCCAAAATACACAATTCCAATTAGCTGATATGGAAGTTAGAATACAAGCGGCTAGACATCTTGTATATCAAGCAGCTATAAATAAAGACTTAGGAAAACCTTATGGAGTAGAAGCAGCAATGGCAAAATTATTTGCAGCAGAAACAGCTATGGAAGTTACTACAAAAGCTGTACAACTTCATGGTGGATATGGATACACTCGTGATTATCCAGTAGAAAGAATGATGAGAGATGCTAAGATAACTGAAATATATGAAGGAACTAGTGAAGTTCAAAGAATGGTTATTTCAGGAAAATTATTAAAATAGAGATATTAAAATATACACAATAGGTCGATATTAAAATAGATATGGAGGAAGGATTTATGAAGATAGTCGTTTGTATAAAACAAGTTCCAGATACAACAGAAGTTAAACTAGATCCTAATACAGGTACTTTAATTAGAGATGGAGTACCAAGTATAATAAACCCTGATGATAAAGCAGGTTTAGAAGAAGCGATAAGATTAAAAGAAGAAATGAGAGCTCATGTAACTGTAATAACAATGGGACCTCCTCAAGCAGATATGGCTTTAAAAGAAGCTTTAGCAATGGGTGCAGATAGAGGAATATTATTAACAGATAGAGCCTTTGCAGGTGCTGATACTTGGGCAACTTCATCAGCATTAGCAGGAGCATTAAAAAATATAGATTTTGATATTATAATAGCTGGAAGACAGGCTATAGATGGTGATACTGCACAAGTTGGACCTCAAATAGCTGAACATTTAAAACTTCCATCAATAACATATGCTGAAGAAATAAAAACTGAAGGCGAATATGTTTTAGTAAAAAGACAATTTGAAGATTGTTGTCATGACTTAAAAGTTAAAATGCCATGCCTTATAACAACTCTTAAAGATATGAACACACCAAGATACATGAAGGTTGGAAGAATATATGATTCTTTTGAAAATGATGTAGTAGAAACTTGGACTGTAAAAGATATAGAAGTTGACCCTTCTAACTTAGGTCTAAAAGGTTCTCCAACTAGCGTATTTAAATCATTTACGAAATCAGTTAAACCAGCTGGTACAATATACAACGAAGATGCAAAAGCATCAGCTGGAATTATTATAGATAAATTAAAAGAAAAATATATCATATAATTAAGGGGGGATAAAGAATGGGTAATGTTTTAGTAGTAATAGAACAAAGAGAAAATGTAATTCAAACTGTTTCTTTAGAATTATTAGGAAAGGCAACAGAAATAGCCAAAGATTATGATACAAAAGTTTCTGCATTACTTTTAGGTAGTAAGGTAGAAGATTTAATAGATACATTAGCACATTATGGAGCTGATGAAGTAATAGTAGTAGATGATGAAGCTTTAGCAGTGTATACAACTGAACCATATACAAAGGCTGCATATGAAGCAATAAAAGCAGCGGACCCAATAGTTGTATTATTTGGAGCAACTTCAATAGGTAGAGATTTAGCACCTAGAGTATCTGCTAGAGTACATACAGGACTTACTGCTGACTGTACAGGACTTGCAGTAGCTGAAGATACAAAATTATTATTAATGACAAGACCTGCTTTTGGTGGAAATATAATGGCAACAATAGTTTGCAAAGATTTCAGACCTCAAATGTCTACAGTTAGACCAGGCGTTATGAAGAAAAATGAAGTTGATGAAACTAGAGAAGCTGTAATTAATCGTTTTAAAGTAGAATTTACTGAGGCTGACAAATTAGTTCAAGTTGTAGAAATAATAAAAGAAGCTAAAAAACAAGTTAAAATAGAAGATGCTAAAATATTAGTTTCTGCTGGACGTGGAATGGGCGGAAAAGAAAATTTAGATATACTTTATGAATTAGCTGAAGTTATAGGTGGAGAAGTTTCTGGTTCTCGTGCAACTATAGATGCAGGATGGTTAGATAAAGCAAGACAAGTTGGTCAAACTGGTAAAACTGTAAGACCAGACCTTTATATAGCATGTGGTATATCTGGAGCAATACAACATATAGCTGGTATGGAAGATGCTGAGTTTATAGTTGCTATAAACAAAAATCCAGAAGCTCCAATATTTAAATATGCTGATGTTGGTATAGTTGGAGATGTTCACAAAGTACTTCCAGAACTTATAAGTCAATTAAGTGTTGCAAAAGAAAAAGGTGAAGTTTTAGCTAACTAATTTCTTGGGGAGGGTATTATGAGTACAAGCGATGTTAAAGTTTATGAGAATATAGCTGTTGAAGTAAATGAAAATATATGTACAGTGAAAATGAATAGACCTAAAGCCCTTAATGCAATAAATTCAAAAACTTTAGAAGAACTTTATGAAGTATTTGCTGATATTAATAATGATGAAACTATTGATGTAGTAATACTGACAGGGGAAGGAAAAGCATTTGTAGCTGGAGCAGATATTGCATATATGAAAGATTTAGATGCCGTAGCTGCTAAAGATTTTAGTCTTCTAGGAGCTAAAGCTTTTAGAGAAATAGAAGATAGTAAAAAAGTAATAATAGCAGCTGTAAATGGATTTGCTTTAGGTGGAGGATGCGAACTAGCAATGGCTTGTGATATAAGAATTGCATCTGCTAAAGCTAAATTTGGGCAACCAGAAGTAACTCTTGGAATAACTCCAGGGTATGGAGGAACTCAAAGACTTACAAGACTGGTTGGACTGGCAAAAGCAAAAGAATTAATCTTTACAGGTCAAGTTATAAAAGCTGATGAAGCTGAAAAAATAGGGCTAGTAAATAAAGTTGTCGAGCCAGAAGCTTTAATGGAAGAAGTTGAAAAACTAGCTAAAACAATAGCTAAAAATGCTCAACTTGCAGTTAGATACTCTAAAGAAGCTATACAACTTGGTGCTCAAACTGATATAGATACTGGAATAGATATAGAATCTAATTTCTTTGGACTTTGTTTTTCAACTAAAGACCAAAAAGAAGGAATGTCAGCTTTTATTGAAAAAAGAGAAGCTAACTTTATAAAAGGATAAACAAATCTAATTAAAAATATATTTGCTGTTAACTAGATTGAATAAATACTTTAATCTAGTTAACAGAATATAAATACTAAAATAACAGGAGGTTATAACTATGAAATTAGCTGTAATAGGTAGTGGAACTATGGGAAGTGGTATTGTACAAACTTTTGCAAGTTGTGGTCATGATGTATGTTTAAAGAGTAGAACTCAAGGTGCTATAGATAAATGTTTAGGCTTATTAGATAAAAATTTAACTAAATTGGTTACTAAAGGAAAAATGGACGAAGCTACAAAAGCAGAAATATTAAGTCATGTTAGTTCAACTACTAACTATGAAGATTTGAAAGACATGGACTTAATAATAGAAGCATCTGTAGAAGATATGAACATAAAGAAAGATGTTTTTAAATTATTAGATGAGTTATGTAAAGACGATACTATTTTAGCAACAAATACTTCATCATTATCTATAACAGAAATAGCTTCTTCTACTAATAGAGCAGATAAAGTTATAGGAATGCATTTCTTCAATCCAGTTCCTATGATGAAATTAGTTGAAGTTATAAGCGGTCAATTAACATCAAAAGTTACTTTTGATACAGTATTTGAATTATCTAAGAGTATCAATAAAGTACCAGTAGATGTATCTGAATCTCCTGGATTTGTAGTAAACAGAATACTTATACCTATGATAAATGAAGCTGTTGGTATATATGCAGATGGCGTTGCAAGTAAAGAAGAAATAGATGAAGCTATGAAACTAGGTGCAAACCATCCAATGGGACCTTTAGCATTAGGTGATTTAATAGGATTAGATGTTGTTTTAGCTATAATGAACGTTTTATACACTGAATTTGGAGACACTAAATATAGACCTCATCCACTTTTAGCTAAAATGGTTAGAGCTAATCAATTAGGAAGAAAAACTAAAATAGGATTCTATGATTATAATAAATAAGAACTGAAATCTAAAAAATTTAACTGATATTGTCTAAAAAAAAACAATCTCAAAAATCTGATAAAAATCTAATTTAATGGGGGTAATGAATATGAGAGAAGTAGTAATTGCCAGTGCAGCTAGAACAGCAGTAGGAAGTTTTGGAGGAGCATTTAAATCAGTTTCAGCAGTAGACTTAGGTATAACAGCAGCTAAAGAAGCTATAAAAAGAGCTAATATAACTCCAGATATGATAGATGAATCACTTTTAGGAGGAGTACTTACAGCAGGTCTTGGTCAAAATATAGCAAGACAAATAGCATTAGGTGCAGGAATACCAGTAGAAAAACCAGCTATGACTATAAATATAGTTTGTGGTTCTGGATTAAGATCTGTTTCAATGGCATCTCAACTTATAGCATTAGGGGACGCTGATATAATGCTAGTTGGTGGAGCTGAAAACATGAGTATGTCTCCTTATTTAGTACCAAGTGCTAGATATGGTGCAAGAATGGGTGATACTGCTTTTGTTGATTCAATGATAAAAGATGGATTATCAGACATATTCAATAACTATCACATGGGTATAACTGCTGAAAATATAGCAGAGCAATGGAATATAACTAGAGAAGAACAAGATGAATTAGCCCTTGCAAGTCAAAATAAAGCTGAAAAAGCTCAAGCTGAAGGAAAATTTGACGAAGAAATAGTTCCAGTGGTTATAAAAGGAAGAAAAGGTGACACTGTAGTAGACAAAGATGAGTATATTAAACCTGGTACTACAATAGAAAAACTTGCTAAATTAAGACCTGCATTTAAAAAAGATGGAACAGTTACTGCTGGTAATGCATCAGGAATCAATGATGGTGCTGCTATGTTAGTAGTAATGGCTAAAGAAAAAGCTGAAGAATTAGGAATAGAACCTCTTGCGACTATAGTTTCTTATGGAACAGCTGGTGTTGACCCTACAATAATGGGTTATGGACCAGTTCCAGCAACTAAAAAAGCTTTAGAAGCTGCTAATATGACTATTGAAGATATAGATTTAGTTGAAGCTAATGAAGCATTTGCTGCTCAATCTATAGCCGTAGTAAAAGATTTAAACATAGATATGGCTAAAGTTAATGTTAACGGTGGAGCAATAGCTATAGGACATCCAATAGGATGCTCAGGAGCAAGAATACTTACTACACTTTTATATGAAATGAAGAGAAGAGATGCTAAAACTGGTTTAGCTACACTTTGTATAGGTGGTGGAATGGGAACTACTTTAATAGTTAAAAGATAGTTTTAGATTATAATTTTTAAAAATTAAACATTTAACCATGAACTTAACCTGTAAGAGTAACTATTTGTTATTCTTACAGGTTTTTATGGTTAAAAAATAATTATTATCTATTAAACAAAAATAGTGTAAAATATATAATATCATGGTTTTGAAGATATAAAAGAAAGTAGGTAAAAGTTTGTTTAAAAAAGAAAATCAAAAATATAATCTTATATCCTATACAAATGAAGAAGAAATGACTCTAAAAGAAGTTTTGCTGGACAAGCTAAATTTTTCGGTTAGGTCACTATCAAAAATGAAAAGAGAAAAAAGTGTATTAGTAAATGGTGTATATAAAAAGCCAAGTTTAAAAGTGTCTCGTGGGGATTTAATAGAGGTAAAAATAGAAGAAGAAAAAGCAAATTTTGAGCCACAAGATTTAAATTTACAAATAATATATGATGATTTTGATATAATTATGGTAAATAAGCCACCATTTATGGTAGTTCATCCAACTAAAAGTCACTATGATAATACAATAGCAAATGGTATTAGTTATTATATAGAGAAGCATAAAGAAAATGTAAAAATACGATTTGTAAATAGACTTGATATGAACACTTCAGGACTTGTTATAGTAGCAAAAAATGCTTATGCCCACCATACTTTGTCTACATCAATGAGTGAAAACAAAGTTGAAAAAACATATATAACAGTAGTGAATGGGATTATAGATGAAGATGAGGGAACTATAAATGAACCAATTTATAGACCTGAAGAGGATTCAATAAAGAGAGTAATAGATGAAAGAGGGCAAGCATCTGTTACTCATTATAAAGTAGTAGAAAGATTAAAAAATGCAACTGTACTAGAAGTAAAGCTAGAAACTGGTAGAACACATCAAATAAGGGTTCATATGGCTCATATAGGTCATGGAATAATAGGTGATGAGTTATATGGTTATATAGATGGAAATCTTATAAATAGGCAAGCTCTTCATGCATATAGCTTAGAGTTTGAACAACCAAGAACAAAAGAAATTTTAAAATTTAAAACAGATATACCAAAGGATATGCAAGAGTTAATATCGAAATTAAGATAGATGGGGTGATATATATGATAATACATAAATTTATAATACATGTTTTGGATAAGAATAGTGATGTTCCAATATTAAATGATTTTGAAGGTAAAGTTAATCAAGAAGTAGATGGATTTTTTCAAAAAGCAATAAAGAGAATTTCAAAGGATGAAGATTTAAGAAAAGGGATTTTTAAAGATTATAATGACAATTTAATTAAAAATTGTTGTGAACAAATAATATATGATGAAAGTTCTTTTTTAAAAAACTCTAAAGAAATAGCATCTTATCTGTTTGATGTTATGAAGATTAATGCAGCATTAGAATCTTGTGATTTGGCAATTTGCTTGTATACTGTAAAAGATGAAAAGAGTGTTGCTATATTGAAATTAGATTATAAAAAATTGTATACTCATTCAATTGAGTTTGTAGATGATAAATTTAATATTCAAATGGTATCAAATGAAATTGGTATTCCAGAAACTTTAAGACAAAAACAAGGAGCTTTAATTGGATTAAGTGGAATGAATGATGAGTTTCATCTAAGACTCTTAGACAAAGATGCAGAAAAAGAGGGTTCAGAATCAAAGTTTGTAACAGAATTTTTGCATGCTAAAAAAATAGATGATGATAAGTATAAGACAAAAGTATTTAAAAATACAGCCGAAAATTGGATAACTAATGCTCTTAGTAATGATATAAAACAAGCAGAAGATGTAAGAAGTATATTAAATTATACATTAAAAGAAAAACATGAAATTGATATAAATGATTTTGTTGATAATTCAATTAAGGATGAAGAATTAAAAGGTAGTTTTAAAGAGCATATGGAAGAAAAAGGTCTTGATGAAGGTTTTAGCATAGATAAAAAATGGGTTGAGAAAAAGCTCAAAAAGAGAAGTATAAAAACTGATAATGGTTTTGATATAAAAGGGAACCTAACTGATTTTGAAGACCCAATGAAATATACTGTAAAGCAAAATCAAGATGGAACTATAGATATAGTAATAAAGAATGTAACATTTTATGAAGAAAAGTAATCTTAATTTGAGTAATTTATAGGATTGGATATAAATTAAGTTAGAAGAAATGTATAGTTAATATAGTTATAAATAAAATGTAGATTAGTCTGTGTAAACTTCTAATAGAAATATTAAGTAGAAGTAGACACAGACTATTTATATTTGTAGACAAAATGATGTTATTTATTTTCTTCGATATATTTACATATATCACCAATACATTTAAAGTTTTCAGCTTCCTCATCTGGTATTTCTATACCAAATTCATCTTCAAGAGCCATTATAATCTCAACAGCATCTAATGAATCAGCTTCTAAATCTTCCATTAAAGATGCTTCCATAGTTATTTCATCTAAATTGTCTAACCCTAATTGTTCTGCTATTATTTCTTTTATTTTTTCAAACATTTTAAGCCTCCTACAGCAGTTTTAATTAATTTTAATGTTAGTTTAATATAATATCAAAAATTTTTCAATATGCAATTAGTAAAAAAAAATAAAATTTTATAAAGGTAGTAATAAAGTCTTATTTGATGAATAAACTTTATTGATAACAAATATAACTTAGGAGGAAATGCTATGAAATATGTAGGCTTATTACTAACATCTGTAGGAATATTTTTACTTATAGCAGTAAATTTTTATTATAATTCAATAACTTTAGATATGCAACGAATAGAGGACTATGTAATGGAAACCAATTTAATTCTTGAAGATGTAGCAGAGAAGGAAAGCTATGTATCTAATGAAAAGGACGATTATATATCAAGATTAATGCATGTAAAGAAAGGCATAGAAAATTCAAAAACATCCTTCTTGATAGAAAGATATAAAGAATACAAAGTAAAATCAATAGAAAGTTTAATTTATACTATATCAGAAGAAAAAAAGGATTATTTAGATGAAGTTGATAGATACAATAAACTAGGAGAAAAAGAAATAAATAAATTAATCAATAAAAACTTTTTAGAAGTAACTTATCTGTCTATTACTACATATATTTAATTAAAGAGACAAAAGTTAGTCTCTTAATGATTCAAGGAGGATTAGTTATGACAAAATTAGAAGACAATATGGAACGTTTCTTTGGAGGATGCGAAGGATTTTTTAGTAATAAAATGTTGATAATAATAGTTATAGTATTCTTATTATTATGTACAGACATTTTAGAAGACTTATTATGCGATGACAATATATGGATATGGGTTATATTAATAGTATTGTTGTTATTTAACTTCGATGATGGTTGTTGTTGCTAAAAAATATTGATTATTAAATAGGCAGAGCCAGTAACTTATACAAGTTATGGTTTTGCCTTTTTTAGTTAAGATAAAAAAATTTTAAAAAAATAATAAAAATACATTAGCAAAATGGAAACCAAATGCATAGTATATGTTAGGAGCGAAAAGCTCAACAAAATATCAACAGGAGGTAACGTGGAATGTTAGATAGATTCTTTGGAGAAGATGGATGTTTTGGTGGAGGAGGATGGTGGATAATCGTACTATTCTTCCTATTTTTAGCTTTTGGAGAGAGCTGGGCAGAATTTGACATAATGGCATGGATTCCATTCCTAATAGTTTTATTAATACTTTGCTGCTGTAGTGGATGCTTAGAATAAGAGTAGTAATTATTAAAAAAGGAGGAGTTTATTATGTTAGATAGATTTTTTGGAAACGATGGATGTTTTGGTGGGGGAGGATGGTGGATAATCGTATTATTCTTCCTATTCTTAGCTTTTGAAGATTGTTGGAGAGATATCGATATAATGTCATGGATACCATTCTTAATACTATTATTAATAACTTGTTCATGTGGTGGATTCTTTGATGGTGATGATGGTTGTGGCTGCGGCTGCTAAAACTAAACTGTTAAAGTGAAAAAATGCTGGTATGTTTTATACCAGCATTTTTTTATTTTATTTTTTAATGTAATTTAAATTAAGAATGAATATTATTAAAATTGTTGAATATAGGGTATAATATAAAATATAATGTATTTAAATGTACTTGATTTTATGGTAAAATAAGAACTTATATAAATATAGTTAAAATAAGAACCTGTATAAATTTGGTTCAGATTTAGATAAATTTAGCAAAATTAGGAGGATGAAAATGAAAAGTAATATAACGATAAAAGATGTTGCTAAACAAGCAGGCGTGTCAATATCTACAGTATCTAGAGTTATAAATGATTCAAAACCTGTGACTGATGAAGTCAAACAAAAAGTTTTAGAGGTTATAAAAGAAACTGGATATATTCCAAATCCACTTGCAAGAAGCTTAGTAACTAAAAAGAGTCAATTAATAGGGGTAATAGTTCCAGAAGTTTCAGATTCTTTTGTTAATGAGATATTAAATGGAATAGAAGAAGTTGCTAAAATGTATGATTATGATATTCTTTTAGCTAATACATACTCTGATAAAGAACAAGAGTTAAAGAGTATAAATCTATTAAGAGCAAAACAAGTAGAAGGTATAGTTATGATTTCATGGGTAGTTGAACAAGAGCATATCAACTATATACAAAATTGTGGTATACCAGCAACATATATAAGTAAAACTGCTAGAAATTATGATATATACACAGTGAGCACTAGTAATAAAGAAGCTACTTTTGATATGACAGAACATCTTATAAAGAAAGGTCATGAAAAGATAGCTTTTATAATGACAAGTAAAGATGATACTGTTTTAGAAATGGAAAGACTTTCAGGCTACGAAGAAGCACTTTCAAGTAATAATATAGAGTTGGACAAGAGTTTAATCAAATATGGTGGAACTGATTATGAAAGTGGATACCATAGTATGAAAGAATTATTGGATGAAGGAATAATACCTCATGCAGCCTTTGTTACGGGTGATGAGGCTGCTATAGGAGCTATAAATGCTATCTGTGATGCTGGATATAAGGTTCCAGAAGACATATCAGTTGCAGGATTTAATGATGTTAAGATAGCTAAGATGTATAGGCCTAAGCTTACTACAGTTTATCAGCCTTTATATGATATGGGAGCAGTAGCAATAAGAATGGTTATTAAATTAATCAATAAAGAATTAATTGAAAACAAGAAAATAGAATTACCTTATCAAATTGTTGATAGAGAAAGTGTTATAGAGAGAAAGAAATAAAGTTATTAAAGTCAATCAGGTAGTGTTTAAAACACTACCTGATTTTTAGTTTAAATAATATGCAATTAAAATATTTTAGTTAAAAATAATAACTTTAAACCTTAAAAGTAGTTTATTTTTGTTTATTCATGAGGGTTGGATTTTTTAGTTTTCTTAAATATACTCTTAGATTTTTTTTGTTGATTATTTGGTGTATTTTTTGGTGCAGGTGTATTTGATTTACCTTTAGTTGGTTGCTTAGTCTTTTTAGTTTTAGCAGGTTTAGTATCTCTTTGAGTCTCTGCATCTGATATTTTATCCATTATAGTATCTAATTTTTTACGTTGATTGTCATCTAAAAATGCTTTGAATTTTGATACTACTTCCTCTCTTCCATCTAGGTTCTTACCTATCTTTATAAGTTCCTCCATAAGTTCACTTTCTGATTTCCCTTTGTAATTATCAGCAATCTTTTCTATCTTATCCTTGTCAATATTTTTTTGCTTAGCCATCTTTTCTAATGAATCTGTATCTATTTTTTTCATAAAAAAACCCCTTTCTATAAATATATATTGAATTATATTCATACTATTTATATATAGAAATAATATTGAAGTGGTGAATTGTGAGTGATATATAATATAAATAAAAATTCTTATAGATAATATATATGCACTGAGCTTTAAAAATGGAACATTAAAATATGAAAAACATACTTTAATATAGGGCAATTATATAATATAAGGGGGAATTGTCTTGAATAACTTACTATTTTTGATTGGAGTGATTGCATTGAGTAATGGTAATATCTCTATATTTGATGATAAAGATAAATCAAAGAAAAATAATAGAGCCAGAAAAAACAAAAAAAATTCAAATGAGAAATTATCAAAAGCTATACATGAAACTTTAAGGTTTGATGCAAATGATATAAAAAGAGGTCTAAGACTTATGGATTTGAGTGAAGAAGACCTAGAAATGGGAATGGAAATAATAACAAGAACTAAAAAATACATGTCAAGAGATGAAAGGAAAATACTAGTAAAAATAGAAAGTATTTTAGACTTAGTTAGAGGCATAAAGAAACTTAACAATATAGATGTGGTAGATGTTGAAGAGGAAACAGATTTTTTTAGAAAAATGGATAGTGAAGACAAAAAAAATATGATGATAAAAGAAATTATAGATGTATTTCCAGAAAAGAGAAAAAATTCTGTTGAAAAGGCTATAGGAATGAAAAAAAAGATAGATTTATTTGCAGAATTGTTTTTACCTGATGATTTTGGTGAAGGTGGATTTAGTTTAAGTTCTTTGGCAAATATAAATAATCTAGGTAGTATGAATAATCTTAAACTGCTAGGAAATCTTTTAAGAGGTGATGATAGTAATAATGATGATGATGAATATGAAGATAATAATGAAGAAGATGAAGAGTCAACATATGAAGATGAAGAATTAGATTATGAAGATGAGATAGATTATAATGAAGAAGAATTAACAGAAGATGAAGAAACAGACCATGAGTATGCAGAAAATGATGAAAATATAGTATATGATGAAGAATTATATGATGTTAATGAACAAAAGCATGAACATAATCGTAATGAAAAAAATACTAGAAGTAAAGCTAAGAGAAAGTAATAATTAACTAAATACATAAAGAGAAAAGGAAGAAAAAGTAATACTAGAATAAGATTATCTTAATTACTATATAAAACCACTTTAAAAAATTCAAAATTTATTATATAATAATAATATGAAATCCTGAAACATACGATAAGGCTTTTTTAAATTCAACCTACAAATGAAATACGGGAGACCGTGTCTAGTAAATTATAACATGCCTGTTTAGTTTGGACGTTAAAGGTTACTGGCAAGTCACCCACCTGGGAGTGCCTAGGGTGTGAATTTACTTAGCCACCGGTGTTTCGGGACAAAAAAAGTGCTACTATTTTAAATAGTAGTACTTTTTTTTATTAAAATGCATTTTTCTACCAAATATACCTAATTATTGAGAAATTTAAAAAGCTAAGTAACAATTAGGATTATAAGTGCATAGTATTAATTAGGCTATAAAAAGCCGAAGACTTAATAAGAATCGCTTACAGGGAGGGCAATGAAAAATGCAAGATTACAAAAAAAATAAAAGAAGAATGCTAAATCAGCCAATGTCTACAATGAATGAAGAAGAAGTGTATACAGATGAAATAAGTTCAGATGAGATGAGAGGATTCAAAAAATCACATCATCATAATGGATGTAACAATGATAATAATTGTGATTGTCATGATGATTGTAAACCTAATCCATGCAATCCATGTAAACCTAATCCATGTGATGACAATTGTGGATGCCATGATAATTGTAAATGTGATTGTGAACCATGCCAAATGGATTCAGATGAATGTTTTGAAAACAAATGTGGACCAAACTGCTGTAATCCTATATCTCCAAGAAACTTTTCTGTAGCAAATGCAGTTCCATTTGCAATAGAAGCTAATAGAATTTTTGATACTATGCAATTCCAAACATTTACAGATGCAACTGGACCAAATGGAGAACCATTAACTTTTGAAACAGAAGTAGTAGAAGTATTTGGTTCAGTTCCAAGTGCAGGTAGAGCAAGTGTAACTATAGATAAAATATGCTTAAGTAATGATGGAATAGTTATAGACACAGGAATGACAACTTTAGAAGATTTCGATTTAGATCCATTAGGAGATATAATAGGAAGAAACTGTGAAACAACTTTTGAATATGCAGTATGTGGAGAAAGAAACGCTGAATGTTGTAGACAAGGAAAAGGCAAATCAGTAGCTTATAAACAAAGAGGCTTAACTGTAGCAGTTCGTAATCTAGTATTAGAACTAAGAGGTAGATGTGGATGTACAGAATTCGTTGCATTAGCTTTCCCAGCAGTTAGAGCAGGAGGTGGATGTAAGAGAAGAGTTGATTTTGTAGAATTTACTTTTAACACACTTTCAGCACCAATATGCTTGCCAGCTGACGGAAGAGCTGTCACTTTAAGACAAGAATACCAAACTAACTTAACTGTAGATTGTATAGGAAAATCTATATTAAAATTAGAATGTAATGAATGTTGTGAACCTATGTATGAATTAATTATACCAAATGATATAGATTTAGTACTTTGCTTACAAGAAACAGTTAGCACATTAATAAGTGAACAAATAGTAGTTTTAGCATCACCAAACCCAATCCAACCAAGACTTGTTGATACTTTCTCTAAAGTATGTGATTTTTCGCAATGTGGACCTAATCATGGAAGTGGAAATTCAGGTTGCCACAGATAGATAGGTAGATATATAGACAGTTTAAATTATAAATAAAAATCATTTAAGGAAGGCTACCAATAGTAGATGATTTACATTGGTAGCCTTCACGTTATTTATAACTAATGTATAGATTTTATAGATTTAAAAAGTACTATAGTATGTAATAAACAAGTAAATATTGATACTATTGTCATTGTGTATATGTATGCATAAATATTAAGTCCTGGAATAGGAAGAAATACATATAGAGCTACTAGCTGAATTAACATACCAATGATAGTGTTTATACTTGAAGCTAATTCTTTTCTTATTGAATGTAAAATACCAGATAGCGTTTGATTTAGTGACATAAATAGTGGTACTAAAAACATAGCTTTTAAATATTCTCCAGCAAGTTTATTTTTAAATACTAGTATACATAAATCTTTTCCAAAGAAATAAAAAAACACTGATGATAGTATACCTACAAATAAAGTTAGGATTACAGAATACTTTATTTTTTTTAGGACACTTTTACGTTTTCTTAAGGCCATTTCTTGTGATATAGTAGGTATCAAATTTACAATAAGTGCTGAGCCAACAGTAAATGGTAAAAATATAAATGGCATTACCATCCCGCTGACGACACCATACATACTTAATGATTGTTGATAAGTCATGCCTGATAATGCTAATCTTGATGGTATCATCATAGAGCTAATAGATTGTAAAAGTATATTTGACATTCTATTGCAAGTTATAGGTATGGACATTTTCAATGTTTCCATAGAGGAATTATAAAAATCTTTTATACTTATAATATATTTATTGTCAAATGAAGAATCTCGACATAAACATATGAGCATAAATATGATATTACTCAATTCACCAATAGATATACCTAAAAGAGCAATATAACAATTCATAGACTTATCATTTACATACATAACGAGTAAAAAAACAAATAGAATTTTACCCATCTGTTCAATAATTTGTCCAATAGCAGGAACTTTTACGTTCTTTATGCCGTAGTAATACCCCCTAAGTACATTTGAAAGTGTTATTATAACTATGGCAGGACAAACTGCTAGTATAAATAAGTTCAATTTAGGGTCTTTTAGAAACTTAAGTGATAAAAAAGAACTATTGAAAGATGCAACTATAGATATAATTAATGCTACAAAAAATGATATGTATAAAGTTGATATAAACAAAGCATTAGTGTTGTGCTTATCATTTAAAGCTTTTCTTTTTGCAACTAAACAACTAAGTGCAGTAGGTATTCCAGTTGTTGTAACAGCTAAACAAATCATTAAAAAGTTAAAAATCATATGATATATACCTAGACCTGTTTCGCCTAAAGCTCTTGATAAGAATATTTTATATAAAAATCCAAATATTCTTACGACAAAGTTAGACATAAATAAAATAACTGTTGATAGTACTAAATAAGGTACTTTCAAAAAAAATCACCTCCTTATCTTTTAAATATATTCATAAGGAGGTGTAAAAATTTATAATTTTATAAATTCTGGTTTCATTTTATTAAATTTAGATACATACTTAAATCCCATGTTTTTTAGTAATGAATATATGTAATCAAATTCATATGCAACTTGACTTACATGATGTGAATCTGAGCCTGTGGTTATGATTTCTCCTCCTAAATCTTTATACATCTGAAGGATATATCTAGATGGAGTTAAATCTGGCAGGTTGTATCTGTAGCAAGATGTGTTTATTTCGATACCTTTACCATCATAGATAGCTTGCTTGAGAGTTTCTTCAATTATATCTGAAAATAGTCTGTCATCTAGGATGGTATCATAAGGTGCATATCTTTTAATTAAATCTAAATGACCTAAAACAGAGTAATCCTTGTAGTTTTTAACAATATTATACAAATAAAGGTAGTAGTTCTCATAGACCTCATGTTGAGTCTTACCTTCAAAATAGCTACCAAGGTATAAATCCATTTTATCTATAGCATGAATAGAGCATATTATAAAATCTAATGGATATTGATGAGCTTCTTTTCTATATGTATCTATTAATTGAGTTTGAACTCCAAATTCAATCCCTTTTTTTATTGATATTTTATCTTTATATCTATTTTTAAGAGTTTCTAGACTTTTAAAATAATCTTCGTAAACAATCGAAAAAGAATCATCCGCATAAACATCATAATCGACATGGTCTGTGAAACAAATTTCATTTATACCAAGGTCTATAGATTTTTTTATCATTTCTTCCATTGTAGATTTTCCATCAGTAGAGAAACTTGAGTGCATGTGATAGTCGTAAAACATAAATATTTCCCCTTTTTATAAAAATTTTGGTATTATATATACATACTAAATAATATCAAATATATGCTAAAGCATCAATAAAATATAAAAACAATAAGCGGTGATAAATGTGGAAAAATACAAAATAGATTTAAGTGAAAGGAAGTCAACTAAATATATACAAATATTTAATCATATAAAGCAGTTAATAATAAACAAAGAACTAGTTGAGCATGAAAAACTTCCACCAATAAGAAAGTTATCAGATTATTTACATGTAAATAATACTACTATAGTTAAAGTATATGAGCTTTTGGAAAATGAAGGATATGTATATAAAATTATAGGAAGTGGAACTTTTGTATCAAATTCAAATTCTTATAAAAATGGTATAGATAAAGGGAAAAACAAGAATATTAGACAAAGAGATGATTTAATTCATTTCGATAATGGAAATCCATCTAATGATATGTTTCCTATAGATTCATTTAAAAATGCTGTAAACATGGCATTATCTAAAGATGGAAGTTCAATATTTGATTACGATGAAGGGCTAGGCTCTGAGGAGTTAAGAGAAAAGATGGTAGAGTATTTAAGTGATGAAAATATAAATACTACTAAAGAAAACATTCAAATAATCTCAGGAGCACAGCAAGGTATAGATATAGTTTGTAAAGGGCTTATAAGTTATTCTGATGTTGTTTTTATGGAAGAACCCTCTTACAATGGAGCAATTGAAGTATTTAAAAGTAGAGGTGCAAAAATAATATCTATACCTATGTTAGATGATGGAATTGATATAGGTATTTTAAAATTAAAATTGGAAAAAATAAAACCAAGACTTATATATATTATGCCTAATTTTCAAAATCCAACAGGTATATCTTATTCTACATATAAAAAAAAGAAGCTAATAGAATTGGCAGAAGAGCATGATTTTTATATAATTGAAGATGATTTTATCAGTGATTTTATATTTGATTCAGAGGATAATAGGACAGTCAGGAGCTATGATGATAAAAATAGGGTAGTATATATAAAGAGTTTTTCAAAAATACTTATGCCAGGATTAAGAATAGGAATTGTAGAAATGCCAAATGAATTATTAAAAAAAGTTTTGTGGGCTAAATATTCATCAGACATATCAACACCAGGTCTTATTCAAAAATCAATGTATTACTATATGGAGAATTTCAATTGGAAGAATTATCTAAGTCATATAGAGAAGATATATACTGATAAGTACAAGTTAGCAAAAAACTTGATTAATGATAAATTGAGTGGTAAATTAAAAGTTAGAAAATCTTGTGGAGGTATAAACTTTTTTTTAGAATTGCCAAGAGGGTATACATCACAAAGCTTTACAAGTTTTATGTTAAATAAAGGAGTATCCATGCTTCCAGGGACTTATTTTTTTGATAATCTAGTGGATGATAGATTTTTTAGAATAAATATAGCTCGTCCAAGTATGGAAGAGTTAGAAAAGGGAATATCTATAATAAGTGATAATATAGAAGAGTTTTTCTGTGAATATAAAAATAAGTTAGATATAAAAAGTAATAAATTATTTTATTAATAAATAGAAGTTTTTTAGGAGGAAAAAATGTTTGACAAGAAGAAATTAGATAGGATTAATGAATTAGCAAAGAAAAATAAAGAGGGAGCTCTTTCTGATGATGAAATCAAAGAAAGGGAGATTTTAAGAAAGGAATATTTAGAAAATTTTAGAGCTCATTTTAAATCAAGACTTGATAGTGTTAAAGTAGTCTCACCAGAAGAATATGAACAATATATGAAAAATAATAAAAATTAAAACTTAATAGGAGGAAAACATGGACTTAAAGCATAAATTTAAGAATGCATGGGAAATTGAAAAAAAAGAGAATGCTATTGAACAGGTTATGGAATATGCTCGCAATTATATGGATTTTTTAAGTAAATCAAAAACTGAAAGACTTTCAGTAAAAGAAATTATAAAATTGGCTAAAGAAAATGGTTATATTTCAATAGATGAAGCTATGGAAAATGGAAGTGTAAGTCATGGGGACAAGATTTATGCTATAAATAAAGAAAAAGCAGTGGCACTTTTTGTAATAGGTAAAAACTATATAGAAAAAGGTATGAAGATTATAGGTAGTCATATAGATTCTCCAAGATTAGATTTAAAACCAAACCCATTGTATCAAGAAGCTAATCTAGGTTTTTTTAAGACTCACTACTATGGAGGAATTAAAAAATATCAATGGACAGCTATTCCTCTTGCTTTACATGGAGTAGTTATATTAAATGATGGTACAAAGGTGGATGTATCTATTGGTGAAGAAGACAGTGACCCAGTGTTTTGTGTAACTGACCTATTAGTTCATTTAGCTGGAAACCAAATGCAAAAGAAATTGTCAGAAGGAATCAGTGGTGAAGCTTTAAATGTATTAATTGGAAATATGCCTTTGGATGGCGAAGAAAAAGAACCTATAACAGCAAATATATTAAAAATTTTGAATGAAAAATATAGTATAGTTGAAGAAGATTTATTAAGCGCTGAGATTGAAGTAGTTCCAGCTGGGAAGGCAAGAGATTTGGGGTTTGATAGGTCAATGGTATTAGGATATGGTCATGATGATAGAGTATGTTCATATGCTGCTGTAAAAGCTATACTAGAGACTAGACAACCAGAATTTACTTCAGTTACATTATGTGTAGACAAAGAAGAAGTTGGCTCCCAAGGAAATACAGGTATGCATTCAAAGTTTTTTGAAAATACTGTGGCTGAGTTAATAGCTTTAGAAGGCGATTACTGTGATATTAAGGTAAGAAGAGCTTTAGCAAATAGTAAAGTATTATCAGCTGATGTTGCAGCTGGATATGACCCAAATTTTGATGAGGCATATGAAAAAAGAAACTCTGCATATATGGGAAATGGAATAGTTTTAAATAAGTATACTGGTTCGAGAGGTAAGAGTGGATGTAATGATGCTAATGCTGAGTTTATATCAGAAGTAAAAAGAATTTTTAACGAGGGTAATGTAGTATGGCAAACTGCTGAACTTGGTAAAGTGGACCAAGGTGGAGGTGGAACAATAGCCTATATCTTAGCAAATCAAGGTGCAGAGGTTATAGATTGTGGTGTTGGTGTTTTAAATATGCATGCACCGCATGAGATTGTTTCTAAAGTAGATATATATGAAATGTACAAAGGATATAAATCGTTTTTTAATATAAATTTATAAGTTTAATATACAATAGTATAAGTAATAAGTAATAAGTAATAAGTAATAAGTAATAAGTAATAAGTAATAAGTAATAAGTAATAAGCAAATAGAGTAGTATTATACTATGCTCATTAATTAAATGAACATAGTATAATACTACTCTATTTATTATTTTATTATTTAACAGCTTATAATTTAAATTTGAGTGTCGTGTATTAAAATTATTATATTATGATTTCAAAGTACTCACATAGTCTGTTTAGAAATTTATCTTCCAATGGAGAAAAAGTTTTCTTTTTAGAATAAATAAAGAAAAATTTTCTTGTAAAATCAACATCTTTTACTTTGTAGCATTTTATTTTGCCTGCATTTAGATAATCAATAGCTGAAATATATGATATAAAAGATACACCAAGGCCTAATCTAACCATTTCTTTAATGGCTTCATTTGATTCTACATGAGCTATTACATTTAATTTGTTTACCGGAAAGTTATTTTTGCTAAGTGTGTTTAGTATTAAGTTTCTAGTACCAGAGCCTTCTTTTCTCATAATAAAATTGACAGAAGCCAATTCTTCTATATCAATGTAATTGTTATTGTTATCAATTTTAAAATCTAAAGGAGTAATAAGTACAAGTTCATCATCTAATAAGTCTAGATATTCGATTTGAGGATTGTTAATTTTAGAACCAACTAATCCAAAGCTTATCCGTTCATTTAAAATTTCTGATATAGCATATTGAGAATCATAATGGCTTATGGAAAATTTTACATCTGGATAACTCATAGAAAAATTCTTCATAAAATCAGGTAGAATATAAGTTTCAGGTATAGAACTACATGCTATATCTATAATGCCTTCTATTTTACCTGAATATTCTTTTATATCATAAATTGCACGCTTGCAGTTATTTAATATATATATGGCATGCTCATAAAGAATTTCACCAGATTTTGTGAGTGTAATAACTTTGTTGCTTCTGTTTATAAGTACAGTTTCTAACTCTCTTTCTAAATTTTGTATGTGTGCACTTACAGTAGGTTGAGTTAAAAAAAGTTCTCTTGCAGCTTTTGAAAAACTTTGATGTTTTGCAACAGCAACAAATACTTCAAGTTGTTTAAAATCCATTATTTAATCCTCCTTAAATTATCTAAAACTATTATAACATATTTGATAAATTAATAGTTAAAGGTGATTTTTTGAAATAGAAAACCTTAAAATGTTTATGGAGTTTTTGATTGTTTAGGAATAATTTGGTATAATGTTATAAGGATATTTACCACAAGTATCTTGTAAATTGAATTTTCAAAATTCAACTTTAAAATGTGTTTTGTTACAAAAAAATTACAGATAGCTTCTTAATCTTATTAAATTTAAATAAATATTATATAATTATTTTATAAAATAATAAACGTAATTATTGAAAAAAAAGATAATCACACAATGAGATATAGATAAATATTATAAAATTTAAGAAAGGAGGATTGATTTATGAAGTTAAAAAGGTCATTAGTTTGTGTAACTATTTTAGGGATTGTACTTGTTGGATGTCATAAAGAAACTACTAAAGAGAAAAATCAAGTAGCAAGTAAAGCAACACAGCA
Source organism: Clostridioides sp. ES-S-0123-01 (assembly GCF_020658415.1). NCBI lineage: Bacteria > Bacillati > Bacillota > Clostridia > Peptostreptococcales > Peptostreptococcaceae > Clostridioides > Clostridioides sp. ES-S-0123-01. The sequence goes on from NZ_JACVWD010000005.1 coordinate 51,861, forward strand.
AAAAACTATGACAAAAGTTCAAAATGATGTTAATGAAATGATGGATAAAGATTATAAATATGTTATAAAAAATATGGGAATACCTTATAACACAATTTATTATATAAAAAATAAGAATTTAAAAAAATCAAATACAATGCAAGATATAAATACATCAAGTTATATGACATTAGTTTACCCTAAATATACTGGAAACAATGAATTAGATGGAAGTGCTTTATACATTAACATTAATAAAAATAAAGTTGTTAATGTTGAAACAAATTCCTTTTCATCACAAAGTATAACAGCTATAGATGAAAGCTATGGTATTATGATTGAAACAAATGATAATGAAAAATCAGCTGTATCCTTAGAGGAATATAAAAACATTGACTTGGGAGAGTATATTGGAGTTGAAGAATCTAGGATAAATGAAATCGTGGGTAATGCCAATTATAATTTAACAGCATATAACCATGAAGGAAATAGGGTAGTGAAGAGTTATAGATTAAAAGAAGATAATAAATTATTAGACAAAGAAATACTTACAATAAGTATAGTAGATAATAAAATAAAGTCTATAAAAACTATTGAGAGTGATAAAGTTGTAAAAATAATAAAAGGAGCTTTATTAGAATAATGAATTTTAAAGCATACAAGTCTGTTTTAAGGTAGAAGTAAATTTCTAACTTGAAGCAGTTTTTTTTTATAAAATGTATAAAATTGAAATTAATACAATTAATGATAATTTTATAAGATTTATTAAATTTAAACTGCAATTATAGATAACAATTAGTTATAATTAAATATAAGCTAAAATGATTTATTGCAATTTACAATTATACTACATTAAGAATGTTTTTAAATAAAAAATATATTGGGGTGTATTTAAAATGATAGGATTAGCAGATGCCATAAAAATTATTGAAGAAAATGTTATACCAATAAGTAGGATTAAGAGAGTTAATCTTATAGAAGCAGTAAATAAAGTAGTTGCAGAAGATATATATTCAACAATTGATAGTCCTCCATTTGACAGGTCACCATATGATGGTTATGCATATGATGCAAATTCTGAAAATAAAAATTTAAAGGTTATAGGAACATTATATGCAGGAGAAGTGTTTGATGGTATATTAAATAAAAATGAAGCAGTGAAGATAATGACTGGTGGAAAAATTCCAAAGGGAGCAAACTGTGTAGTAAAGAAAGAAGATGTGACAACTAGAGAAGACATGATAACTTTAAATATAAAACTAAAGGAATATGACAATTATATATTTAAAGGTGAGGATATAAAAAAAGGTCAATTAATTATTAGTAAAAATCAAAATATAGGGTATGATGGTATAGGAGTATTAGCGAGTCTTGGAATATCTAAATTAACTGTATATGATGATTTAAAAGTTGGTATTTTAAATACAGGAACAGAATTACAAGATATAAATGAAACTTTGGAGGATGGCAAAATATATGATAGCAATAGATATACATTATATTCAAAGCTTTTAAAGCTTGGAATACAAGCAGATACAATATGTAATTGTACTGATGATATACAAGAATTAGAAAAAAAAGTAAAGGATATGCTAGAAACTGTAGATTTTTTAATTACTACAGGTGGTGTATCTGTTGGAGATAAAGATTTAATACCAGATGTATTTAGAAACATAGGAGCAAAAGAATTGTTTTGGAAGATAAATATTAAACCTGGAGGAGCTTGTTATGTAGCTACATTGGGAGAAAAAATATTGTTTGGGCTTTCTGGCAATCCACATGCGGCAATTGTGGTATTTGATAATGTAGTTGTTCCTGTGATTGAGTATTTAACATATAAAGACAGCAATCATTATATAAAAGCTATATTTAAAGGAGAATTTAACAAAGTCTCAAATAACGATAGATTTGTAAGTGGAAAATTATATACAGATGAAGGTAAATTATATGTTACATTAAATGATAAAAAAGATGCCAAGGCTAGATTATCTGCAACATTGAGAAGCAATTGCATGATTAAGATAAAAAAGAGAGAAATAATAAAAGAAAATCAATTAGTAGATGTTGTTGTTATATAGTTTTATGAAGGGGATATGGTTTTATGTATAATGTATTATCAATTGTCTCTTATTCAGGAGTAGGTAAAACTACGTTGATTGAAGGTATAGTAAGAGAATTAAGTAAAGAAGGGTATAATGTTGGAGTTATCAAACACACATGCCATGATTTTGAGATAGATGAGGAAGGGAAAGATACTTATAAACATAGAAAATCAGGTGCGAGGAAAGTTTGTATAATATCAAATAAGAGGTTAGCATATATTGAAGAGTTAAAAGATAAAAATCCACTATATAAAATGATTAAGTTTTATGAAGACATGGACTTGATTATTATAGAAGGATATAAAAATTATAGATTTAAAAGATTAGAGGTAACTAGAAAGGATAAGTATAAGGATATTTTATCAAATAAATCTGATTTGATAGGTATTATAAGTGACATAGAATATGATTTAAATATTAAGCAGTTTAGTTTGAATGACTATAAAAATGTATCAAAGTACATAGAATATTGTATAAAAAATAATACTTTAAAATTAAATGATAGTGAAATAAAAAACATATTAAAAGAATAATTTTAAGATATTATTTTGATATAAAATGGTATAATTATTTATATATAAACAAAGATATGAGAAATTTATTTAATTATAAAAATCGTATTTTGAATTATAAAATATTATAGAAATCGTAGGAGGATAATATGAAAAAAATATTAGTAGCATGTGGAGCAGGAATTGCAACATCAACAGTAGTTTGCGACAAAGTAGAAAGATTGGTTAAAGAAAATAACATACAAGCAGAAGTTATACAATGTAAAATTGCTGAATGTGCAACAAAACAAGAAGGTGCTGATTTGATAGTATCTACTACTATATTGCCAACAACTTATGATATACCTGCAATAAAAGCAACAGCATACATAACAGGTATAAATACTGCTGCATTAGATAAGAAAATATTGGATGCTTTAAAATAAGTTTTTGAGTTTACAGTTATAAAAAATATTTAGTACTAAATATAGAGTTGTATCTTGTAAAATTTTATTTACATAGATATGGCTCTTTTTAGGTGTATTTTAAATATATGATTATATAAAATAAGTATTCAATTTTATGAAACATATTCTTTTGAATTGCAATTTTATAAAAGATTTAAAATTAGTGTTATGTTATACTAATTTAAGGGTATTTTTTAGACGTATTGATAAAGGAGGATTTAAAACTTATGATAAAACAATTTGTCAAATATTATAAACCATATAAGAAAATCTTTACATTAGACCTTATAGCTGCGTTCTTATTTTCTTTATGTGATTTAGTTTATCCTATGATAACTAGAAATATAATGGATGACATTGTTCCAAATAAAAATTTAAGAATGCTAGTAGTTTTTGCAGTTGTACTTATACTTATATTTATAGCAAAAGCAGGGCTTAATTATTTTATGCAATATTGGGGACATGTCATTGGTGTAGATATGCAAGCTGATATGAGAAATGAGGTATTTACACACTTACAGAGGCTTCCAAATACTTATTTTGATAATAATAAATCTGGTGTAACTATGTCTAGAATAGTAAATGATTTAATGGATATAACAGAACTTGCACATCATGGTCCTGAAGATTTATTCATTTCTATAGTAATGCTAGTTGGTTCATTCTTTATACTTATAGATATAAATATTCCTCTTACTCTTATAATTTTTGCTATATTGCCATTTATAATTTGGTTTGCTATAACAAAAAAAGATAAGATGAATATAGCCTTTATGAAAAGTAGAGTTACTATAGGTGATGTAAATGCAACTTTAGAAAATAGCATAGCTGGAATGAAAGTAACTAAGTCTTTTTGTACTGAAAAAGAAGAATTAAATAAGTTTGTAAGAAGTAATAAATTATTTAGGAGAGCACGACAAGATTCTTATAAAGTAATGGCAGAATATTATTCTGGTATGAATTTATATATGGATATTTTGGAATGGGTAGTTGTTATAGCTGGTGGATACTTTACTTATCTTGGGAAAATTACTTTAGGTGATTTTGCTGCATATATATTATATGTAAAGATGTTTATACAACCTATGAAGAAATTGATAAACTTTACAGAACAATATCAAAATGGTATGACAGGTTTTAAAAGATTCATAGAGATAATGGAACAGGACCATCAAAAAGAAGCTAAAAACCCTGTTGAACTTGAACATGTAAAAGGTAACATCGAGATAGAAAATATATCTTTTACATATGAAGATGATACCCAAGTATTAGATAATCTAAGTTTATCTATAGAAGCTGGTAAAACTATAGCTTTAGTAGGTCCTTCTGGTGGAGGAAAGACTACATTGTGTAATTTATTGCCAAGATTTTATGAGTTTGATAAAGGTGATATAAAAATTGATGGAAAAAGTATCAGGGATGTAAGTTTAAAATCTTTGAGAAAAAATATAGGTATAGTTCAACAAGATGTATTTTTATTTACAGGAACTATAAGAGATAATATTCTTTGTGGAAATCCTAGTGCTACAGATGAAGAGATGATTGAGGCTGCAAAAAAAGCTAGAATACACGATTTCGTAGAAACTTTGCCAGATGGATATGATACTTATATAGGAGAAAGAGGAGTAAAATTATCTGGGGGACAAAAACAAAGAATTTCAATCTCAAGAATCTTTTTAAAGAATCCTCCAATAATAATATTGGATGAAGCTACTTCCGCTTTAGATAATGTAACAGAAAGAGAAATTCAAGAGTCCTTAGAAGAGTTAAGTAAAGATAGAACAAATTTAGTTGTTGCACATAGGTTGACTACTATAAAAAATGCTGATGAAATCATAGTACTGACAGATAAAGGAATTGAAGAAAGAGGTACTCATGAAGAGTTAGTAAATAAAAATGGAGTATATAGTAGATTACACAATAACTAACATATACATTAAATTTATAAACATAGAATATATTAAGATTCATAAAGCAAATTCATTTTATATTAATGAGATGTTTTATGAAAAATGTATTCTATGTTTTATTTTTTGCAAATTATATTTAATTCTATTTATAAAAGTAGTGTTAAATAGCCAATTTACAGGATAACGTTTTTACAAAAAGAATAATTTAGAAAACTAACTTTAATTTATAGAATTTATAGAATTTTATGAAAAAAATCGAATTTTGACTTGAAATGTTTTTCAAAAGTAGTAAAATAATGGATAACTATACATACATTGTATACAAATATATTTATTTATGAGGGGGGATTTTGTATGGAGGCAATAACAGCTTTTTGTCTAGTTTTAGTATCACTGACGATAGGAGATGTAGTTTCAGCAAAAACTAAAGCTTTTGTTCCATCAGTTTTTGTATCAGCAATTATATTTATAGTAGGATTTTGGACTTTTTTCCCAGAAAATATCGTGGATTTAGCAGCTTTGGGGACACCATTAGCACAATTAGGCATGCTTTTATTAATAACTCATATGGGAACTATGATGAGTATTAAAGAGCTAGCAGGTCAATGGAAAACAATTGTAATAGCGTTAGCAGGAATAGTAGGAATATGTGTAGGAGCTTTGGCATTAGGAACTCTAGTGTTTGGATGGGATACAGCTGTAATCGCTACACCTCCTCTTACAGGAGGATTAGTTGCATCTATAATGATGGCAGATGCGGCTACAGCAAAAGGTCTTGCGAGTTTGGCAGTTTTAGCGATTTTAATGTATGTGGCACAAGGATTTGCAGGTTATCCTATCACAGCATTGATGCTTAAAAAAGAAGGAAAAAGACTTTTATCAGATTTTAGAAGTGGAAAAGTAACTGTAACTAAAGTTGAAGAAGAAACTGAAAAAGTACCTGAACAAAAGAGTAAGTTTAAGATAATTCCAGATTTACCTGAAAAGTACGACACAACATATATGATAATACTTAGATTAGGACTTGTAGCATGGTTAGCAGTACAATTTACAAATCTTACAAATGAAGTTGTATCAAGATATGTTATCTGTTTAATATTTGGTGTAATAGCATCAGAACTTGGAATAGTTGACAGAAAGCCACTTAATAAATCTGGTTCATTTGGATGGTTAATGACATCATTGATGGCTTTTATATTTGCAGGATTAGCAAAAGCTACACCAGCAATGCTTGCTGAAATGGCTGTTCCTCTTGTAGGAATTATAATATTTGGTGTAATAGGTATGGGAATATTCTCTATTATAGTAGGTAAATTTTTGGGTGAAAGTAAGGAAATGGCGTTTTCAGTTTCACTTACAGCACTTTATGGTTTCCCACCAAATTATATATTAACTGAAGAAGCAGTAAAGGCTCTAGCTGAAACTCCAGAAGAAAAAGAATTTCTGATGGATAAAATGCTTCCAAAGATGCTTGTTGGTGGATTTACTACAGTAACAATAGCTTCTGTAGTAATAGCAGGTATTTTTGTAAATCTTATATAAACTTTAATTAATAAATAAGGCATTTAAAAAATAAGAAGAATATGTTACACTTGGAGGTCTGGAATGAATATTAAAGAAATAACAAATGGATATAAAGATTATGTAATCAAACTTAGAAGGGAATTTCATGAAAATCCTGAAAAAAGTATGGAAGAATTTAGAACATCAAAGAGAATTAAAGAAGAGCTTGATAAAATAGGAGTACCATATGTATCATCTGGAGGGACAGGTGTAGTCGCAACTATAAAAGGAAATAATCCAGGAAAAACTGTAGCACTTAGAGGAGATATGGATGCACTTCAAGTTGTTGAGTGTACAGAAGTAGAATACAAATCAAAAAATGAGGGGCTTATGCATGCTTGTGCACATGATGGTCACACATCAATGCTTTTAGGAGCAGCTAAGGTTTTGAATGATATTAAAAATGATATTAATGGAACTGTGAAATTATTTTTTCAACCAGGAGAAGAAGTAGGTAAAGGTGCAAGAGCTATGATTAAAGATGGTGCTATGGAAGGTGTAGATGGTGTATTTGGAATTCATCTTTGGAGTGATGTAGAGTGTGGGACTGTGTCAGTTGAAGAAGGTCCAAGAATGGCTTCTGCTGATTTCTTCAAAATTACTGTAAAAGGTAAGGGTGGTCATGGTTCACTTCCTCATCAAGGTGTTGATGCGGTACTTGCAAGTTCTGCATTAGTTATGAACTTACAATCCATGGTTAGTAGAGAAGTCAGTCCTTTAGAGCCGCTAGTTGTAAGTGTTGGAATTTTAAATTCTGGAACAAGATTTAATGTAATAGCAAGTGAAGCTGTTCTAGAAGGTACAATAAGATTATTTAATCCAGAACTTAGAAAACAAATTCCTACGATTTTAGAACGTATAGCAAAATCTACAGCAGAAGCATATAGAGCAGAGGCTGAGTTAGAGTATGGATATTTAACACCAGCTGTTATAAATGACAGGGAATGTTCAAAGATAGCTACAGAAGCAGTAATTAAGCTATTTGGAAAAGAAAGTATAGCACTATTTGAAAAAGTAACAGGAGCAGAGGATTTTGCTGAGTTTATGAATATTGCACCTGGTGCATTGGCATTTGTAGGGGCTAGAAATGAAGCTAAAGGAGCTTGTTATCCTCATCATCATGGGTGTTTTAATATAGATGAGGATGCTTTAGAGATTGGAACTGCCTTATATGTTCAATATGCAGTAGACTTTTTAAATAAATAAATTTAATATACTATAAAGAAAAAGCAGAGATTAAGTTTATACTCTGCTTTTTTATTGTCTATAATTACTATAAATATTGACTATAAAAAAAAGATATGATACTATAAAAGAAAATGATAATCAATATCAATTAATAAGAAGGTGATTTAATTGAGTAATATAATGTTTGCGTTTTTAATAACTTTGTTTGCAGGTTTGTCTACTGGAATAGGAAGTTGTATAGCGTTTTTTGCTAAAAAGACCAATACTAAATTTCTTTCTGTAAGTTTAGGATTTTCTGCTGGTGTTATGATTTATGTATCTATGATAGAAATATTTCCTAAGGCACAAGAAGCTCTAACAAAGTCTATGGGAGAAAAATTAGGAAACTGGTCAACTGTAATAGCTTTTTTTGCAGGAATGGCTATCATTGCAATTATTGATAAGTTAATTCCTCAAGAAGAAAATCCTCATGAGATAAAGAAAATGGAAAATTTGGATGAAAAAAATATACAAAAAAATAAATCTCTCTTAAGAACTGGGATATTTACAGCAATGGCTATAGCAATTCATAATTTTCCAGAAGGGTTAGCTACATTTATATCGGCGCTTGATGATGCTACAATAGCGATACCAATAGCAATAGCAATAGCTATACACAATATACCAGAAGGAATATCTGTATCTGTACCAGTGTATTACGCTACAGGAGATAAAAAGAAAGCTTTCTATTATTCTTTTTTATCTGGAATGTCAGAACCTTTAGGGGCCATTATTGGGTATGTACTTCTTAGAAATTTTCTAAATGACACTACACTTGGAATTGTGTTTGCTCTTGTGGGAGGTATTATGGTATTTATATCACTTGATGAACTATTACCATCAGCTAGAGAATATGGTGAGCATCATCTATCAATTTACGGATTAATTGCAGGAATGGTTGTTATGGCTATTAGTTTATTGCTATTTAAATAGATTTTTAGATATCCAATTGTAACCTAAAATTAATATCAAAATGATATAATTATTAAAACAGATTATCATATGTCAAAAATATCATTTTGGAGGTGAATTTTATAGAAAAGAAAATGAAGTTTAAATTTGATTGGTATAGTTCACCTGATAGGATAGAAGAATGGTTAGAAGATATGGAAGAACAAGGATATAACTTATATAAGATAAGTAAATTTGGAGGAATATTTTATTTTTATAAAGGAACTCCAAGAAAAATAAAATATGCCATTGATTATTATTATGATGCTGAGGAAGATTATTTTAATAAACATAAGTATAGAGGGTGGAATCTTATATTTAGAAGCATTGGTAGTTTTATAGGTACATCTTCATGGTATGTATGGAGTAAAACATATGAAGATGTACCTCCTAAATTATATAGTGATTTGGATAAAAAAGATAAAGTAAAATCAATTTTATTCATGAATGTATTTTTATTTACTATTTTAGTAGTTATTTTTATATATTTATTGTTCACTGAAATAAGAAATTTATTTAATGGTTATGGAGTAGATATTTGTACTATCGCATTGCAAATTATGTTATTAATTTTGTATTTGGTACAATTATATAGAAGAATAATGTATTACTTAAGGATTAAAAAATTAACTAAATAAAGATGGAGAGTGTCTCAAAATGACTTTGAGACACTTTTTTTATCAATAAATGTTATTCTTTATATATATTTGTATCAGTTATAACCTTTTAGATTTTATTTAAATCTTGAGTATTGATAAGAATAATTTAAAAATGTTATTCTAAGGTATCGGATATTTAAAATCACATTTAAATATATCAATTAAAAAATTTCAATAGTGTGTAATAAGAAAGTGTATAAGGCGTTGTAATTAGAAAATAAAAATATATTTAAATATAATCAAATATAGTATAATACAATCACAGAAAAGTGTGATTGTATGAGTAAACACTATAAACATTTATACAAGGGTTTCAACTTCTAATCAAAAAGATGATTTAAAAATCAGGTTGAATTTCTCAGACAGTAATGCTAGTGCTAAAGGAATGATAATAGATGATTAGTTGTAGCATATATGGATTAAGAAAATACAAGAAAAAGATTAGAGAGGATGAGGAAGTTGAAAAGAAGTTAAAAAGAGAACAGATAAAACTTTCAAGGAAATATGAAAGTTTAAAAATAAGAAATAAAATAGAAGAAGGGAGAGCTACTAGTCAAAATATTCAAAAACAAGTAGTCAAAGTACAAAAACTTCATCAAAGATTAGCTAATATAAGAACTGATTATATAAATAAAACTATAAGCGAGATAGCGAAAAACAAGCCATCTTATATAGTAATTGAAGATTTAGCTGTTTCTAACTTTATGAAAAATAAGCATTTATCAAAAGCTATTGTGAGTCAAAAACTCTATGGATTTAGAACCAAACTAACATCTAAATGTAAGGATAATTGCATAGAACTTAGAGTTGCAGATAGATTTTATCCATCATCAAAGACTTGTAGTAAGTGTGGAGAGATTAAAAGAAACTTAAAACTCAAAGATAGAGTTTACAAATGTGAATGTGGATTATCTATAGATAGGGATTTAAATGCAAGTATTAATCTTAAAAATACTAAAAAATATAAGTTAGCTTAAAATCAAATTGATTCGCACACACGTGGTTCAAGAGTGCTTATATATGTACGGAGGGCTAACTTCGGAATTTAAGCCTTTGGAGAACTATACAAAATCGTAGTCGCTTAGGTAAGGCGAGGTTCAGTGAAGAAGGAAAAATCTCTATATGGATATATTTGACCATATTTTGAGTAGCAGGAACTTATGATTAGGATAGCAATTTGTGAAGATGAAAAAGAAACACAATGTTTAATAGAAGAATATCTTTATAATATATTAAAAATTATTAATGTAGAGTATGAAATACAAAAATATAGTTCTGGAGAAGATTTACTCAAAGTGAGTTTAAAAGATATAGATATACTGCTTCTTGATATACTAATGGAGCAAATGAATGGAATGGATACTGCAAGAAAGATTAGAGAAGTAGATAATAAAATGGAGATAATATTTATAACCTCTTTAATAGATTATGTGCAAGAAGGATATGAAGTAAGAGCTTATAGATATTTGTTAAAACCCATAGAATTAGAAGAATTAAAAAAACATATATTAACTTGTATTAAAGATATTGAAACAAATAAAAGTAATTACATTGTAATAAAGAACAAGTCTAATACATACAAGATTTATTTAAATGAAATAAAATATATAGAAATTCAAAAAAAAGATATGTTAATACACACAATAAATAAGGGTTTTGGAGTAAAGTATAGTCTAGGAAAAATAGAAAAAGATTTAAAACTAGATAAATTTGTAAGATGTCATAAAAGCTTTATAGTTAATCTAAGTTATGTAGAAAATATAAAGCCCAATATTGCTATTTTAGAAAGTGGAGAAGAAGTACCTATTAGTAGATATAGATATAAAGAGGTTAAGGAAAAATTTTTGAAATTTCTTGGTGATACAATATGTTAAATTTTATGTCTGATTTATTATTAATTGTATCTATATGTGTACGATTTATTATTCTGAAAAGGATATTAATTTATAAAGAAGATAATAAAAAAGACAAACAAATAGTATTTTATACTTTATTGGGATTAATTTATATTATAGTTAAAATAACTAGATTATTTAATATAGAAGAAAATTATATTAATAATATGTACTATTTGATTGATGTTGTAGTATTTATTGTATGGGCGATATATTATAATTATTTTTACAACATAGGATATATTAAATTTATAATTTTCTTTTTCCTATTTAATATTTATTATGATTGTTTTAAAGATGTTGTAGATAGAATTTTATTTTTTGTAGTTACAGGTAATTTTGTTTCATCTAAAGAGTGGCTTTTGGCATCTGATTCTGATAATATAAAGGTTTACATATACAGTAATCTACTTATTATATTTGTATATATGATACTTAGTTTTCTGTATAATCGATTTAAATTGCTTAGCCAAGATAAAAGGAATTATGTATATTTGTTATTTGCTCTAATGGCTAACACCATGAATATAATTGGAGTCTATATATCAAGAATATTAGAACGGTTTAGATGGTTACATTCAGAACCATATTATTTTGAGAATTTTGTAAATCCAAAGATAATAGGAGCTAGCACCATTGTTCTTATATTATTGTTTAGGCAAATAATAAAAGATAATAAATTAAAATCTCAGAATGAATTAATAAAAAATAAGTTAGATATGCAATATGCTCATTATTTAAGTATTCAAGAATCTCATATGAGGGTTAAGAAGCTTTATCATGACATAAACAATCATATTTGCTGTATAGATAATCTTAAAAATGATGGCAAAGAAATTAATGAATATATAAATAATTTAAAAGATGAAATTAGAGAGTTCAAATCTATTTATAATACAGGAAACATGATATTAGACATTATAATCAATGAGAAGAGTGAAATATCTGTCAAAAAGGGAATTAAATTTATTTGTGACATAAACTTTTCAAAAGTTGATTTTATAAAACCCATAGATGTGTCAAGTATATTTGCCAATATTTTAGATAATGCAATAGAAGCATGTGAGAAAATATCAGATGAAAATATTGATAGATATATTAGAATTAAAGGAACTATAACAAAATCATTTTTTGTACTTAAATGTGAGAATAGTAAAGCAAATAATATTATTTCTAATAAAAATATACTGTTAACAGATAAGATGGATAAATTTGTACATGGAATAGGAATTCAAAGTATTAAATCGTCTTTACAAGAGTATAATGGAGAATTATTATTTGAAAATCAGAAAGACAAATTTATACTAAATATATGCATACCATTGAATCAAGATGCTGACAGTTGGGTCGATTAAGTTACTAGTTGGGGCATCTATATTGATACTTAAAAATAAGGATGTTATCTTTTTAATAATAAAAGATAACATCCTTATTTTTAAGCATAAAGAAATTTATAATTTTACTAATCTTAATTATAAGAATTAGTTACAAAGAAAGGTGATATATATTGAAAAACTAACCATAAAAATAATAAAAATACAAGATATTGTAATACAGGATGTAATTAATAAAAACTTGAAAAGTAGAAATACAATGGAGGAAAATATATATGAAGGCGAAAAAATATATTTTAGCTATGATAGTAATTTTAAGTATAAGTTCAAGCTTAATGGTAGGATGCACAACAACTGTATCCAATGAAGATTTAAATAACTCAGAGCAAGCTAGTGAAAATTCATCAAACAACTCAATTGAAGCTAAAAAAAATGACTCTATTAAATTATTTGAGGATTACTCAAAAAAAGCTAGTACTGTAGAAGGATTGGAAGAAGTTAAAAAAGATTTATCTCAAAAATTTTCAAAGGCTATAACGGATAGTGGTTATAAGGTAGTTAATTCAAATTCAGATGGAAGTTTTGTAGTTTCTATAAATGGATTTGAAAAGCCACCTGAAAAAGATATTAGAAGTTTATTTTACTCTATGTCTGAAGATAACAAAAAAGGAAAATCAGTAGTAGATATTCTCTGTGCTAAAGAATATCCTGAGAATAAAAAGTTAGCTGAAAGTGATAAATATATTAAATTTATGTACAACATATTTAAGTCATTAACTAATACTGATTTAACTGAGAAAGATTTTTCAGATAAAGTTATAAAAATATTTAATGAAGGTGTAGGCTCTGTAGAACTTCCCTATATGAATGATATACATGTTGAAGTTAACAAAGTTAAAAAATCTACTAAAGTACTAAAATTGAGTTTAGAATATGAATTTGATATTTCAAGTCATTAATGTAATAAATAAATTATGACAGGTTAGAAATAAATTATAAAATAAAATTCATATTTATCTTTAGTAATGTTTTTTATTCAAAAATATATTATTTGTGGTTGCCATTTTATGTTAAAGGACAGTATAATATAATTAAAGTATGTTATAACATACAAAAGTTAATGTATATTATCCAAAGGGGGATTTTAAATGAGTCAAACTGATAGAATAGAAGCATTTAGACAAGAATACGTTAATTCTAAACCTATGATATGTTGTGAAAGGGCTAGAATTTTTACAGAATCACATAAAAAGACTGAGGGAGAAGCCATATGTATAAGAAGAGCGAAAGCCTTTTTAGATGCATGCAAAGAACTTCCTATAAAAATATTTGAGAATGAATTAATTGTAGGTACAGCTGGTAAATTTAGAAGAACAGGTATATTAACACCAGAATTTTCTTGGCAATGGGTAGATAAGGAAATGGATACTTTTGATGAAAGAACTCAAGACCCATATGTCATATCAAAAGAGCAAATAGAATTTATAAGAAAAGAGATATTTCCATATTGGAAGGGTAAATCTTTGGAAGAAGTTTTTTTAGCAAGAATTCCAGAAGATACAGCTAAGATATTGGTAGATACAGGAATAATAGATAATGATTCTAAGTGGAGACAGGCAGTAGGGGAAGTAACTCCAGATTATCAAGATATACTATTTGTAAAAGGATATAAGGGGATAAAGAAAGAAGCAGATAAGAAGATAAAAGAATTAGATATATCAATTTCAGAAAATATTGAAAAAATAGATTTCTATAAGTCTATTTCTATTGTTGCAGATGGTATCATGACATTGGCAAATAGATATTCAAAACTTGCAAAAGAAATGAGTGAATCAGAGAAAGATTCAAAAAGAAAGTTAGAACTTATAAAAATATCAGAAGTATGTGAGAATGTACCAGCAAATCCTCCAACTAGTTTTTATGAAGCGATACAATTTGTATGGTTTGTGCAATTAGGTGGTGTTTTATCTGAAAATCCATTAGCATTGAACTTAGGTAGATTTGACCAATATATGTATCCATATTATGAAAAAGATACTAAAAAAGGAAATATAACTAAATCAGAGGCTCAAGAGTTGATAGAGGCTCTATGGATTAAGCTATCAGAGTGGGTATGGACAATATCAGCAAATACAGCAAATTATTTTGCAGGATACAACCAATTTCAAAACCTTACTGTTGGTGGCAAAAAGAGAAATGGAACTGATGGAACGAATGATATTTCATATATGTGTTTAAAGGCAACAGAAAGTGTAAAAACTCATCAACCAGGTTTAAGTGTTAGAATAAGTCAGGGAGCACCAGATGATTTTGTTATGGCAGTTGCGAAATTAGTAAAACAAGGTACTGGTTTTCCTGCTATACACAGTGATAGTGCAGGGGCACAAATGTTACTTCAAGATGGATATGATGCAGAAGATGCAAGAGATTGGAGCAATTGTGGTTGTGTAGTTCCTCACTTTAGAAAGACAGGTCAATGGACTTCAGCAGTAAATATTAATTTTGCAGCAGCACTAGAATATGCTATGAATGAAGGGAAGAGTAGATTAACTGGAGAAAAAATGGGGTTAGATGTAAAAAATATCAATGAATTTGCATCTTTTGAAGAAGTTAAAGAAGAGTTTTTAAAGCAACTAGCATATCTTATCAAGAATTCTGTTATAGGAACTACTGTTGCTCAACAAATTCATAAAGAAATAGTACCAAGACCATTTTTATCTACCTGTGTAGATGGTTGTTTGGATAAAGGTATTGATTTAAGTAAAGGTGGGGCAAAATACAATATAGGACCTGTTTTAACAGGCATAGGTCTAGGTGTAGTTTCAAACTCATTGGCAGCTATAAAAAAATTAGTATTTGAAGATAAGGTGACTACATTAGAAGAGTTAACAAAAGCATTAAATAATGACTGGGAAGGCTATGAAGAATTAAGAAAACTTGCCTTAGATGTTCCTAAATATGGAAATGACAATGATTATGTAGATTCATTGGCTATTGAAGTTTCTGATTTTTATTACAGTGAAACTAGAAAATATAAGGATATTTTTGGTTCTAAATTTAATAGTGCATTTATGGGTATATCAAACTATGTTCCAACTGGAAAAATAGTAGGTGCAACTCCATGTGGAAGAAAAGCTACAAAACCTTTGACAGAAGGAGTTTCTCCATTTGTTGGAACTGATACAACAAGTCCATTGGCAGCTATGAAATCTGCATCAAAAATAAATCATGATGTTCACACTGGAGGAACACTTCTAAATTTGAGATTTAATCAAGATTTGGTTGAAACAGAAAGAGGGCTTAGAAATCTAACTTCTATGGTAAAATCATATTTTGCACTAGGTGGATTCCACGTACAATTTAATACAATATCAAATGATGTCTTATTAAAAGCTCAAGAAAATCCAGAAGAATATAAAGATTTATTAGTTAGAGTTGCTGGATATAGTACTCAATTTGTTAATTTATCAAGAGAGATGCAAGATGCTATAATAGCCAGAAACTCACACAGTAAATTTTAATTATGAGGTAGATTATGAGTAAAAAAGGTAAAGTTGTAAAGGTACAACATTTTTCAGTAAATGATGGTGATGGAATAAGGACTACTATATTTTTAGAAGGATGCAAATTAAAATGTAAGTGGTGTTCTAATCCAGATTCATGGAGCAATATATTAAAGCTAGGAGTCATGAAGGATAAGTGTATATCTTGTAATAGGTGTACAGATGTTTGTCCTCAAAATATAAGTTCATTATTTGACAGAAGTCAAATAAATGATAAGTGTGATTTGTGTGGAAAATGTGTTAAAACATGTCTTAATGATGCTATCTGTATAATGACTGAAGAAATGACTGTTGAAGAGATTGTAAAGGAAGTTGAAAAAGATTTTATATTTTTCTTTGAGTCTAACGGAGGAGTAACTTTTTCTGGAGGAGAACCCACACTTCAAATTGAATTTTTAAGAGAATTAGTTGATGCTTTTTATAATAAAGGTATAAACATAGCAATTGAGACTTGTGGATATTTTGAGTGGGATAAAGTGAAGGATGTCTTTGAAAAAATAGACCATATATTTGTAGATATAAAATCTATGGATGATAATGTTCACAGAGCATATACAGGAGTAAGTAACGAGATAATATTAGAAAATATATGTAGACTTTCAAAATTAAACAAATCTATGGTTATAAGAGTACCAATTATTTCTGGAGTGAATGATAGTGAAGAAAATATAAGAAACACTGCATTATTTGTAAAGCAAAATGTTTTAGGTGGAAAGATGGAATTACTTCCATATCATAAATTTGGACTTGATAAATATAAAGCATTAGGGCTTGAAGATTATATGTATGAATTTGATGAAATTTGCAATAGCCATATGTTAAAATTAAAAGAGATAGTAGAGCTTACAGGAGTAAAAATCATAGAATACAAATAGGCTATCAGGAGGATTTTAACATGGATAATAAATTTCCTAATGTAGGAGAAAACTTAAGGTTATTAAGACAAGATATGGGTATAAGTTTAGATAAAGCTTCAAAGATGACAGGAGTTAGTAAAGCAATGCTGGGGCAGATTGAAAGAGGTGAATCTAGCCCCACTGTATCTACCTTATGGAAAATTTCATCTGGATTCAAAATAAACTTTACGACACTGTTAAATGAAAATACAAACACTTATGAGGTTATAAAAAAAGAGGATGTAGAACCTATTATTGAACAACAAGGCAATATGAAGTTGTATCCTATATATCCTTTTAGCCCTCAAAGGAGGTTTGAACTTTTTATAATTGAGCTTGAAGCAAATTGTACTCATGTTTCATCTACACATAGTCATGTTCTGGAAGAGTATGTACTTGTAATAGAAGGTAAACTTGAACTTAATGTAGATGGAAAAACTTATATTTTAGAGTCTGGACATTCAATTAGATTTGATGGAACACTAGAACATTTATATAAAAATTTAAATAACGGAAGAACTGTATTTCATAATATAGAAGTTTATAGATAATTTTATAGTTATCTATTTTGGGAATAAATATTTATTACCAAAATGGATAACTTATTTTTATAATGTCGAAAAGATTTGTATGCATGTACTAACATTATTGTTTTAAAATAAACATAAAAGCATTATAATAATATTAATAAAATATAATAAAAAGGAAGAATATATGATTATGAAAGTTATATTGACAGTATTAGTATTAGCAATCTTATATATTCTGTATAAGTATGAGACTCAACATATAGAAACAACAGAATATACCATATTTAATGAAAAAATTCCAAAAGAATTTAATGATTTTAAAATAGTTCAAGTAAGTGATTTACATAATAAGGTATTTGATAAAAACAATAATAAAACATTGATAGATAAAATTGAATCCTTAAATCCAGATGTTATATTTATAACAGGAGACTTAGTTGATGGAGAAAATAAAAATTTTCAAATTGCATTAGATTTAATTGATAATTTAGTAAAAAAATATGAAGTGTACCATATAATTGGAAATCATGAACAAAAATCTTTAATAAAAAAATACAAACATCTATATAGGGATTATTTTAAGGAATTGTATTCAAAAAAAATAATAAATATGGAAAATGAATCTGTAAGAATATATAAAGGAGATAGTTATATTAATCTATATGGTTTAATCATACCATTGGAATGCTATCCATATTTTTTTGCTAATAATAAAAAGTTAGAATTGCGTGACAGTTTTGTACAAGATAAGTTAGGTAAAATAAACGAAAATGAGTATAATATACTTTTAGCTCATACACCATTTTTCTTTGAAAAATATGTAAAATGGGGAGCTGATTTAGTTCTGGCTGGTCATGTTCATGGTGGTATAATAAGAATACCTTTTATTGGAGGTGTACTATCTCCAAATAGAGAGTTTTTTCCTAAGTATGATTGGGGAAAATATGAAAAAGGTAGTAGCACTATGGTTTTAAATAAAGGCTTAGGAGGTTCAAAAGTTCTTATTAGACTTAATTGTAAACCAGAAGTAGTAAGAATTACATTAAAGTCTAATTAATAAGGTTTTTTGTGTATATAAACATCAATGACATATATATAAAATTGGTGTAAAACCCTATTAAATAGATACAATTATTAATTTTTAATAATTATTTAATTAATGTAAATAAATTGTTATTTTTAGCATGTAATATTTAAAA
Source organism: Clostridioides sp. ES-S-0123-01 (assembly GCF_020658415.1). Lineage (NCBI taxonomy): Bacteria > Bacillati > Bacillota > Clostridia > Peptostreptococcales > Peptostreptococcaceae > Clostridioides > Clostridioides sp. ES-S-0123-01. The sequence goes on from NZ_JACVWD010000005.1 coordinate 70,627, forward strand.
TATAGGGGGTAGTTAAAAATCATGGGTGATATAATTAGATTTTATGAATCTGTAAAAAACAAATATCCGAAATTAAAAGATGGAACTAGAGTTCATATGTGGCCAAAAGAAAATATCATAATTGGACCTATTTATGATGAGGCAAATGGATATGAAAAAAGTATAGGAAGTGTGGATAGTTTAAGTTGGAAGCAAGTTGTTGTACTAGCAGAATGTGATGGGAAAAATACTACTAAAGATATATTAGATATATTATCCAACAGATATAGAAATATCCCTGACATGAGAGATAAGGTTATGGAATTTTTTATGTTTTATGATAATGAATATTTAACCTTTGAAGATGAGGAACAAACATTATCAAGTGTTTTTGAGATAACAGGAAATAAAGTATATCTTACACCTTTATACTTTACAATAGAGATAGATGGTAATGACAATAGGGTTCAATATTTTTCTGAAGTTATAAGTTTATTAAAGTGTATGTATGAAAAAGGGTGTAGGTTTATAGAAGTTATTGGTGAAGGTATTCTAAAAAACAAAGATATGAAAGAAGTATTTCAATATATGTTAGACCATTTTGATTTAATTATAGTAACTAAAGATAGTTTTACTATTGAAAGAAGTTTGATAAGAGAATTAGATGATTATCGTCATAAAGTAATATGGAATGTATATTCAGAGAATGATAACATACATGTTAAATTAAAAGAAGATATAAAAATAACTAGTTTGATAAAAAGAGGGCATACAGTAGTAAGGGGAGCTAGAGGAAGAGCAATAAAAATAGAAGATATGAGGTTTAAAGATATAAGAGAAAGATTTTCAAAATATGGTGCAGAATGGAGCCATGTATATATTTCTTCTGATGGCAGTGTAAAATCTTATTCCATTCAAAAAGAAAAAAGAGTCTATTTAGGCAATATATTTGACAATTCAGTTGAAGAAATTTTATTAGAAATGCAAAATAAGATTGATAATCAAGAGATTGTATATCAATAATTATCAAAATTAAGTTTTAGGAATAATTTATGATTGATTGTTTAGTTTTGTGTTAATAATCGTTAATGAGGTGATGTAACTTGTTAAGATTATTGAACAAATTTTTTTATGATGTTTTACTTAAATGTTGGATTTTTATGATGTTATGGATTTTTAGAGAACTTTTTACAGATACAAAATTAGTCAAAAAATTTAAACTTCATAAAATATTTATGTAAAAATCATATAAAATTCATATAACAGATGTATTATATAGAGTATAGAAAGACTAGCTTAAAAACCATAATATAATACCCTATTGTAATGATAACCCTCCCTCACATCCTCAAATAGAGTTATCATTACAAGAATTAATCCATAAATTTAAAATTTATGGTTTTTTTTTATTTAATTTGTTTTATTATCTAGGAATATGATTTATTATAGAATATATAATAAGTAATATAAAATACATTTGATTAAGTTTTTGACATGTTTTTAACTATACTAATAAGGAGGAGTATTTATGAATGTAAATAATCGCAAGTGCCCAGAGTGTGGTGAACATAGTAAAAAATTTGAAGTAATAGAAGAGTGTGAGGAGTGTGTGACATTTGAATGTTACACTTGTGGAACTATATCTATATTAAAGTATTGCGACAACTGTAAAGAATTTGTATTTGTAAATATTCCAAATAATGTAGAGACCTATGAGTATTGTTGCAGTAGATGTAATAATAAGATTTAATATAATTAAAATATATAATTTCATATGTTGTTTATACAAATATCATATAAAATTCATATATGTAATGTATTATAGAAATATAGAAAGAACTAGCTTAAAACATAATATAATTACCCTAAATTTATAATGGCAACTCTCCCTCACATCCTCAAATATAGTTGTCATTATAAAATACTTTGGCTGTTTCAAAAATGTAAAATCATTTTAGAAGCAGTCTATTTTTTTATAAAAAATAAAGAAGGCAACGGGAAGCCTTCTTTCGTGTAAAAAAAGTTTAATTTTTTGTTAAGATTTGTTTGTTTGTTTATTTTATATTATCTTTATAATATGTTTTTATTTGAAGGTTGGCAATGGATTTTGCACAACTGGTCATTATGAATGTAAAAGTGGAATATTATTAATAAATAATAATTACAAAATTGTAATTATTATTTATTAAGCAAATGCGTAAAATATCACATTAATGGGTATATAATTAATAATATACTAGTTTGGGGAGGATAAAATTATGAATTATAAAACAATCATATTAAATAGAAAGTCTGTTAGAGAATATAAAAAGACAGATATTAAAAAAGAGTATCTTAGTGAGATTAAGAAATACTCAGAATCTTGTAAGAAACTAGTTCCAGAGATAGACGTTGATATAAGAGTAATGAATAGAAGTGAAGTTTTTGACAATTTAGATAAAATAGCAGGATATAAAGGAAACATGATAGATGCTCCAAGTTATATTATAATATTATCTGAAGTAAAAGATAATTACATCGAAAATTCAGGATACATAGGAGAAAATATAATTTTTAAGGTAACAGACCTTGGAATAGGTTCTTGTTGGGTTACTTTTGAGGATAGTAAAAAGGTATTAGATAAACTTGGAATTTACTCAGACAAAGAGATAACAGGAATTATTGCCATTGGATATGGAGAAAATGCAAGCAATACTAAAGTACTAAATGCTACAAAGACTGGTGATAATTATTCAAAATCTGATATGCAAGTTGTTTCAGACAATAGTTCTTCTCGTTTAGGTGTAGAAGAAGTAGTTTATATGGATGAGTGGGGAAATAATGCAAATACAAATATATTAGAAGAGAGAGCGCTTCTTGATGCATTCCATTATGCAAGATTAGCTCCATCTACATTAAATAGACAACCATGGAGATTTATAGTTGATGGAGGAGTTGTAGTTTTAGCAGTTAGAAAAGATGGTCATACTAATTTGTATGAAGAAAAAATAGATGTTGGTATAGTTATGCTTTATTTTGCAACAATAATAAGTGCAACTATGTTTGAGTTAAAATGGAATTTAGGTACTCCAGACAAAGATTATAAAATACCAGAAGACTATAAAATAGTTGGATATTGTAATATATAAAACAGTTTAATATTTAATTTAGTTTTACTTAAATTAATTTCTATAAAGAGTTTAATGCATTATATGGAATAATGTCATTGAACTCTTTTGTTGTATAGTTGTATAATCTAATTTCAGCATTATTAGTTGATAAATTTTATGTAAAAGAGGATTATTAATGTAAATTATTGGACTTGATATAAAGCCAATATAAAATTGATAGCTAAATGAGTAAATGTTATACTTTAAACTGAATCTGTATCTATTGTTGAAATAGTATTTTAAATCTTACAATTTTGTGCATAGATTGAGAGGTATATTATTTTATTAAACTGTATAATTTGCTTGGAGGGAATGTTAAATGGAATGGATAAATAAATTAAATCAAGCTATTACTTATATTGAAGACAATCTTGAAAGTGGAGTGGATTATGCAGAAGCAGCAAAAATTGCATGTTGTTCAACCTTCCATTTTCAAAGAATGTTCTCATATATTGCAGAAGTACCTTTGTCTGAATATATTAGACGTAGACGTATGACTAAGGCAGCATTTGAACTACAAAATAGTAATATTAAAATTTTAGAGCTGTCTGAGAAATATGGTTATGATTCACCTACATCTTTTAATAGGGCTTTTCAAAACATACATAGTATTTCTCCGTCTGCTGCTAGAGCAAAAGGTGTTGTTTTAAAAGCATATCCCAAGATGACATTAACTATTTATGTAAAAGGGAACTTAGAAATGCAGTATCGTATTGTAGAAAAGAAAGGATTCCGTATTGTTGGTATAAAAGAAAGTATGAATATGATTGTAGAAGAGTGTTTTGATAAAGTTCCTAAATTGTGGGATAAATCCATAAAAAATGGAACAATTGATAAGATTTCAGAGTTAATAAATAACGAACCTCATGGGTTGCTTGGAGTTAGTGTATGTACAGATAGTAAAGGCTTAGATTATTACATTGCTGTCTCAACGGATAATCCTATAGTAGAAAATACTTATGAATACTTTATACCATCAGGTACATGGGCAGTATTTGAATGTATTTCCCCAATGCCAAATGCTTTGGCAATACAAGAATTACAAAAAAGAATTATTACTGAATGGTTACCAAGCTCTGGATATGTATATGCTAATGTACCAGATATTGAACTTTATCCTAATGGTGATATTAATGCTCCTGATTATACAACAGAAGTTTGGATTCCGATTAAGAAACAATCCCAAAATTAACGAACAATATAAACCTTTAAAATTACAGACTGGAAATGGTCTGTTATTTTTTTTGATAAATGGAAAGCATACTTTACATAAGATAGATATCGTTGTATAATTATGGAAAGTAGACTTTACATAAATGAGGTATTAAAGGAGAGCAAAGTGAAAAATAGATTAGAAGAAATAAGAAAAAAGAGAGGTATAAAACAAGAAGAACTTGCATCTGCTTTGCAAGTATCAAGGCAAACTATAGGTTCATTAGAAAATGGTAGATATAATCCTTCTATCATATTAGCTTTTAAGATAGCAAGATATTTTGATATGAATATTGAAGAAATATTTATTTATGAGGAGGAGTAAAAATGAAAAAGGACAGATTATATGTTGGAATTGGATATTTTATTTGTGGAATTTTACTTGTTTTATTGGCTACACTTACAGAGTTTTCATTTGAGGCTTTGATTTGGGGATTATCTGGAGCTACTTTGGGTCCTGGGGTATGTATGATTTTTCAATATATATATTGGAGTAAACCAGAAAGAGCTGTAGAATATAAAGAAAAGATAGAGAATCAAAGGATAGAGATGAATGATGAAAGAAGAATTATGTTACGTGACAAATCTGGACGTATTACTAATCAAATCATGTCTTATGTTTTCGTAATTCTTATACTTATTGTTTCTATATTGAGTGTGTTCTCTGTAATGCTGACAAGTAGGTGGGTTTTAATTGTTCTTGGATTACTTATTTTATTTCAATTTATTTGTGGTGCTGTTGTATATAATAAATTAGATAAAAAGTTGTAATGAATTATAACACTGAATATAAAATTATATAAAAGCAAATTAGTTTATAAATTGACAGTATAAGCTTAAACTATATGTATAAATTCTTAAAAGCCACAAGTATTATATATTGTGGCTTTTTTATATGGAATTCTATATGTTTTGAAGAGAAGTACTATAGTATTATCATTACTTATGAATGATTTTTATAGATTACAAAATAGGCTAGTCTTCATATAAATTACCACTATTTTTTTTATTAAGAGTTCCTTCTAATTCAATCATTAGAAATTTTGTAAGTTTTTTAACTACTGGTCTATGTATTGTATTTTGAGGTACAATGATAAATTCTCCTTCTTTAACTTCTGTTAATCCTTCTGGAGTTTCCAAATTAAATCCTCTCTCTATTACATAAAACAATTCATCTGATTTTTCATGAACATGAAAATCTAAGCTTCTATTTGCTACTTATACAACACTTAGTATATTATTGTTTATTTTTCCTAATTTTTTGTATACGTACAGTTGTTCAATATTATTTACTTCTTCAATTATATTAGTTTTTGATAACATTAGAATCTCCTTTAGATTTTATTTTTGTTTGACTTTTAGTATATCTGTATGTTAACATCAATCTAATTATTTGTGAAATAGATTGATTTGATTATATCAATCTGATATTTAGATGAAATGAGGTACATAGATATGGAATTAAAGCATTTAAATACATTTTTAACACTTAGTAAAATTAAAAATTTTACTAGAACTGCTGAACATTTGAACTATGCACAATCAAATATTACAGCTCATATACAACAATTAGAAAAGGAATTGGATGTACAATCTCTTTGAACGTATAGGAAAAAGTGTAGAATTGACTAGAGAAGGTGAGAAGTTGGTTCCATATGCTGAAAAAATGCTTTTATTATCATCTGATATAAAAAAGATGTATAAAGAGAAAGATAATTATGGGCGTATTGTTATTGGAGCATCAGAATCTATTTGTATTTTTAAGTTACCTGAGATTATCAAAGTATATAAAGAGAAATATCCAGATGTTGACCTTTTTATAAAAACTCTAGATTCTTCTGATTTTGTTCCTTTACTTGCTGATAATACGATTGACATAGCATTTATACTTGATTTACCTATAAATGATAAATCTACTATTTCTGTATTAAAAAATGAGGAGCCAATCTGTATCTTATCAGTTCCAGAAACTAAGTTAGCCTTAAAAGAAAAGGTGTATATTCAGGATTTTAAAAATGTTCCATTTATTTTGACAGTAAAGAGTTGTTGTTATAGAAGTTTATTTGAGAAAGAGCTATCTGAATCATCTATAGTACCCAAAATAGTTCTTGAAACTGGAAGTATTCAGGTAATTAAACAAACAGTACTTAGTGGGCTTGGATTGTGCCTTCTTCCAGAGCTTGCAGTAGAAAAGGAATTAAAAAAACATGAATTGGTTAAGATTCCTTATACTACAGACTATAATTTTTTTTCACAATTAATTTATCATAAGGATAAGTGGCTGTCTAAGAATTTTTGTGATTTTATCTCTATTGTAAAAAAGACGTATGGGATTATTTTTTAATTGTTTATGCTATGCTAATATAAGATATATATTGATATTTTTAAAAAGATAACATAGTGTAGAGAGGTTGTTTATAAGTTTATATGGTAGGTATATGCATTGTTAGATAAATAGTCTCTTTTCCGGTTTTGGTATAAAAAAGGGATGATTCAAATTTTTATTTTGAAATAATCCCTTAAAATTAATTTTAGTTAATATTTTTATATTATACTATTCCTTTATCTATCATCGCATCTATCATTGAATCAAACCCAGAGCTATTATACATAAACATTACAACATCGGCATTGCTTTCCTCAATCATATCTTTGTATGTTTTATCTATTGAATTTATATTTCTAGGGTCTACTATCTCTACTTCATTAAACATATCAGCAAATAAAAGTGTTGTAGGAGCCTGGTATGAATCTCTAAATATTAGTATTTTTTTATCTAATAATGCTTTAGGATTTTTTACAGTTAATATATTAGTTTGAGCTCCTCTAATGTATGCCCCACCATAATCCCACTTTTTATCACTTCTTTTAGTTGCATAGACCTGTCTTTCTTCTTTTTCTTTTCCATTTATATCAAAGCTATAATCTTGGTTATCTTTTGTCATATAAACTACATATTCATTTTCTTTAATTAGCATATCTATATTTTGATTATAACTTCCTACAAACTTTTTATTAGTAACTATAGACTTTTTGTAGCTATTAAAATGATTTCTTAAATCTTGCTTAGAAAGACCCAAGTCCATATTTGATGCCATCATTTTAAAGCCTTCAAATGCTCCATATCCAGTCCAATGATGGTCAGTTTTAAAATATAAATTTTCTCTTTCTTTATTTGAATAGTTGCTTAAAAAATACTCATCCATATCTATGTATTTAATTGAATCTTGATTTAATCTACTTTTAAAATTCTTTAAATTTATATCTATATTACTTATATTATCAACATACTTAGGATATAAATGTTTTAGCATATTAGATTTATGTGGCATCATTGTAAAATACACATCTTTTCCCATATCTTTACTTAGAACAGATAAGTAATTAATAGACTTTTCGTATCTATTTAATTGGTTTTGGTTTAAAACTTTTGGAAACATACCTAATATCCAGTTATCTTTTCCTAAGTAATAGTTACCTACTTTAGTTTTATTTAAACTAGCTTGAGATTTTGTATTTATTGATATCATTTCATCTCTAAATGCAAAATGGTCATTAAAGTACTCTTCAAATTTATCTATGTAGTTACCTTTTTTAAAATTTTCTATAGTTGGGAATTTTGCAAGATTTCTATTTTCAGTTATACTTAATTTTTTCTTTGGAAGTGAGAAGTTTAGTATAAAAAATCCAAATACTATAATTAAAAATGAAATGGCAACAATCTTTGGTTTATTTTTATTCATGTCAATACCTCCAAAATTAGAATCTAAAGTATAAGAATGGATTATAAGTTGAGCTACTTAACATTACCATTACAATAAACATGCAAACAACTATGAAAGCCGCATTAGTAACTTGACACATTGTGCTATTTAGTGTATTTTTTTTCTTCTTAACTACTAATGACTTTATAACTTCTACAATAGGAGTTGATAGAATGATTGCTCCAACAATTATATACCAATATTCAATTATAAATACATTGAATGCATTACTGACAAGTGGATAATTGCCAGAACCAAACATAATACCTATAAACTTAATAGCTTTTGGTAAATCTTCTGCTCTAAAAAATACCCATCCAATCATGACTATAAAAAGTAAATACATGTGTCTTATGATTCTTGGCATTTTATATAACAACCTTTCTAAAAATACTTTTTCTATTGATATTAATATTCCAAAATATAGACCCCATATAATAAAAGTCCAATTAGCTCCATGCCACATGCCAGTTAAAAACCATACTATAAATAGATTTCTATATAGTTTTAATCTAGAAACTCTATTTCCACCTAATGGGAAATATACATAGTCTTTGAACCAAGTACTTAAAGATATATGCCACCTTCTCCAAAACTCAGATACTGTTTGAGAGATATATGGATAGTTGAAATTTTCTAAAAAATTAAATCCAAATATCTTACCTAAACCAATAGCCATATCACTATAACCACTAAAGTCATAGAATATTTGAAGTGTATAGCAAACTACACCTAGCCACACATCAAGTCTTGATAAATCTCCAGATGACTTATTAAATACATCATCTGCAATTATACCTAATTGATTTGCTAAAATTACCTTTTTTCCAAGACCAATAACGAATCTGTTTACGCCTTGAGTAAATTTATACCAATTATGTTCTCTATGTTCAATGGCATCTGCCACAGTCTGATATCTAACAATAGGACCTGCTACAAGCTGAGGGAATAAACTTATGTATAATGCTAGGTTAGTTAATTTTCTTTGAACTTTAGCATCATTTCTATATACATCTATTACATAGCTCATTATCTGAAATGTGAAAAATGAGATACCTAAAGGTAATTTAATTTCAGGTATAGTTATATTTGTGTTTAATAAAAAATTAATATTATCTACAAAGAAATTGCTATACTTGAATATCCCAAGAATGGATATATTGTAAATCACAGAAAGCACAACCCATATTTTCTTATCTTTACTGTAAGAAACTTTAATACCCAATATATAGTTTACTATTATTGATAGCATCATCAAAAAAATATATTTTGGTTCTCCCCATGCATAGAAGGCAATACTTGCTAGAAGTAACACAACATTTTTATACTTAGAATTTGCCAAGTAATAGCAAATGAGTGTGACTGGAAAGAATAAAAATAAAAATATTAAACTACTGAATATCATATTAGACTCCTTATCTTTTTATTATTTAATAAATGAATAATAAATAAAACAACTAAAATTAATAATATATATATTAAGAGTGAGGTCTTGATTTATTTCTGATTTTAAGCCCATACTATTTAACTACCACTGCTTGCTGAGCACTTCTTGAGAGTACCAATACCAACAATAAGTTGATGTAGCAAGAATTATACTCAGAGCAATTGTTAAAGATCTAGCTTTATAACTTTTTATGTATTTTAGTGTTATTTTTAAATTATCTTTTATATTTACAACTTCCTTTCTTAACTAAATAAATTATATATTTATCTAAAATATATAGCAAAGTAAGTATTTTCAAGTTTTAAGTACTTAATTGTACAAATTTAGCTGTGTTTTTACAAGTTTTATTAATATATATGTAAATTTTGACTTTTTATATAATTTTTTTAAAATGATGTAATGTTATAATGGATTAATAAAGCTATTATGATAAAATAATAAAGAAAAATCACGGACACATTGTTTAACTATATGTGTTTGCCTTTGGTTGTAGCTCTATACAGTCCATTAAGATAGATGTTGTTTATATCTATAATTGTAAAAAGAACTCTTTATTAAGTATTGGAGTCAGAATACTTTCAGATATGCTTTTATTACAAGTTTGTTTTAAATGACAAATACTTTAAAATAATATCGAATCGTTATACTGAATAATGATGATTGATTATAAATATTTTTAGAGAGGGAAAAGTTTTAGAGATTGGGAAAAAATCAATATGATAAGAAGTATGGATTTATTAAGTAAATACATAAAAAATCCTGCTTTGTTTAGATATGTTTTAGGAGTTCAAGAAGTCATGCCTATGGTATTTATACTTATACAAGGCTAGAAACAAAGATGAAAAAATATTACAATAAAAAAAACTCTTTAGTATATACTAAAGAGTTTTTTTTATTAGTGCCGCTGATGGGACTCGAACCCATATGGTTTCCCGTACGATTTTGAGTCGTATGCGTCTGCCAGTTCCGCCACAGCGGCTTATATTTTAAATCCGAACTACTTGTATATCCTACCAGATTTTCCAAGAATATGCAAGAGGAATATTGAATACAAAGCACTCATCAAACTGTCAAAATATCATAGATACTAGCTTTTCCTCATGAAAACTTATGAATCAACACAGTTGATTTTGAGTTAATTGCATCTACCAATTCCACCACTCGGTCATGTCATGTTTATTATTATAGCAAAAAAATATATTGTTTGCAACATATTTAATTTTAATATACTATTATTATTATGGGAATATTAAATAATAGCATATTGGTATATAATATATATGTTACAAAAATAGAGAATCTTTAGGAGTGATATAATTTGGAAAAAAAATTAATTATAATAGATGGAAATTCAATAATAAATAGAGCATTTTACGCTTTGCCAGAAATGAATAATAAAGAAGGCTTAAAAACTAATGCTATATATGGCTTTACGACAATGTTGTTTAAAATAATAGATATATATAAACCAACACATATAAGTGTAGCTTTTGATAGAAAAGCACCTACATTTAGACACTTAGAGTATAAAGATTATAAAGCAGGAAGAAAGGGAATGCCAGATGAATTAGCAGAGCAATTACAGCCACTAAAAGACCTTTTAGATAAATTTAAAATAAATAGATTAGAAATAGATGGTTATGAAGCAGATGATATTATAGGAACTGTTTCTAAAAAAGCAGAGGATAATGGATATAAAGTATACATAGTAACTGGAGACAAAGATGCCATTCAACTTGCTTCAGATAAGACGACTACTCTTATAACAAAAAAAGGTGTAGGAGAAGTTGAAGAATATGACTTTAACTCTGTAATTGAAAAATATGAAATGACTCCAACTCAGTTTATTGACTTAAAAGGACTTATGGGAGATAAATCAGACAACATACCAGGAGTACCTGGAATAGGGGAAAAAACAGGAATAAAACTTATAAAAGAGTTTTCTAGTATAGAGAATTTAATAGAAAATACAGATAAACTTAAAGGAAGCGTAAAAAAGAAGATAGAAGAAAATAAAGAAATAGCTATTCAAAGCAAAAGACTTGCAACAATTATAAGGGATGTACCAATTGAAGTAAATTTGGATAGTATGATTTTTGGCGATTATGATAAAGATGAACTTTTAGATAAGTTTAGATATTTTGGATTTACAAGCCTTTTATCAAGATTAGTTGACTTGGTTGACTCAGATGATACCGAACAAGTAGAAGAAAAAATAGAAATATTAAAATTAAAAGATATAGATAAATTTATAGATGAAGTAAATAAAAAAGGACAAGTTATTTTAAAAACTGTTAGAGGACAAGGTAATATACTTGAAAAAAATATAATATATATCTTTATAAGTGTAGATGGAGAAAAAATATATTATATAGATTCAGATGAAGTAACAAAATTAGATGGTATACTTTCAAATAAAGAAATCAAGAAGTTTGGATATAATTTAAAGGATGATTATATATCTTTAAAGCCATATAATATAAACTTGGAAAATATAAATTTTGATATAACAATAGCGGAGTATTTAATAGATTCTACCTCATCTACATCATATGACTGTAGTGCTATAGCTATGAAATACTTATCAAAAAAAGTTAAATCAAAAGAAGAATTACTAGGTAAAGGTGTTAAATCTAAGAACTACGAAGATTTAGAATTTGAAGATTTGGCAGAGTATATGGGGCAAATAATCTGCACAGTTAAAGAAACAATTCCTATGATGGAAAGAAGTTTAATCGATATGAGTATGGATGGTCTTTTTTACCATGTAGAGATGCCCTTGGTGGAAGTTTTAGGACATATGGAGTATGAAGGTATAAAAGTAGATAAGAGTATACTAGATGACCTAAGTATTGAGTTTAAAGAAATAATTTCTACACTAGAAAAGGAAATTTATGAATTATCAGGAGAGCCATTTAATATAAATTCACCAAAACAATTAGGTGTTATATTGTTTGAAAAATTAGAACTTCCAATAATCAAAAAAACCAAGACTGGATACTCAACTAATGCAGATGTTTTAGAAAAATTAAGGGATAAACATCCAATAATAGACAAAATAACTGAGTATAGACAAATAGTAAAGCTGAATTCTACTTATGTTGAAGGTCTTCTAAACATAATAAATCCAGAAAGTAATAGAATTCATTCATCATTTAATCAAACTATAACAACTACTGGAAGGATTTCATCTACAGAACCAAATCTTCAAAATATACCTATAAAAATGGAAATGGGTAGAAAAATAAGAAAGGTGTTTATTGCAGATGAAAATTGTAAGCTAGTTGATGCCGATTACTCACAAGTAGAACTTAGAGTTCTTGCACATATGAGTCAAGATGAAAATATGATAGAAGCATTTAAACATAATGAAGATATTCATACTAAAACAGCTTCACAAGTTTTCAATGTTTCTATGGAAGATGTAACTAGTGAATTAAGAGGTGCGGCTAAGGCAGTAAACTTTGGTATTATATATGGTAAAAGTGATTTTGGATTGGCTGATGATTTAAATATACCTGTGCCAAAAGCAAAAGAGTATATAGAAAGTTATTTTGCTAAGTATCATAAGATAAAAGAGTTTATGGACACTACAGTAGAAAAGGCCAGTGAAGATGGTTATGCTGTGACTATCTTAAACAGAAGGAGATATATACCAGAAATAAAATCTAGCAATTTTATGGAGAGAAATAGAGGAAAGAGATTTGCAATGAATGCACCAATACAAGGAAGTGCAGCAGATATAATAAAGATTGCTATGATAAATGTTCACAAAAAGTTAGAAGAAAATGATTTGAAATCAAAGCTTATACTACAAGTTCATGATGAATTGATAGTTGAAGCAATTGACGATGAAATAGATATAGTTAAAAAGATTGTAAAAGATGAAATGGAAAATGCTGTAAATATGGATGTTCACTTAGATGTAGATTTAAATGTTGGTAGTTCTTGGTATGAGACAAAGTAGGTGATTTTATGTTGATATTAGGACTTACAGGAGGGATAGGCTGTGGAAAAAGCAGCCTATCGAATATATTTAGAAAATTTAACATTACTATAGTGGATGCAGATATTATATCTAGACAAATCTTTGAGGATGAGTTGTTATTAGAAAAAGTATTTGAACATTTTGGTCGAAATATAAAAAAGGATGATGGAACTTTAGATAGAAAAGCTCTTGGGAAAATAGTTTTTAATGATGAAGAAAAACTTAATGAGTTAAATAATCTGACACATCCAATAATAAGAGAAAAAATAATAAGTGATATAGAAGAAGCTAGAAAAAAAGACGAAAAGATAGTAATATTAGATGCAGCAATATTAGTAGAAAGTGGATTTTTGGAAATAGTAGATAAGCTATTAGTGGTTACTTGTAAACAAGAAGTACAAATTAGCCGAATACAAAAGAGAGATAATTGTAGTAAACAAGAAGCACTTAGCAGAATAAATTCACAAATGAGTCAGGAAGAAAAATCCAAATATGGTGATTATATAATAGATAATTCGGGAACAATAACTGAATTAGAGAATAAAGTATACAAATTTATTGAATACATGAAGGAGAATTGGCGTGAATAATAAGAAAGTATTGGTTCTATCTATTTTTATAATCTTATTTGGGGCACTATTAATGGAAAGCAAAATAATACATAAGTTTTTGTATCCTAAAAAATACTCAGAGTATGTAGAAAAATATTCTAAAGAATTTAATTTAGATGAAAATATAGTTTACAGTGTCATAAAAGCAGAAAGTAAGTTTAATAGCTCTGCTGTTTCAAAAAAAGAGGCCAAAGGGTTAATGCAAATATTAGACATAACTAGAGATTGGGGAGCGGAAGAACTGAATCTAGAAAATATTGATATTTTTGACCCAGAAACCAACATAAGAATTGGTTGTTGGTATTTAAATAAATTATATAAAGAATTTGGTTCATTGGATTTAGTAATAGCTGCATATAATGGTGGCTCAGGTAATGTAAAGAAATGGTTAGAAAATAATGAATATAGTAAAGATGGAAAGAATCTACATGATATACCCTTTGAACAAACTTCAAAGTATGTAGAAAAAGTAAAAAATAATTATAAAAATTATAATAAGATATATGGCGAGAAGGGGAAAAACTAATGAAGAAAATAAAAGTCTTAACAGTAATTTTAGCTATAACTCTTATGATAGTTGGTTGTAGTAATACTAAAACAAAAGAAAGTAGCAGTGAATCAGGTATTAAAAGTCAGAGCTCTATAGATGCCAAGTATATAAACTTAACGATGGTGACTCCTAAGACTATAAACCCTATAACAAATACTGATAAGTCTGTTAGCTACATAATGAACTTAATCTATGATGGCTTGTTTACAATAGATGAAAACTATAATGTAACTCCTCAATTAGTGAAGGAGTACAATATAGCTCAAGATGGAATGAGTATAGATATAAAATTAAACGATGCAAAATGGCATGATGGAAAAGAAGTTACTTCAAATGATGTAAATTATACAATTGGTTTAATTCAAAAAAGTGCAGAAAGTCCATATAATGAATTTACAAAAAATATAGCTTCTGTAAATATTAAATCAGATAAAGATTTTACAATAAAATTTAAAGCTAAATATGCTTTTTCTATTGATAGTTTAATATTTCCAATAGTATCTCAAAATCATTTAGATTCAAAAGATGTAAATGACAAAAATAATAATATGATAGGAAATGGGAAATATAAAATAGAATCATATACAGAAAGAGAAGGAATGATTTTATCTGTGAATAAGGATTACTATGAAGAAGTTCCTAAAGCTATGAAAAATGTAAAAGTAGGAATGGTTCCTAACGAAGATGCTAGAACATCTATGGTTATGGCTCTTGATAGTGATATAACAAATGTTACGCTGAATGATTTGAGCAAATTTCAAGAAAAAGAGTTTAATATAACAAAATATCAAGGTAGAGATTATGAATGTGTATTATTTAATTACAATAATTCTTTTTTTAAGGATGTCAATTTTAGAAAAGCAATTGCACATTCTATAAATAAAAGTAGAATTATTAGTGAAGGTTATATGGATGATGCAACTCCTGTTAATTTTCCACTTAACTCAAAATCAAAATATTATAGCAGTGATGTGAAAGATTTAGAGTACAATAAAGATAAAGCGATTGAGTATCTTAATAAAGTAGAATATGCAAATATAAATGCAGTGAATCCAAAAAATGATAAGGTAGATAAAAAACAAAAAAAATCAACTAAAAAAAATACAAAGAAACTTACTGCAGAAGAACAAAAAAAGGCTGAACAAGAAGAAGCTGAGAGAGTAAAAAAAGAAGCTGAAGATAAAAAAAATAAAGAAAAAGAGGAAGTAAAGAAAAGACTTTCTGAAATGAATTTAAAAATAATAGTAAATAAAGATAATAGTGAGAGGTTAAAAACATCACATATAATAAGTGAAAACCTAAAAGCTATAGGAATAAACAATACGATAAATCAGTTATCCGACAAAGAAATGGAAAGTGCCCTTAATTCTAAAAACTACGATTTGGCATTGGTAGGATGGAAATTATCTATTGTACCAGATGTAAGTAGTATAATAGCAAGCAGCGGATATACTGATGATAAGTTAAATGGATACATGTCTGCACTGACAAGTTCTGCATCTGAAATTGAAACAAAGAAAGCTTATAAAGATGTACAAAAATATGTTGAGGATAATGCAACATTTATAAGTTTAGCTATTAGAAACAACTATATTGTAAGCAATAGTAGACTAAAAGGAAAGATTACTCCAAATGAATTTGATGTATATGAGGGAATCTCTAACTTAGATATAAGCTCAAATGAATCGAAATAAATTAAATGACTAATTTATATTTAAAAAATTTAAACTGTGTGATAAAATACCCTTATAGGGTATAAGGAGGTAATTGATATGAAAAAGAAACTATTAGTAGAAGGTATGAGTTGTGGACACTGTGTAAATCACCTTAAAACTGCATTAACAGAAGATATAGATGGTGTTGAAGTTTTAGATGTAGATTTGGAAAATAAATGTGCATCTGTAGATATGAAAGATGATGTATCAGTTGATAAGTTAAAAGAAGTAATAGCAGAGTTAGGTTTTGAATTAAAAGGAATTGAATAAAAAATAATAAAATAAAAAAAGACCTCTATTGGGGGAGTAATAGAGGTCTAAAAATGGGGGAGATTGAGTATGTTTGATTTTACATTACTATTATCTCCCCTTTTAAATTAATATATACATAAAAAGTAAAAAATTTCGAGAAAGATTCACATTTCGTAAACTTTTTGAATATACTATAAATAGCTAAGGGAGGGAGTATCATGGAGTCTAGGGGATATAAAGAAGATTTAAAAAAAATGATACTTGATATGGCCCACAAAGAACTTGAGAGTTATGTATCACAAAAAGGAGCAAAAAAATACTTTGAAGGTAATTTGGATAAAGTTATTAATAATAATATAAAAAAATTCAATCAAAGTATTGGTCTTAATAGAGTATATTTAAAAATGTTAAAAAAGTGTGCATATCAAGAAAGTGTAACTTCGATATCAAGAACTATCAAAAAAGAAACATTATTTAAATCAAAAAAAGAGCTATTTGCTTTTTCAGAGTACTTAAAGCTTAATGTTAATAAGCGACTTTCATATAATCAGATTTTAAGAAAAATATCAAGGTATATATACTATAATAGAAATTCATATGCTCAAAAATATGTTACTTTCAAAAGAGGAGATGAAGAATATCTTTTAGAACCTGAGAAAATAAAAGATGAACTGATATCAAGCTATAGGTCAAAAACTAGGGAAGATATGAAATCAATAGCAAAACTTTTAGGTATAGAAATAGAGGATGATTATAGTGCTGAAGATATTAGAAAAAAAGTAATAAACTATATTATAAAAGAAAAAATTAAAAATTAAATATAAAAATTAAAAAAATAAGTTCTATTATTTTACACAATCAAGATAACTTGAGTACAATTTTTTCATGTGTTTAATAGAACTTATTCTTTTTTTGACATATTCTTTTAAATAATTTAATGCTACTTAAGTATTACGTAGTATTATTCAAATTTTTAACTTAATTTGATTTAAATAAAGTTATAATAATGATATAATATAAAAAAAGTAAAAATTGGAGAGTGATTTCAAAATGAAGTTTAGTTTTTGCCATAACAATTTTAATGTTACTAACTTAGAAAAAAGTTTGAATTTTTATGATAAAGCTTTAGGTCTAAAAGAAGTAAAGCGTAAAGAAGCAGAAGATGGAAGTTTTATACTAGTTTATTTAGGAGATGGGATTACTAGCCATACATTAGAGTTAACTTGGCTTAGAGATTGGGATAGACCATATAATTTAGGGGATAATGAGTTCCATTTGGCTTTAGAAGTTGAAGAGTTTGATGAGGCAAAAAAACTTCATAAAGACTTAGATTGTATATGTTTTGAAAATGAAAGTATGGGAATTTATTTTATAGCGGACCCAGATAATTATTGGATTGAAATACTTCCTAAGAATCATTAATTTTAATAATATAATTATAATTTCTTTACAATTAATAATAGAATAAGTTATCATTAAAATATAGTTGTTAAAAATGGATAATAGTGGTACAAATTTATGATTATAAAAATATGTTGGGGGGAGTGATAGTAGTGAAGAAAGCTATAACGGCTTTAGGGATTGGAGCAGTAGCAGTATCTGTTAGTTCCATACATGCAAGTGCTCTTGAAAAGGGAGTTGTGACAGCTAGTGCTTTAAATATAAGAAGCGGGCCAAGTGCTGATTGTGACAAAGTAGCAAAGTTATATAAGGGAAAAACTGTAGAAATTTTAGAAAAATCTAATGGTTGGTATAAAGTAAGAGTGTCAAGTTCTGTTGTTGGCTGGGGAAGTTCAAAATACATATCAACGAGTGGTTCATCTGGAAGTACTTCGAATCAAAATAATTCAACATCAAGTGGAACATCTATTAGTGGGAATGGAAAAGTAAATGTCAGTTCTAGATTAAATATAAGAAGTGGTGCAGGTACAAACTACTCATTAGTTGGTAAAGCAAATAATGGAGATGTAGTAAAGTTATTAGAACAAAGTAATGGATGGTATAAAATAAAGCTATCAAATGGAGTTACTGGATGGGCTAGTAGTCAGTATATCTCAAAAACATCAGAAGATGTTGGAACAAATGATTCTAATTCAAGTAATACTACTAATAATAACAACACTGATAAAAATCAATCTAGTGAAGTATCACTTGAAGGCAAGAAGGGAAAAGTAACATCTACTGTAAGTTTAAATGTAAGAAGTGGTCCTGGGACAAGCTATTCTGTAATCGGAAAATTAAATGGTGGAGATGTTGTTGAGTTAAAAGCTAAAAGTAATGGATGGTATAAAGTAAAATTATCAAATGGGACAACTGGATGGGTAAGTTCTAGTTATATTTCTGAGACTACTGAAGGATTAAAAGAAAACTCTAATTCATCATCTAATAATAATTCCCAATCTAATAGTAATTCAAATTCTTCATCTATTGGAAATTCAGATAAATCGACTGTAAATGGTTCAAAAGTAGTAGATTTTGCATATACACTTATTGGAATACCATATCAATGGGGAGCATCTGGTCCAGATAAGTTTGATTGTTCTGGATTTACACAGTATGTTTTTAAACACTCAGTTGGACTTTCTATACCAAGAGTTTCTAGAGAGCAAGCTCAATTTGGAAGTGCAGTTTCTATGGGTAACTATGCACCAGGAGATTTAGTTTACTTTGATACTGACGGAGATGGAGCAACGAACCATGTAGGTATATATGTAGGCAATAGTAAGTTTATACATTGTAGTGGAACTCAAACTAATCCTAATAAGGTTAAAGTAGACAATTTGACTACTTCATATTGGTCTAAAGCATTGCTTGGAGCAAGAAGATTTGCTTCGTAGATATAATTTTTATTAAAAAATTAAAATAAATAAGTTTTCTATTCATAAATTGAGACTCTTAAAAATATACTTTATTAATAATATAATTTTGGGAGGGGACAAACTAATGAATAGAAGAAAGACGATATACAGAGGATTTAATAATAATAGACATAAGATAGATGTGCGTAAGTATATAATAACTATTGCTTGTTTATGTTTGATTGGCTATTATTCTTATACAAAAATAAAAGATAGCAAGATGTTAGAGTATATATCAGCTAAAATACCATTTCTAAATAGTTCATCAGATATAACTTATAAAGATATATCTGATGAACTAAATGCCATAAAAAATGGAAAAAAATCTAAATCACAAACCAATTCAAATAATAATCAAAATAATAATTCAGAAAAAGCAGTAAATAATACCAAGGAACCAGAAGAAGTAAAATTAGCTACTATTGAAGGATGGGATATATATACCATCCAAGTTGCTGCAATAGATAATGATGACGATTTGAAAAAAATACAAACATCGTTAGTTAGTAGTGATATACCTTTTTCAGTTATGGAGAAGGATGGAGTAAAAAAAATACAAACATACTCTTCTTTTGATGAAAATGAAGTTAGAAAGCATATGAGTTCTATAAGAAAAGTATTTCCAGATGCGTTTTTATCTCATTTAGATGCACCTATGCTATCTTTAGAATATACAAGTAATTATGCTTATATAGATAGTATATCCAAAGAATTAAATAAATTAATAACAAACTTTAAAGAAGAATCAAGTTTTTGGTCGAATGATGAAAATAATGTAGATATGGAAAAATATAATACTATTTTGACAAATAGAAAGGCAATATCACAAAATATATCAAAAGAAGCTGAAAAGATTGATTATTCTGAAATGAGTTTATTTAAAGATAATTTGATTGACTATGTAAAGAACATAAACGAAAAAATTGATACTGCCTCAAAAGCAGCAAATGAAGAAAAATATAGTGTAAGTAAAAGTCTACTTTTATCATCTATGCAAGAGTATTCTTTGTTCATAAATTCCATAAAATAAAATACAGAAAATTTAGACTTTAGAAAGCTATAGGAAAAGGATTGTTTAATAAGACAATCCTTTTCCTCATTTTAACTTAATAAAGAGGCGTTGATTTATAAAATAAATTATAAAAATAGGGATATTTTTTTAACAATTGTTAAGATTTTTTAATATATATAGTATACTTATAGAAGGCAGAAAAAATGTTTTTTTAT
The DNA here is from genome assembly GCF_020658415.1 of Clostridioides sp. ES-S-0123-01. Classification (NCBI taxonomy): domain Bacteria; kingdom Bacillati; phylum Bacillota; class Clostridia; order Peptostreptococcales; family Peptostreptococcaceae; genus Clostridioides; species Clostridioides sp. ES-S-0123-01. The sequence continues at coordinate 91,379 of NZ_JACVWD010000005.1, forward strand.
AGATAAGGGGGTAAAACAATGAAACTCTTAACTTTTAAGGGAGGAATACATCCTCCATATAGAAAAGAGTACTCTAACACAAAGGCACTTGAAAAAGCTCAAGCTCCAAAGATAGTTTACATTCCTCTTCAACAACATATAGGGGCACCAGCTAAACCTATTGTTGAAGTTGGCGATGAAGTAAAGTTTGGGCAAAAAATAGGTGAACAGCAAGGTTTCGTTTCATGTAACGTTCATTCTTCAGTATCAGGTAAAGTTATTGCTATTGAACAACATGAAGTACCAGGTGGTTCAGCTCAATGTGTAGTTATCGAAAATGACTTTAAGGAAGAATTACATGAAAGTGTTCAACCAAAAGGTCAGTTAGAGGATTTGAGCAAAGAAGATATAGTAGGTATCATAAAAGAGGCAGGAATAGTAGGTATGGGTGGAGCTACATTCCCTAACCATGTAAAAGTATCTCCTCCACCAGACAGTAAAGCAGAAGTAGTTATATTAAATGGGGCAGAATGTGAACCATATTTAACTGCAGACCACAGATTAATGGTGGAAAATCCAGAAGATGTTGTATTTGGTTTAAGAGCATTAATGAAAGTATTAGATGTTAAAAAAGGATTTATAGGAATTGAAACAAATAAACCAGATGCTATAGAAGCCATTCAAAATGTAGCTAAAGATTATAGTGAAATCGAAGTTGTTGGCCTTCAAGTGAAATATCCACAAGGAGCAGAAAAACAACTTATTTATGCGTGTACAGGTAAGGAAGTTCCATCAGGCGGATTGCCAATAGCAGCAGGTGCAGTTGTTGACAACGTTGCCACAGCAGCTCAAATAGCTAAATCTATTAAAACAGGTATGCCTTTGGTAGAAAGAATTACTACAATAACAGGTAGCTGTATCAAAGAACCTAAAAACCTAATAACAAAAGTTGGGACATTAGTCTCAGAAATAATAGACCAATGTGGTGGTTTTAAAGAAGATAAAAAAGTTGGTAAAGTGATAATGGGTGGACCTATGATGGGGATAGCTCAATATACTACTGAAATAGCAACTAATAAAGGTTCTTCAGGGATTTTATGTTTAGATGAAGAAGAATCACGTACACCAGATGTTCAAAATTGTTTAAGATGTGGAAGATGTACAGATGTATGTCCATCATTCTTACAACCACTTTTCATAAGTGCATATTCTTTGAAGGAAGATTATGACACAGCTGAATATCATAGAGCTATGGATTGTATAGAATGTGGGTCTTGTTCATTTATTTGTCCAGCAAGAAGACCATTACTTCAATCTATAAGATCAGCAAAAAGAGAAATAGGAGCAAAGAGAAGAAAGCAAGCTGCTCAGAAATAAAGAAAGTTAAGGGGGAAAAACGATGGAAAATAAGTTGATAGTATCATCTTCTCCTCATGTGAGAAGTAATGAAGATACTTCATATATAATGAAACAAGTTATTATAGCACTCCTTCCAGCAGCAGTAGCAGGAGTATACTTCTTTAGACTTAATGCATTGAGTGCTATGTTTTTTTGTATACTTGGTACAGTAGGTACTGAATTTTTATATCAAAAACTTATGAAGCATAAAAGTACTATAGGAGATTTTTCAGCTGTTGTAACAGGATTATTATTAGCATTTAACGTACCAGCATCACTTCCTTGGTGGATGTGTCTAGTAGGAGGAATATTTGCAATATTAGTAGTTAAAATGGTATTTGGTGGAATTGGATGTAACTTTGTCAATCCAGCACTTGCTGCAAGAGCATTTTTATTAGCATCATTTCCAGTAGCAATGACTGCTTGGACTCAACCAGGTGTTAACTGGATAGGTAAAAATTTAGATGCAGTTACTACTGCAACACCATTAAGCTTTTTGAAAAATGGAGCAGCAGGCTTGGCTGACCTTTCTAGTAATGGAATCAGCCTTGCTGATATGATGATTGGTAATATTGGTGGATGTATAGGTGAAACATCAGCAATATTATTATTATTAGGTGGAGTATACCTAATGTATAAAGGCATAATAAATTATGTTATCCCAGTATTTTACATAGCAACTGTATTTATATTAACATTCCTTTTAGGTGGATTTAATATAAATTTTGCAATATATCAACTGTTTGCTGGAGGACTTATGTTAGGTGGTTTCTTCATGCTTACGGATTATACAACTTCGCCTATGACTAAAAAAGGTCAAATCATATACGCTGTATTAGCAGGTCTTATAACAACTGTTATAAGAATGTATGGTGGATATCCAGAAGGTGTATCTTACTCAATACTACTAGTAAACTGTCTTGCACCACTTATAGATAAGTTTGTTAGAAACAGAGTGTTTGGGGAGGTGGCTAAATAATGAATAGTATGGTAAGACTAGGTGGAACTTTACTTGCTATAAGTGCAATAGCCTCATTAGCACTTGGAGCTACAAATCAAGTTACAGCTCCAGTAATAGAACAAAGAAATATACAAGCAAACAATGAACTTAGAAAAGCAGTACTTCCAGAAGCAAAAGAATTTAAAGAAATGAAGGAAAGTACTTATAAAGACCTTGGAGATGGTCTTATAGCTGAAGTATATGAAGGGCTAGATGGTTCTGAGGTAGTAGGATATACTTTAAAAGCTAAACCAAGTGGCTATGGTGGAGAAATTGAAGTTATGGTAGGTATATCAGCTGATGGCCAAGTTACAGGTGTTGATATTGGTAATATGTCAGAGACAGCAGGACTTGGAGCAAAAGCTAAAGATGATGCATTTAAAGGTCAATACAAAGGAAAAACTGCTGAACCTCTTGAAGTAGCAAAAGGAAGCACAACAGCAGAAAATCAAATATTAGCAATATCAGGTGCAACTATTACATCTACAGCAGTTACTACAGGAGTAAATGCTGCAATAGATGTCTTCAATAGTGCTCTTAATAAATAAGGAGGGTTAATTATGAATTTAGCTAAAGTATTTAAAAATGGGCTAATAGATGAGAACCCAACATTTGTGCAAGTTATAGGTATGTGTCCAACACTAGCCGTTACAACTTCAGCAATAAATGGAATCGGTATGGGTCTTTCAACAGCAGCAGTTTTAATATGTGCAAATTTAGTTATATCATTACTAAGAAAAATCACACCAGATAAGATAAGAATACCTATATTTGTAGTCATTATAGCTACATTTGTTACAATAGTAGGAATGGTTTTAAAAGCATATGTTCCTGCTCTTGATAAGGCTCTTGGTATATATATACCATTAATAGTTGTTAACTGTTTAATACTAGCTCGTGCAGAAAGTTTTGCTTTTAAAACTGGTCCACTAGCTTCAATTGTTGATGGTGTAGGTCAAGGTCTTGGATTTACTGTTGCTCTTACAGTAATAGGTGCAGTAAGAGAATTACTTGGAAATGGTAGTTTATTTGGAATGACACTATTTGGAGCATCTTTCCAACCAGTATTAATATTTATATTACCACCAGGTGCATTCTTAACATTAGGATTCTTATTTGCAGGATTTAATAAATTAAGAAGTAAAAAAGCGTAGTGGAGGTGTAATAAATGAATTTAATACTTTTATTTTTAAGTATCGTTCTTGTTAATAACGTTATAACATCTCAGTTCTTGGGAATATGTCCTTTCTTAGGAGTTTCTAAGAAAGTTGATACAGCAGTAGGGATGGGAGTTGCAGTTACATTCGTTCTAACTCTAGCTTCAATTATAACTTATTTTATACAAATTTTATTAGTAAAGACTGGAACTGAATTTTTACAAACAATAGCTTTTATATTGGTTATAGCTTCTATAGTTCAGTTCGTTGAAATGGTAATTCAAAAGATGAGTCCATCTTTATATCAAGCATTAGGAGTTTATCTACCTCTTATAACTACAAACTGTGCAGTTCTTGGTATAGCTCTAGTTAATGTTCAAAAAAGTTATAATTTAGTAGAAACAATAATAAACGGATTTGGAGCAGGAGCTGGATTTACTTTAGCAATAGTAATATTCGCAGGTATAAGAGAAAGACTAGAATTAGCTGATATACCAGAAGCGTTTAAAGGTTTCCCTATAACACTTATATCAGCAAGTTTAATGTCAATAGCTTTCTTAGGATTTACAGGACTTATAAAGCTATAAAAAAGAGGGGTGAAAATAGTGATACTTACAGCTGTATTAGTTTTAGGAGTTATGGGCTTAATCTTCGGGATAGTATTAGATTTTGCATCTAAAAAGTTTGCTGTAGAAGTAGACGAAAGAGTGGAAGCTATACTAGGAGTACTTCCAGGTGCTAACTGTGGTGGTTGTGGATTCCCAGGATGTGGAGGTCTTGCAAGTGCGATAGTTGAAGGAAAAGCACCAGTTAATGGTTGCCCTGTAGGTGGAGCAGATGTTGGTGCAAAAGTTGGAGAAATAATGGGCGTAAGTGCTGAAGCAGGTGAAAAACAAGTAGCAAAAGTTATTTGCAAAGGAACTTGCTCAAGTGCAAAAGATAAATATGAGTATGAAGGAATATCTGATTGTAGAGCAGCAAATGTTTTAAATTCAGGAGCTAAAATGTGTAAGTTTGGATGTTTAGGTCTTGGAACATGTAAGACTGTTTGTAAATTTGATGCTATTTCTATAGTTGATGGAGTAGCAGTAATAGATGAAGAAAAATGTGTTAACTGTGGAAAATGTAAAGAAGCATGCCCTAAGGGTATAATAATTACAAAACCAGAAAGCCAATCAATAGTTGTAGAATGTAATAGCAAAGAATTTGGTAAAGCTGTTAAAGAAAAATGTACTGCTGGATGTATTGGTTGTGGAATGTGTGTAAAAGCTTGTAAATTTGATGCAATAATATTTGAAAACAAAATAGCTAAAATAGACCCTAGTAAGTGTGTAGGTTGTATGCAATGTGTAGAAAAATGCCCTACAAAAGTAATATCAGGTGATATAGCTAAAAGAAAGAAAGTTACTATTGACCAAGAACTTTGTGTGGGATGTACAGTGTGCAAAAAACAATGTAAGTTTGATGCAATAGAAGGTGAATTAAAAGAAAAACATAAGGTAGATGCAGACAAATGTGTAGGATGCCATTTATGTATGGAAAAATGTCCAAAGAAAGCTATTAAAATTTTGTAATATGGACAAAATAAAGATATGGAATAATTTCCATATCTCTAATGAGTACATAAAACAGAGGTATGGAATAATTTCCATACCTCTATTTTATGTATATTTATTTTATTGGTAATAAATATAACAATAGTGTAACAAAAAAGGTTCGACATTTCTGTTGAATTTTTTACAATATAGTGATAGACTAAATAGGTACAAATTACGTACAAATGAGGTGAATAAATGAATATAATCTTGGCATCAGCCTCTCCAAGAAAGAAAGAAATTCTAGAGAATACAAATGTAAGATTTGATATAATTAAAAGTGAAATTGATGAGATTATATTGGAAGGTGAAGCACCAAAACATTTAGTTATGAGATTAGCTTTTGAAAAAAGTATGTTTGTAGCATCTAAACATAAGAAAGATGTTGTTATTGGAGCTGATACTGTTGTTGTTTTAGATAATGCTATTTTAGGAAAGCCTAAAGATGAGTCTTGTGCAAGAGACATGCTAAGTAGACTATCTGGAAGAGAGCATCAAGTCATAACAGGTATTAGCTTAATAAACTTGTGCAAAGATAAAAAAATAATTGACTATGTAATCAGCAATGTAAAATTTAAAACGTTATCAGAAAAAGATATTGAGGATTATCTGAAAACTAAAGAGTCATTTGACAAAGCAGGAGCTTATGGAATACAAGGATATGGAGCTTTGCTAGTTGAAGAGATTAGAGGCGATTATTTTAATATAGTTGGACTTCCAATTTCAAAGTTAGGTGACTTGTTAAAGGAACATTTTAATATAAATCTTTTTTATGGAGTGTGATTTATCTGAAAAAGTCATTTAATTCAACCATTAAGGTAAAAGAAATGGCACTAGAGGAAAGACCCAGAGAAAAGATGCTTGCTGAAGGAGTAGAAAGCTTATCAAATGCTGAATTGTTGGCTATACTTTTAAGAACTGGTAACAAACATAAAAATGCAATCGAGTTAGCCAACTATATAATAAATAAAGATATTCAGGGTATTAGACATTTAGAGGAAATGACAATAGAGGAGCTGTGTAATATAGATGGAATTGGATTGTCAAAATCAGCCCAAATTAAAGCAGCTTTAGAACTAGGCTTTAGAGTAGCTAGTTTTAAACCTATGAAGTATAAAATAAAAAATCCTTGGGATATACATAAATATTATATGAATAGTCTGAGGTATTTGAAAAAAGAGGTTTTTAAGGCAGTTCTTTTAAATACAAAAAATGAGATAATATCTGATGTAGATATATCTGTAGGGACTTTAAACTCATCATTAGTCCATCCTAGAGAAGTTTTTAAAGAAGCTATAAAGAGAAGTGCAAGTAAAATAATAGTGATGCATAATCACCCCTCAGGAAGTGTAGAACCATCAAAGGAAGATAAAAATATTACATCAAGACTTATTAAATGTGGAGAAATAATTGGGATTGAAATAATTGACCATATAATAATTGGAGATGGATTATACTTTAGCTTTAAAGAAAATATGATAATTTGACTTTATATGTGATAAAATAGTAGGAGAATGTTTTAAACATGATTCTTAATTAGTAGGAAGGAGTAAAATCATGGCTAAGGAAAAAAAGAAAGAAAAAAGAGGTTTTTTTAGTTTTAACAAGATGACAAAGGATATGGGAATAGATTTAGGGACTGCAAATACATTAGTTTACATAAAAGGACAAGGTATTGTTGTTAGAGAACCCTCAGTTGTTGCAATAAGAGATGACAGTAAAGAAGTTTTAGCAGTAGGTGAAGAAGCTAAAAAAATGATAGGTAGAACACCAGGAAATATAGTAGCTATAAGACCAATGAAAGATGGAGTAATAGCTGACTTTGATATAACTCAATCAATGATTAGTTACTTTATACAAAAAGCAGCTGATAAAAAAGGTGTTGTAAGTCCAAGAATAGCTATATGTGTTCCTTTTGGAGTTACAGAAGTTGAAAAGAGAGCTATAGAAGAGGCTGCAAGACAAGCTGGTGCTAAAGATGCATTTCTTATAGAGGAACCAATGGCAGCGGCTATAGGAGCTGGATTAAAGGTTGAAGAGCCAGAAGGTAATATGGTAGTTGATATCGGTGGAGGTACTTCAGAAATAGCTGTAATATCTCTAGGAGGAATTGTTACTGCTAAATCTATAAGAATTGGTGGAGACGAATTTGACGAGTCTATAGTTGCCTATGTAAAAAAAGAATATAATCTTATGATAGGTGAAAGAACTGCTGAAAATGTTAAAATTAGCATAGGTTCTACATTTAAAGATGATGAAGAAATAAATATGCAAATAAGAGGTAGAGATTTAATATCAGGGTTACCTAAAACAATAGAAATATGTTCTACAGAAGTTAGAGAAGCATTAAAAGAGCCTGTGAGTTCAATAGTAGATGCTATAAAATCTACATTAGAAAAGACTCCACCAGAATTAGCATCAGACATAATGGAAAACGGAATAATGCTAACAGGAGGAGGAGCTTTACTTAGAGGTCTTGATAAACTTATTACACAAGAAACAGGAATGTCTGTTCAAATAGCAGAAGCTCCTCTTGATTGTGTTGCACTTGGAACAGGAAAATCTGTTGAAGACCAAGAAATTTTTGAAAAAGTATTAATGATGAATGCTAAAAATTAGAAGTTGGTGATGGCCTTGAGATTTGACAAGAATAAAAATGAGAAAAAAAGGATTAATGTTAAAGTGATAGCAACGGGCGTAGTTGCTATCACTTTAATTGGAATTGTGGGTATATCAATTGGTAAGTTTTCAAGTGGAAGCCCAGTAAACTTAGGTGTAGCATCAGATGCTATTACAAGTGTAGGAAAAGGAATAAATGATGGATTTTCATTTATAAAAAATGGTTTTAAAGATATCTTAAATTATAGAGATAACTCTGAAAAGGTAAAAAAATTAGAATCAGAAAATGAAAAGCTTAAAAAAGATGTTATAGCTTTAAATACCAAATTAGACAAGACAGAATCATTAGAAGAATTAAAGAAGACACTTAGCTTTGTAGAAGAAAAATATAAAGCAACAAGTATTTCTACAAGTGTTGTAGGTAAAAATGATGGAAACTGGTATGAGAGTTTTATAATAGGTGCGGGAAAAAATTCAGGTGTAAAAAAAGAAAGTATAGTTATGAATGGCAGTGGTCTAGTTGGTATAGTTTATGAAGTTTCCAACGATTATAGTAAGGCAATTTCACTATTAGATTCTAAATCATCTGTAAGTTTTAAATTAGCAAAAAATGCTAGTGCTAAAGGAGCAATTACTCAAAATACTACTTTAGACAATAAGGATAGTTATAATAGTAAAGGTTATTTACAAGGTTATATGTTTGACTCATCATATAATGTAATTCAAGGAGATATAATAACAACATCTGGTCTTGGATTTTTCCCAGAAGGCATACCAATTGGTGAGGTTGAAAAGGTAATTGATGATAAAGATAAATCACTAAAATATGTAGTTGTAAAACCTTATGTTGATTTTAAGAATATAGATGACGTTGTAGTCATAGAACCAAGAAATATAGGATAAAGGGGATAAAAAACAATGAAAAAAGTTTTACTTTGTCTATTGGGTATTGTGGTTATGACTATAGAAAATAGTATAACAAATTATATAAATATTTTTGGAATAAGCTTTAACTTAGTTCTTATATATGTAACTATAATTTCTCTTTATTTGGATGAATTAGAAGGTGGGATTATAGCAGCTATAATAGGGCTTATTAAGGACATAACCATTGGTGGAATTCTTGGTGTAAATGCATTAGTTTTGTTTGTTATTGCATATGCGATTGGACACATGAGGGATCAACTATATAAAGGTAGCTATATTATTACTTTCGTTTTGGTTTTAATAGGAAGTTTAATTGATTCAATTGTCAATATAGGTACATCTAGTATAATCTATCAAAGCTATAGCATATCAACACTTTTAGTAAAGGGTCTACTAGTAGCACCAATAGTGAATAGTTTAATTGGTTTAATAATATATCGCTTGTCTAAAAGAGCAGTTTTAAAACTTAAAGAAGATTAGTTGGTGATTTCATGGAAGAAAATAAACAAGTTGATAGATTTAAAATAATGAAAATAGTCATAAGCGTGATATTTTTAGCTATTTTAGTAAAAATAGTCTACATGACTACATTTAAATATGAATACTACAATGAGTTAGCTGAAAATAAAACATATAAAAAATTGGCAATAGAGGCTCCAAGAGGAGAAATAAAAGATAGATATGGAAGATTGCTAGCAGGAAATAAAAATTTATTTACTGTTCAAGTTTCAGGTAACGATATTAATAAAAAAGATGCTAATAAGCGTTCAAGAGCAAATGAAATATCATTGAAGCTTATAAATTTACTTGAGAAAAATGGTGAAGAATATGTAGATGAATTTCCTATATATGTAGAAAATGGAAAGTACTATTATACATATGACAGAGAGATTAGAGAATATAAATCAGAAAATGGAATACCAAGTGACTATAATGCTAAAGAGAGTTTTTATTACTTGGTAGATAAACTTATATCAGCAGGAATCTTGTCTCAAGAAGATAAAAGGTTAGATGCAACAAAATTACAAGCAAAACTAAATGAAAATGGATACTATCCTCCTATTTTAGTTAGTAAATGGATGTTTACAGCAGAGAGAGATAAGAGAGATTGGTTGGCCAGTTATAAAATAAAAGAGACTAATTTAAGTGCTGAAAAAGCGTTTGAAAAAGTAAGAAATAGCGATGCATTTAAGATTGATAAAAGTTTAAGTAATGAAGATGCAAGAAAAATAATGGTTGTAAGAGATTTAATAAAATCAAAAGGATATTCTCAATATAATCCAGTAACAATTGCAAAAGATGTAGGAGAAACTACCATTGCACAGATTGAGGAAAGTGCTATGGACCTTGTTGGTGTTTCAGTAGCAGTTGAACCAGTGAGATATTATCCTAATGGAACTTTAGCTTCACATATGTTAGGATATGTAGGAAAAATGCCATCAACTCAAATAGAATCATATCTACAAAAAGGATATAAAACAGGAGATATGGTAGGTCTTGCAGGAGTAGAAAAAAGTAATGAAAGCAAGCTAAGAGGAACTGATGGTTATAAAATGGTTAAAGTTGATGCATTGGGTAGAATCAGTAAAGAAATTGAATCAAAAAAACCTAAATCAGGAGATACTGTATACCTTACATTAGATAAAGATTTACAAGAAGTTTCAGATAATGCATTAAAACAGATAATAGAAGTTGCTTCAAAAGGAGGTACTTTTAAAAGTAAGTTTGGGGATAAGCCAATTAGTGCATATGCAGGAAAGGCACAATCAGCAGCTCTTATAGCTATTGATGTTAAAAATGGAGAGGTTTTAGCTTCATCAAGTTATCCTGACTATGACCCAAATAAATTTGCAAAGGGTATTTCCACAGAAGACTATAAAGCACTACAACCAAAGAATCCAAATGACTTACTAGCAGGAAGTCCACTATTAAACTTAGTTACACAAGGGGAATTCCAGCCAGGTTCTTCATTTAAGATGGTAACCTCAATGGCAGCTTTAGAAAATGGTCTAAATCCAAATTTCACTATAAATGACCCTGGAGTTATTATGCTAGGGAAAAAATCATTTGGCGACTATGTGTGGAATCATGGTAGAGGAAATCATGGTATGACAAATTTATATAAAGCTATACAAGAGTCTTGTAACATATATATGGCAACTATTGGTACAGGTAAGACATGGCCAGATGGAAAAAGTATTGGTATAGATATGAATGCAAATAAGATACTTGAGTATGCAAAACTATTTGGATTAGATGAAAATACTGGGCTTGAAGACGAAGTAGAAGAAAGAGCAGGTAAGGTGCCTAGCACAGAGGATAAATTAAAATCAACACAAGCATTGTTAAAATCAGCTTTAGATAGAGAAATGGCCAATGACTTTGTTGATATAACTAGAGATAAAAATCCTAAAGAATACGAAAAAAGAATCGATGAAATTGTAAGTTGGGCAGCTGAAAAGAAAACTCCTGGTAGAGTAGAAACGATGAATAGATTGAAAAAATTGGATGTTAAAGAAAATAGAGTGGAAGATGTAGCGGATATGGCGGTATTTAGTTACTTTAACTTTGCAAAATGGAGTACTGCTGATACATTCAACTTAGCTATAGGGCAAGGTGAAAATGCCTATACGCCAGCTCAAATATCAAGATACGTAGCTGCTATAGCAAATGGAGGTAATTTAGTAGAATTATCTGTAGTTGATAGAGCTGTTTCAAGTGATTATTCATCAGTAAAAATTAATGACCAAAAGAAAGTGGAAAAAATACCTTTCAAAAATCCAGACAATCTAAAGGAACTAACAAAAGGTATGAAATTGGTTGCTAGACAAGGTACAGCAAAAAGTGCTTTTGCTGATTTCCCAATAGATGTAGCAGCAAAGACTGGTACAGCTGAGAAAAGTGGTAAAATACCTACAGATAATGAATATGAATATTTAAAGAGTCATATGTCATCTTATAATGTTAATCTAAATGATGCAATTAAAATGGCTGATAAGATGAAGGCAGAAAAAGAAAAAGAACTTTCATTAGCTAAAGAAAAAGAAATAAAGAAAAAACTAGAAAATAAAGATTTAAAAGACGAAGAAAGAAAGAAATTAGAAGAAGAATTAGAAGATGGAGTAAAAGTTAAATTAGAGGATACTGATAAAGTGAATTCTTCATATTTAAGAAAAGCTATAAAAGAATTAAATCCAAAAATAACAGATGACCAAATAGATAAGTTTAAAGCAGATTATGGTTCTTTTACATGGACTGTTGCATTTGCACCAGCAGATGACCCAGAAATAGCTGTTGTATGTGTAATTCCTCAAGGTGATTCAAGTGTATTCTCACTTTTACCAACTAGAGAAGTTATTGGAACATATATGGGATTAGAGCCAACTAACGGCAAAAAAGACAACAAGACGGATGATGTTAATAATTCTTCTGACGAAAATATAAATTTCGAGTCACAAATCAATAGATAAGTTAAATCCATTTATAAACTTTAGCTTTATGTAGAAAAAATAAAAGGGTTTAAAGCGCATTTGAAGAATATAAATGATATATCACTCTGGAGGTTGTTATGTCTTTAAGAGAAATTTGTAGTCAAGAACTAGTAGAGTTCAAGGGTAATAAAAGAGGGATAATAGTAAATATAAAAAGAGAAGCTCCATTTGAAGAAATACAAGAAAATATAATAAACAAATTGGAAGCGTATGTTGGTTTTTTTAATGGTGCTAAAATTAGTAAAATTAACAGTGATTATTTAACTGACATGGAGATTCTAGAATTAAAAGAAGGAATTACTTCTAGATTTGATGTGGAATTTGTTGAAGATCAAAAAATTGAAGAAAATAATAATTTTCAAACAAAATATGTCAATACCCTAAGATCTGGCGAAAATATTGAATTTGAAGGTGATGTAGTCATATTAAATGATATGAGACCTGGTTCAAAGGTCATTTCAAAATCAAATACAGTTGTTATGGGAGATATAAATGCTGGCGCTAAGGTTGTAGCAGGAGGAAATGTTTTTGTAATGGGGAAAATAGAAGGTTTTGTGCATGCAGGTTCAGAGGGCAATGAGTTTGCCTATGTTGTTGCTGGAAATCTTAATCCAAAAATATTGCAAATAGCAGATAATATTGCAGAAGCTCCAGATGATGAAGAAAATTATGAAATTGAATCAGAAATTAGCCCAGAAATAGCCTTTGTGAGTAATGGAAGAATTGTAATCGAAAGCTATTTGTCAAAGTTGGACAAATAGAAAGAAAAATAGGGGGTAGTATTATGAGCGAAGTTATAGTTATAACATCCGGTAAAGGTGGAGTTGGAAAAACTACTACCGCAGCAAACTTAGGAACTGCGCTAAGCCTAGAAAATAAAAAAACTGTAGTTGTAGATGCAGATATTGGACTTAGAAATTTAGATGTAGTAATGGGTCTTGAAAATCGAATAGTTTATGACATAGTAGACGTTGTTGAAGGAACTTGTAGGCTTAAGCAAGCTCTAATAAAAGACAAAAGATTTGATAATCTATATTTATTACCAGCAGCACAAACTAGAGATAAAAATGCTGTATCAGTTGAGCAAATGGTTGACCTATGTGAAAAATTGAAAGAATCTTTCGAGTATGTAATAATAGACTGCCCAGCAGGTATTGAACAAGGATTTAAAAATGCAATAGCAGGTGCAGATAGAGCTATTGTGGTTACAAATCCAGAGATATCAGCAGTAAGAGATGCAGATAGAATAATAGGTCTATTAGAAGCAAATGAAATAAAAGAAATAAGATTAGTTATAAATAGAATTAGAAATGATATGGTTAAGCGTGGAGACATGATGGACAAACAAGATATAATAGAGATACTAGCAATAGATTTATTAGGTCTTGTTCCTGATGATGAAAGTATAATTATATCAACAAATAAAGGTGAACCAGCAATACTTGATTCAAAATCTCTTGCTGGTCAAGCATACAAAAATATCGCAAAAAGGATACTAAATGAAGAAGTTCCTCTACTTGAACTTGAAGTTGAAGATGGATTCTTTGGTAGACTAAAAAAAATGTTTAGCATGGCTAAGTAGCAAAGGAGGATACATCTGTGTTAGATTTATTTAGAGTTTTTTCTAACGAAGCTAAAACTAGTAAATCTGTTGCTAAAGAGAGGTTAAAACTAGTTTTAGTTCATGATAGAGTAGATTGTTCACCACAACTTTTAGAGATGATAAAAACAGATATTTTAAAAGTAATAGCCAACTATGCAGAAATAGAAGAAGATGGCCTTGAAATCAAAATGTCTAAATGCAGAGGTGAACATGATGACAAACCTGTATCTGCATTAGTTGCTAATATACCATTAAAGAATATTAAAGATAGATGTATGTAATTAGTGCTTAAAAGGGGGATATCCTTATTGGTATATGCCCCTTTTATTTAATTATATGTTTAAAGATAGAAAGACGGTGATTCTTTGAAAAAAATCAATATTAATTATAAGTCGACAATTAAGTTGATAAAACAGTTAGACTGGAAACTTATAGTTACAGTATTAGCTATCTTTATTTTTGGGCTTGTTATACTTAGTAGTGCAACACATGCTAATTCTACAGGTTCATATAATCAATTAGTTAAGCAAGGACTAGCTTTTGTGCTTGGAATAGGAATGATTATAGTAATACTATTTTTTGATTATAATCTTCTAGGAAGGTACTATAAGGCTCTTTATATAATAAGCCTTGTTTTATTAGCTGTAGTTTTATTACCTGGAATTGGTACTGAAAAAGGCGGTGCGAGGTCTTGGATTAACTTAGGTCCACTTGATTTGCAGACTTCTGAAATAGTAAAATTAACATTTATACTTAGTTATGCAAAGATACTTGAGACAAAGAAGGATAAATTAAATACATTAAAAGAGGTTATACCTGTTGTAGTTTATTCTCTCCCATTCATTGGATTACTACTTGCTCAACCAGACTTAGGAACAGGAATTGTATTTTGTTGTATGGTATTTGCAATGCTGTTTACAGCAGGTCTTAGTTCTAAGCTAATAAAAAGAGGAATAATAATACTCTTGGTATCAATGCCATTGATGTATTTAATGATGGCAGACCATCAAAAAGTAAGAATAGAAGCCTTCCTAAATCCAGAAGATGTAACCTTAAAAGGAAACTATCAGGTTATGCAATCTTTGATAGCAATAGGCTCTGGTGGTATGACTGGAAAAGGTCTGTATAATGGAAGTCAAAACCAAGAAGATTTCTTACCAGTACAAGATAGTGACTTTATATTTGCTGTTGTGGGTGAAGAACTTGGTGTAATAGGAATGACAGTGCTTATAATCTTATTTGCAATATTTTTATTACGGATTTTAGCAATTGCAAGAGATGCTAAGGATTTTTATGGGACCCTCATTGTAGTTGGTGTTATGGGTATGTTTGCTTACCAGATAATTCAAAATATTGCTATGACTGTTGCGTTAATTCCAGTAACAGGAGTAACATTACCTTTTGTAAGTTATGGAGGAAGTTCACTATTAACATCTTTAGCCAATCTAGGATTAGTACTAAATGTGTGTATGAGAAGAAAGAAAATAAATTTCTAAGTGTAAGAGTTCTAAACATAAATTGAGGAGATTGAGTATAATGAATATAGCATTAGTAGCACATGACCAAATGAAAAATACCATAGTAGGATTTTGTATAGGTTATGAATCAATTTTAAAAAAATATGGACTATATGCAACTGGAACTACAGGAAAAAGAATAATGGATGAAACTGAATTAAAGATTACTAGATTGGCATCTGGACCTTTAGGTGGAGACCAGCAAATAGGTTCTTTAATCGTAACACAAGAAATAGATTTAGTTATCTTTTTAAGAGACCCACTTACATCTCAACCTCATGAGACAGATATACAAGCTTTGATAAGACTTTGTGATGTGTACCATGTTCCAATAGCTACAAATCTAGCTTCTGCAGAAATATTTATAAAAGCTCTTGATAGGGGAGAACTATCATGGAGAGAAGTTAGGAAGAGCAAAAGTCAACGTGTTTAATAAAAGTAAATAATATATAAAATTAAGAGGTAGCTAAAATAGCTACCTCATTTTAATTTGTTCTATAAGATAAAAACTCTAATGTGAGTTTTTTTATATAATTTAAATGATGGACTATAGATATATGTCATTTAAATAAAAATAACTATTTAACTAATTTTGCAAATTCTGCACCAAACTCCATACATTCTTTTAATGTTTCCTCACTAGGGAAGAATTTTTTCTTAAGAGATTCTACAGGCATTTTGAATGTCATAGCTTTAAGTAAAGTTTCAGCCATAGTTATACCTTCACCACTCCAACCAAATGAACCAAATACTCCTGCTATCTTACCTTGGTTAGCCATTGGGTCTATAACAGAGAATAAATCCCACATAGGTTTAACCATTGTTTTATTTATAGTTGGAGAACCTAATAGTATTACTTTTGATACTACTAATGTATCATGCATTTCTGTTAATGTCATATTTTCTAAATCATATAATTCAGCTTTTGCACCTTCTTTATCAAGTCCCTCTTTTATCTTTTTAGCCATTTCTAAAGTATTGCTATAAGCTGATAAGTAGAATATAGAAACTTGATTTTGATTAGTTGTATTAATAGCTTCTGTAGACCACTCAACATATCTCTTTACAGCAGCCATTGGGTCTTTAGTAAGCATTGGACCATGAGAAGTTAATATAGTATCAAATTCTAAGTTTAGCCCTACAACCTTGTCTACAGCACTCAACACGTGCTTAGCAAATGGCTTAACTATGCAATCATAGTAATGTTTAGCTGATTTTAGATAATCTTCACTGTTTACTACTTCTGAATCAACACTTGCAAAATGACAACCAAATGCGTCACAAGTTAAAAGAGTCTTGTCCTCTTCAATGTAAGTAAACATTGTATCAACCCAATGTAAGAATGGAGCAGTTATAAATTTAAGATTTCTCTTACCGATATTTAAAACTTCACCATCTTTTATTACATGACAATTAAAAGGTCTATTTATTTGACCATCTAAGTATAATTTAGCAGCTTTAGTACAATAAACTTCTATATTAGGATTTAAATCTAATAAGTATTTTAAACTACCAGCATGGTCTGGCTCTGTGTGATGGACTACAACATAGTCAATTTTAGCTATATCAGTAACTTCTGATAAATTACTTAAAAATTCATCCTTAAAATTTGCTTTTACTGTATCAAATAAAACCGTTTTTTCGTCCTTTATTAAGTAAGAATTATAAGTTGTCCCAAACTCTGTTTCCATTATTATGTCGAATACTTTTAAACCTTCATCTACTACGCCAGTAAAGTAGATATCTTTTTTTACTTCGAAAACTTTACTCATTTTTAACCCTCCTAAAAATTATCATTATATAAATAACATACCCCATTTTGAGGTCAGTGAAACAAAAGATGTCATTATAAGTCATCAAAAACATAGTTTTATGTTTATAATATATCATATTTGGTAAAAAATCTGTATTTTAATAAAAATTTAATAGAAAATATTTTTAGATATACTATTTTGTGAATAATATAGATTTTAAATTCAATATTTTAGTTATATTTTTGATAGAAAATATTTTATCGTGTATAATATTACTTATAAATAAGAATAAAAATAAAGAACTTGTTTGGAGGAATTTTAATAAATGAATAAAGTAGACTTGAAAAAAATCTTAAAAAAAGTAGAAAAGCCTGCTAGATATCTTGGGAATGAAATAAATTCAATTCATAAAGATACTAGCAATAGTGAATTGATAAGATATGCACATTGTTTTCCAGACCTGTATGAAGTTGGGATGAGTCACTTAGGAAGTCATATATTATACGATGTAATAAACAAAGATGAAGATGTATTTTGTGAGAGAGTATATTCTCCTGCTGTTGACATGGAAAATATAATGAGAGAAAAAAATATACCATTATTTGCATTAGAGTCAAGAGAGCCTATAACAAACTTTGATTTTGTTACTTTTACACTTCAATATGAACTTTCATACACTAATATCTTAAATATATTAGATTTAGCCAATATACCAATATTAAAAGAAGAAAGAAAATTGGAAGACCCATTTATAATGGTTGGAGGTCCTTGTGCTTATAATTCGGAACCTTTAGCAGATTTTGTAGATATAGTAATATTAGGTGAAGGTGAAGAAGTTAACTTAGAAGTAGTAAATGAGTATAAAGAGTGGAAGAAAAATAAAACAACTAGAGGTGATTTTTTATACAGAATATCAAGTATAGAAGGAGTATACATACCAAGTTTTTATGATGTTAAATACAATGAAGATGGTACAGTTCAAAGTGTAACTCCTAATAGAGAAGGGGTTACTAAGAGTCCTACTAAGAGGATAATAAAAAATGTTGAAACTGTAGATTATCCAGAAAAATTAATAGTACCTTATATAGATACTGTTCATGATAGAATAGTGTTAGAATTGTTTAGAGGCTGTACAAGAGGATGCAGATTTTGTCAAGCTGGTATGATATACAGACCAATAAGAGAAAAGAGTGTTGAAAGACTTAAAGAGATACTTGACAAATTAGTTAAGAATACTGGATATGATGAAATATCATTATCATCACTTAGTACAAGTGACTATAGTAAGTTGTCTGAGCTTACTGATTATTTAGTAGATGAATATGCATCTAATAATATAGGAATTTCACTTCCATCGCTTAGACTAGACAATTTCTCAATGGAGATTGCTGATAAAATACAACAAGTAAGAAAATCTGGACTTACTTTTGCCCCAGAGGCAGGAACTCAGAGACTTAGAGACGTTATAAATAAAGGTGTTACAGAAGAAGACTTAGAAAATGCAACAGAAAGAGCTTTCGAAATGGGATGGAATAGTGTTAAACTATACTTTATGATTGGTTTGCCAACTGAAACTTATGATGATTTGGATGGAATAGCCAAATTAGCTTATAAAGTTATTGATATTTATAGAAAAGTAAATGGAGGTAAGCTAAAAAGAAGTTTTAGTGTTACAGTAAGTACATCCACATTTGTACCAAAACCATTTACACCGTTCCAATGGCATGGTCAAGATACAACAGAGGAAGTAGTTGATAAGCAAAGACATTTAGTCAATAAATTGAGAAATAACAATATAAAATATAACTATCATGATTCAAAGACTAGCTTGATGGAAGCTGTAGTAGCTAGAGGAGATAGAAAGATAGGAAAAGTTATATATGATGCATTTAAATTAGGTGCAAAATTTGATGGCTGGGCAGAACACTTCAGTTTAGATATATGGAAGGAAGCTATGGAAAAAAACAATCTTTCTATAGACTTCTATGCACATAGAAATAGAGGATATGAAGAGGTATTCCCTTGGGACCATATAGATGTAGGTGTAAGTAAAAAATTCTTGATTAGAGAAGATGAAAATGCTAAAAAAGAAAAAATCACTTCTGATTGCAGACATAATTGTAATGGTTGTGGAATAAATATACATGATATAGGAAGGGGGCTTTGTTAATATGAGTAAAATAATTAGAGTCAAATTTAAAAAAGAAGGTGATATGATATATATATCACATCTTGACCTTCAAAGATTATTACAAAGAGCATTTAGGAGAGCTGAAATAAATTTATCACATTCTCAAGGGTTTAACCCTCATCCTAAGATGAGTTATGGTAATGCTTTAGCATTAGGGACAGAAAGCCAAGGCGAGTATGTGGATATTGAGATAGAAGATGATTTATTGGTAGATGAGTTTTTAGATAAAGTGTCAGTTCAGCTTCCAGAGGGGATAGAATTTATTAAAGCAAAGGAAATTGATAGACAGACACCTTCTCTTTCTTCCGTAATAGATTATGGAGAGTATCTGTTTAATATAGATTTAAAAAGGTCTTTGACTAAAGAGTTTGTAAAAAGAAAAGTAATTGACTTTATGAATAATAAAGAGATAATCATAACAAAAAAGAATAAAAAAGGAAAATTGGTTGAAGTTGATATAAGGCCCATGATAAGAACTTTTGATGTTTTAAATTTAGAAGATGAGCATATTACTCTTACTGCTACTATAGCTACAGGTTCAAAAACTAATTTAAATACTAATATACTTATTCCTAAAATGTTAGAGATGTTTGAACTGGATATTGACCCATTAGAAGTTGATATATTGAGAAGAGATTTATATGTATTAGAAGATGGGGAATTAGTGACTCCTATGTAAGTTCGTGAGAGGTGAAGTTGTGAAGAAGATAGTTATTGAGTCCTTAATAGGGTCTCAGAAAACAGCAGTGCTTGAAGATGGAAAGTTAGTAGAACTTTTTGTTGAAGATAACTTAAATAAAAAAACTGTATCCAATATATATCGTGGAATTGTAAAAAAAGTTATACCAGGAATAGAAGCATGTTTTGTAGATATTGGATTTAAGAAACTTGCTTATTTACAGTTAAAAAAAGAAAGTACCATAAAATCTGGGCAAGAGATTTTGGTTCAAGTAAATAAAGAAGAAATTGGTACTAAGGGTGCAAAATTAAATACTGAAATTAGTATATCTGGAAGGTATATTGTCTATATACCTTCCAACGACAGAACTACTATATCAAATAAGATTACTGATGAAAGAGAAAGATTTAGATTAAAAAAAATCACAAAAGCAGTGAATAAAGAAAACTTGGGATTAATAATAAGAACTGAAGCTCAAGGCTGTACTCATGATGAAATAAAAAAAGATATAGAAGAGTTAAAATTAAAGTATGATAATATTTTAAAAGAATATAAACTTGGTATGGGACCAAAGCTATTATATAAGTCCTTAGATTTTGCAACTAAATATGTAAAAGATAATGTAAATGATGAGATTGAGTCTATAATTATCAATAATTATGATAAATATCATGAATTAAAACCTATTTTGAAGCTTATAAATAATGATTATATTGATAAATTATACCTTGAAGAAAATAAAGATGTATTTGATTTATATAGAATAGAATCTCAAATAGAAAAATTATTAAATGAAAAAGTATGGTTAAAGAGTGGTGGTTATTTAATAATAGAAAAAACAGAAGCTCTTACTGTTATAGATGTAAATACAGGTAAGTTTGTTGGAACTGGTAAACTTGATGAGACTGTTTATAAAACAAATATTGAAGCTGCAAAGGAAATTGTGAGACAGCTTAGAATTAGAGATATAGCTGGAATAATAATAATTGATTTTATTGATATGTATAAAAAGAAATATCAAAATGAGGTATTACACATACTAGAGGAAGAGTTTAGTAAAGATAAGAGAAAAGCTGAAGTGTTAGGAATGACAAAACTTGGCTTAGTAGAAGTTGCAAGACGAAGAGAAAAAGAGTCTATTGATAAGTATTATTTAATGGCTTGCCCATGCTGTGATGGAACGAAAACTATAAAATCTATACATCATATAGTGGATAGTGTCGAAAAAGAAATTATGAGAATAAGTGAGCATACAGTTTATAAAAACGTAATAATAGAATTCAATGATTTTGTTTTTAAACAAATAAAAGAAGATTATATGGATATAATTGATAAAATTGGTGAAAAATATAATATGAAAATTTCTTTAAACGCAAACTGCGCATTAAAACACAACAAAACAAATGTTATTTTTGATAAAATAGTTGACAATAAAATGTAAATATTTTATAATTAATAATTGTAATGCCGCACAGTAAAGGTCTAAATCTTCTAATGAAGTACCTTGTACTGGCGAGTTTGAGACCGAGGAGGTGTATTTAATGTACGCTATAGTAAAGACTGGTGGAAAGCAATATAAAGTTTCTGAAGGTGATGTATTATTCGTTGAAAAGTTAGAAGCTAACGCAGGTGATGTTGTTACTTTAAACGAAGTATTAGCTTGCTCTAAAGATGGAGAATTAAAATTAGGTTCTCCAGTAGTAGAAGGAGCATCTGTTCAAGCAAAAGTTGTTGAACAAGGTAAAGCTAAGAAAGTTATAGTTTTCAAGTATAAAGCAAAAAAAGATTACAGAAGAAAACAAGGACATCGTCAATCATATACTAAGATAGTTGTAGAGAAAATCAACGCTTAATTATTGGACTAGTTATGATAAAGGTTAAATATTATTATAATGATGATTTCTTGTTGCAAGGTTTTTGTTTAAAGGGACATGCTGATTTTGCTGAAATAGGCTATGATATAGTCTGTTCTGCAGTTACGTCTAATGCTATTGCAGTTATAAACTCTTTAGACAAGTTACAAAAGATTGAATTTGAAAAGGTAGTAGGAGAAGAAGGGCATATAGAATGTATAGTTAAAGATGCATATCTAAAAGATGCACAGTTATTACTAAATCACTTTCAATTAGCGGTTGAAGAAATTAAACGGGAATACCCAAAAAATATAAAAATTTTAAAAAAGTAGGGGGTGACTCCATATGTTAAACATGAATTTACAATTATTAGCATCTAAAAAAGGGGTAGGTTCTTCTAAAAATGGTAGAGATTCTATATCTAAAAGATTAGGTGTTAAGAGATTCGATGGGCAATTAGTAACTGCTGGAAGTATAATAGTTAGACAAAGAGGAACTAAAATACATCCAGGAACTAATGTTGGAAAAGGTAGCGATGATACTTTATTTGCATTAGTTGATGGTACTGTTAAATTCGAAAGAAAAGACAAGAAGAGAAAAAAAGTTAGTATATATCCAGTAGCAATAGCTGAGTAATATACATAAAAGGAGTGTTGATGCACTCCTTTTTCTTATAATACTGATGAATTTATAATAGTATTTTTGGTAAAGCTAATTAAAAGTTTTTAATTAAGTAGGTGAAGAATTTGTTTATAGATAAAGCGAGAATATTTGTAAAAGCTGGAAATGGTGGAAATGGTTCGGTAGCATTTAGAAAAGAAAAATATGTTCCAGCTGGTGGGCCAGATGGTGGAGATGGTGGTCGTGGAGCGAGCATCATATTTGAAGTTGATTTAGGTCTTAGAACATTAATGGACTTTAAATACCAGAAAAAATATCAAGCTCAACACGGTGGCGACGGTAGCAAAGGTAAAAGGGCTGGTAAAAATGGAGAAAGCTTAATATTAAAAGTACCAGCAGGTACAGTGATAAGAGATGAAGCTACAGGTCTTGTACTAGCAGATTTAAAGAAAGAAGGAGATACAGCAGTAGTTGCAAAAGGTGGTATAGGTGGTAAAGGTAATCAACACTTTGCAAATGCAGTAAGACAAGCTCCAGCTTTTGCAAAGTCTGGTACAGATGGAGAAGAAAGATGGATAACTCTTGAACTTAAAATGATAGCAGATGTAGGTCTTTTAGGATTTCCAAATGTAGGTAAGTCAACATTTTTATCAGTTGTAACCAAAGCTAAGCCCAAAATTGCAAACTATCATTTTACAACATTGACACCAAATTTAGGTGTTGTTCAAACTAAGTTTGGAGATAGTTTTGTACTTGCTGATATACCTGGAATTATAGAGGGTGCTTCTGAAGGTATAGGATTAGGTCATGAATTCTTAAGACATGTTGAGAGAACTAAGGTATTGATACATATTGTAGATATATCTGGACTGGAAGGTAGAGACCCAATTGAGGATTTTGACAAAATAAATGATGAACTTAAATTATATAATGAGAAGCTTTCAACAAGACCTCAGGTTGTAGTTGCAAATAAATTTGATATATTGGAAGATGAAAGCCAATTTGAAAAATTTAAGGACGAATTAGAAGGTAGAGGATATACAGTATTTAAGATGTCTGCAGCAACTCGTCAAGGAATAGATGATGTAATTGCCTACGTTTCTAAAATGTTAAAAGAAGTAGAAGATGTGGAATTAGTTTCAGAAGAAGAAATGTATAGACCAGAACTTGATATTGGAACAGAAGAAGGATTGAACATAGATGTTGAAGATGGTGTATATGTAGTTACAGGTAAGGCACTTAGAAGAATAATGTATTCTGTAAATTTTGATGATATGGAATCACTTCAATATTTCCAAAAAGCTATGGAAAGTCAAGGTGTATTTGATAGGCTTAGAGAGATGGGAATTGAAGATGGGGATGTAGTTAGAATTTACGAATTGGAATTTGAATTTTACAATTAATTTTGATATAGAATTATAGAGGTGATAATATGTTAAAAGGAAAGCAAAGAGCATATTTAAGATCTTTAGCAAATACTTTAAAGCCTACTACACAAATTGGTAAGGAAGGCGTTACAGAAAGCTTTTTAGAGCAATTAGAGGATATGCTAAGAGTTAGAGAACTAGTAAAGGTTACTATACTAGAAAATGCAGGTCTTGATGCTAAAGAAACTGCTAATGCAGTATGTGAAGCTTTAAGAGCAGAGTTTGTTCAAGCTATTGGTTTTAAGTTTACTATTTACAAGAGAAATATTGATGAGCCCAAGATACTTTTTCCAGGTCATGAACAGGCAAAAGCTAAGGTCAAAAATAACAATGTTACAAAAAAAGGTAAACCAACTAAAAGAGCAGTTAGATAATTAATTAGATTATTTTAGAAGAAATAAGTTAAAAAATATAGTGACAATTGGGAAAAATTGTATTATACTATTAACAATAAATTTAAATTAGCAATCTTATCAAGAGAGGCAGAGGGACTGGCCCTATGAAGCCCGGCAACCAGTATATTTTAATATACATTGGTGCTAAATCCTGCAGCAATTACGCTGAAAGATGAGTATAAACCCGTCATATGGCTTGAGTTTATACTCAAGCTTTTTTAATTGGCATATTTATATATATAAATAAATTAATATAATCAAAAGTGATGGGGGTATGTAACAGTGAAGATAGGAATACTAGGGTATGGAACAGTAGGAAGTGGATTAATAGATTTAATAGAGAATAATACTTTAAAAAGAGAAATAGAAATAGCTGGAATTTTAGTTAAAAATAAAGAGAAGCATAAATCAAAGAGATATTTTGATAAGGTAACAACAGATATAGAAGATATATTTAACAAAGATGTTGATATATTAGTTGAAGTAATTGGAGGACTAAATCCAGCTCTTGATTATGTAACAAGAGCTCTAAATAAAAAAATACATGTAGTAACAGCAAATAAAGATTTATTAGCTGAAAGAGGTAGTGACCTTATAGAGCT
The DNA here is from genome assembly GCF_020658415.1 of Clostridioides sp. ES-S-0123-01. Classification (NCBI taxonomy): domain Bacteria; kingdom Bacillati; phylum Bacillota; class Clostridia; order Peptostreptococcales; family Peptostreptococcaceae; genus Clostridioides; species Clostridioides sp. ES-S-0123-01. The sequence goes on from NZ_JACVWD010000005.1 coordinate 116,187, forward strand.
GGCTAACTTAAATGATGTTAGCATTAAATTTGAAGCATCAGTAGCAGGTGGTATTCCAGTTTTAAAGCCATTAATAGAATCATTAGAAGGTAATAATATAAAAAGTATAAATGCTATTTTAAATGGAACATGCAACTTTATATTATCAAAGATGTATGATGAAAATTTACCATATGATGTAGCTTTAAAACAAGCACAAGAACTAGGATTTGCAGAAGTTAATCCAGATGCAGATGTATTAGGATATGATAGTGCTAGAAAACTATCTATATTATCTACTTTATCTTATGGGAAAATAGTGTATTGGAAAGATTTGTTATTAGAAGGGATAACTTCAATAGATGAAAAGGATATAGAATATGCTAAGAAATTAAATTGTAAGATAAAATTAGTTGCTAGAAGTAAATATGAATTGGGAGAAGTAAGTGGATTTGTTAGACCTGCATTGGTGGATAATGATAATATGCTGTCTAAAATAGATAATGAGTTTAATGTAGTAATTATAGTGGGAGATTCTGTAGGAGAACTTTCTTTTGTAGGTAAGGGTGCTGGAAGAGGTGCAACAGGAAGTGCTGTTTATGCTGATATCATAGATATAATAGATAATAGGAGTTCAAATATAAAGTCTTTTTCAAAAGGTAAATTGGATTTGAGTGGGCTTATAGAAGATGAATGTAGTGCAGTAGTTAGATTTAGTGAATATAATAAAGATGGAATTTTAAAATGTTTAGATAAATATGTAGATAGCTATAATATTATAGATGAAGAAGAATTTGCTATTTTTATAAATGCAAAATCAGAACATGAAATTGATAGGTTCTTAGAAGATGTAAAGAGAAATGAATATAGTAAGTCAGTTAAAAAACTATTAAAAGTAGATTAAAATATCTATGTAATGACTGTAAAAATTTAAAGGTGAAGAAAAACAAAAAGTTTATTTTGTTTTTCTTCACCTTTTTAACAGCTGGTGACTTAATAAGATAATAGAAAAATAGATAGATTATAACATTTTACTTATTCAATAAAAAAATTTTCACTCGCCTCGTTAATAGCTTGTTGAGTTACCCTTATATATCGCTGTGTAGTGGCTACAGAGCTATGGTTTAAGAGTTCCTTAACTAATTCTAAGTTATTGTTACTCTTTTCAAATTGAGTAGTAGCATAGAGCTTTCTAAAGCTATGTGTGCTTATGTTATACAAATTTAAGTATTTACAAATTATTCTCAATTGTTTCTGGATAGCTTTTGTCTTTATATTTACTAAGTAGTCATCTGATTTAAGATTATACTTTCTTGCATGTTCATTTATAGATTCAATTATATTTTTGTTAACAGGTCTATACTGTAGTTTACCTGTCTTTTTTTCATTTATTTCCAACATATTACCTTTAAAATTACCTATTTTTAATCTTAAAATATCTGATATTCTTAGACCTAAATTAGCTTCTAACATTAGTGCTAATGCAACCTTAGGATTCTTTCTAAATCTTTTTTCAACGCCATTTTCACTATAAATAAAGCCCGTATGTAGTAGTTCCATTATCTTTTTATATTCGTCTATTTCTATAGGTCTTGTTGCCATTTTCAACCACTCCTCTTAGTTTGATTTGATAAGTTTAGGTCGGTATTTATTATATAATATAAATGAAATATTATATATTGGAAAAATATACCAATTACTTTATATAAGTGTGCTATATGTGATTAAGGAGAATTTTTGAAAAATATTGTTATAAAAAATTATCAAAATTGTGATGAAATAACTATGCTGATAAAGTAATTAAAAAGGTTATTAAGATTATGACAAATATAATTAGAAAATGGAAGCATTTAGTTAATTTTTATACATTTTATTTTTTTCGAAATAAGTTTTTTATAAAAAAAGTATTTTTATATCTAATTAATTTTCCACTTGTAGATAAATTTCTCATGTGTTTTTTAGCAACAAATAAAGCTGAAATTAAGTAGATTATTATTACAATTTGAAGAATAGTGTCATAATAGCTAAGATAATAGAACCAAATTAAGTTATTATATATAACATTATATGTATCAGCAAAGCTAGAAACTAATACAGTAGAGTTTGCAATAGGATAAAGTATAAAAATAAATAAACCTGCTAAAAGTCCATGTGCAAACTTACTTAATATGTATAATTTTAAGTCTATATCTGTTTTTGATAAAAATGTACAACATTGAGCTAGTATGGACAATCCGCTAAATCCTATCAGAAAACTAGCCAAAGATGCTCTTAGGATTTCTGGGGCACTTGTTATACTAGATACCTTATTACAACCAATTGTGATTTCAAATAGACCGCTTACAAATGCTTGACAGAGCTCCTTATTGACACCTAAAAGTGAAAGTGGTAAATATATAACTGATGCTATTAAAGAGATTACATTAAATAGTGATAGTATTTTAAATACTACCGAAAAAACAATTACAAATCCACCAACTGTAAGTAATGTATTTACTCCATTAAAGACAGCATTTCCAAATAGAACAAAAAAACCATTACCACTAGAACTTCTAATATTAATTATGTTTTTTATGTTTGTTTTTAAATCTAATTTTGTCTTTGGAAGATTTTCATTTCCATAATTTCTGAAAAAAAGACCAACCAATATAGTTCCCAAGTAATGGCATAAAATCATCAAGTAACCTAAATTTGAATTTTGAAACATACCTGTACCAACTGAGCCTATTATAAATAAAGGTCCTGATGTAGAACAAAAAGATACCAGTCTTTGGGCTTCATGCTTAGAAATCTGTTTATTGCTTCTAAATTCAGAAGCTAGACTTGCTCCCACTGGATAACCAGATACTGCTGATATTGCAAAAGCTAAAGCACTTTTTCCTGATACATTAAACACAAGTCTAGTTATGGGATTAATAATAAACCCTATAATATCTACTATTTTTAAATCAACAATTAGGTTTGCACCAATTATAAAAGGGAGTAGCGATGGGACTAGAACATTAGACCATATGGAAAAACCCTCTCTTGCAGATTTTATAGCTTCATTTGGGTATAAGATAATGCCTAAAACTAGAACCCCAACTATGATAGCTGGAGCGAAAAAACCAATAATTTTATTTTTTTTCATAATATCACCTGTAAATTTGAGTTATAAGATATTATATTAAAAGTAACAAAAATATATGAATGTAATGGCTTAAGATATATAATAGATATATATTATAACAACGACTACTACATGGGAGGAAAAAATGTTTAATAGTATAGCTAGTAAAAAAGTTTATGAACAAGTAATTGAGCAAATTCAATATAAAATATTAAATGGAGAGTTAAAAAAGGGTGATAAACTACTATCTGAAAGAGAATTATCTGAACAAATGAATGTAAGTAGAACCTCTATTAGAGAAGCTATCAGGGTTTTAGAAACTATGGGTGTGATAGAAAGTAGACAAGGTGAGGGTAATTTTATATGCACAAATATAGAAAAAACTTTAATAGAACCTTTATCTATGATTTTTAAACTGAATAATGGTACACTTGAAGACATACTAGAGCTTAGAATAATTTTAGAAATTGAGATTGCAAAACTTGCTTCAAAGAGAATAACTTCTTCTGAATCTATAGAATTAAAAAGTATAATAGATGAAATGAGAATAGAAACCAATAAAAAAGATAATAATCAAATTTTGGTTTTATTAGATCAAAAATTTCACAGCAAATTGGCTACAATAAGTAAAAATTATTTAATTCAAAGTCTTTTTATAACAGCCTCAAAATTGTTTGATGGATTTATAGAGGATGCAAGAGAGAAGATAATTGCAGAACCTTTAAATGAAACTATCTTGCTTAAGCAACATGAAGCTATATATAAGGCAGTTATAGAAAACAATACTGAACTTGCACATGAAAAAGCGAAAGAGCATATGAGATTTATAAGTAAAAACTACAGAAAAAATGAAAATTAAAAGTTTGTTATAAAATAAATTATTCTTGCAAATAGAAGATAATGGTACTATTATATAAATGTAAAACTGGTATGACCACATACCAATTTTATAGTTTATTATAATGGGAGATTAAAGATGGTAAAGTTAAAAGTACCTTATTCAAAGCAAGGAATGATTTTAGAAATACCTAACAAACGTTTTCTTGGTGTCTTGGAATCAAAATCGGATAATTATGTAGAACATAAGACACAAGAAGAAATAGTTGAAGAATCTATGAATAATCCAATAGGCTCTTTATCATTGGAAGAGTTAGTTAAAGGAAAAAAGAATGTAGTCATAATTACAAGTGACCATACAAGACCTGTTCCAAGTAAAGTAACTATGCCAATTCTTTTAAGAAGAATTAGGAAAGCTAATCCTAAAATTGATGTGAAGATTATAGTAGCAACTGGTTTTCATAGGCCAAGTACAAGAGAAGAATTAGTTTATAAGATGGGAGAAGAAATTGTAGATAATGAAGAAATAATCATGCATATATCTACTGATGATGAAGCTATGTGCAAGGTGGGTGTATTACCTTCAGGTGGGGATTTATATATAAATAAACTTGCATATGATGCAGAACTTTTAATCGCAGAAGGTTTTATAGAACCACACTTTTTTGCAGGTTTCTCAGGAGGAAGAAAAAGTGTACTTCCAGGAATAGCCTCTGCAAAGACTATAATGTATAACCATTGTAGTGATTTTATAGATAGTGACAATTCGAGAACTGGAAAATTAAAAAATAATCCTATTCATGAAGATATGGTATATGCAGCTAAGGTTGCCAAACTAGCATTTATATTGAATGTTGTAATAGATAAAGATAAAAAAGTAATAGCATCATTTGCTGGTGATGTCGAAAAAGCACATACCCGAGGTTGTGAATTTGTAACAGAACTCTCAAAAGTAAATTCCATAAAGTCAGATATTGTAGTGAGTACAAATGGTGGATACCCATTAGACCAAAATATTTATCAAGCAGTTAAGGGGATGACAGCAGCAGAGGCTACCTGTAAAGAAGGTGGAGTAATAATAATGATTGCAGCATGTAATGATGGTCATGGAGGTCAATCCTTTTATGAAAATGTAGCAAATGCAGATTCTCCAAAACAACTTTTAGAAAAAATTAGAAGTGTTGACAGATGTGATACAGTTCCAGACCAATGGGAATTTCAAATATTAGCAAGAATACTATCTAAGTATACTGTAATAATGGTAACAGATAAGTGTAGTCCTGAAATGATAAAGAAAATGCATATGAAACATGCATTTAATTTTAAGGATGCTTTAGAGATGGCTACTAATATAGTCGGTGAAGATAGTAAAGTTACAGTTATACCTGATGGAGTATCAGTGATAGTTAAATAAAAAAGGGGTGTAGTTTATGGAAATTTTGACATGTATTAAACAAGTACCTGGAACAACCACAGTAGAGGTTGATGAATCCACAGGTGTATTGAAAAGAGATGGAGTAGATTCAAAAATGAATCCTTATGATTTATATGCTTTAGAAACAGCACTTAGAATAAAAAACGACATAAAAGCTAATTTAAAAGTACTTACTATGGGTCCTCCGCAAGCAAAGAAGGTAATAGAAGAGAGTTTTATGATGGGGGCAGATGAAGGAGCTTTAATAAGCGATAGAAGATTTGGAGGGGCAGATGTCTTGGCAACTTCTTACACTATATCGCAAGGTATTAAAAAAATGGGTAGAGTAGACTTAATAATTTGTGGAAAACAAACTACTGATGGTGATACAGCGCAGGTTGGACCTGAAGTAGCCGAGTTTTTAGATATACCTCATGTAACTAATGTTACAAAATTAATTGAAATCAAAGAGAAAAGCATAGTTGTTGAAATAGATATGCCAAATGATTTACAAGTATGTGAAATTGAGTATCCTTGTTTGATAACAGTAGAAAAAGATATTTTTCAACCAAGATTGCCTTCATTTAAGTTAAAGTTAGAAACTAAAGAAAGAAAAATACCTGTGTACAGTTTAGATGATTTTGAAGATAAGGACGAAGATAATTATGGATTAAATGGTTCCCCTACTCAAGTTGTAAGAATATTTCCTCCTAAGCCAAATACAGATAAAAATATTATGAGAGGCAATCCAGAAGAGTTAAGTTCTGTGCTTATAAATAAATTAGAGGAATTAAAATTAGTCTAAGGGGGAAGAAGAAATGTCAAAAATAGTTGTAAATCAAGATAAAATAACTGATTTAAAAAGAGTACTAGAAATTTGTCCTTTTGGTGCTATAGAAGAAAAATCAGGTAAGGTAGAAATAAGTGCTGGCTGTAAGATGTGCAAATTGTGTGTCAAAAGTGGACCCAAAGGTGCATTTGAATTTATAGAAAGTAATAAAGCAAAAATAAATAAGGATGAATGGAAGGGAGTAGCAGTATATGTAGAACATCATAATGGAAATATACATCCTGTAACATATGAACTTATAGGAAAAGCTCGCAAAATGGCATCAAAAATAAAGCAACCTGTATATTGTGTATTTGTAGGAAAAGATATAAAAGATAAATGTAAGAATCTTATCTCCTATGGTATTGATGAAGTATTTGTATACGATGAAGATGAATTTAAAGAATTTAGGATAGAACCATATGCAAAGGCAATAGAAAACTTTATAAATAAAATAAAACCAACAATAATGTTGGTTGGTGGAACTACATTAGGTAGGTCATTAGCTCCGAGGCTTGCTGCTAGATTTAAAACAGGGCTTACAGCAGATTGTACAATACTTGATGTGCAATCAAATACTGATTTAGACCAGATAAGACCAGCATTTGGTGGAAATATAATGGCTCACATAAATACACCCAATAATAGACCTCAATTTGCCACTGTAAGATATAAAATATTTTCAGTTCCAGAAAAGGTAGAAAATGCTACAGGAAAAATAACTTTATGTGAAATAGAAAAAAAAGAATTAAAATCTAAGATTAAAGTACTGAGTGTAAAAGAAAAAAATAAAGAAGTTGGTCTTGAAGAAGCAGAAGTAATAGTAGTTGCAAGTAGAGCAATAAAGAAACAGGAAGATATGGATATGATATATAAATTAGCTGACAAGTTAAATGCTCAAGTAGCAGGAACAAGACCAATTATAGAAGCAGGTTGGATAGATGCTAAAAAACAAATAGGTCTTAGTGGTAGAACTGTAAAGCCTAAATTAATAATAACTTGTGGTGTATCTGGAGCTGTTCAATTTGTTGCAGGAATGCAAGGAGCTGATTATATAGTAGCTATAAATAAAGATGATAAGGCACCTATACTTGATGTAGCACACTTAGCTTTAATAGGAGATATTTATGATATTATTCCTAAATTGATAAAAAAAATAGAAAATAAAAAAAATGATAAGCAAATATATGTGGCATCAGCAGCTGAATAGGGGGATAGAGATGTATAAATCAATTGATAAAAAAGATATAGATTTTTTAATAGATATTTGTGGAGATGAAAATGTAGTAGTTGGAAGTGATATAAATGAAGATTTTTCACATGATGAACTTGGAGGAATAGAAAAATATCCTGAGGTTTTAGTAAATGTGATTGAAACCGAGCAAGTATCTAAAATAATGAAATATGCATATGAAAACAATATACCAGTTACGCCAAGAGGACAAGGAACTGGTCTTGTAGGAGCTGCTGTTGCCATAAATGGTGGAATAATGATTAATCTATGTAAAATGAATAAAATACTTGAGGTTGATTATGAAAATCTAACATTGACAGTAGAACCAGGAGTTTTGCTTATGACAATAGGTCAATATGTTCAAGAGAGAGACTTATTTTATCCACCTGACCCAGGTGAGAAGAGTGCTACAATAGCAGGTAATATAAATACTAATGCAGGTGGAATGAGAGCAGTAAAATATGGTGTTACAAGAGATTATGTTAGAGGTCTTGAAGTAGTATTACCAAATGGAGAAGTTATAAATATAGGGGGAAAAGTAGTTAAAAATAGTTCTGGATATAGTATAAAAGATTTATTAATAGGTTCAGAAGGAACTTTAGGAATAGTTACAAAAGCGATATTAAAATTGCTTCCTTTACCAAAGAAAAGTGTAAGTTTACTTATACCTTTTCCAAATTTATCAATGGCAATAGAAACTGTTCCTAAAATAATAAAATCGAAATCAATACCAACAGCCATAGAATTTATGGAGAGAGATGTAATATTGGCTGCGGAAGAATTTTTAGGTAAAAAGTTTCCAGATAATACATCAGATGCTTATCTTCTACTTACGTTTGATGGAAATAGTATTGAAGAAATTGAAAAAGAATATGAAAAAGTTGCTAATCTGTGTTTAGAAAATGGAGCATTAGATGTATTTATATCAGATACGCAAGAAAGAAATGATTCCATATGGTCAGCCAGAGGTGCTTTCTTAGAAGCTATAAAGGCATCTACAACAGAAATGGATGAATGTGATGTCGTTGTACCAAGAGACAAGGTAGCAGAGTTTATAAGATATACTCATGAGCTTCAAGATGAGTTAAAAATAAGAATAAAAAGTTTTGGTCATGCAGGTGATGGAAATCTACACATATATATATTAAAAGATAGTATGGATGAACATACTTGGAAAGTAAGATTAAAAGAAGCTTTTGATTGTATGTATAAAAAATCTAGAGAACTTAATGGTCAAGTCTCAGGTGAACATGGTATAGGATATGCAAAAAAAGAGTATTTACATGAATCAAAATCAGATGCCTATATGATGTTAATTAAAAATATAAAAATAGCTTTTGACCCTAAAAATATTTTAAATCCAGGAAAAATATATTAAATATATAAATGTTATTTTTAAACATAAAAGTTATAAAAAACAGGTTTAAATTTAATAACTTAAATTTACTTTTTAATGTTAATAGTATTTGTAAATATTAATATTATTTATAAAGATTTTAGGATGGCAATGTTTATTTAACTTTAGAAATATGAAATATTATTTAAGTTAAGTTGGTGTTACCATCCTAAAAATATGAATACACATGTGAAGCGTATTTTATCTATAAAAAATATTTGTAATTATAAATACATCTTATTAATTTAATGAGGTTATTTAAAAAACTTATTTTACATATATTGGACGAGTGTAAAAGTCCATAGGACCTTTTACTAAACCTTGATTATTTCTATAATATACTGAGTTGTATATATTTGTAGATTTTATATCATAACTTATAAGTGTTTTAAAAATAGCATCATCTAATGAAAATGATATATTTGAAAATTTATTTATTATGTCTATGTTAGATTTATTTTTTATCTCTTTTAGAACTTCTCTACCTTTGTCATTAAAAGCAAGTATTCTTATATAAGGAACAATATCTATATCTTTTACAAGGTGAATATCGCTTTTTTTTATGCCTAACAATATATTATTTAAAGTTCTCTTGATTTTAGTTAAAGTATATCTCTTAGATTTAATTGATAATTGTAATTCGTATAAAGAATTAGATGTAAAAATATCTTTGTAAATTTTATTTTCTATACCTTCATTTACTTCAAAATAATCCTTTAAATTGGATATGTCCCTAAGTATGATTGTCTTTAAAGTATCAAAAAATAATTCATCAAACATAGGAAAAAATTTATTATCTATTTTTTCGTTTAATATACTATAAGTTTTTTCTGGAATAACTTTTTTTAATTGAGAGATATTACAATTTTCCTTAAGTGAAGTTCTTATAGCAGTAGCAGAGCAAATACTATTATCAATTTCTTTAGAGTTGTACTCTGACTGAACTCTGGAAATAGTAAATGGCTTTATATTGCTGTTTAAATTGATAAGATTTTTTATATATTCTATACCAAGTATATTATTTGATGAATTTAATATTTTTAATAATTGTTCTTTTGTAGTTTTTTGAGATAAGTCGCTGTTTTCATATTGGTGTATATAATCAAAAAGTGAATTAGCTCTAGCCACTGGAAATAACATACCATCATCTAAATATTTTTTTAAAAGTAATTTAAATTCTTTTGGCTCATTTGCTAAAATCTCTGCAATACTATAAAGAATATCTGTGTTTCCCTCTTCACTACCAAAACATACAGAACTTATGCAGTTTAGAGAATTTAAAATTGTTATGGCACCATGAGAAAAAATTTCGGCACTTTGGCAAGCAAACATAGTTGGTAATTCTATAACTAAGTCTACACCATTTTCGACAGCAATTTTTGCTCTAGTATATTTATCAAATAAAGCGGGCTCACCTCTTTGAAGAAAGTTTCCACTCATGATTGCCACTGTATGTGTTGCATTTGTTTTTTCTATAGATTTAGATAAATGATAGATATGTCCATTATGAAATGGGTTATATTCAACTATTAATCCAAGTATATTCATAAAATGCTCCTTTTTCCTTTGTTTATTTTATCTATATTGTAATTTATTATAATATGTATAAAATTTAAATTTTTAATTACCTAGCTAAAAAACATAAAAAAATTTGTTAAAATGTAGAAATACTACATAACAAGAAATCAGTTAAGTGTTATTAAAATAACTTTATTAAGCCTTTATATTATATTATTATAGCAAATGGGAAAGAATAATCTACATTAAGTTAATTTGTTAATAAATTGTTATTAAACACACAATTTGCTGTAGTAGAAATATGATATAATATAAAAAAAAGTATATACTTTTATATTAAAAGGTGATATATTATTTATGAAAATCGTTTAATGTATACAATAATATATCTATGACAAAATAATAAAATATAAGTTTTTAGACATTTATTATGAATCAAAATTGATTACATATCATTTATAAAAATCTAAGGAGGAAATAATAATGAAAATATTAGTATTAAACTGTGGGAGTTCTTCATTAAAATATCAATTAATAGATATGAGTAATGAAGAAGTTTTATGTATAGGATTAGTTGAAAGAATAGGAATCGAAGGTTCTATACTTAAACATGAAAAAGCAGGAAGAGATGATAAATACATTGTTGAACAACCAATGAAAGACCATAAAGATGCAATAGCATTAGTATTAGAAGCTGTTGCTCACCCAGAATTTGGTGCAGTTAAAGAAATGAAAGAAATAGATGCAGTAGGGCATAGAGTTGTTCATGCTGGAGAAAAATTTGCAACTTCAGTAGTAATAACTCCAGAAGTAGAAGAAGCTTTAAAAGAATGTATAGATTTAGCTCCACTTCATAATCCAGCAAACATAATGGGAATTGATGCTTGTAAGGCTATACTTCCAGGTGTACCAATGGTAGGAGTATTTGATACTGCTTTCCATCAAACAATGCCTAAATCTTCATACTTATATGGTTTACCTCATGAATTATATACTAAATATGGAGTAAGAAGATATGGGTTCCATGGAACTTCTCATAACTATGTATCTCAAAAAGCAGCAGAGATGTTAGGAAAAGATATAAAAGACTTAAAAATAGTAACTTGTCACTTAGGAAATGGTGCTTCTATAGCTGCTGTTGATGGTGGAAGATGTATAGATACATCTATGGGATTCACTCCATTAGAAGGATTAATAATGGGAACTAGATGTGGAGATATAGACCCTGCTATACTACCTTTCTTAATGAGAAAAGAAGGTTTAGATGCTGATGGATTAGATAAATTAATGAACAAGGAATCTGGAGTATATGGAATGACTGGAATTTCTAGTGATTTCAGAGATATAGAAGATGCAGCTAAAAATGGAGATGAAAGAGCTCAAGCAACATTAGAAGCTTATGTTAAAAAAGTACAAAAGTATATAGGTGCTTATGCTGCTGAAATGAATGGATTAGATGTTGTAGTATTTACTGCTGGTGTAGGTGAAAATGGAAAGGCTATAAGAGCAGACATAGCTTCTAATATGGAGTTCTTAGGAATGAAACTAGATAAGGAAGCTAATGATGTTAGAGGAAAAGAAACAGTAATATCTACTGATGACTCTAAAGTAAAAATGCTTTTAATACCAACTAACGAAGAATTAATGATAGCTAGAGATACATTAAGATTAGTAAAATAATTTAATTAAACTTATGCCTATCAAGTAAAAATACTTGACAAACAAATGCTAGATTTGTATAATAAATTTGGTGATATGTTGAGGTGAACTTAATGAAAGTTAGCATAGAAAAAATAAATAGAAAAGAAACTGACAAAATAGACTTGAATTTTTGTGAAAAAATTGATACTATTAGTTATTGTGATGAGATTTACAAATTAGTATCACCTGTAAATTTAAAAGGTAAAGTATCAAAGACTAATAAAGGTTTGTATCTAGATATAGATGTTAATTTTACAATTGTTGACAATTGTTCAAGATGTCTTAAAGAAGTAGAAATACCATTAGAGTATTCTATACAAGGTTTTTTAGTAAAAGAAGAAGATTATGATGAAGATGAATTTGAGGAGTTTGATCCTTTTATATTTGATGGTGAAGAAATCGACCTTATTGATATAATAGAACAGACATTAGATTTTAATGTGCCTCATAAAGTTCTTTGTAGTGAAAACTGTAAAGGTCTTTGTCAAGGATGCGGAGCAAACTTAAATAAAGAAGAATGTTCTTGCAGTGAAATTACAAACGATGAGGAATACATAGATCCTCGTTTTGCTAAATTAAAAGATTTATTTAATTAAATTTTGACTAAGGAGGTGGCGTAAATGGCAGTACCAAAGCGTAAAACGTCTAAATCAAACACAAAAATGAGAAGAGCAGCTAACTCAAAGATGGAAGCAACAGGATTTGTAAGTTGCCCACAATGTCATGAGCCAAAATTACCACATAGAGTGTGTCCAGACTGTGGATATTATAAAGGTAAAGAAGTTGTATCTAAGTAATAGCTTCTAAAAAACATGTAGAGTGTACTCTACATGTTTTTTTTGTACATATAAAAAAGATGATTTACTAGAGAAATAAATGGATTTTATGCATATTAAAAATTAGAAAAATAATAATATAAGTATTGAAAATTTTTGTGTGTTACTATATACTACTATTAGTAGCTGGTACTAATTACAGCTATAAAATTTGGAGGGAACATGAAAAAGAAGAGTAAAGCCCAAAGACAACAAGAGCTTATAGATATGCTAAAGACTGATCCTTTTTATACTGATGAAGAATTATCAAGTTTGTTTAATGTTAGTATACAGACAATAAGATTAGATAGAATGAGTCTAAACATACCAGAGCTAAGAGAAAGAGTCAAATCAATAGCAGAAACTCAGAGTTCAAAAGTAAAGACTTTAGGAGTAAAGGAAATTACAGGCGAAATCATTGATTTATCTGTAGGGCAATTAGGTATATCTATGTTAGAAGTTACAGAGGACATGATTTACTCTAAAACTAATACTTTGAAAGATACGTATATATTTTCTCTAGCAGATTCATTAGCAATGGCTATAATAGATGCACCTAAAGTTATTATGAGAGTTGCAAATGTAAAATGTTTTAAGTTGATAGAACAACAAGACAGACTTATAGCAAAAGCAGAAGTGTATAGAAATATAGACAAAAAGCATTATGTAAAAGTTGTTATCAACAATAAAGCCCAAGAGCAAATATTTAGAGGGAAGTTTATCTTTGAAGAGTTAGATTAGGAGGAAAATCATGAAAATAGTAATAGATGGAATGGGTGGAGATAATGCACCAAAATCTAATGTAGAAGGCGCAGTAAATGCTATAAAAGAATATCAAGTAGATTTAATAATCACAGGAGATAAAGATTTATTAGAAAAGGAATTTTCAAATTATGAATTTGATAAAAATAAACTAGAAATAGTTCATACTACTGAGATTATAGAAAATGAAGATAAACCAGTTAAGGCTATAAGAAGCAAAAAAGATTCATCTATGGTAGTAGCATTAAACCTCGTAAAAGAAGGTAAGGCAGATGCTATAATATCAGCTGGAAACACAGGAGCTTTACTTGCTGGTGGATTATTTGTAGTCGGTAGAATAAAAGGAATTGATAGACCTTGCTTATGCTCAGCAATACCAAATGTAAAGCGAGGAATGACACTTATAGCAGACTGTGGTGCGAATGCAGATTGTAAATCTAAGAATCTAGTTGAATTTGCAGCTATGAGTAATATTTACTCAAGAAAAGTATTGGGACTTGAAAATCCTAAAGTGGCACTAGCAAATGTTGGACTAGAAGAAGGTAAAGGCAATGATTTAGTTAAAAAATCATATGAGGAAATTAAAAAATTAGATTTAAATTTTATAGGGAATGTAGAAGCTAGAGAGGTTATAAATGCATATACAGATATAATTATTTGTGATGGATTTACAGGTAATATATTACTTAAATCTGCTGAAGGGGTAGCCCTTTCAGTTATGAGTCTTATAAAGGAAACTTTTATGGCTAGTACAAAAAGCAAAATAGGAGCATTACTTATAAAAGATGATTTAAAAAAATTAAAGAGTTTTATAGATTATTCTGAGTATGGTGGAGCTCCACTTCTAGGATTAAATGGAGGAGTTATAAAGGCTCATGGTAGCTCTGATGCTAAAGCTATAAAAAATGCTATAAATCAAGGTATAAAATTTACAAAAGGAAAAGTTGTTGAGGATATCAATCAATTTATAAGTAAATATAATGAAGAAAATAAAAATAACGAAGATGAATAAACTCGTTTTGGAGGTTTAATATATAATGAATACAAAGGCTGGAATATTAGGTGTGGGAAGTTATCTACCTGAGAAATCATATGATAATTTTCACTTCGAAAAAATAATGGATACATCAGATGAGTGGATAAGCACTAGAACTGGTATTAAGGAAAGAAGATTTGTAGAAGATAATGAAGCAACTTCTGACCTAGCATCTAAGGCTGCTTTAAAAGCTATAGAGTGTGCAAAGTTAAACGTAGAGGACATAGAGTTGATTATTTTGGCAACAATTACTCCTGATATGTCTTTGCCTTCAACTGCATGTATAGTACAAGAAGCAATAGGAGCAGTGAATGCTACTGCATTTGATATATCAGCAGCTTGTTCTGGATTTGTATATGGAGTAACTATTGCAAAGCAATTTGTGGAAACTGGTTGTTATAAAAATGTACTTGTAATAGGAGCAGAAACTTGCTCAAAGTTTCTAAACTACAATGATAGGTCAACAGCAGTATTATTTGGAGATGGTGCTGGAGCAGCTGTTATTGGACCTGTAAGTGAAGGCGGAATCCTATCTACACATATGGGTTCTGATGGTAGGGGAAAAGATTGTTTAAAGATACCTGCTGGAGGTTCAAGACTTAGAGCAAGTAAAGATACTGTAGAAGCTAATCTACATACAATAGAGATGGCAGGTAGCGATGTATTTAAGTTTGCAGTTAGAAAGATGGCAGAAACATCTTTAACAGCTCTTGAAAAAGCAAATTTAAATACAACTGATATAGACTATCTAATACCACATCAAGCTAATATAAGAATAATACAAGCTTCTTCTAAGAGATTAGGGCTTGATATGAATAAGGTTTATGTAAATATAAATAAGTATGGAAATATGTCTGCTGCATCTATACCTGTTGCGCTAGATGAAGCATATAAAGAAGGAAAAATCAAAAAAGGTGATAATGTAGTTTTAGTTGGCTTTGGTGGAGGTTTAACTTGGGGAGCTTCAGTTGTTAAGTGGACTTTATAGTACAAAACATCTAAAATTCTTTAATTAACAAAATTAGCTTTATCTAAAAATTAAAGTTAATTTACAATAAAAAGTTTACTTTTGATTTTAAGTGAAGGAGAATGATATGAATAAAATTTGCAAACTGTTAAATATAAAATACCCAGTTATCCAAGGGGGAATGGCATGGGTAGCTACTGCATCATTAGCAAGTGCTGTATCTAACGCAGGTGGACTTGGAATAATAGCAGCAGGAAATGCACCAAAAGAAGCTATAAAGGAAGAGATTGTTAAATGTAAAGAATTAACAGATAAACCTTTTGGTGTAAATGTAATGCTTATGTCACCATTTGTAGATGATATAATAGATTTAATTATAGAAGAGAAGGTTCAAGTTATTACTACTGGTGCTGGAAATCCTGCAAAGTATATGGACAGATTAAAAGAAGCTGGAACAAAAGTTATACCTGTAGTACCAACAATAGCTTTAGCGCAAAGAATGGAAAAGTTAGGAGCTACAGCAGTAATTGCTGAAGGGACAGAAGGTGGAGGACACATAGGAGAACTTACTACTATGGTGTTAGTTCCACAAGTTGCTGATGCTGTTAATATACCTGTAATAGCAGCAGGAGGTATTGTAGATGGTAGAGGTATTGTTGCTTCATTTGCACTGGGTGCGAATGCAGTTCAAGTAGGAACTAGATTTATTTGTAGTGAAGAGTGTTCTGTACATTTAAACTACAAAGAATTAGTGTTAAAAGCAAAAGATAGAGATGCAATTGTTACAGGAAGAAGCACAGGTCATCCAGTAAGAACATTAAAAAATAAATTATCAAAAGAATTCTTAAAGATGGAACAAAATGGAGCTACTCCTGAAGAATTAGACCAAAAAGGTACAGGTGCTTTAAGATTTGCAACAGTAGATGGAGATATAGAAAAAGGTTCATTTATGGCAGGTCAAAGTGCTGCTATGGTAAAAAAAATAACACCTTGTAAAGAAATTATAGAAACTATGGTAAATCAAGCAAAAGAGATTATGCCAGGCATAGAACTGTAAATCAGGAGGAGCATGATGGGAAAAGTTGCACTAGTATTTCCTGGTCAAGGAGCCCAGTATGTAGGGATGGCTAAGGATTTATATGAAAATAACGAGGTTGCCAAAAATGTGATAGACGAGGCTTGTAGTGCCTTAAATATAGATTTAAAAAAGCTTATGTTTGAGGGTAGTGAAGAAGAACTTTCTAAAACTGAAAATACTCAACCAGCTATGGTTACACATAGTGTAGCTGTACTAAAAGCGATACAATCAAAAATAGATTTAAAATATGATGCATGTTTAGGTTTATCTTTAGGAGAATATAGTGCATTAGTTGCAGCAGATGCAATTGATTTTAAAGATGCTGTATGCCTAGTTAAAAAAAGAGGTAAATTTATGCAGGAAACAGTCCCAACAGGGGTTGGAGCTATGGCAGCGATTTTAGGTTTAGATAGAGAAATATTAGGAAGTGTTGTAAAAGACATACAAGGAGGGATTGTAGAAGTAGCAAATTACAATTCTCCTGGTCAGATAGTTATATCTGGTGAAAATGAAAAGATAGAAGAAGCAATGGTAAAATGTAAAGAGGCAGGAGCAAAAAGAGCTGTTAAATTAAATGTAAGTGGGCCTTTCCACTCATCAATGTTAAGAGAAGCTGGAGTAAAACTAGCTAGTGAATTAGACAAAGTTAATATGACTAAGCCTAAAGTTGATGTAGTAGCAAATGTAAATGCAGATTACTATGAAAATGAAGGTAAAGACTTGCTTATAAAACAAGTAAGTTCTTCTGTACTTTGGGAAGATTCTATAGAAAGATTATTAAATGATGGGTATGATACTTTTATAGAAATGGGACCAGGAAAAACTTTAAAAGCATTTATTAAGAAGATAGCCTCTAATAAAAAAGCAAGTGTGAATATTTACAATATAGATGGTATACATTCTTTAAATGAATTTGTACAAGATTATGGAAATGGAGAGATATAATGATAAATCTTACAGGACAAGTAGCAATTGTTACTGGTGGCTCTAGAGGTATAGGGAGAGAAATAGCAAAGAAACTAGCATCTCTTGGAGCTGATATAGTAATCAATTATACTTCTAAAGAGGATGAAGCCCTAAAAACTAAAAGTGAAATAGAAGGTATGGGTGTAAAATGTACTTCTATAAAATGTGATGTATCTAAATCTGATGAAGTAAATCAAATGATGGACTCTATTATAAAAGAGTTTGGAAAAATTGATATATTAGTTAATAATGCAGGTATAACTAAAGATGCATTACTTATGAGAATGAAAGAAGAAGATTTTGATAGAGTTATAGATATAAATTTAAAAGGTGTATTTAATTGTACAAAAGCAGTTATTAAACCTATGATGAAAAAGAAATATGGTAGAATAATAAATATGACTTCAGTAGTTGGAATCATGGGAAATGCAGGTCAAACTAATTACTGTGCATCAAAAGCTGGCGTGATTGGATTTACAAAATCTTCTGCAAGAGAATTAGCATCAAGAAATATAAATATAAATGCAGTGGCACCAGGATTTATAGAAACAGATATGACTAAAGTACTAAGTGATGAGGTAAAAGAATCAACACTATCAAATATACCAAAAAAATCTTATGGTAAACCAGAAGATGTAGCCAATGCTGTAGCATTTTTAGTTAGTGATATGTCAAGTTATATAACAGGACAAGTGTTAAATGTAGATGGTGGAATGGTAATGCAATAATAAAAAATAATACTTTAAAAAGTAGAGAAATCTATTTAAAATAAAAATTAAAATAAAAAATCTTAGGAGGAACACAATGTTTAATAAAGTTGTAGAAATAATAATAGAACAATTAGGAGTAGAAGATAAAGAAATAACTATGGAAACATCATTAATGAAAGATTTAGAAGCAGATTCATTAGATGCAGTAGAAATAATAATGGCACTTGAAGATGAATTTGGTATAGAAATACCAGATACAGAAGCAGAAAACTTCAAATCTATAGGGGACATAGTTAACTATATAGAAGCTAACAAATAGTCGAGCTTTAAAAAAGTGGAGGTATCAGATGAATAAAAGAGTAGTAATAACGGGACTTGGATGTGTTACACCATTGGGAACAGGAAAAGAAGAGTTCTGGAACAATATAAAATCTGGAGTATCTGGTATAGATAAAATAACTAATTTTGATGCTAGCACATATCAAACTCAAATAGCAGGAGAAGTTAAGAATTTTCATCCAGAGGAATATATAAGCAAAAAAGAATTAAAGAGATTAGATAAATTTGCTCAATTTGCAATAATTTCTGCAAAATTAGCAGTTGAAGATGCAAATCTTGATTTAGATAAAGTTGATAGAGAACGTGTTGGAGTTATAATAGGCTCTGGTATAGGTGGGGTTGAAGCAATAGAAACTCAACATAAAATTCTTTTAGAAAAAGGAAACAAAAGAGTAAGTTCACTATTTGTACCTATGATGATAGGAAACATGGCAGCAGGTCAAGTTTCAATATTTTTAGGAGCAAAAGGACCTAATACTAATGTATGTACAGCTTGTGCATCAGGAACTCATTCAATAGGTGATGCCTTTAAGGTTATACAAAGAGGAGATGCAGATATTATGGTAGCAGGAGGCTCTGAAGCTGCTGTAACAGGACTTGCATTTGCTGGATTCTGTAATATGAAGGCTATGTCAACTAGAAATGATGACCCTAAAACTGCATCACGCCCATTTGACAAGGACAGAGATGGATTTGTAATGGGAGAAGGAGCAGGTATTGTTATATTAGAAGACTTAGAACATGCTTTAGCAAGGGGTGCAAAAATATATGCAGAAGTAGTAGGATATGGTTTAACTGCTGATGCATATCATATGACAACTCCAGCTGAAAATGGAGAAGGAGCAGCTAGGTCTATGAATATGGCTTTAAAAGATGGAAATGTTCCACTAGAAGAAGTAGATTATATAAATGCTCATGGAACTTCAACTTATTATAATGACCTATATGAAACTATGGCTATAAAAACTGTATTTGGAGAAAATGCATATAATTTATGTGTATCATCGACAAAATCTATGACTGGTCATTTATTAGGAGCATCAGGTGCAATAGAAGCAGTTGTTTGTGCAATGAGTATAGAAGATAATTTTGTACCTCCAACTATAAATATACAAGAAGTTGGCGAAGATTTAGATTTAGATTATGTTCCAAATAAGGGTAAAGAAAAAGATATTAGATATGCACTATCAAATTCTTTAGGTTTTGGTGGGCATAATGCTACAATTGTACTAAAAAAATATGTATAAATAAATGACAAATATTAAAAATAACATTAAAAAACAAGCACTTGTTTTTGACCTTATAAATTTATATTAACTAAATTAAAAGTCCCCTAAATTAGAATAAATGTCTAATTTAGGGGACTTTTTTATTAAATTTTAATTCTAGCACATGTTGTAAATCATTTTGATATATTGTATCATAAATTATTGAGAGGTTATATATATGCAATTTTTCATTCTACAATATACAGAAGGAGGGCTAAAATTTTGAATTTTAGACTACCAAAGAAAAGTTTACCCAAAAAGATAATTTTTATAGCTATAATACTTATTAGTATTATTTTGTTTATAGGGTATGATCAAAATGGACTTAAAGAAAGAGAAATTATAAATAAGGGAAAATATATGTCTGAAAGTCTTGTGTCGGATAAGAAGTATGATGAAGCAAAAAAAATGGTCAAAACTTCTTTTGAATCTATCCCAGAAAAAAAATACAATAAAGTATATAATGAAGTTTGGGATATGTTAAAGACTATTTCATATGTCCCAGATGGAACGAAGATAATTATTGATTCGTTAGAAAAGATGAGAACATCAGATGTAAAATTATCTGATGAATGTAGATTTGGTATAGAGAAAAGACTAGCATCAGTGTACATAATGGATAATAATTATTCTAGCGCAGTAGATTTAACTGTAAAGTCTATAAAATTAGCTGAGAAATTAGGGGATAATTATGAAAAAGCAAGACTAGATGTTGATTTGGCGAGCATACTTTTAAAGGTAGGTGGATATGAAACAGGAGAAAAATTAATAAAGGATTCTTTTAAGATAGATGTTGATGAAGATGAAAAAAATGGAATGGTTAGATTATATGCTCTTATAAATTTAGCAGAAATATATGTAGAGTTGGGAGAATATGATAAAGCCATTGAAACATGTAGCAATGTAAAAGACTATAAAAAGTTTGTAAACATAGATGATTACAATGATTTTGAAATAATGGCTTCTATAATGCAGGCAAATGCACATGTAGGAAAAAATGAGATATCAAAGGCAAAGACTCTTTTAGAAAGAGCTGATTATCTTATAAAATATGATAAATCAATTCATATATTAGATAAAGGTATGTATTACTATATGGCAATGGGAAATTTGGAATATAAAAGTAAAAACTATGATTCTGCAATAGATAACTATAAAAAAAGCCTAGAGATATCTACTAAAAGAAAGTTAACTCAAGAGAAAATAAAAACCTTAAATGAAATATTGAATATATATGAGAAACAAGGGAATGTAAACTCTGTAAATAAGTACCAGAAGATATTAATAAATGAATATAAAGAGAGCAAAAGTATAAGAGATTCGGAAATTAGTTTTTATATAATTGATAAGGTATCACGTGAAAGTGAGTTTTTTGAAAAAAGTAAAAAAGAAATTAAGTCTTATAAAATATTATTTAGTGTAATTTTAATTATTACATTAGGTTCTACTTTTTTATATAATAGATTGAAGTACTTTAAAGCACAAAATTTACATGATGGACTTACAAATGTTTATAATAGGAAAAGTTTTGATATTATGTATAATAAGTACAGAGAAAAAGATGATAACTTTGCACTTGTAATGATAGATATAGATAATTTTAAACTTATAAATGATAATTATGGACATAAATTTGGAGACGTTGTCATAAAGGGTATAGTAAATACTATTTGTGTTATGCTTGAGCAAGAAGATAAAGTATTTAGATATGGTGGAGAAGAGTTTTCTGTATTGATAAGAGATAAATCTGGTGAAGAAGTGTTTGATATAATTGACAATATAAGAAATGCAATTGAAAATAAAAAATGGGGTGAAGATGTGACTGTAACTATAAGTGCAGGTATAGCCCATGTCTCTGATAGCAAAAATATATTAGAAGAAGCTGATAAAAATCTATATAAAGCAAAACAGCTTGGAAGAAATAAAGTAGTGTACAAATAATTGTATATTATATAGATATGAGGTATAAATATGAAGCAGTCAATAGCTATAGTAACAGATAAGATAACTAAACTATCATCTTTCTTGGAAGAAAATATACGATTAGTTTTAGAAAATTATCTTGATATAAATCATTATTATTTAGAAAATTTAAAAGATGATGATAAAATACAAGGTGATTTTGTTTTAGTAATGAATGATGACAGATTAAATAGCATGAGAAAGCATTTAGTACAAGATAGTAAAATTATAGTTGTGAGAAGAACTCTTAAAGAAAAAGAAATATATGGATTGTTTTCAATACCATATGGAACAGAAGTATTAGTTGTAAATGACACAAAAGAAACTACTTTAGAAACAATAAGTCTGTTTTATAAGATAGGAGTAAAAAATTTAAAGCTTACTCCATATATTGAAGGACAAACCTATGAAAATATAGATATAGCCATAACACCTGGAGTAACCCAAAAAGTACCAAATTATATAAATAAGGTAATTGATTTAGGAAATAGATACATTGATATATCTACTTTTATAGAGATAATAAATGGGCTTAAAATTGATGTGAAGGAAATAAGAAAAAATCTGATGGTATATTCTGAACGTCTAATAAGCTTAGATAATGGTGTCAAAGACAATTATAGACAATTATTTCTAAAAATAGAAGAACAAGATGTTATATTAAATTTGTCAAAGGATGGAATAATATTTACTTCAATAGATGGTGTTGTAAATACATTTAATAAAGAAGTATTAAAAATTTTAGGTATAGACAGAAATATACGAGGAAAAAACATAAAAGATATTATCTCTAAAGATTTGGATATTTTACTTGAAGATAAAGAAATTGCTGATGAAGTTGTATTTACAAATAAGAAATATATAAATGTAAATAAAAAAAATATATTTTCTATGGGTAATAAAGCTGGTATATACTACAATTTACAAGAAATAACCTATATAAAAAAATTAGAACAAAATCTTACCAATAAATTAAGAGAGCAAGGTCAAATAGCAAAGTACACATTCAAAGATATAAAAACTAAGAATAAGAGGATGACAAAGTGTATAGAGTTAGCTAAAAAAATATCTAAATCAGACCTTTCTGTTTTAATAATAGGAGAGAGTGGAACTGGTAAAGAATTATTATCCCAATCAATTCACAATAACTCTAATAGAAGTAATCAGCCTTTTATAGCAGTTAATTGCGCTGCAGTTCCAGATAGCTTATTAGAAAGTCAGTTATTTGGCTATGAAAAAGGCTCTTTTACAGGAGCATTAAGAGAAGGGAAAAAAGGTCTATTTGAACTTGCAAACAATGGAACTATATTTTTAGATGAGATTGGAGATATGCCTCCATTATTACAGACAAAATTACTTAGAGTACTTCAAGAAAAACAAGTTATGCCTATAGGTTCCCACAATGTTATAAATATAGATGTTAGAATTATAGCTGCGACAAATAAAAATTTACCTAAAATGATTAGAGAAGGTAAATTTAGAGAAGATTTGTATTATAGATTGAATGTACTACCAATAGACATACCATCATTGAGGGAGAGAAAAGAAGATATAATAACTCTCATGAATTTCTTTTTGGAAAAGGACATAAAAATTTCTCCTGAAGTTGAGGTTATTTTAGAAAAATACAATTGGCCAGGAAATATAAGAGAGTTGCAAAATGTTGCTTCTTATGTAAGTTTAATGTGTGAAAGTATGGTTTTTAAAGAAGACCTTCCACCTTATATAAAGACAGAATATATTAGTAGTTTTGATGATGGGGTTAGTTATACCAAAAAAGAATTTGAGTATATACTTAGAATACTATATGAAAGAAAAGATTTAACTTCTGGAGTTGGAAGAGGTTTTATAATAGAAAAACTTACAGAGGAGGGTATTGAAATATCTGAAAGTAAAGTAAGAAAAGTATTGTCTTATTTGAGTGAGTGTGGATACATATCATCTAAATCTGGAAGATGTGGAAGTCAAATAACACAAGAAGGT
Organism: Clostridioides sp. ES-S-0123-01; assembly: GCF_020658415.1. NCBI lineage: Bacteria > Bacillati > Bacillota > Clostridia > Peptostreptococcales > Peptostreptococcaceae > Clostridioides > Clostridioides sp. ES-S-0123-01. The sequence continues at coordinate 140,090 of NZ_JACVWD010000005.1, forward strand.
ATAAAGTTTTACAATAATATAAATTAGGTATATTAAAGTAAAAGATTCTAAATAGAAATATCTTAGAACTTGGAAAGATATATATAAAAGTTAAACCATCTTATGCTCAAATTAACATTTAATACTATATATTAAAAGCATATAAAAATAAATTAAATATAAATAGGTTTAGACAATAGGTTTAGATAGGTAATAGGTTATAAGTAAATAACCCATTACCTATTTTTATTTGCAAAAAAATTTGTATTTATATCTAAAAATAAAAAAATATTTGATGGAAGCATTGTGAATACTTGATAAATAATAAATAAACGTAAAGTATAAATTTTGGCATATATATTGCTAACTATAGAGATAAGACAACAAAATAATTGGGAGGTTTAATTATGAAATACAAAACAACAGGGACTTGTGCTACAGAAATTGAATTTGAGGTAAAAGATGACAAAGTTACAAATGTAAATTTTGTTGGTGGATGTGATGGAAATTTAAAAGGATTAAAAGTATTGGTTGAAGGTATGAATATAGAAAATGTAATTCAAAAACTAAAAGGAATAGAGTGTAAAACAAAACCAACATCTTGTCCAGACCAACTTTCTCTAGCATTAGAGAATTATATAAATAAAAAATAAGTACATAAAACAATCAACTAGTTAGGAGTTTAATTATGAAACCAATAATAGGTATTTTAGGAAATCTGATAATAATGGAAAATGGAATGTTTCCTGGGCTTGAAAGATCCTATGTAAATAATGATTATATAAACGCAGTATTAAAGGGAGGAGGTAGCCCAGTTATTATTCCAGTAAATACAGATAGAGAAGTTATAAAGAGACAGATTGAGATGGTTGATGGAGTTTTAATATCTGGAGGATGGGATGTTAATCCTCAATTATATGGTGAAGAAACAAGAGAAGAAACAACGTTTATATATCCCGAAGTAGATGAATTTGATTTAATTGCTATAAGTATAGCTTTAGAACTTAAAAAGCCAATACTAGGTATATGCAGAGGGCTACAAATATTAAATGTAAGCCTAGGTGGAACTTTATATCAAGATAATAGTCTTGTTAAAGGAAGTTACATAAAACATACACAATCTTCTAAAAGACATGTAGCTACTCATAAGGTAGATGTTCAAGACGGGAGTATTTTAGAAGGTATTTTAGGAAAACAATTACTTACAAATAGTTATCATCATCAAAGTATTAAACAACTTGGTGAAGGATTAAAAGCCATAGCATACTCAAAAGATGGTATAATAGAAGCTATTGAAAAAGAGGATGAAAATTTTGTAGTAGGAATACAGTGGCATCCAGAAATGATGGTAGATTATTGTAATAAAATGGAAAAGTTATTTAAATATTTCGTAAATATTTGTTCAACTTTATAATATACCTTGGGGGGATTAAACATGAACGAAAAAAATAAAATGGGATTAATAAGTATTATACTTTTAGGTATTAATGCGGTTGTAGGAGCAGGAGTTTTCCTATTACCAGGAAACGCAATGAAGGCATTTGGTGTTGCGAGTATATTTGTATATATGTTTGATATGCTATTAGTTTTATCTATGGCGTTTTGTTTTGCTGAAGTGGCAGGTAAATTTAATAAAAATGGTGCTGCATATGTGTACACCAAAGAAGCATTTGGAGATTTTTTTGGATTTGAAGTAGGTCTTATGAAATGGGTAATAGGATGTATTTCTTGGGGAGCGTTAATAGTAGGTTTTCCTACATCTTTATCAGCAGTATGGGCTCCTGCAGGTGACCCACATATACAAAAAATTATAATAGTAGCTATGATAGTTGGACTTACAATTATAAATTTATTAGGAGTATCTTTATCAAAAATTGTACAAAATGTTATAACAGTAGGTAAGCTAATTCCATTAGTATTATTTATAGTAATAGGTGTATTTTTTATAAAAGGAGCTAATTTTACTAATTCAACGATGGTACCACCAGGAGCAGGAGTTACAGAATTTGGAGCAGCAGCACTTTTAATGTTTTATTCATTTACAGGGTTTGAATCTATAGCAGTAGCAGCAGAAGATATGGAGAATCCTCAAAAAAATATACCTATAGCAATTATAAGTGTAATAGTAATTGCATCAATAATATATATATTAAATCAAGTTGTGTGTGTTGGTATTTTAGGAGATAAATTATCCAGTACAGCTACTCCTGTTGCAGATGCGGCGAGAATATGTTTTGGAAATATGGGTGCAGGATTAGTTACTTTTGGGACATTAGTTTCTGTTGGTGGAATTTGTATGTGTGGTGCTTTTGTAAATCCAAGAAGCTGCGTAGCTTTAGCTGATGACAAAATGTTACCAAGAATGTTTGCAAGGAAAGATAAAAATGGCACACCATATGTAGCAATAATAGCAACTATGATAATTACTATACCAATAGCTTTGTCTGGAAGTTTTGCTGAATTAGCAGCAATAAGTGCAGTTGCTAGATTTATACAATATATACCTACTTCTCTATCAGTGTTAGTATTTAGAAAGAAAAGACCAGAATTAGTAGGGACTTTTAGAACTCCATTTGGAGCAGTAATTCCTTTAATTGCAGTGTGTGTTGGTACATGGTTATTATTCCAGGCGTCTATGCACCAATTAGTTATGGGATTAGGAGCATTAGCAGTTGGAGTACCACTATACTTTATAATGAAGTCTTATAACAGAAAAGTTTATGGAGAAGATTTAAAGAAAGTTGTTTAAATTATATTGTAAATACTATTTAACTAGCAGAGGAATATTATCAAAAAATTGAATATAAATAAATATATATAAGGTTATATTAAAATATTATTAAATTTTTATTTTAGTATAACCTTATATTGTTATTAATACATGAAAAATATTGTAATACATGTAAAATAATAGTATTATGTTTATTAGATAAAAAACTTGTTAGGAGGTAAATTTATGTCAGAAATAACTTTAAAGAATGGTATAGAAGTATCTATTAGAGAAGGCGTAAAAGAAGATGCCCAAGCTATTATAGATTTTTATAATGAAGTAGGTGGGGAAACTCATTTTCTTTCATTTGGGAAAGATGAATATAAAATATCTTTAGAAGACCAAGAAAATTCTATAGAGTCAGCAAAAGCATCTGATAACTCAATAAAATTAATTGCATTTATAGATAGAGAGATAGCTGGTATTGCTACAATTGATTCCAATCAAAAAGCAAAAGGAAAGCATGTTGGAGTTTTAGGAATTGTTGTTAAAGAAAAATACTGGGGAGCTGGATTAGGTAAAAGACTTATGTTAGACCTTATAGAATGGTGTAAATCAAATGGAATAACTAAGAAAATAACTCTTGTTACTAATGAAGAAAATCATAATGCTATAGAATTATACAAAAGAGTCGGATTTGAAGTAGAAAGTATATTAAAGAAAGAATGTTATTACAATGGTGTTTATACTGATTTGATAGGGATGTCACTTTTATTAGGAATATAATTAGTGTACATTTTATCTCGAAAAAATCATATTAAGTATGGTATAATTAAAAAAAGAATATAACTTAATATAATTTTGGAGGACGAATTATGAAAAATCTGTGTAAAATATCAGATGAATATTTAAATAGTAAACTTAAATATTTAAAGTTATTATCAAAACAATATCCAAGCATATCGAAAGCAAGTACAGAAATAATAAATTTAGAGGCTATATTAAATCTTCCAAAGGGAACTGAACATTTTATAACAGATGTACATGGCGAATATGAGCCATTTGTACATGTTTTAAAAAATGGTTCTGGTGTAATAAAGAGAAAAATAGAAGAATTATTTTCAAATACAATAAGAGATAGTGAAAAAAAGATGCTAGCAACTCTTGTATACTATCCTGAACAAAAACTAGACTTAATAATTAAACAAGAGGAAAATATAGATGATTTTTATAGAATAAATATCTATAGACTTATAGAACTTTGTAAGTATGCTTCCAGCAAATACACTAGGTCAAAAGTTAGAAAACTTTTACCAGAAAATTTTAAATACATAATAGAAGAACTTTTACATGAGCATATTAAAAGTGAACATAAAGAAGAATACTATAAAAGTATAGTTGAGACAATAGTTGATATAGGTATAGCTAAAGAGTTTATAATTGCAATTTCCACGGTTATACAAAAGTTAGTTGTTGACAGACTACATGTAATAGGTGATATTTATGATAGAGGTCCAAGACCAGATATAATTGTAGATAAGCTTATTGAACATCATTGTGTAGATATTCAATGGGGAAATCATGACATACTATGGATGGGTGCAGCATCAGGTGAAAAAACTTGTATAGCAAATGCACTTAGAATTTCGGCTAGATATGCAAACCTAGATATCGTAGAAGATATATATGGGATAAATCTATTACCTTTAGCTACTTTTGCAATAGAAATGTATAAAGATGACCCATGTAAAGAATTTATTCCTAAGATTAATGACCAAAGTGTGACAACAACAGAAAAGTCTTTGATGGCAAAAATGCACAAGGCAATAAGTATAATTCAATTTAAACTTGAAGGTGAAGTGATAAAGAGAAGACCTGAGTTTGAAATGAAGCATAGGCTTTTGCTTAACATGATAAATTATGAAGAAGGAACAATTACTTTAAAAGGAAAAACATATAAACTAAAAGATACTTATTTGCCTACAATAGACAAAAAAGACCCATATAAATTGAGTATTGAAGAAAAAAATGTTATTGAAAAATTAGTGTCTTCATTTAGAGGTAGCGAAAAATTACAAAAGCATGTTTCATTTTTATTTTCTAAAGGAAGTATATATTTAAAGGCAAACTCAAATTTATTAATTCATGGATGTGTCCCATTGAATGAAGATGGAAGCTTTATGTCTATGAATATAATGGGAAAAGAGTATAAAGGTAAAATCCTTATGGATAAGATGGAATCTCTAGCAAGAGAAGGTTTTTTCTTTAAAGATAAAGCAGAAGAAAAATTATATGGTATGGATATTATGTGGTATTTGTGGACTGGAAAATGTTCATCATTATTTGGAAAAGACGATATGACTACATTTGAAAGATATTTTATAGCAGAAAAAGAGACTCATAAAGAAAATAAGAATCCATATTTTAAGCTTAGAGAAAGTGACGTTGCTTGTGAAAGAATATTTGAAGAATTTGATTTAGAACTTGATGAATCGCATATAATAAATGGGCATGTTCCTGTAGAAAGTAAAAATGGAGAGAGTCCAATAAAAGCTAATGGAAAAATTCTTGTTATAGATGGTGGTTTTTCTAGAGCCTATCAAAAAACTACTGGTATAGCTGGATACACTTTGATATATAATTCTAGAACTTTACAACTAGTATCACATGAACCATTTAATTCTGCTGAAGAGGCTATTGCAAATGAAAGCGATATCTTATCGACAACTGTTGTAGTAGAGCATAAGGCAAAGAGAAAAATGGTTAGAGATACTGATGAGGGTGTAAAAATACAAGAAGAAATAGAAGACTTAAAATTGCTTTTAATGGCCTATAAAAAAGGGCTAATAAAAGAAATGTAGATAATAAAAAACTAAGATAACTCTATTCTTGAGAGTGGTCTTAGTTTTTATTTTTATAATAATTTACTTATTAAGTGAATCCTAAACAATAGGGTTCATTTTTTTATAGATAAATATTATTAAAAAAATTATATAGGTTTTGGTAATATTCCTTGTCCTTTATAAATAGAATTATATAAACAAAGGAGGAGGACAAGAAATGAATAAACTTTCAGATGAAATAATAAACTCTCTTTCTACAAACATAAGAGAGAAGGTAGAAAAAATCTCAGACAATAATCTAAACATAGAAGAAATTAGATTACGTTCACAAAAACCATTGATACTAAATGCAAACTCTAAAGATTATTTTTATAATCAAAAAACTATGGAACTTGATTTAAATCAGCACAATTCATATATAGTGACAAGGGAAGATATAGAGCAAACTTTTCAAATAATATGTAAATACTCAATACATTCATTTATGGATGATATAAAAAAAGGGTTTATAACTTTGAGAGGAGGCCATAGAGTAGGGTTAGTTGGAAAAGTAATAGTAGAAGATGGACAAGTCAAAAATATAAAACACATATCATCTTTAAATATAAGAGTATCAAGAGAAGTCATAGGATGTTCAAATAAGATTTTAAGTCATATCATAAAAGGTAAAAATCAAATTAATAATACTTTGATAATATCGCCACCTCTATGTGGAAAGACAACTTTAATTAGAGATATAGTAAGAAATTTAAGTAATGGTAATGAAGAATATGGATTTAAAGGATTGAAGGTAGCACTAGTAGATGAACGTAATGAGATAGCAGGAGCTTACTTAGGTGCTCCACAGATGGATGTTGGAATAAGGACTGATATAATAGAAACTTGCCCAAAAGATTTGGGTATTACAATGCTTTTAAGGTCAATGTCGCCAAATGTTATTGTGACAGATGAAATTGGAAGTGAGAAAGAAATAAAGGCATTATATACAGCATTAAATGGAGGTATTGGATTAATAACTACTGTACATGGAGATTCAATGGAAGATATACAAAATAGAAAAGAGTTAAACAGACTCTTAGACAAAGAATTGTTTAAAAAAGTTATAATTCTTTCTGCTAAGAAAGGTGCAGGGACAATTGAAAAAATTTATGATTTAGAAGAAAAGAGATGGTACTTTGCAAATTAAGATAATTATTATAGCACTCTTAATAGGAAGTAGTTATTTGATAGGTGAACATATATACAAAACCTATACACGAAGACACAAACAACTAAATGATTTAATAAGAGTTTTAGAAATATTAAGGATGGATTTATCTTTTGGGCTTTATACATTAGAAGAAATTTTTAGAAGGATAGGATGCAATAAAGACTTTTGTTTTTGGAGTTTTTTCTATCAAATTTCAGAAGAACTTCACAATGAACAAAGCAAAACTTTAGAAAAAATAATATCAGAGAATACTGAAATTTTAGTTAAAGAAACTTATCTTGGAAGTAAAGAAATTGAGGAATTAAAAAATCTAATTCTTACATTGGGAAAAAGTGATGTAGAGTCCCAACAAAGAATGATAGATTTATCTATAGAAAATCTGAAAAAACAAACCTATGAAACAAAAGAAGACATAAGTAAAAAAGGGTTGCTATATAAAAAATTAGTAACCTTTATAGGCATAGGTATATGTATTATATTGATTTAATATGGGGAGGTTTATTATGGAGATATCATTGATATTAAAGGTTGCAGGTGTAGGTATTCTAATATCAGTATTAAATATGATATTGGAAAAAACAGACAGAAAAGATTGGGCAGGGCTTACTACTTTGGCAGGTGTAATAATCGTGTTGGGGATGGTAATAACAGAAATAAGTGATTTATTCAATACTGTAAGAACAATGTTTCAACTTTACTAAAGAGGAGGGAGTAATTTGGAAATAATGCAATTAATAGGAATTGCAATCATTTCAACTACACTCTGTTTAGTAATAAAAAAAGATAGACCAGAAATAGCAAATTTCATAGCAATAATAACTGGAGTAACAATATTATTATCAGTTATGTTTAAGCTAAATTTTATAATAGATAGTATACAAGATTTAGCTAATAAAGCTAATATTCCAACTATGTATATATCTTTAATAATAAAATTAATAGGAATAGCATATTTAATGGAATTTGCAATACAACTTTGTAAAGATTGTGGGGAAGGAAACATTGCTTCAAAACTAGAGTTTGGAGGAAAAATAATAGTTATGTCAATGTCTTTCCCTATACTTTTATCCATTGTAGAAATGGTGGTGAATATAATTCCATAGTTATTTATATTAAGGTAGATAGCTATAGATATATTAGTTGTTATTTAAAGGATATTTTGTTGTATTGAGGTTTATAGAGTGAAGAGAGGCATGGTTGCTTATGAAAAAAAGATTTTTACCAATGATTATGGGATTTGTATTGACTTTCTTTTTTGTAAATATCTTTGCCATTATAATATTTGCTAATGAGGTTCCAAGTAGCGAAGATAAAGAATATGGTGAAGCTAAGAGTAGCATAGATAAATATATTGATGGTCAGTTAGACAAGTTAGATATAAATGAAATTCAAGATTATATAAATAAAGAAATAGTTATTAATGATGTTAATTTAAAATCGTTTGTAAAAGACCTAATTAGTGGAGAAAAAAATATTTTAGATTTATTTAATAAAGATGGACTGAAGATATTGATGTTTGATGAGTTTAAAGCAAGTTTAAAGGTAGTAGCAGTAATTTTAGTATTAGCTTTACTGTCATCTATTTTAAAAAGTTTAGAGAATTCTTTTTCATCAGGTGCAGTTAGTCAAATAGCAACGTATATAATATTTATTACAATGGTATCGCTCACTTTAATTGGATTTAAAGATGTACTACAAATTTGTTATGATGCAATAGACCATACTGTAGGTCTTATGCAAGTTATAATGCCAATACTAATAACATTTTTACTTTTAATTGGATTTCCAATAACATCTACTACTTTAAATCCTATTTTTATAGGAGGAGTGACATTTATAAATGTATTTTTCAAGAAATTTTTATTTGTATCAGTAACTGTTGCATTTGGAATTCTAATAATAAACAATTTATCAAAAAACATAAGGCTAAAAAGATTTTTTTCTTTTGTCAAACAAATAAATTATGTTTCTATTGGGGCTATGTTTACCGTATATTTAGGACTTGTATCTATACAAGGCTTATATGTAACTAGTTTTGATAAATTCAGTGTAAAAACTGCGAAGTTTGCTATAGGTAACTTTATACCAGTTGTTGGTGGATTTGTATCAGATTCTGTGGATATTTTACTATCTTCATCTCAACTTATAAAAAATATATTTGGTGGAATAGGGCTTATCTTACTCATTGGGATTTGCTTGCTTCCAGTGATAAAGATTTTATCCGTCATAGTGGTATATAAATTGGCAGCAATAATTGTAGAGCCTGTGGGAGAAGATGGAATATCAAATTTTTTAAATGAAGTTGCAAATCTAATGATAATAATGTTAGCATCAGTAATTGCTATAACAATAATGTTCTTTGTGACTGTAGCTATTTTGACCTCGATAAGTGTTGTAAGTCAAGGGTAATGTATAGATTAATAAAGAGTAATTACTTTTAATCTAAATATTTTAGAGAGGAGGATGCTATGTTAGAGGGCATAAAGGCATGGATAGTTAGTATTTTAATAGGAGCATTTATAGTAAATATAGTTGATATGATTTTACCTAGTTCCAAGATAAAGCCGTATGTGAACTTGGTGTTAAATTTTATATTCGTATTTATTGTAATAACTCCAGTGGTAGGATTTTTTTCAAAAGACATGAGCTTAGAAGATAGAATTTTAAAATCTATGGGAAATTACAATAAGGAATATGTAGATAGTACAAATGCTTTAGCAGAAGAGACTGGAAATACTAGCTTATCTAAGGGATATGAAGATGGTTTGAAAGAAGTGCTTAAGCTAAAGCTTGATGAATATGGTTATGATTTAGAAGATATAGAGCTTAATGGTGCAAATATAAATAATATAAAAATAAAAGAAAAAAATAATATGTCAAAGAGCAATAGTGATGAAGAAAATGAAAATAATAGTACTAAAGGAGATGAAGATAGCATAAACTCTAATGACAAAGAAAATTCTAAACAAGTTTTTAAAAAAGGTACAGAGTATGGACTGAATCTAAATGAAGACAAACTAAAAAATGACCTAATAAAAGTGCTTGATGTTTCTATAGAAACTATACAAATTGATAAATAGGAGTTGGAAGAATGTTTAAAAACTTAAACGACAAAGATAAGAGAAAGGTATATTCACTAATAACTATAGCTGGAATATGTGTGGTATCATTAGTACTATTATCTTGTTTTCCAAGTAGCAAAACTGATGAAAAAGTTGGAAAAACAGATGCTGACAAAAAGACTGAAAAACAAGTTGCTAAGGAACATGAAAAAGACGATTTAGAATCAAAATTAACAACAATACTATCTAAAATTGATGGAGCAGGAGATGTTGATGTAATGATTACATTTGAGTCAAGTGAAGAAATACAACCTGCTTTTAACTCAAACCAAACAACAGAAACAACAGAGGAGAAAGATGCACAAGGTGGAGAAAGAACAGTTACAACTTCAAGTGAAAATAAAACAATGATAACTTCAAATTCAAGTGACCCTGTAGTTATAAAAACTACAGAGCCAAAGATAAAAGGAGTGATAGTAGTAGCAAGTGGAGCTAGTAATCCAAATGTCAAAGAAACACTTTATAGTGCAGTTCAAACATCATTACAAGTAGCAGGTCATCAAGTAGAAATATATTCTAAATAAATACATATAACCGGGGGGATAAATGAATGAAGTTTAATTATAAGGGAAGAGGATTTGTAATAATAACTTTAACTGCAATGTTAGTAATAGTAGGAACAGTAAATTATCAACTTAGTAAGAAATCTTTACTAGAAACATCAAAAGAATTTAAAGCATATGAAGAAGCTCAATTACAGAAGAATACTACTGATGATAGTGATAGTAGCAATAAAGAAGACTCAGATGCTACAGATAAACAAAATAGCAAAGAGAGTGCTGACATTGATATAGTTGATAGTAAGGCTAGTAAGGTTAAGGAAAAAGTAACTGAAACAAGTAAAGAAATAAAAGCTCAATTATCATCTGAAAAGAATATGAAAAAAGCATCTTATATTTTAGATATGAAAATGAATAGAGAAAAACAAAGAAATGAATTAGTTCAGGATTTAAATGAAATGATAAATAATCCATCTACAACAGAGGAATCTAGAAAAGAAGCTTCTAATATGAAATTAAATATAGTTAAAACTCAAGAAAAAGAGCTTCAAATAGAAAATCTTTTGAGTACAAAGGGATATGAAGAAGCATTAGTTTATATAAGTGATAGCAAAGTCAATGTTGTTGTAAATGAAGCTAAATTAGATAAAAAAGATGCAGCAAAAATATTTGATTTGGTTGCAGAACAGGCTAATGTAAAGTATGAAAATATTAAACTTACAAATAATAATACTAAGTAAAATATAAACCTCAGAATTAACTGAGGTTATTTTCTTGCAAAGTAGAGTTGTATTTGGTATTATTATACTTATAAAAATAGTTCCTTAAAATCAGGAGGTAAGTTTTAATATGGAAGATAATAAATTTGGACAAGTAAAAATATCTAATGATGTAATAGCTACAATAGCTGGTTTAGCAGCATTAGAAGTTGAGGGCATAGAAACTACAGCAACATTAACAGATAAGTTGTTAAAAAATAATGGAGTAAAGATACAAATAGAAGAAGAGGATGTTAATTTAGACGTAATGGTTATGATAAAATATGGCATGTCAATACCAGATACAGCTTTTAAAGTTCAAGAAAATGTAAAAAATACTGTTGAGACAATGACAGGACTGAAGGTTTCTCAAGTAAATATACACATTCAAGGAATCAGCTTTAAGAAAGATAAAGCTGATAAAGAAGAAGTAAAAGCAACTAAGAAAAATTAATATTAGCCCTCTGAAAAGTCAGAGGGTTTTTTGTTGGCATTTGATTTTATATAGATAATTAAACTTAAAGGAGAATTTTAATTGATGAAAAAAGATAGGGCACAAAAAAGTACAACAAGGGAATATATAATGAAACTTATATACCAAATAAATATTAATAAAGAGGAGTTTGAAGGTTTAGACGATAAAGTGGATTCTTTCTTAAAAGATAATTCAGAACATATTATAAATAGATATGAAGAACTTACACTTAAGTACTCAAATAATGCAAAATTAAAATTAGAAGATACTAAACTTGAAGATATAGTAGATAGAGAATATATAAATACAGTATGTAAAGCACTAAGAGAGAATCATGATGAGATAGATGAATTAATAAATAAGCATGCTAAAAATTGGACAGTAGATAGAATGCCAAAGGTAGATGTGTCTATACTTAGATTATCCGTGTGTGAAATAGTTTATTTAGACACTCCTAATAAAGTATCAATAAATGAAGCTGTGGAGCTTGCAAAGATATATTGTGATGATAAATCTCCTAAATTTATAAATGGAATATTAGGAAGTGTTGTTGATGAAATTGGACAATAATATAATAATTGGAATTGATACTAGCTGCTATACTACTTCTATAGCAGCTATCTCTTTAGATAAAAAAGTTATTTTTAATGAAAAAATAATGCTAGAAGTAAAGGAAAATTCAAAAGGATTGAGACAAAGTGAAGCTGTGTTTCAACACATAAATAATTTAGGATTACTTAGTGATAGGATAAAATCATTTGGGGACAAATTTGTCATAGAGGGAGTTTGTTCATCTATTAAGCCTAGACCAGTTGAAAATTCATACATGCCTGTATTTAATGTTGGGTACAATTTTGGAAAGTTATTATCAAGTATACATGGATGTAAATTTTATGAAACGACTCATCAGGAAAATCATATTGAGGCTAGTTTATTAAATAGTAAATTAAAAAATAATAACAAATTTATTTCTGTTCATATGTCAGGTGGCACTACAGAGATACTTTTAATAACTAAGCATGATAATAATTATGATGCAAATAACAAAGATTTAGATGTAATAACTAAAATAAGCAATAAAAAAAACTTAGATGCAATAGCTAAAATAAATACTAAAAAAGATGATAAAAGTAAGTTATACAATAATTTTGGATATAATATAGATATAATTGGAGGAAGTAAAGATATTAGCTTTGGGCAACTTATAGATAGAATAGGTGTCAAGCTAGGATATAAATTTCCTTCAGGAAAATATCTAGATGAAAATGCTTTAAATTGTAATCTTAAAATAGAAAGTGGTCTAAAAACTTCTGTAAGAAAGGGATATATGAATTTATCTGGATTAGAAAATCAGGTGAATAAAATTATAGATGACAATAGAGATAATATTAGTAAAAATAAAAAAGAATATATATCTAAATTAGTACTGGATTCAGTAGTTAGAAACATGTTTAAATCTTTAATATATTTATGTGAAGCTTACAATGTAGAAGAAGTAGTTTTTGCAGGAGGAGTTTCTGCAAGTAAGTATATCCTCAAAGAATTAAGTTTAAAACTAAGTAAAAATTGTATAAAAGCTCATTTTACAGAGCCACAATATTCAACTGATAATGCTGTTGGGTGTGCTATAATAGGATTGAATAACTTTTTAGGAGAAAAAATATGAAACTAAGAGCTTTAGATATAAGTGAAGCAAATTCATATATTAAAAGAATTTTAATAAATGACCCAATACTTTCTAATCTTAAAGTTAAGGGAGAAATTTCTAATTTTAAAATACATAGCAGTGGAAATGTTTATTTATCGTTAAAGGATGAAACTTCAAAGCTAAACTGTGTAATTTTTAAAAGTAATTTTAATCGTAATCTAAAATTAGACAATGGAGTAAAGGTTGTAGCTAGTGGATATATATCAGTTTATGAAAGAGATGGTGCATATCAATTATATATTAATGAAATTGAAATAGAGGGAATTGGGAATTTACACATAGAATTTAACAAATTAAAAGAAAAACTTAATAAAGAAGGTTTGTTTGATTCCAAATACAAAATACCTATCCCTAGAATGCCAAATTCAATTGGAGTTATAACATCTCCAACAGGAGCTGTTATAAGAGATATAATAAATGTAATAAAAAGAAGATATCCAAAGGTCAATATAAAGCTTTATCCAGTAACTGTTCAAGGAGATAGGTCAGCAGAAGAAATATGTGAAGCAATTAGATTTTTTAATCATATGAAGAATGTGGATACAATTATAGTTGGTAGAGGTGGGGGTTCAATAGAAGAACTTTGGTCTTTTAATGATGAAATGGTAGCAAGAGAGGTTTTTAACTCTCAAATTCCAATAATATCAGCAGTTGGTCATGAAACTGATTTTACTATTTGTGATTTTGTGTCTGATATGAGAGCACCCACACCATCAGCAGCAGCTGAGATTGCAACTCCATCATTAGATGACATAAAATATAAACTTGGGAATATAAAAAGCAGACTTAACAAGTCTCTTATAAATCAAGTTGAATTAGACCAATACAAGTTAGAATCAGTGTTTAATAAAATAAATAACTATTTAGATTCTTACATAATAAAAGATAAAGTTATACAATTGGATAAAATATATGATAAAATAATTTTTGGAATAGAAAATAATTTAAAATTAGAAGATGAAAAATTAATAAAGGTTGGAGCATTACTTCATAACCTAAGTCCATTAGCCACTATGGACAGAGGTTATAGTATAGTTCAAAAAAACGGAAAAGTAATAAATAGTATAAAAAGATTGAAAACTGAAGATAACATAGATATAGTATTAAAAGATGGAAATTTAGAATGTATAATAGATAAAATTGAAAATAAAGAGGTATAATATGAACTTAACCTATGAAGAAGCTTACAAAAGATTGGAGAGCATTTTAAATGAGTTAGAATCTAAAAATGCTAGCTTAGATGAATCTTTAAGCTTATATGAAGAAGGAATTAGTCTTTATAAACATTGTAATAAGCTTTTGGATGATGCAAAATTAAAAATAAGTAAATTTAATCAATTAGGAATAGAAGAGGATTTTAGAATAGAGGAGGAATAAAAGTGGAATTTAAACAACATTTAAAAGAAAAAGCAAGTTTTATAGAAGATATACTTAAAGAATATATGCCAAAAGAAGAAGGTTATCAAAAAACTGTTATTGAGGCTATGAACTACAGCTTGAGCGCTGGAGGTAAGAGATTAAGACCAATACTTACACTAGAAGCCTGTAAGGTAGTTGGAGGAAATGAAGAAGAAGCTATACCTTTTGCTATTGCAATTGAAATGATACATACATACTCACTTATACATGATGACTTACCAGCTCTTGACAATGATGATTTAAGAAGAGGAAGACCAACAAACCATAAAGTATATGGAGAGGCAATGGGAATTTTAGCAGGAGATGCTTTACTGAACTATGCTTTTGAAGTTATGCTTGCAGGTTCAATAAATAAAGAAAATCCAGAAAAATATCTAAAAGCTATAAATGAAATTGCTAAAGGTGCTGGAATATATGGAATGATAGGTGGGCAAGTGGTAGATGTAGAAAGTGAAAATAAACAAATTGAAAAAGAAAAATTAGATTATATACATATGAATAAAACTGCTGCAATGATGGTTGGATGTATGAGAGCAGGAGCAACTATAGGTGGAGCAAATTCAGAACAAATGGAAGAAATAACTAAATATGCAAAAAATATCGGATTATCATTCCAGATAGTAGATGATATACTAGATATAGTGGGAGATGAAATAAAATTAGGGAAAAAAGTTGGCAGTGATATAGAGAATCATAAATCAACATATCCATCTCTTTTAGGATTAGATAAATCTAAAGAAATTGCACATAATTTAATAGATGAGGCAAAGAAGAGTATAGAAAAATTATCTGACAATGTAGATTTTTTAAAGGGATTGGCTGAATATATAATAGATAGAGAATATTAAAATATACAGCTAAAATCGAGGAGGGAAAAATGAACTTTTTTTCGGAGATTTTTAACAATGGGGCTTTGGGAATAAGTCTTATTGCTTGTTTCTTAGCACAATTTATAAAGATATTTACTGGGAAGGGAAAGAGAATTGAGTTTTCAAGAATACTCATTTCAGGAGGTATGCCTAGTTCTCATAGTTCTTTTGTTACAAGTTTAGCTACAGTGGTAGGCATTGAAAAAGGGTTTAATTCTACTGATTTTGCTATAATTACTGTGCTTGCACTGATTATAATGTATGATGCAGCAGGTGTTAGACGTGCTGTTGGGAAACAAGCTACTATATTGAATCAGATGGTAGCAGACCTTCAACATGGAAAGCATATAGAGCAGAAGAAATTAAAAGAATTAATAGGTCACACACCACTAGAGGTTTGGTTTGGAGCTTTACTTGGTATAGTAACAGCTTTAATATTGATGTAAATTTAAAATTTACAAAATAAAAGGTGAGGATAATATGTATAAATATTTAGATAAAGTAAATTCTCCAAAAGATATAAAAAATATGAGCATAGAAGAAATGGATTTACTTGCAAAGGATATAAGAAAGTTTTTAGTAAAATCTGTTTCCAAGACAGGAGGACACTTAGCTTCTAACTTAGGTGTAGTTGAGTTAACATTAGCACTTCATAAAGTGTTTGACAGCCCTAAAGATAAATTTGTATGGGATGTAGGACATCAGTCTTATGTTCACAAAATGGTTACTGGAAGAAAAGATTGTTTTGTATCTTTAAGACAATTCAACGGACTAAGTGGTTTTCCAAAGGAGAGTGAAAGTCCTCATGATATTTTCGACACAGGACATAGCAGTACATCTATTTCTGTGGCAACAGGTATTGCCTGTGCTAGAGATATAAAAAAAGAAAGCTATAGTGTTATATCTGTAATTGGAGATGGTTCTATAACTGGAGGTATGGCACTTGAAGCTTTAAATCAATTGGGATATATAAATACTAATATGATAGTAATTCTTAATGATAATGAGATGTCTATAGATAAAAATGTTGGTGGAATGTCTAAATATCTATCAAGTATTATAAGAAATTCAACAGTTGTTAAAATGACAGATGAAGTTGATAAGATTTTAAATGTTACATCAACAGGTGAAATTTTATCTAAGACTGCACATAGATTTAAGGACAAATTAATATATAGTTTTTCTCCTCAAGATTGTTCATTTTTTGATTCATTAGGTATAAAATATTATGGTCCTATAGATGGTCATAATACTAAAGAATTAATAGAAACACTTAGAAAAGCTAAACATAAAAAAGGACCTGTGCTTTTACATGTTATTACAAAAAAAGGAAAAGGATATAAATTTGCAGAGGAACAACCTGATAAATATCATGGAGTATCAAAGTTTGATATAAAGACAGGCGTAACATCTTCTAAAGTTAAGTCTATGTCGGTTAGTGTTGGTGAAAAATTGGTTGAGATGGCTAGCAAAAACGAAGAAATAGTAGCTATAACAGCTGCAATGCCATCTGGAACAGGATTAAACTTATTTGAAAGTGCTTACCCGAAAAGATATTATGATGTTGGTATAGCTGAACAACATGCAACAGGGTTTGCGGCAGGTCTTGCAAAAAATGGTATGAAGCCTTATTTTGCTGTATATTCATCATTTTTACAAAGAGCATATGACCAAGTTATTCAT
Source organism: Clostridioides sp. ES-S-0123-01 (assembly GCF_020658415.1). Classification (NCBI taxonomy): domain Bacteria; kingdom Bacillati; phylum Bacillota; class Clostridia; order Peptostreptococcales; family Peptostreptococcaceae; genus Clostridioides; species Clostridioides sp. ES-S-0123-01. The sequence goes on from NZ_JACVWD010000005.1 coordinate 157,366, forward strand.
GATGTATGTATAACAAAAAAACCAGTTACTTTTCTTATAGATAGAGCTGGTCTAGTTGGAAATGATGGTGAAACTCATCATGGTATGTTTGATTTAAGTTACTTAAATTCTATTCCAAATATTATAGTGATGGCTCCAAAAGATACAAGAGAAATGGAACTTATGATGGATTTATCATTAAAATTGGATTCTCCATTGGCAATTAGATATCCAAGAGGAAATAGCTATTACCTAAATAAAGGAGAATACAAAGAAATTAAGTTAGGAAAATATGAGATATTAGATGATGGACAAGATACAGTCATACTTTCTATTGGGAATATGGTGAAACATGCTCTAGAAGCTAAAGAAATATTGTTAGAAGAAGGTATAAATCCAACAATAGTTAATGCTAGATTTTTAAAGCCTATGGATGAAGATATGTTGCATACTTTATTTAAGAATCATAAAAATGTAGTTACAGTAGAAGATAATGTTATTACTGGCGGATTTGGAAGTAGAATAAGTAAATTTATTATAGATAATGGATATAAAGTAAATATACTTAATATAGCAATACCAGAAGAGTTTATAAAACATGGCAATGCAGATGAACTATATAATTTTGTAGGATTATCGCCAAAGTGCATTGCTGATAAAATAAGAGAGTTAATATAAATAATATGGATTAAATTTAATATAAAATTTAAAATTTGTCACTTAGAATAAATATCAAGTGTGTTACTTCAAGCTACTTTAGTCAATATTAAAGTAGCTTTTAACAGAAAGGTAATTTTATGAAGAAAAGAATAGATTTATTGTTAGTAGAGCAAGGGCATTTTGAAAGTAGAGAAAGAGCTAAAAAAGCAATAATGGCTGGATTAGTTTTTGTTGATAATCAAAGATGTGATAAGGCAGGTACAGAAGTAAAAGAGGATTGTGCTATAGAAGTAAAAGGAAACCCAATACCATATGTTAGTAGGGGTGGATTAAAGCTTGAAAAAGCAATGAAGAACTTCGACTTAACTATTGATGGAAAAGTATGTATGGATATAGGAGCATCTACGGGTGGTTTTACAGACTGTATGCTAAAAAATGGAGCTATAAAAGTATTTTCCATAGATGTTGGTTATGGTCAGCTTGCGTGGAAATTGAGACAAGATGATAGAGTTGTGTGTATGGAAAGAACAAACATAAGGAATGTAACAATAGAAGATACAAAGCAATTTGCAGATTTTGCATCAATTGATGTATCTTTTATATCATTGAAACTAGTACTTCCAAAAGCAAAAGAATTAGTTATTAATAATGGAGAAATTGTAGCCTTGATAAAACCTCAATTTGAAGCAGGAAGAGAAAAGGTAGGTAAAAAAGGTGTAGTTAGAGAAAAATCTACACATATAGAAGTTATAAAAATGATTTCTGATTTTTCAGTACAAAATGGATTTGAAATTTTAGGATTAGATTTTTCTCCAATTAAGGGTCCAGAAGGAAATATAGAATATCTAATTCATTTAAAGAATGGAAATGAAGGATATGAATTTGATAGTGATATGTATGACAAAAAAATAGTGGAAGTCGTTGAGGCTTCTCATAATTTAGATAAATAGAATAAAAGGGGGCTTAGACTTGATCCTCGAATTATATATGAAAAATTGTGCCTTAGTTGAAGAACTAAGGCTGGGTATTGATAAAAACTTAAATATACTTACGGGAGAAACTGGTTCAGGAAAATCTATAATAATAGATGCGCTTGGACTTTGTCTAGGTGAGAAATATGACAGGTCTTTTCTAAGAAAAGGTACAGATAAGGGACTTGTTGAAGCTATATTTTTCTCAGATAACGTGTATCTAAAAAAGATATTAGATGAAAATGATATAAGTATAGAAGATGATAATTTATTGGTTATAACTAGATTGATATATTCAGATGGGAAAAGTACTGCTAGAGTAAATGGAAGGACTGTTAAAGTATCTTTTCTAAAGGAAATTGCATCTACACTTATAGATATACATGGTCAACATCAAAATCAAGCTTTATTCAATAAGGATACACACTTAAAATTTTTAGACTTATTTGGAGAAAATGAACTAGATAAGTTTAAAGATGATTATAGAAAAATTTATTACAAATACAGCGAAGTAAAGAGAGCTTTGAACTCTTTAACAGAAAATAAAGATGATATGCAGATTCAACGAGAAATAGATTTATTAAGGTTTCAAATAAATGAAATTGAGGCTGCAAATTTAAATAAAAATGAATATGAAGATTTATTAAAACAAAGAGATGTCTATAGAAATAGTGAAAAGATATATAATAATTTAAACTTAAGTTACAGTAAATTACATAATGGTGAATATAATGTTATTGACTTGATAGGTATTGCATCTAAAGAGCTTAATGATATATCTAAATATGACAGTGTTTTAAGTGAATATAGTGAAACTATAGAAAGAATAATGTATGAACTACAAGATATATCTAGTGATATAAGAAATTACAAAGATAATATAGATTTTGAACCTTATGAATTAGAACAGATTGAACTTAGAATTGATGAGATTAATAACTTAAGAAGAAAATATGGAGATAGTATAGAAGCTATATTTGAATATTATGAAAAGACAAAAGATAGACTAGATGAGATATTAAATAGAGATGAAAGAGTTGAACAATTAAAAAATCAATTAATAAAAATAGAAGAAGAGCTAAAAGTAAAAGCTAGCAAACTGACTAAAGCAAGAAATAAAGTGGCAATTCAATTAGAGGAAGTACTTCTTGATGAATTAAAGAGTCTAAATATGAAAAATGTAATGTTCAAAGTCAATTTTGAAGAAAGTTCATTTACTTTAAATGGAATAGATGATATTGAATTTATGATATCTTTTAATTTAGGAGAAGATATCAAACCTATATATAAAGTTGCATCAGGTGGTGAAATGTCTAGATTTATGTTGGCATTTAAGACTATATTAGCTGATATAGATGATATAGATACTTTAGTATTTGATGAAATAGATACAGGGATAAGTGGCATAGCTGCACAAATTGTTGGTGAGAAATTGAGTGATATAGCAAAGAAAAAACAAATAATATGTATAACTCATTTACCTCAAATTGCTGCAAATGCAGATACCCATTATTGTATAGAAAAAGATACTTCAAATAATAGAACATTTACAAATGTTAAGAAATTAAATCAATCTCAAAGAAAAAATGAAATTGCAAGACTTATAGCAGGTAATAATATAACAGAAAAAACTATAGAACATGCAAGCGAAATTATTGAAATGGCTAAAAAGTGTTAGTGAAAGAGCTTATTTTAAATAGATGTAGAGAATATTTAATCTAGATACTTTACATCTATTTTTTATGATGAAAATATTTTAAAATATTTTATCTGGATATCAAAAATAAATAAAAATTATAATTTAAATAAATCTTGTATAGACTTGTAACTGTAAAAATTTTAAGTTTTTGAGTATAATATTATGTATTAAAGTAGTAGTGGGGGGGTATTAAATGAATAAAAAAAATACTATGTACTTAATTTTTATAATCATAGTTATTATAGTATTAGGGTATATTTTATTAACTATTAATAGTATCAAGAATAATCTTGACACTTCTAATGATAAATTAGATTATTTATCACAAGAAATTATGAATACTAAGTCAGATATTAGCAATATAATTAATGAAGAAATGTCAAAAAGTTATATAACAAAAAGTATTGATTTAAAAGTTAAAAAATTAGAAAAAGACGAATGTGTAATTGATGTAGATACACAATTGAGCAAACTTGGCAAGGATGGAAAAGTAATCTTTATGTATAAAGCAGATAGTGATAAATGGAATGAGATTGAGATGACAAAGCATGGAGAATTATCATATACTTGTGAAATAAAAATAACTACAGGTAGTGAATATGATTATAAAGTAGTTACAAGTGGTACAATATCTGAAAGTTCAGATGTTCAAAAATTGACTAAGTCTGATTATATGCCTGAACCACCTGTATTTAATTATGGAATAAGGGACAATAAGGAATACTTTATTGAAATATTGGAAAACAGCAATTTATTTAATCATGAAAGTGAAAAATCAAAAAATAAAGTTTATGATGATATAAAGTTAGAAAATGTAGATATTATTGTAAATGAAGGTAAAGGTGATACTGTATATAAAGCTAAGTCTGCTAAATTATCAAATGGTAGTAAAGATGATAATATAGATAGAGAGCAAGTAAATTATGAGGCTAATTTTCCTAAAAAGGATATTAATGATATAATTTATATTAAAGCAAAGCTTACATACAATAATGGAATAGAATATATAAAAGATATAACTGAAGATATAAGTGTTGGTTTGGAAGATTTAGAGAAATAAATATATTTAAAATAATTTAATCAATAAAATAGAGTATAAATAAAACATCTATAATTTTATTTATACTCTATTTTTTTATTTATAATTTTAGCTCCATATATCTAGCCCCTTCAATTGGATTATAAGTATAAGGATTTATATCATAAAAACCAATTTTTTCGTATAAACCTTGAGCGCTTTTCATGCTTGGAAGAGTATCTAGTCTCATATATGTATATCCAATCTTTTTGGCTTCTTTTACGATTTCTTCTAATAATATTTTTCCTATTTTAAGTCCTCTAAATTTATCTCTTACATATAACCTTTTTAATTCACATACATCATTTTCAAGTTTTTTTAATGCAACACAACCTGCTAAATTTTCATCAACAAATGCTAGTATTAATGAGCCTGAAGGTTTTTTATACTTTCCTGGAAGTGTTTTTAATTCATTATTAAAGTCCTGGAAACATAAATCTATATTCAATGAATTTGAGTATTCAGTGAATAAAATCTTTACATTTTCAAGATTTTCTAAATCATTTGCTTCAACAAATTTTAAAATTACATTTTGAGTCATTTTATTTATCATTATATAAATATATTTATATAATGACTTCACCTCCTTGATAGATATATATTTTTATTAATATCAATTAGATTTTAATACCATGACCTTTTCTCCACCATAGTCAAGTTCTCCATTAAACTCAAATCCAAAGCTTTTGTAAAGTCCAATAGCCATTTTGTTGTTATCGAATATACTAAGGTATAACTCATTGCAATTATATTCATTTTTAAGATGATTTATAAGGAAATCTAAGGATGCTTTTCCATATCCTTTACCTTGATACTTTGAGTCAATCATGAATCTATCAAGCCAAACTCTGTCATCTTCTAGGCGACCGTACATAGCAAATCCTATCAGTATATTGTCATCATATATTCCAACAGGTATCCAAGCTGTTATAAACTTAGACTCAGCAATAGAAAGTGCATTGCTTTCTATATAATCTAATTGATTTTTATCTACAGACAAATTAACTAAATCATGCCAATTATTTATATCTGCAATTCTTACATTTAATTTCAAAATATTACCGCCCTTCAAACTTTTTACCACAATATAATACTATCATATTATAGGATAAAAAGCACTTAGTAAGATATACAACGAGGTTTTTAAATGAATAAATTTTTACGAAAAAGGAATTATAAATACATAATAATACAGCATAGGAGTAGATGAATATATGAACAAAATAAATAAGAATTTCAAAAATATTTGGATAATATTAGGAGCTGTATCGATTTTTATGATGGTTATAATTTTTCAAAATAAAAATTGTAATACAAATAAGGAGACCCCAATAGAAACTTTTACAATTAAGAATCATGATAAAAAATATGTATATCCACTTGGAAATATAATTGGAGTGAAAGCAAATACAGATGGTGTATTGGTTTTAGGATATGAGGAAGAGGATGTAGATTATATTGGAGGCATACAGATTGGCGACAATATAGTAAAAATAGATAATAAAAAAATAAAAGATAGTCAGGATGTATCAAAGATTTTAAATGAAGCTAAAAAAAGTAAAGTAGAAGTGACTTTTGAAAGAAAAAATAAATATAAAACAGAGACAATAGAAACTAAAAAAGAAAATGGTAATTATAAACTTGGATTATGGGTGAGAGATAAGATATCTGGAATTGGAACTATGACTTTTTATGACCCTAATATGGAAAAATTTAAAGCAATTGGTCATGCTATAAAAGATTCGGACACTAATGAACTATTAAAGATTAAGCAAGGGTATATATATAAACCAGAAAAACTAAAAATATTAAAAGCTAGTAATGAAAAAGTAGGCAGAATAAAAGGTGATTTTAATGATAGTAATCTGATGGGAAATTTTTCGAATAACTCAAAATTAGGTATAAGTGGTAATATTACAGAAAAACAAAATAAAGAATTTAATTTAGCAAATAAAGAATTACAATTAATCGAAGTTGGAAGACCTCAAGATGTAAAAATAGGGGATGCAATAATTCTTTTTGAAGACAAAAACAAAAATATAACAAGCTATGATATAAAAATAGAAAGTATAGTATATGATAAAGGAAATTATAGAGATATGGTAATAAAAGTTGTAGATGATAAGTTATTGGAATACACAGGGGGGATTGTACAAGGGATGAGTGGGGCTCCAATAATACAAAATAATAAAATTATTGGTGCAATAACTCATGTTTTTAGAGATAATCCGAAAAAAGGATATGGTATTTTTATAGATGAAATGATAAAATTGTAGGTGAGGCATTAAAAAAATTTATTATTTTATCACTTATCTAGGAGGAATATAATTTTGAAGTGTCGAATATGCTTTAGAGTAGATAATTAGGAACAATTTGTGTAAAAAGTTTAGTTTTCTGTAATAAGAAGATGTTTTTTAATGGGGGGATTTTTAGTGGAAAAAATCAAAATAGTTTTAGCAGACGACAATAAGGATTTTTGTCAGGTATTAAAAGAGTATTTGTCTAATGAGGATGATATCGATATATTAGGCATAGCTAAAGATGGGATTGAAGCATTAGATTTAGTAAAAAAGACACAACCAGATTTATTAATATTAGACGTAATAATGCCACATCTGGATGGATTAGGTGTAATTGAAAAATTAAATACTATGGATATACCTAAAATGCCAAAAATAATAGTACTATCAGCAGTAGGTCAAGATAAGATAACTCAAAGCGCAATAAATCTAGGAGCAGATTACTACATAGTAAAGCCGTTTGATTTTGTTGTGTTTATAAACAGAATTAGAGAACTAGTTTCTAATAGAGTTACTCAAGTAGAGCCAAAGCCTAGACCAGTTCAAGAAACTCAAATGACAAGAAGTGATTTCGTTAAAAATGTAGGTAATATAGAAACAGAAATCACAAATATAATACACGAAATAGGAGTACCAGCTCATATAAAAGGGTATTTATATCTAAGAGAAGCTATAAAAATGGTCATTGATAATGTTGAACTTTTAGGTGCAGTAACAAAAGAGTTATATCCAAGTATAGCTAAAAAATTCAATACAACACCAAGTAGAGTTGAGAGAGCAATAAGACATGCCATAGAAGTTGCATGGAGTAGAGGCAAAGTTGACACAATAAATCAATTATTTGGATATACGGTACACAATACTAAAGGAAAACCAACTAATTCAGAATTTATAGCAATGATTGCTGATAAATTAAGATTAGAACATAGTATGGTTAAATAAATAGACAGAAAAAGTAAGACCTTTTAATGAAGGTATTGGCAATAAATATGCATTACAAACAGCAAAACGGTATAACCAATAGGGTTATACCGTTTTGCTGTTTTAATATATAATAAAAGCTTTATTTTTTCTTTATTATTTATTTAATATAATTTTATTATAATATGGCCATATTATGTACCTTTGTCAGTTGTAGATTAATGTTGATTTGTTTTTTAATATAAAAATATACTTTAACAAGTCGAAACATTAATTTTTAAAGTATATTACAAAAAGTATTAAATAAAAAAATCATAAAATATAGTGTTATAATGATTAAAGATGTAAGACCAACTTAAAACATTTATTTTATTCTTAAGTAATGCTATAATATAATGTGATTTTAATAATGATAGTGGAGGTTTAAAAATGAGAGTCGAGGCCCCTATAAAAGTAGATCGAAAAACTAAAAAGCTTGCTAAAAGAGTTGAAAGTGGGGAAATAGCAGTTATAAATCATATAGACATAGATGAAGTTGCTGCAAACTCTTTGGTAGAAGCCAAAATAAAACTTGTCATAAATGCGGCTCCTTCTATAAGTGGTAGATATCCTAATAAAGGTCCAGGAATATTGACTGAGAATAATATCTTAATAGTTGATAATATTGGAGAAGAATTATTTGAAGAATTAAAAGAAGGACAGACTATAGAAGTTATAGATGGAAAGATATATAGAGAAGGAGAATTTTTAGGTGCAGGTGAAGTTTTAGATAAGTATGAAGTTTCGTATCAAATAAAGGCTGCTTATGAAAACTTAGCCGTAGAATTAGATAGATTTATAGACAATACTATAGATTATGCTAAAAAAGAAAAAGGATTTATACTTGGTGAAGTAGAAATTCCAAAAGTACAAACTAATTATGCAAATAAGCATGTATTAATAGTTGTAAGAGGTCAGGACTATAAAGAGGATTTAAGTACAATGCTTTCATACATAGAAGAGGTAAAACCTGTTCTAGTTGGTGTTGATGGAGGCGCAGATGCTTTAATTGAGTTTGGATATACTCCAGATGTAATTGTGGGAGATATGGATAGTGTAAGCGATGAAGCTTTAAAAAAAGCTAGTGAAATAGTAGTACATGCTTATACAGATGGTAGAGCACCAGGTCTTAAGAGAGTTCAAGAACTAGGTTTGGATGCAGTTGTATTTCCTGCACCAGGAACTAGTGAAGATATAGCTATGCTTATTGCGTATGAGTATAAAGCAGAGTTAATAGTAGCAGTGGGTACACATTCAAATATGATTGATTTCCTTGAAAAAGGAAGAAAGGGAATGGCAAGTACTTTTTTAGTTAGACTAAAGATAGGTTCTAAGCTTATAGATGCTAAAGGAGTTAACTTGTTATATAGAAGTAAGCTAAAGATAAAGTACATATGGGCGTTAATAGCAACAGCATTATTTCCTGTGTTGGTAGTTGCATCATTGTCACCAGGAGTTCAACAATTTATACAGTTAATGCAATTGAAATTTAAGGTATTATTACAGATGTAAATTTTAGGAGGATAAATATGCATATTAATATGAAATATTATATAGTCACTATTGGGGCTATATTTATAGCTTTGGGTATAGGCATGTTAGTAGGATTTAATTTAAATAATAATCAACAATTAAGCGAGCAGCAAGCAAATATAATAAATGACTTGGATGATAAATTTAATATTTTAAAAGAAAAAAATGATAAACTTGATGTAGATTTAGCAAAGGTAAATAAAGATTATGAAGAAGCAATTAATTTTATAAATAAAAATGTGGACAAGGTTTTAATTGGTTCATTAAGTGGAAAAAGTATAGGAATAATATCAGCTAATGAAAATGATGATTATACAAAAAATATAGAAGATATAATAAACAAATCTAATGGTAGTGTTGCATTTAACATAGTGTTAAAAGAAAATATAACAAATCCAGAAAAATTAAAAGAAATCTCAAGTAAATTAGGTACAGAAATTAAAAATACAAATGATGCAGTTAATTATATAATTGATACCTTGAAAAAGGAAGATGCAAGTGACATTTTGACATATCTTCAAGAACTAGATGTAATAAAATTTAACTCTATTGGTGACACATATCTAAAATATGAATCTGTTGTAATAGCTGGTGGAAATGATGCAAAAGATAATACAAAACAATTTGACAAAATAGAAAAATTTGTAGTTTCAAAAATAAAATCAGAAAATAAATATTTAGTAGAAGTTCAAAATACAGGAGTTAAAACTTCTTATGTAGAATTATATTCTAAAAATAAAGTTGCAACTATAGATAATATTGATGAAGGTGTAGGAAGTGTATCTCTAGCTATGCTTTTACAACAAGGTAATATAGTTGGTAATTTTGGTAGATTAGATACTGCAACTTCATTGTTGCCATCTATAAAATAGAAATAATTTTAAGGAGAGAAAAAATGGATTCTTATATAAGTATAATAATACCAGCTTATAATGAAGAAAGTAGAATAAACTATACATTAGAAAGTATAGTTGGAATTAAAGAAATAAATGAAATAGTAGTTGTAGATGATGGTTCAACAGATAATACTGCTAAGGTTGTATCTGAATTAAAGAATGAAAAAATTAAATTTTTTAAGTTAGATAAAAACAGAGGTAAAGGATATGCTTTAAACTATGGGCTTAAAGTATCAATGAAAAGCGCAAATATTATAGGATTTTTGGATGGAGATCTAGGTAGTTCGGCTAAAGAAATTGAAAAATTAATTGTACCAATATTAAATGGTGAAGCTGATGTTACTATAGCAAAGTTTCCTCCTGCAAAGAAAAAAGGAGGTCTGGGATTTGTAAAAGGTTTAGCTAAAAATTCTGTTTTTGAGATGACAGGAGTTGAACTAGATGCAACTCTGTCAGGTCAAAGAATATTTAAAAGAGAAGTTTTAGAAAAATTTGATGAAATACCTTTTGGATATGGTGTTGAAGTTGGAATGACGATTGATATACTAAAGTATGGTTTTAAAATTAAAGAAGTATTAGTAAACATGACTCATAATGAAACTGGCAGAAATTTAAAAGGATTTATTCATAGAGGCAAGCAGTATTATCATATAAAAAAGGTTTTAGGACAAAAAAAGAAAGAATGGAGGTAGTATCTTAGTGAAAGATTATATACTTTATACCATTTTATTATTAACAGGATTATTTGGAACCTATGCTGCAATACCACTATTTAAAAATTTATTGATAAATGGAAATATACTTAGACCAAACTACAAAAAAGATATGATACCAGTAAGTATGGGAATTGTATTTTTACCTATGCTTGTGATTAATGGAATAATACTTGCATTTTTTACTACAGAATATAGAGATTTAGCATATATATTTATGTTTATGTTTGGTATGATATCCATGTTTTTTGCAGGAATACTAGACGATATTATTGGAAATAGAAATGTAAGTGGTCTAAAAGGTCACTTTAAAAGTTTATTTAAAGGAAGTCTTACAACTGGAGGCTTTAAGGCCTTGTTTGGTGGATTTGTAGGACTTATAGTTTCTGTGTCTATATCAAAAGACATAATAGATATAATAGTAAATACATTAATAATAGCTTTATCAACCAATTTAATGAATCTTTTAGATTTAAGACCAGGAAGAGCAATAAAAGCATATTTATTTATAATGGTGATTGTATTTTTAACATTGACAGGATTTGTTCAAGTTCTTCCACTGCTTATAGTTCCAAATGTACTTGCATACTTTAATTATGATTTAAAGGCAAGAGCAATGATGGGAGATACTGGTTCAAATGTTCTTGGAATGTCTATTGGAATTCTAATTTCTTTTGGATATCCATTTAATATCAGACTGGGATGGTTAATATTTGTAGTTATTATGCATATATTTACCGAAAAATACTCATTGACTAAAATAATAGAAAAAAATAAATTATTAAATTTTATAGATAAGTTGGGAAGGTAGCATTATGATAAGCAAAAGAGTGGGGATTGTTGAGTCAATTGTAAGTCAAACTGAAACGTTGGATGATATAAGAGTAAATATAAATGGAGAAATACAAAGAGCATACAATTATCCAAAACTGTCTGGAGTAGTAGATATAGGGGATGAAGTAGTTTTAAATACAACAGCAGTAGAACTAAGTCTAGGAACTGGTGGATACCATTTTGTAATAACTAATTTAAACAATTTGGAATCTAGTTTAATTGAAGGTGGTCATATAATGAAACTTAGATATACACCACTTCAAATAAAGGTAGACGCTGTTGAGGAACAAGAAAGCATTTATCATGATAAATTTGATGATTTTACAGAGTTAGAAGGCCTTCCTGTTGTAGTAGGAACTCTTCATAGTATGTTAACTCCATTTGTAGCTTCATTTAAAAGAAATAACCCTAATAAGAAACTAGTATATATAATGACTGATGGAGCATCTCTTCCAATTTATTTAAGTAAAAATGTAGATACTTTAAAAGAAAAAAAATTAATAGATAGTACAATAACTATAGGAAATGCATTTGGGGGAGACTATGAGTGTATAAATATATACACTGCATTGATTACAGCAAAAGAAATATTAAAAGCCGATGTAGTATTTGTAAGTATGGGACCAGGAATTGCTGGTACAGGTACTAAATATGGATTTACAGGAATTGAACAAGGTCCAATTCTTGATGCTGTAATAAAGCTTGGAGGACAAGCAATAGCAATTCCAAGAATTAGTTTTGCTGACAAACGAGAAAGGCATCAAGGTATTTCACATCACAGTATGACTGTATTTGAAGAAATTGTAAATGTAAATATAGATATACCAATAACTATATATGATGATGAAAAATTAAAATTTATAAAAGAACAAGTTAAAGCTAGTGGTTTAGATAAAAAGCATAATATAATTTATATAGATAATAATAAAACGAAAGAGGATTTAGACTATTTTAATCTAAAAGTAAAAAGTATGGGAAGAAATTATGAGCAAGATGAGGCATTTTTCAAAGCTGCAAGTACAGCAGCATATTACTTAATGGAGGTTTAAGATGGTATTAGAAGAAAAAACTATTAGTAGTGATAGAGTTTATACAGGTAAGGTAATTACTTTAAAGGTCGATACTGTTGAAATTCCAGGACAAGGATATCAAAAGAGGGAATTAGTAGAAGTTGGTGGTGCAGTAGGAATAGTTGCAATTACAGATGATAATAAAGTTGTATTAGTGAAGCAATTTAGAAAACCTATAGAAAAACCAATTTTTGAAATTCCAGCTGGTAAGCTAGAAAAAAATGAAAGTCCTAAAGAATGTGCTGAGAGGGAGCTAAAAGAAGAAACTGGTTATAGTGCAAAAAATATTAAGCTAATACATAAATTTTTCACTTCAGCAGGTTTTTCTAATGAGATAATGTTTGTATATTTGGCAACAGGTCTTACTCCAGGAGAAAATAATCTAGATGCAGATGAATTTTTAGATGTTTACGAAGTTGAACTTGAAGAAGCCTATAATATGGTATTAAAAAATGATGTTGAAGATGCAAAAACTTCTATTGGATTATTATTAGTAAAAGATATGTTTAAAAATTAATATTTATAAAAATGAATAACCCCTTGTCCTACAGCATATTATTTTATAAAGGACAAGGGGGAATAAAATTGAGAAAAACATATAGAAAAAATGATTTTAGAGAATTAAATAGACAAATAATTATTATAGGATTGTTGTTTATGATGTCTATTGTTATTGGGTCCTATATAAATAAAATATTACCAGGTTCTAATGATAATATATTAAACAATATAAATCCTGCTGTAGAGTATTATAATCTGAATATAAATGTAAAAGATACCGTTCTACAAAATTTAAAGTCAGATACAATCTTTATGGGCTCGATAGCTCTATTAAGTCTATTTGTAGTAACAATTCCAGCAGTATTAGTAATTTTTGTATTAAAGGGAATGTCAATTGGATATACAATAAATAGTTTTATATTGGCATTAAAATTTAAGAGTGCAAAAATGATTTTGATAATATTATTTAAAAATTTGATTATTATTCCATGTGCAATCATATTAACATTAATTAGTTTAAGCTATTTTAAAGAGATGGTTTATGAATTTAAAAAGAAAAATAGAAGAAATATGCAGTTTTTAATTAAGAGGTACATACTAAATATTATAATTATAATAGCACTATCATTGGGGTTGCAATTAATATTAAATACTGTAAGTATTGGTATTATTAAGTTCCTAGTTAAATAAAGGAGTTTATAATGGATATTATAGAGGGATATATAGATTACATAAAAGATAAAAAAAAATTATCAGAGAACACAGTGGCATCATACTTTATGGATATAAAAAAATATATGGAATATATAAATCAAAAAAGCATTAAACTAGTAGATATAGTAGAAAATGATATTATAAGTTATTTAATAAAGTTGGAAAAAGATAATGTATCAATAGCTACAATAGCAAGGATGATATCATCTATAAAATCTTTTCATGATTATTTATTTTTAAATCATGTATGTACAAATAATCCTGCAAAGGATATAAAAAAACCTAAGGTAAAAAAAGAAAATATAAATATACTTACAGAAGAAGAAATTGAAAGATTATTAAATTTTCCTAAGTTAACAACACCTAAATTAATTAGGGACAAGGCTATTTTTGAAGTATTATATGGTACAGGTATAAAAGTATCAGAGCTAGTAGATATGAATGTAGACGATGTTGACTTGGATATTGACTATATATATTGTAGTTCATGCTGTAAAAGCCAAAGAGTGATACCTCTTTGTGATATTACAAAACTTTATTTAGAGAAATATTTAAAAGAAGCAAGACCTAAAATAGCTGTAGAAGGTGAAAAGTCATTATTTGTAAGTTCATTAGGACAAAGATTTACACGACAAGGTCTTTGGAAAGTTATAAAAAAATATTCTAATTTAGCTAATATAGATAAAAACATAAATCCTACAATGCTTAGACATTCATTTGCTATTCATCTTTTGAATGAAGGTGCTAACATTGCTGTTGTAAGTAAAATCTTAGGAAATGTTAATTTGTCTAGTTTACAAGTATATTTAAACCACATAGATAAAAACGTGAGAAGAGAAATAAAAGAAAAACATCCTAGAAATGATATTGATATAGAGTTACAAAAAGTAGAAGCTAAATAGACTCTATAGCAAATTTTATAATTTAAAAGGAGCATATTTATATGAGCAGAGTAATTTGGATTGTAATTGATAGTGTTGGAATAGGAGCATTACCTGATGCTGAAAATTTTGGAGACAGTAAGGATGTAAGTACTCTTGGAAATATATTTAAAGAATATCCAGAAATACAAATTCCTAATATGAGAAAATTAGGTATAGGAAATATAGATGGTGTAGATTTTTTTGAAGATGAAAAAGAGCCAATAGGATGCTTTGGAAAATGTAAGGAAATGTCTCAAGGAAAAGATACTACTACTGGTCACTGGGAAATGACTGGGATAATAGTTGATAAACCTTTTAAAACATTTGAACATGGATTTTCAAAAGAAATTATAGAAGAGTTTGAGAAAAAAACTGGAAGAAAAGTAGTAGGAAATAAGCCAGCTTCAGGGACTGTGATAATTGATGAATATGGAGAACATCAAATAAAAACTGGAGATGTAATAGTATATACTTCAGCTGATAGTGTATTTCAAATAGCAGCTAATGAAGAGGTGATTCCACTAGAAGAGTTGTATAGTATGTGTAAAATAGCTAGAGAAATAATGATGGGTGATAATGCAGTGGCTAGAGTAATTGCTAGACCATTTATAGGTAAAAAAACAGGTGAATTTGTTAGAACTTCAAATAGAAGAGATTATTCACTGGACCCATTTGAACCAACTGTACTTGATAATATAAAAGAATCAGGTCTTGAAGTATTAGCTGTTGGAAAAATAGAAGATATTTTTAATGGTAAAGGAATTACAGAAGCTATTCATACTAAAAGTAATATGGATGGAGTAGATGAAACTTTAAAGTATATGAAACAAGATAATAAAGGCTTGATATATTCAAACCTTGTTGATTTTGACTCAAAATATGGTCATAGAAGAGACCCAGAAGGATATAAGAAAGCACTTGAAGAGTTTGATAATAGACTTCCTGAGATAATGAGCAATATGAGAGAAGACGATATTCTTATAATTAATGCAGACCATGGAAATGACCCAACATATAAAGGTACAGACCATACAAGAGAATATATTCCAGTAATGATTTATGGTAGTAAGATTAAAAAAGGATTTAATTTAGGAATAAAAGATACTTTTGCTGATATTGGAGCAACTGTTGCAGATATATTGGATGTAAAACTGCCTAAACATGGAACGAGTTTTAAAAAAGATTTATTTTAAATATTAAATAGAAGATAAATATATAAGCTAATAAAAATTATCTTAATAGAATGAATGGAGGGATTGGAATGTTTGAAAAGATAGAACAAAGTAGTAAATTTATAAATTCTAAAATTAATATAAAGCCTAAAGTTGGTCTAATATTAGGTTCTGGGCTTGGTGATTTAGCAAATGATATAGAAGATTCTGTCATAATTAAATATAGCGAAATTCCAAATTTCCCTGTTTCAACAGTAGAAGGACATGCTGGGCAACTTGTTATTGGAAAGCTTGCAGGAAAAGAAGTAATTGCTATGCAAGGAAGATTTCATTACTATGAAGGTTATTCTCAAAAAGAAGCCACTTTTCCAGTTAGAGTTATGAAAGCTCTTGGAGTCGAAATTATTGTAGTAACTAATGCTGCTGGTGGTGTAAATAAGCAATTTAAACCAGGGGATTTGATGATTATAAGAGACCATATAAATTTTAGTGGTAGTAATCCATTAGTAGGAAAAAATGATGATAGACTTGGAGATAGATTTCCAGATATGTCAGATGCATATTCATGTAAATATATAGATATAGTTAAAGAGTGTGCTAAAGAATACAATATAGATGTAAAAGAAGGTGTATATATGTTCTTTAGTGGACCCAATTATGAAACACCAGCAGAAGTAAGAAT
The DNA here is from genome assembly GCF_020658415.1 of Clostridioides sp. ES-S-0123-01. NCBI lineage: Bacteria > Bacillati > Bacillota > Clostridia > Peptostreptococcales > Peptostreptococcaceae > Clostridioides > Clostridioides sp. ES-S-0123-01. The sequence continues at coordinate 174,051 of NZ_JACVWD010000005.1, forward strand.
GGCTCAAATATTGGGGGCTGATGCAGTTGGAATGTCAACAGTTCCAGAAGTTATAGTAGCAGCACATTCTAATATTGATGTTATTGGTATATCTTGTATAACTAATATGGCTGCTGGTATCTTAAATCAACCATTAAGTCATGAAGAAGTTATACAAACTACTCAAAAAGTCAAATCAGAGTTTTTGAACTTAGTTAAGAGTACAGTTAAGAATTTATAGAGGATTTAAGTAAATTTATTATAAAATAGATAATGTACAATTTGAAAATAATTAATAAGGAGCTGTCTTGATATAGAAAAGTATTTCTAATAAGAGACAGTTTTTTATAATATTATAATATATAAATATGTTTATAAATTTATTTACATTATTACAGGTTAGAATGGAGATTTCAAGTATGAGAATGTATGATATTATAAAAAAAAAGAGAGATAATTTAGAACTTAGCAAAGAAGAGATAAATTACTTTATAGAAAACTATTCTAAAGGAGATATACCTGACTATCAAGCTTCTGCACTATTAATGTCTATTTATTTAAATAAGATGAATAGACAAGAAACTGTATATCTTACAGAGGCAATGATGCACTCTGGTGATATGATAGAGCTTTCAGATATCGAGGGTATAAAAGTAGATAAACACAGTACAGGTGGTGTCGGAGATAAGACTACAATAGCTCTTATTCCTTTAGTTGCTTCATGTGGAGCACCAGTTGCAAAAATGTCTGGAAGAGGTCTTGGACATACTGGAGGAACTATTGATAAATTGGAAGCTATACCAGGTTTTTCTACAGAAATGGATATAAATAAATTTATTGATTCTGTAAACAAGCATAAAATAGCAGTTTGTGGTCAAAGTGCAAAGGTAGCAATTGCAGATAAAAAAATCTATGCTCTTAGGGATGTTACAGCAACTGTAGACAATATATCATTGATAGCATCTAGTGTAATGTCTAAAAAGCTAGCTTCCGGAGCTGATGCAATCGTATTAGATGTGAAAACTGGAAATGGGGCATTTATGAAGACTTTAGAGGAGTCTTTTGAATTGGCAAAAGCTATGGTTGATATAGGTGTTGGTATGAATAAAGATACCATAGGAATTGTGACAGATATGGATGAACCTCTAGGCTTTGCTGTTGGGAACTCTTTAGAGGTTATAGAAGCAATTGAAACCTTAAAAGGAAATGGACCAAAAGACCTTGTTGAATTATGTGAAGTTTTAGGAGCATATATGCTGGTTTTAGCAAAAGTTGCATGTAACTTTGATGATGGTATTGAAAAGATACAAGAATCAATAAAATCTGGTAGAGCTATAGATAAACTTAAAGAGTTCATAGAAAATCAAGGTGGAAATAAAGATATAGTTGATGATTATTCTCTATTTAAAGAATCAAAGTATAAGTATCCAATCAAATCAGATAAATCTGGGTATATAAGTAAGATTAAGGCAGAAGATATAGGCATATCAGCTATGATTCTTGGAGCTGGTAGAGAAACTAAAGATGATATTTTAGATTTATCAGTAGGAATAATTTTAGAAAAAAAAGTTGGAGATTATGTAAAAAAGGGTGAAGTTTTAGCATATATGCACTATGATGATGAGAAAAAACTTACATTAGCAAAGGATAGATTCGTCAATTCATATTCTATTGTAGATGAAGAAATAGAAAAAAATAAATTAGTATATGGTATTGTAACTAAAGATGAAATTAAAAAATTTTAGAAAATTTTAGAAAAAGTGATTATAAAAAGCCTAACATGTTAAAAATAGTGTTAGGTTTTTTATTTTTTTGAAAAGTTTGAGAAGTATTAAATATATAATAATAAAAATATATTTTAAAGTATTTTTTTATAATATAAATAAGTTTATTCGACAAGATGATTGAAAATTACAGTGCTTAGTTTTATAATAGAAAATGGACAAATATACATAAGGAGTAGATTATATTATGAATTTTAAAAAAAATAGATTGAAAATAGTAGCATTAATAGTTGTTATTTTAATTGTTGTGGTAGGTATATTTGTGTCTATGCAAATAGGTCCTTATGACAAAAATAACAAAGAAGATGTAATTATTGACATTCCAAGTGGAGCATCAGTTGGAAAAATATCTGACATACTATATGAAAATAAATTAATAAAAAATGAATTATTGTTTAAATTGATAGTAAAAGTAAGTAATAAGGCACCATCTATAAAATCAGGAACATATTTACTTAATCAATCGTATTCAAATAATGATATAATAAGCCTTTTAGCTTCAGGAAAAATATATCATGATGGTGTAAAAGTAACTATTCCAGAAGGGTCTACATCTAAAGAAATTATATCAATATTAGTAAATAAAAACTTAGGAGATAAAACTACCTTTGAAAATCTAATAAAAAAACCTCAAGAGTTTTATGACAAGTTTACATTCTTAAAAGAAGATGGAATAACTTCTTTAGAGGGATTTTTGTATCCAGAAACATATTATTTTAATTCAAAGAAACAATCAGAGGAAGATATTTTAAATGAAATGTTAAACGTATTTGATAGTAAATATACAGACAAATTTAAAAAGAAACAAAAAGAATCAAAGATGACTCTTCAAGAAGTAATGGAGATGGCTTCAATAATTGAAAAAGAAGCTGTACTTGATAAAGATAGACCAATAATTGCAAGTGTATTTTACAATAGACTTAAAGTAGGTATGCCTCTTCAATCAGATGCAACAATACAATATATATTTGAAGAAAGAAAGAAAATTGTAACTTATAATGATTTAAAAATTGATTCACCATATAATAGTTACAAAAATAAAGGATTACCTCCTACACCAATATCAAATCCTGGTATAAAATCTATTGAGGCAGCACTTTACCCAGATAAAACAGATTACTTGTATTTTGTAGCAAAGATTGATGGAGGAAATAACTATAGTACAAACTATCAAGACCATTTAAAATATGTTAAAGAGTACAAGGAAGCGAGAGATAAACAAGGTAAAGATACAAAAACAACAAATAATGAAAATACCACAAAATAAACAATGATTATAAAAAGTCTAACAGGGTAAGAATAATGTTGGGCTTTTTTATTGAAAATTGTTATTCTTAGATTTATAATAAAGAAAGTGTAAATATACAGAGCAATATGAATTTAAAAAATAATAAATTAAGACAAAATTTTGATGTTTATTATTTTAGGGAGTGTTTTTTATGAGTAATATAGTTAATGACTTGGTTGAAGATTATATAAGAGTAACATTAAAAGAAAAAGAAGGACTTTTAAAAGATTTGGAAATTTATGCTGAAGAAAATAGTGTTCCTATAATACACAAAGAAGTTTCAGACTTGTTAAAAGTTTTATTAAAGATTCAAAAGCCGAAAAGAGTTTTAGAAGTAGGATGTGCAATTGGTTATTCTTCTATTTTCTTTGCAACAATCATAGGAAAAGGTGCAGATATAATAACTGTTGAAAGAAGCGAAAAAATGATAGAAAAAGCAAAAGAAAATATAAAATTAGCTGGATTTGAAAATAATATAACTATACTAGAAGGAGATGCAGAAGAAAAATTGAGTCAAATCCAAGGTGAATTTGACCTTATATTTATAGATGCAGCAAAAGGTCAATACAAGCTATTTTTTGATTTAGTTATAGATAAGCTAAAAGATGGTGGACTATTAGTTTCTGATAATATTTTATATAAAGGAATGGTTGCACATGATGATTTTGTTGTAAGAAGAAAGAAAACCATAGTAAAAAGAATGAGAAATTATTTAGATTATATATGTAATTGTGATTATTTGAGTACATCATTGATACCAATCGGAGATGGTGTGGCATTAAGTTATAAAGAAAGTAAAAGAGGTGACGTAGATGGAATTAAATAAAGTTGAACTTTTAGCTCCAGCAGGTGATTTGGAGAGATTAAAAATAGCTATAACATATGGAGCAGACGCTGTCTATATAGGTGGAGAAATCTTTGGAATGAGGTCTGCTGCAAAAAACTTTAGTAAAGAAGATATGGCAGAAGGTGTAGCTTTTGCACATGAGAGAGGGAAGAAAGTCTTTGTAACAGTAAATATAATACCTCACAATGAAGATTTCCTACAATTAGAAGCTTATTTATTGGAGTTAGAAGAGATAGGAATAGATGCAGTTATAATAGCTGACCCAGGTGTTCTTAGTGTAATTAAAAAAGTAATTCCAAATATGGAAATACATTTAAGTACACAAGCAAATACAACTAATTATCTTAGTGCCAATTTTTGGTATGAACATGGAATAAAAAGAGTTGTAGTGGCAAGAGAATTATCATTTGATGAAATATCTGAAATAAGAGCTAAAACACCTTTAGATATGGATATAGAAGCTTTTATGCATGGAGCTATGTGTATCTCTTACTCAGGAAGATGTTTGATAAGTAATTATATGACTGGAAGAGATGCAAACAAAGGTTCTTGTGCTCAATCTTGCAGATGGCAATATCATTTAGTTGAAGAAAAAAGACCTGGTGAATATTTCCCTATATATGAGGATGAAAGAGGTACATTCTTTTTTAACTCAAAAGATTTGTGTATGATAGAATACATACCAGAATTAATTAAATCTGGTATAACAAGCTTAAAAATAGAAGGAAGAATGAAGACATCATATTACGTAGCAACAGTTGTAAGAGCATATAGAATGGCAATAGATGAATTTTATAAGGACCCTGAAAACTGGAAATTTAATCCTATGTGGATGGAAGAGTTGAAGAAAGGGAGCCATAGACATTTCACATCAGGTTTTTACTTGAATAAGCCAACAACAGAAGACCAAAATTATCAATCAGCATCATATGTTAGAAACTATGATTTTATAGGTATAGTTAGAGAGACAGAGGATGAAAATGGGCTTATTGTAGTTGAACAGAGAAATAAAATGTGTGTTGGTGATGAAATAGAAGTTATGGGACCTTATAAAGAAACTATGTTTACTAAAATAGAAGAAATGTACAACAAAGAAGGAGAGCCTATAGAATCAGCTCCTCACCCTAGACAGATAGTTAAGTTAAAACTATCTGTAAAAGTTGAGAAAGATTATATGCTTAGAAAAGTTATAGAAGAAAAAGTTGAAGAGTAATAAAAATTTAATAAAAATAGTATTAGCCCCTTAGAAATTGTCAATAATGAAATTATCTAAGGGGTGATTTCATGTCAAAAAAGAAGACTCCATTTTTTAAAAAAGTGGGAAAGAGAAGCTGGTATATATTTACTATAATTTTAATAATTTATAGTGGTTTAATATATAGGCTAGTTGATATACAGGTATTAAAAGGTGATAAGTACAAAAAAAATGTTGAATCGCAGAGTGTTGAGAAAGTAGAGTTAAATAGTGGACGAGGCATAATTTATGATAGAAATAATAAGAAACTTACAGATACAAGTAAAGTTCAGATTTTAGTTGTTGAGAAAGAAAAATTAAATAACAACTATAAAATACTGGAACTTGTTAAGAAGGCTACGAAGATGGATGATTTGGAAATATATAAAATTATACAAGAACAATTGGCACATCCTATAATACAAATTCAGACCGAAAATATTGATAATAGCATGAAAAAACAACTTGAGAAGAATGGTATAATGTTAGAAGAAAAGACTATGCGATATTCACAGGATGGTTTATTATCACATACAATAGGTTATATAAAAGATGATGATAAATCAGGTCAATTGGGGATAGAAAAAAGTATGGATAGTGTGCTTAGAAACTCAAATGAAAAATATATAAGTGCCTTTAAAGCAGGAGATGCGGGAAACGAAAAATCTCTAAATATTTTAAAGGGAAGTGTAAAAACAATTGATGAAAAAGATAAAGATAAACATTTAAAAACTACTATTGATTATGATATTCAAAAAAATTTAGAGCAAATACTAAATAAAGAAGAAAATCCAACAGCAGCAGTGATTTCAGACGTATCTACAGGTGAAATTCTTGCTATGTGTTCTAGACCTAATTTTGACCAAAATAACATAGCAAAGAGTTTAAAGAGTAAAAATGGAGAATTTGAGAATAGAGTCATAAAATCGACATATCCGCCAGGTTCTGTGTTTAAGATGGTAGTGCTATTTTCTGCGCTTGAAAATGGAGTTGTAGATGAGAATTATACCTATAATTGCAAAGGTAAAACTAAAGTTGGAAATAGTAATGAAATATTGCGATGCAATAAACTAGATGGACATGGTCTTCAATCCTTACAGCAAACTTTTTCTAATTCATGTAATCCAGCATTTTTAGATATAGCAATGAAAGTTGGTAAAGAGAAGATATTAAAATCTGCTGAAAAATTACATTTATTTGAAAAGGTTGATATTGGTCTTGATGAAGAACGAATTAGAGAAGCTCCAAAAAATATATCAATACGTAATTTAGCTATAGGTCAAGAAAATATAGAATTTACACCACTCCAAATAAATCAAATGACCCAGATAATAGCTAATAATGGAACATTTGAACCATTATATTTATATAAAAGTCTTGTAAATAATGATATGGAGACAGTAAAAACCTATAAGTCTTCAAAAAAAGAAGAAATTATTTCTCCTTATGTATGCACACAAGTAAAAGAAATTATGAAATCTGTTTCTAAAGTTGGAACAGCTAAAGTCCTAAAGGATTTAGAAGGAGGATGTGGGGTAAAAACTGGTACAGCTCAAAGTAGTCTGAATAAAAAGCCAATAGATCATGGTTGGATAACTGGATTTTATCCAGAGAAAAGACCTAAGTATGTAATAACTGTGCTAGTAGAAGGAACTCAAAAGGAAAGTAAATCAGCAATACCTATATTTAAAGAAATATGTGAAAGTATAAAATAAAGTCATGTATTATAAAATTTAAGGATATATCGTAATTTTAATTTTTAGGCAAGTTGTTTTGTCTAATGTTATACGATATATCCTTCTAAAAATATAATATTAATTTTCTTGAACAAGCTCTTTTTCTAGTTTTTTAAGAGCTTTTTTTTCGATTCTGGACACATATGATCTAGAGATATCAAGTCTTTGTGCTATTTCTCTTTGAGTTTTATACCCATAAGGAGTTAACCCGTATCTTAACTGGACAATTTCTCTTTCTCTAGGAGTAAGGATTTTGTTAAGTTGTTCATATAGTTTTCCAACTTGAACTTTTAACTCAACTTCGTCAAGAACATAGTTGACATCTGTACCAAGTATATCCAAAAGACTTATTTCATTACCTTCTTTATCTGTTCCGATAGGGTCTTGTAGAGATACTTGTGATTTGTTTTTTTTGTTAGATCTGATATTCATTAAAATTTCATTTTCAATACATCTAGAAGCGTATGTTGCCAATCGAGTTCCTTTATCTATATTATAAGTTTCTATAGCTTTTATTAATCCTATTGTACCTATAGATATTAAATCATCTTGATCTTCTGTCGAATTGTTATATTTTTTTGCGATATAAGCTACTAATCTCATGTTTCTTTCAATCAATATATCTTTTGCACTTTTATCATTTTCTATTTTAAATTTAGTTAAATACTCAATCTCTTCTTCAGGGGTTAAGGGTTTTTCAAAAGATTTAAGCGCTGCCAATAAGTCACCCCCCTTTTTAACGGTCACTTTAAATTATATGAAGGAGACTTATCCAAGTTGACTGTTATTCAATAAAATAATATGTATACTGTTAGAATTTAAAACATATATTTACAAACTTTTGGCTGTAATATAACATTAAAAAGAAGAATTTAAGTTTGATTTTTTGTTGAATATATAAAAAATAAGACGGATAAATTATTAGTTTATTTGGTATAAATTGAATTTTAGATGTCAATAAATAAAAGGGAGAAAGATATGATTATAAATAGCGAAACAAAGCTTATATGTCTTTTAGGACATCCAGTGAAACAAAGCTTCTCACCAATCATGCATAACTACTTATTTGAAAAATACAAACAAAATAATGTTTATGTATGCTTTGATGTAGAGCCAAAAGACTTATGGAAAACAGTAGAGTCCATAAAAAGTATGGGTGTAGAGGGTTGTAATGTGACAATACCTCATAAGGTAAATATAATTAAATACTTGGATTATATTGATTACAAAGCAAAATTAGTTGGAGCAGTTAATACGATTAAGAATGAAGGAGGTAGATTAAAAGGATATAATACTGATGGAGTTGGATTTGTAAAAGCTGTAATTGAAAATGGGTTTGACCTAAAAGACAAAAAGGTCATGATATTAGGTTGTGGAGGTTCGTGTAGAAGTATTGCTATTGAACTTGCATTTAACAATGTAAAATCTATAGAAATAAGAAATAGAAGTATAGATAAAGCAAGGGAAATATCAAATATAATAAAATCCAGTTTTAAATTAGATGTAGTCTATAGCACTAAAGAAGTTGATAAAAATGATTTAAGCAAAATTGATATACTTATAAATACTACACCAATAGGTATGGGGAATAACTTATGTCCAATAGATGAATCATTGATTCCAAGCAAAAAAATACTAGTATGTGATATAGTATACAAGCCTCATGAAACAAGCCTTATAAAATGGGCGAGAAAATACAATTTAGATGTTATATTTGGAATTGATATGTTAATAAATCAAGGTCTAAGTGCATTTTGTATATGGACTGGAATAAAGTTAGATAGTAATGAAAATAGTTGTATAAAAGAGCTTTATGAAAAGAATTTATAACTAAATCCTTAAGATTTAATTTATAGAATAAAAATATTAATGAGAGGTTTTTTATTATTGAAAACGAAAAAGAGTGGTTTTATATCAATTGAATGTATAATGAGTATCGCCATATTATATGTAGCTGTGTATTTGGTATCTACATCTTTATATAACTGCTATAGTTTTATTAGTAAAAATGTATCCAATAGAGAAATGTTAAATATTGCAAAGAAATACTTGGAAGATGAGAAATATAAAATAAAAAATAATGAATATCAATTGACTGAGGATGAAATAAATAAAAACTACATAAAAGGTTATGAGATAAATAGCACAGTGAAACAAATTTTAAACTATTATCAATGTTATGAGATAAATATGGAAATTAAGAGTGATTTAAAACAATTAAGATTTAAGAGTTATGTTACGAAATAATAAAGGTTCTATATTAATAATAACATTGATAATATTTTCTATTATAAGCACTGTATGTATTATGTGTATAGGTTTAATTTATAGTAATGATAACTTATTTGAATTAGAATATAAAGATGCTAAGTTAAGGGAAGTTTCTTTAAGTGGTATAGAAATATCAATAAGTAATGTTCTTTGCTGTGTGGAAGAAGCTATTAATATATCTAATAATGAAGAAGAATTTAGAGACTATTTCTTAGGAAATAATATGATTGATTGTATAAAAAAAATAAAAGATATATCTTATAGTAATTTAGAAGAAGTTCATTTAAAAATAGAAAACAATACTATATATGACAAAGGAGATTTTTTTGAATTTGACATAACAAGTACAGCTAGAGAGAAAGACTTTTTAAAAGTAATAAAAGTGAGCGTGAAAATTAAAAATCCATGGGTAGGAGTTGATATTAAAGATTATACAGAGGCTGATTATAGTGATAAAGATTCTATTGAAACATCTGATGAGTCTAAATCGTTTGACCAAATAGAACTTTCAACTATATTTGAGACTGACAGTAAAGATTTTGATAATCAAAACACTAATGGAGAAGAAGAAATCGACCAAGAGATAATAGAAAATATAAAAAAGAACTTTGATGAAAAAAACTTAGTATATATATATAAGTATAGGGGTGTATAACTTTGAAAAAAGAAGGAATGTGACTGTAATAGAATTAGTAGTATCCATAAGTATAATACTATTGATAACTACAATATGTTTTCCAAAAGATAATCTTGAAAATCATAAAATAAATTTATTTGCACGTCAACTTTGTTCAGATATAAGGTATGTTAGACGAATTAATATGTTTAGCAACTACAATACATATATATACTATATAAAACAAAAGGAACAAGAAGGATATGTATTGAGAAAAGATGGCAAAGATGTTAAATCCATAGTACTGCCTAGAAATGTAAGAATCGCAAGAAGTATTGAAACTATAAAATTTAAATCTGATGGCTCACCTCAAAGAGCAACTACAATAGAGATATATAATGGTAGATTAAATAAAACTATAACAATAACACCTGTAAGTGGAAGAGTACTTTTGAAAGAGGGAAAATATGAAACGTAAATGTGGATATTTACTTTTAGAAAGTGCAGTATCTTTAACTGTAATTGTAGTACTGGTGATAACTTTATATTCTATATTTATACTTACAATGAATTTAAAAGTTAAAATAGAAGATAAAATGGAGTTACAACAACAAAGTATTGAAATTACAAAATCTATAGAAGGAATCATTGGTAATTCTAAGGGTATAATAAACTTATCTTCTAATGATGAAGGTTTAAAAAAAATGACATCCATAAAATGTAGATATATAGATGAAAATACAACTTATAATGAAGCATATACAAGCAACAAAGAAATTATATTAAATGAGAGACGAAATAAGTTGTTTGTAAATTCTTTAAATGGTGAAAGTAGTCAAGCTGGTGGATATGAAATTGGTGATTATGTAGATGAAATGTATGTCTCAATGTCTAATAATGGAGAATATATTAATATAATCTTGAAATTATCAAAACGTAATCAAAGATATGAAACTGAGTTTAAAGTAAAAATATGGAATTTTATTAAAAATGTATAATTTTAAGTAACAGTATAATTTTTAGGTAACAGTATTATTAATGAAGAAAAATGTTTTAAATTTTCATAAAAGTTATTCTGTAAAAATCTAAAAAATTATGTTTATCCATTGTTTTTAAATAAAAAGTAATGAGTAATAGTGGAAAGTATAGTTGTAGAGATAAATAATATCAACATATAAAATGTATAAAGTGTGATTATAGATGTAAATAATAAAAATATAGGATAAGTAATCTGCCAAATACTTGTTTATATTGTATAACTTATGATATTATGATATTAGTAAAAATTTGTAATCCTGACTTGACAGAATTCAAGTAAGAGATATAATTTTAAAGGCATAGTAATGTAAAATTTACTAAAAAATAAGAAATTTATTTTAATATGGAGGAACAAAAAATGGTATCAGCAGGTGATTTTAGAAAAGGTGTTACATTTGAAAAAGATGGACAACCATGTTTAGTAGTTGATTTTCAACACGTTAAGCCAGGTAAAGGAGCTGCTTTCGTTAGAACTAAATACAGAAATTTAAAAACAGGAGCTATAAGAGAAGAAAGTTTTAATCCAAGTGAAAAATTCCCTAAAGCTGTAATAGATACAAGACAAATGCAATATCTATACAATGATGGTGAGTTATATTATTTTATGGACCAAGAAAATTTTGAACAAATACCATTAAACTATGATCAAGTTGAAGATGCAATTAAATTCTTAAAAGAAAATGAAGTTGCTACAATAAGATTTTATCAAGGACAACCATTCCAAGTGGAAGCTCCGAACTTTGCAGAGTTAGAAGTTGTAGATACAGAGCCAGGAATAAAGGGTGATACAGCAAGTAATGTAACTAAAGCAGCTACAGTTGAAACTGGTGCAGTTGTTCAAGTTCCATTATTTATAAATACTGGAGATAAAGTAAAGATAGATACTAGAACAGGTGAATATTTATCAAGAGTATAAAAATTTATGTATATAAAAGCTTATATGTCTTAATAATATAAGATATATGAGCTTTTAGTTTATATATTAAAAAGAAAGCGAGGGGTGTTACATGAAACATTTATATGAAGAAGTTGCATACTTAAAAGGTTTAGCAGAAGGTTTAGAAATAAGCACTGAAAGTAAAGAAGGGAAAATGATACATAAAATAGTTGATGCATTAGAAGTATTTGCAGAAGCTATTGTAACATTGGATGAAGAACAGGAAGAACTTCAAGATTTTGTTGAATCTATAGACGAAGATTTAGCAGATTTAGAAGAAGATATTGCTGACATGGAAGATGACCTTTACGAAGAAGATGAAGAAAATGATGACGATGAGGACTTCAGCTATATAGAAATGGAATGCCCAAATTGTGGAGAATTAGTAGAAATAGACGAAGATTTATTATATGATGATGACGTAGATGTTGTTTGTCCTGATTGTAAGGCTGTAATATTATCATCAGAAGATGATTATGATGATGATGATTGTACATGTGGTGGTTGTTCGAATTGTGATGATAGAGAATAAAAATTCATAAGAAATAAAACTGCCTATGATGCCTATGAGATATTTTGTTTCATAGGTAGTTTTATTTTTATGAGGACAAGTATTTTAGATTTTGGTTTTGCAATAGTTGCACAAAAATAGTACACTAGAATTTATAGAATAGGATTTTGGAGGGATGTAATAATGAAGATAAGTAAAAAATTACTAGATAATATACAAAGATTTGAAGATGTTATAAATTATAAATTTAAAAATAAAGAATATATACTAGAAGCTCTTACACATAGTTCATATTCTAATGAAAATAAGAGATATAATTTTAATGAAAGATTAGAATTTTTAGGAGATTCAGTTTTAGGCATAGTGATAAGTGATTATTTATTTAATGAAGAATCTAATCTGCCCGAAGGGGAATTGACTAAGCTTAGAGCAAATATAGTTTGTGAGGATTCATTAAGTGAAGTTGCAAATGATATAAATTTAGGGGTTCATATGTTACTGGGTAGAGGTGAAGAAGCTACTGGAGGTAGACATAGAACTTCAATATTAGCAGATGCATTTGAGGCTGTAATAGCAGCAATATATCTTGATGGAGGATTTGAAAGTGCAAGACAATTTATATTACACCATATGGAAAATATAATTTACGATTCAAGAAAGGGAAATATATTTAGAGACTATAAAACACATCTTCAAGAAGTATTACAAGGAAATGGAGAAAATAATATTTGGTATAGGCTTATAGAAGAAAAAGGACCAGACCATAATAAAAGGTTTGTTATGGAAGTGGGAATTAATGAAGGTGTTTTGGGGATAGGAGAAGGTAAAAGTAAAAAAGAAGCAGAACAATTGGCTGCTAAAGTAGCTTTAAAGAAAAAATTATGGGAAAAATAAATATAATATGTAAAAATATAAAAAGAAATATTTAGATTAGAAGGATGTTGTAGATGAAAAAGAGAATTATACCTATATTTGTTCCTCACAAAGGTTGTCCTCATGATTGTATATTTTGTAATCAAAAAAAAATAACAGGTGTGAGTACTGATGTTACTAGTGAAGATGCAAGAAATATAATTGAAGAATGTCTAAAGACTATAGATAAGGATGCTGATGTAGAAATAGCATTTTTTGGTGGAAGTTTTACTGCCATAGATGTAGATATACAAAAAAGTTTATTAGCTGTTGCCAAAGAATATGTAGAAAAAGGTTTTATAAAAGATATTAGAATGTCCACAAGGCCAGATTGTATTAGTGAAGAAATATTGGAAATGTTAAAAGAATATAAGACAAGTATAATAGAGCTTGGAGTACAATCCTTAGATGAAAAAGTATTGTTAGATAGTATTAGAGGTCATCAGTCAGAAATTGTATATAAGAGTTCAAAGTTGATAAAAAATAGTGGAATTAAACTTGGTTTACAAATGATGGTTGGGCTTCCAGCTGATACAGAAGAAAAATGCATATTTACAGCCAAAAAATTTGTAGAGCTTAGACCAGATTGTGTAAGAATTTATCCAACTTTAGTGGTAAAAGAGACTGGTCTGGAAAAATTGATGGAGCAAAACGAATATAAGCCATTTACACTTGACGAGAGTATAAGAATAGTAAAAAAAGTACTTGTATTATTTTATGTTAATGATATAAATGTAATAAGAGTCGGGCTTCAAGCTACTGATGATATACAAATGGGAAAAGCTGTCTTAGCGGGTCCATATCACCCTGCTTTTAGAGAATTAGTAGAAGCTGAGATGATAAAAGATTATTTAGAATTTCTTATTTTACAAAATAAAAATATAAATAACGTGTTGGTGAAGTCTAATAAAAAGAATATTTCTAAAATAATAGGAAATAAAAAAACAAATATTAAATATATGAAAGAAAATTTTGGTGTGATTTTAAAAACACAAGAATCAGATTTAGATATAAATCAATTAGAAATTGTGTTAGATGGGAAAAGTTTAATTATTGCTAATATGAGAGACATCCATAGAAAATTGTATGACATTTATAACCTTTAGTTTTAACAATGAAGGGAGAGAAACGATTTGTATTTAAAGAGACTAGAGTTAAAGGGATTTAAATCCTTTCCAGTAAAGACAGATATTATTTTTAAAGAAGGAATAACAGCGATAGTAGGACCAAATGGAAGTGGAAAAAGTAACATATCTGATGCCGTAAGATGGGTATTAGGAGAACAAAGTATCAAAAGTCTTAGAGGAGACAAACTTGAAGATGTAATATTTGCAGGTACAGATACAAAAAAACCCATGAATTACTGTGAAGTAGCTCTTACTATTGACAATTCTGAGAATCAATTAGAATTAGACTTTACAGAAGTGACTATAAGAAGAAGAGCTTATAGAAATGGAGAAAGTGAATTTTTTCTAAATAATAAGAGTTGCAGATTAAAGGATATAAAAGAAGTCTTTTTAGATACTGGTATTGGAAAAGATGGTTATTCAATCATAGAGCAAGGAAAAGTAGATGAAATATTGAGTAATAATCCTTTAAGTAGAAGAAAAGTTTTTGATGAAGCTTGTGGTATATCAAAATATAGATATAAAAAACAGGAAGCAGAAAGAAATTTAAGTAATACAAAAGAAAATTTAGAAAGAATAGATGATATATATATAGAAATTGAAAATCAATTAAAACCTCTTTTTAATCAACAAACAAAAGCAAAAAAGTATTTAGAAATAAGTGAAAAATTAAAAATATTAGAAGTCAATAATTTTATAAGAGAAATTGAAGGAATAGAAAAAGAACTGAGTGAAGTTGATGAGCATAGTAAAGTTCTTGAAAAAGAACTTAAAGAAAAAGAAGAACAAAAAAATGTTGTAGAGAAAAAACAAGAAGATGTTGATAAGGAGATAGAGGTACTACAAGATGTAATTGAAAAATCTGTAGATTATATAAATTCAATTAAAGGTGTTATATCAAAAAAAGAGTCACAGATAAATTTAATTAAAGAAAGAATAAAAAACTTTACAAATGAAATTCATAGAAAAAATTCTGAAATAAACAATATAAAAGAAAAGCTAAATGAAAATAAGGTATACATAAAAGAATTAGAAAGTAATAAGTCTTCAAATAGCGAAGAGTTATCGATATTACAAGAGAATATAAAAAAGTTAGAATCTAGTAAAGAAAATCAAAGGATGAAGTTGGAATCTTTAAATAATGATATAGAATTATTTAAAGAAAATATAATAGATATATTAAATAAGAAGCAAGAATTTAGTAATAAGTTATCTGCTTTAAATGCAAATAAAGAAAATATGAATATCAGAGATGAAAACATAAACTCAGAAATAGCAGAGTTAAACCAAAATGTCCAAACAAAATCTTCTGAATTAGATAGTATAAATAAAGAATTTAATATGAAAAAAGAAAATTTAAACAATGTGAATAACAGAAATAAAAAATTAACTGCTGATTTACAATATTCTATTAATGAACTCAATAAGGTAGAAGATGAAATACAGAAAAGTAAATACAATCTAAATGGATATAACTCAAAGTTAAATGTTTATATAGATATGGAAAATCATTATGAGGGATTTAATAGAGGTGTAAAAGAAGTATTAAAAAATAAGGATTTAAGAGGTATTCATGGAGCGCTAGGACAGATTATAAATGTTCCTGAAAAATATGAGAAATCCGTAGAAGCAGCACTTGGTGCTTATATGCAAAATATAATAACTGATGATGAGTTTAGTGCTAAATCTGCAATAAACTATTTAAAGAAGAATAATTTAGGAAGAGTAACATTTCTGCCATTAAATATAATTAAATCAAATAAAATAAGTTTGGGAAATTTAAAAGCAAATACTAAATTTATAGGAATAGCAAGTGATTTAATTACGTTTGATGAAAAATATAGAAATATAATTGAAAATATACTTGGAAGAACGATATTTATAAATAATATAGATGAGGGGATAAAATTTGCAAAAGAAACTGGTCATAGATTTAAAATAGTAACTTTAGATGGTGAAATCTTAAATCCAGGAGGTTCTTTAACAGGAGGTAGTTTAAAAACTAACGGAAATATATTATCAAGAAAAAGATTTATTAACGAATATACAGAAAAAATAAATGATGTTAAGGTTGAGATTTCAGGTCTAGAAATTACAAAAGAATCTCTAAATAAAAATATAAAAAATATAAAAAGTGAAATTGACTTAGTTGAAAATGAAGTAAAAGATTTAGAAAAAAGCATTATAATAAAGAGTACAAGTATAGAAAATATCGAATCTGAGATTGAATCTTTAAAATCTAGCATTACTAGATTAAATAATGAGAAAAGTGATTTGGGTTCTAACTTGAATTATACTCTCGAAAAAAGTGACATTGTTAAAAAAGAGATGGAAGCACTAGAAAATACATACAATCAAAATAAAGAAAAAATTGATATATTAAGTGATGAAATAAAAAAATATAATGATTTGTATGATAAAGAAAAATCTGAATTTGATGAATTAAACCTAACTTTAGTAAAGAAAACAGAAGCTTATAATAGTATAGTTAGAGATATAAAAAGAATATCTGGTGAAAATTACGAGTTAGAAGAAAAAACCAAACAATTAGATGAATCATTAAATTATGAAGAACAAGAAATAGTTAAGTTACAAGACTCTATATCTATTGAAGAAAAAGAAAAAGAAAACTTAATTAAGCAATTAGGGGACAGCAATAGAAATCTTGAAACTAGAAAAATAGCTAAAGATGACTTGAAAAATAACTTTGATGAAATTGGTAAAGAGTTAAAAATTATAGATAGACAACATATAGAACTTAAAGAAAGTTTATTTAAGGTTGGTGGAAGATTAGAAAGATTAAAAACTAGTCAAGACACATATATAAATAAGTTATTTGAACAATATGAAATGACTTTAGTACAAGCATTGGAAATCAAAGATGAAAATCTAGAGATAGATAGAAAATTCTTAGAAAATTTAAAGAGAGAAATAAGAAGTCTTGGGAATATAAATATAGATTCTATCAAAGAATATGAAGAAATAAAAGAAAGATATGATTTTTATAGTGAACAAAAACAAGATTTAGAAGAATCTATGGAGGAAATAGAAAAACTTATACATACATTAGAAGAAAATATGAAATCTGAATTTGAGGTTAAATTTGAAGAAATAAGTAAAAACTTTAAGTATGTGTACAAAAGACTTTTTGGTGGTGGATGTGGAGAATTAACTATTTTAGATAAAGAAAATTTATTAGAAAGTGATATATTAATAACAGCTCAACCACCTGGTAAAAAAATGAAGAATTTAAATCTACTGTCTGGTGGAGAAAAAGCTCTAACTGCAATAAGCATATTATTTGCAATATTAATTACAAAACCAACACCATTTTGCATATTAGATGAAATTGAGGCTCCACTTGATGATGCAAATATATTCAGATTTGGAGAATTTTTAAAAGATTTATCTAAAGAGACACAATTTATATCAGTAACTCATAGGAGAGGAACTATGGAAGCTGCTGATTATATATATGGGGTTACAATGCAAGAAAAAGCTATTTCAAAAGTTATTAGTTTAAAACTAAAAGAAGCTCAAGAGATAACTGATATTATATAACTTAGATTGACATAGGAGGAAGAATAGTGTTAAAAAAATTATTTGGTTTTGGCAAAGACAAGGATAAGGAATTAGAAAAAAAAGATGTTGGCTCAGAAGAAGAAATAGAAACTGGTGCTGACAACTTAGAAAATGTAGAAGAAACAATTTTTTCAGGGTTTGAGGAGGAAGTTGTAGATAAAGTAGAAGATATTCCAGAAAAAACTGAAGAAGAAGTTGTTGATGAAAGTGCTGAAGAAGATAGAGAGATAGAAGATAAGATAGATACTAATGAACAAGATGTAGAAGAGATAATAAATAATGATTCTCTAGGTAGTGAAATAGAAGCATTAAACAATGATAATAATGATGAAGAAACTGAACATGAAGATTATGAAAATAAAGAAGAGAAATATGAAGAAAAGAAAGTTAATTTGTTTGAAAGATTAAAACAAGGATTAACAAAGGCAAAACAAGGAATAACTGATAGAATAGATGAGGTTTTAAAATCATATACAAAAATAGATGAAGAATTGCTTGAGGATTTAGAGGAAATTTTAATAACAGCAGATGTTGGTGTAAATACAACTATGGACATAATTGAGAAACTAAGAGATAAGATAAAGCAAAAGGGAATTACTGAACCAATAAAGGTAAGAGAAGAACTTAAATCTATAGTTGAAGATATCCTTACAAATGAAAACTCTACATTAGACATAGAACCAGCTCCATGTATAATCCTAATGGTAGGTGTAAATGGAGTGGGTAAAACTACTACGATAGGAAAATTGGCAAATAGATATAAAAAAGATGGAAAAAAAGTTTTATTAGCAGCAGCAGATACATTTAGAGCAGCAGCAACAGAGCAATTAGAAATCTGGGCAAATAGAACTAATGTAGATATAATAAAGCATCAAGAAGGAGCAGATCCAGGAGCAGTAGTGTTTGATGCCATAAAGGCAGCAAAAGCTAGAAAGGCAGATTTATTAATATGTGATACAGCCGGAAGATTACACAACAAAGCTAATCTTATGAATGAACTTGGAAAAGTATTTAAAATAGTAGATAGAGAATTTCCAGAAGCAAAGCGTGAGGTACTTCTTGTAGTAGATGCCACAACAGGTCAAAATGCAGTTGTTCAAGCTAAAACATTTAAAGAAGTTGCAGATATAACAGGTATAGTACTTACAAAACTTGATGGAACAGCAAAAGGTGGAGTAGTGCTTGCAGTAAAGTCAGAAGTAGATGTACCTGTAAAACTTATTGGAGTTGGAGAAAGAGTAGAAGACTTACAGGATTTTGATGCAAAATCATTTTCAGATGCATTATTTGGTAACTAGTATTCTTTTAAAAATAATGGTTGACAAGAGTGTTTATATGATATAAAATACAATAGTGTAAAGTAAATAACCTTTACAGTATACTGCTAGGAAGTGTAAGATATGAATATAGAAAAAATGGTCGAAATTGGATTGTTATTTGAACAGTATAAAGAATTACTAACTGATAAGCAAAAAGAGATAGTAGCTCTATACTATGAAGAGGATTACTCTTTAGGTGAAATCAGTGAGAATTTAAGTGTATCAAGACAAGGTGTATATGATACATTGAAACGTTCAGAAAAGATACTAAGAGATTATGAAGAAAAGCTACATTTAGTATCTAAGCTTCAAGAACAGGAAAAAAATATTAAATTTATAAGAAATAAAATTATTGACATTAAAGAAGATTTATTGCACAATAGAGATTGTGCTAATTTAATCCCTAAGCTAGAAAATATAGAAGATGTATGTAGGGAGATGATAAAATGATATTTGAAGGATTGTCGGATAAACTACAAGGGGCATTCAGTAAGTTAAAGTCAAAAGGAAAACTTACAGAAGCAGATGTAAAAAATGCTATGAGAGAAGTTAAACTTGCTCTTCTTGAAGCAGATGTTAACTTTAAAGTAGTTAAAGATTTTATAAAAAAAGTTCAAGAGAGATGTGTTGGACAAGAGGTTATGCAAAGTTTGACACCAGCTCAACATGTAATAAAAATTGTAAATGAAGAACTTACAAGTTTAATGGGAGATGTACAAAGTAAAGTAATGATTTCCTCAAAACCTCCTACAATCTTAATGATGGTTGGATTGCAAGGTGCAGGTAAAACTACGACAGCAGGAAAACTTGGAGGATATTTTAAAAAGCAAGGTAAGAAGCCTCTATTGGTGGCTTGTGATATTTATAGACCAGCAGCTATAAAGCAACTTCAAGTTGTTGGTGAAAAATTGGATATACCTGTATTCAATATGGGAGATAAAGAAAGTCCAGTAAATATTGCCAAGGCAGGTTTAAGTCATGCAATTAAAAATGCTAACGATTTGGTTATTATAGATACTGCTGGTAGACTTCATATAGATGAAGTGCTTATGGATGAGTTAAAGTCAATTAAGTCAGAAGTTAAGCCACATGAAATACTTTTAGTTGTAGACTCTATGACAGGACAAGATGCAGTAAATGTTGCAGAAAGCTTCAATGAAGCACTTGGTGTTGATGGAGTAGTATTAACTAAATTAGATGGAGATACTAGAGGTGGAGCTGCACTTTCAATAAGAGCAGTAACACAAAAACCTATAAAGTTTATGGGTATGGGAGAGAAACTAGATGATATAGAACCTTTCCACCCAGACAGAATGGCATCAAGGATATTAGGTATGGGAGATGTATTAAGCCTAATAGAAAAAGCACAAGAAAGTATGGACTTAGAAAAAGCTAAGGAATTAGAACAAAAAATCAAAAAACAAGAACTAGATTTTGAAGATTTTTTACAACAAATGGAACAAATACAAAATATGGGACCTCTAGACAAGATACTTGGTATGATGCCTGGTATGGGAAATATAAAAGACCAACTTGGAGATGTAGACTTGAATGGTAAAGAAATGAATAGAACTAAAGCCATAATTCAGTCAATGACTACATATGAGAGACGTAACCCAGGAATATTAAATGCTTCTAGGAAAAAAAGAATAGCTAGAGGTAGTGGAACTACTGTTCAAGATGTAAATAGACTTATAAAACAACTTAATGAAATGAAAAAAATGATGAAGATGTTTGCTGGTTCACAAAAAAGTATGAAGAAAAGGGGCGGCTTAGGCGGTTTACCTTTTTTTAAATAAAATATAAAAAATAGTAAAAATTATTCGGAGGTGACTGTAATGGCAGTTAAAATAAGATTAAAAAGAATGGGAGCTAATAAAAAACCTTTCTACAGAATAGTAGTAGCTGATTCAAGAGCTCCAAGAGATGGAAAATTCATAGAAGAAATAGGATACTATAATCCAATTTCTGAACCTAAACAAGTAAGAATAAATGATGAAAAAGCTATAAAATGGTTAGCTACTGGTGCTCAACCAACAGAAGTAGTTAAAAAATTACTTGTAAAAAATGGAGTAATAGAAAAATTCGAAGCTTCTAAACAAGCAAAATAATTTTCTCTTAGCAATTAGTATAAGTAAATACTTATTGTTGAGGTTACTTTAGGAGATGAAATATATGAAAGAGCTAGTTGTAGATATAGCTAAGGCTCTAGTTGATAATCCTGACTCAGTTGTTGTTGAGGAATTTAAAGACAATGACGGTATCGTCTTAAAGCTTACAGTTGCTCAAGATGACATGGGTAAGGTTATTGGGAAGCAGGGAAGAATAGCTAAAGCTATAAGAACTGTCGTAAGATCTGTTGCAAATAGAGAAAACATAAAAGTTTCTCTTGAGATAGTGTAAAGAGGAGGATTAGGTATAGTGCCTAGTCCTTTTTGTATAACTGTGTACAGTTTTGAGAATTTATGATGATATGGTAACATAAGATTAAATTTTTTTGAGAAGGTGATAACATGAAAGAAAAATTAACTCATTTTAAGGTAGGGCAAATAGTAAACACACAAGGTCTAAAAGGTGAGGTAAGAGTTTATCCACTTACTGATGATATAGATAGATTTGATGAATTGAAAGATTTTTATTTAGGAAAAGATTTAAACAACAAGTGGACTGTAGAAAATGTAAGATATAAAGGTTCTATGGTTATAATGAAGATAAAAGATATAGACACTATAGAAAAAGCAGAAAAGCTAAAAAATAAATTTATGTATGTGTCTAGAGAAGAGAGTAGAGACCTTGAAGAAGGCGAGTTTTTTATAGCAGACATGATTGGTTTGGAAGTTTTAACTATAGAAGGAAAGTATGTAGGAGTCTTGGAGGATGTACTTCAATATTCTGCAAATGATGTCTATGTAATAAAAGGTGAAGAAGATAAAGAATTTATGATACCAGCTATAAAAAAATTTGTACCTACTATAGATATGGATGAAAGAAAAATGATTATAGACCCTATTAAGGGTATGATAGATTAGGTGGTAATATGAGATTTCACATAATGACGCTTTTTCCAGAAATATTTAATTCATACATGAATGAAAGTATAATGAAAAGAGCAGTTGAAAAAGGCATAATTGATGTGCATATATATAATATAAGAGATTTTTCTAATAATAAACATAAAAAAGTAGATGATTATCCATTTGGAGGAGGAGCTGGTATGGTGATGACTCCTCAACCTATATATGACACATATAAGCATATAATAAAAACTCATAATATAAACAATCCAAGAGTAATTTATTTAACTCCCAAAGGTAAAGTATACAATCAATCTATAGTCAAAGAGATGTCTATCCAAGAGGATATAATACTTTTATGTGGTCACTATGAAGGAATAGATGAGAGAATTATTGATTTAATAGTAACTGATGAAATTTCAATTGGAGATTATGTACTAACTGGAGGAGAACTGCCTGCACTTATAATGATAGATTCTATATCAAGGTTAATTCCAGGAGTATTAAATCAGGACGAGTCATTTGAAGAGGAGTCATTTAAAGATAATCTATTGGAGTATCCTCATTACACAAGACCTAGAGAGTTTGAAGAGTTAAAAGTACCAGAAGTGCTTTTATCAGGAAATCATAAAAAGATAGATGAGTGGAGACGAGAAGAATCTATAAGAATAACTAAGGAAAGACGATTAGACTTATATAAAAAATCTCAAGAAAAATAAAAACATATACAATAAAATTTAATATACATGTATACAATAAAGTGGGTATAAATGGAATTAAAAATATAAAAATGCTTGTAATAACTATAGAAGTATAGTATAATATAAAATGTTGAAAATACGGGCGTTCCTCTGTTTACACTGGTCGGGTAGTTAAGAACGTCTATGATATTTAGGAGGAAGAAAGATGAATGAAATGCTAAGAGCAATTGAGCAAGAACAATTAAAAAATGAAGTTCCTAATTTTGGACCTGGGGACACAGTTAAAGTACACGTTAGAATTATAGAAGGTAAAAGAGAAAGAATACAAATATTCGAAGGTGTAGTATTAAAGAGACAAGGTGGAGGAGCAAGAGAGACTTTTACAGTTAGAAAAATGTCTTTCAATGTTGGTGTAGAAAGAACTTTCCCAGTTCACTCTCCAAAAATAGAAAAAATAGAAGTAACTAGAAAAGGTAAAGTAAGAAGAGCTAAACTAAACTACTTAAGAGGTAGAGTAGGTAAAGCTGCTAAGATAAAAGAAGCTAGAAATAGATAATTAAAAACTTTACTTATAAATGGGGGGCTGATTTATCAGTCCTCTTTCTATTTTAACTGAAATCATAACAAATAATTAAATTGTAAGCAGATATGATTATTTGTTGAAAATATACTATTTATTGATAGATTTAGGAATTTTAAAATTGAAAATAAAATCAATAAATATTGGATTATATTTTGAAATAATACTAAAAATAAGAAGATAATATTATGTAAAGTATGATGTTAAAAGGGTGACAATGTAAGGTTTTAAGTAGATATATTTTTTAGTAAAATTAGGTAACAATAACATACTATTTTAAAGGAGTGATATACATGTCAAATGAATATGAAGAGTATCTTATGGATAATAATCTACATATAAACTGGTATCCAGGCCATATGAAGAAAACCAAAGAATTAGTAAAAAATAACTTAAAACTAATTGATGTAGTGGTTGAACTTTTAGATGCTAGAATACCATTTAGTAGCAAAAATCCAGATATAGATATGCTTGTAGGAGATAAGCCTAGGGTAGTTGTATTAAATAAAAGTGATATGGCAGATAGAGATAAGTTAAATCAATGGATTGAGTACTACAAAAAGAATAACATAAAAGCTATACCAGTAGATACATTAAAAGGTGTAGGTGTAAATAAGATAGTAGAAGAATGTAAGAATGTAACTAGAGAAAAAATGAGTTCTTTAAAAGATAAAGGAAGAAAAGAAAGAGCTATAAGAATAATGATAGTTGGTGTACCAAATGTAGGAAAATCATCTCTTATAAACAAATTAACAGGTAGAAAAAGCACTCAAACAGGAGATAAACCAGGAGTAACTAAAGGTAAGCAATGGGTTAGATTAAAGGGAAATCTTGAACTTTTAGATACACCTGGAATACTTTGGCCAAAGTTTGAAGACCAAGAAGTTGCTTTAAACTTAGCATTTAGTAGAGCTATAAAAGATGAGATTTTAGACGTTGAGACCTTAGCTTTAAGACTTATAGAAAAACTTATGGTAATAGAGCCAGAAAAGTTGAAAGCTAGATATAAATTAGATTCTTTAGGAGAAACTCCAATTGAAACAATGGATATGATTGGTCATAAAAGAGGATTCATAACAGGTGGGAAAGAACTTGATTATACACGCATAGCTGTAACTGTCTTAAATGAGTTTAGAGATGGAAAGATAGGCAATATAACACTAGAAGTACCAGAGAGTGTTAAAAGATAGATTTTAAAGCTGGGTTAAAAAATTAATATTATAAGTAAAAAAAAACCTTTTTTTAAAAGGTTTTTTTTCTTTTCTGAAATATAGACAAAAATTGTCACATGAAAGTATAAATTAGATTAGAAAACTTTCAAAAATATTAATTTAAGACAAATATACCTAATTTTTTGAAAATTAAAATCAGTATGATAATTTGCAATTTTGGTATATTGACGTGCTTGTTTCATATAATATATAATAAGCACAAATAAATACAATATATTAAAAATTTAATTTATTTAATTTTATTAATTTAATAATAGATTCTTATTGTTTTAGTTAATTTATTTATGCAAACGTGAACAATTGAGAAATTTTGTTAATTTAATAAGGTTAAAAAGGGGGATTTTATAATGGGTAAGACCAAAGATGTAATAGTATTTGGATTTGCATTATTCGCAATGTTCTTTGGAGCAGGTAACTTAATATTTCCACCATACTTGGGAATAATTACAGGTCCAGAATGGTTAATTGCCTTCTTAGGATTTACATTTGCCGATGCTGGTTTGGCACTTCTAGCAGTAATGGCTACAGCTAAATTCGATGGAAACGTAGTAGAAATGTTTAAAAGATGTGGTATGAAATTGGGAATTCTTATAGGTTGTGTAGATATTTTATGTATAGGACCATTCTTAGCTATACCAAGAACAGGTGCAACAACTTATGAGATGGGTATGATGCCTTTATTTGGAAGCTCAATTCCAGTGTTATTATTCTGTATAGTTTATTTTGCGATATCATATGTATTAACAGTAAGACCATCTAAGGTCGTAGATATAGTTGGACAGTTTTTAACTCCAGCTCTTCTAATAGCTTTAGCATTTATAATTATAAAAGGTGTTATATCTCCTCTTGGAGAGGTAATAGATAAACCTATGATACCTAATGTATTTGCAGAAGGTATTGGTCAAGGTTACCAGACAATGGATGCATTTGCAGCAATAGCACTTGCATCAGTACTGATAGTATCTCTAAATGAAAAAGGATATACTAGTATTAGTGAAAAGTTAAAGATGATTGGTAAAGCAGGTATTCTTGCTTGTGGAGGATTGGCACTAGTTTATGGTGGATTATGTTTCCTTGGAGCAACTGTATCAACAATGTATGGAACAGATGCAGTACAATCACAAGTAATAGTAAATATAACACAAGGATTACTTGGAAATGTTGGAAAAGTTATTTTAGCAATAGTAGTATCTCTAGCATGTTTAACTACATCTATAGGTCTTACATCTGCAACAGGGCAATATTTTTCTAGACTTACAAAAGGTAAGTTAAGTTATGAAAAAATAGTATTAGCCGTATCTGTATTCAGTGCAGTAGTAGCATCTTTTGGTGTTGGAACTATAATAAAGATAGCATCTCCTATACTAAGTATAGTTTATCCACCATCAATTGTTTTAATAATATTGGCTTTCTTTAATGAAAAAATTAAGAATGATAATGTATACAAAGGAGCAGTATATATGTCATTGCTTGTAAGTATATTAACAGTTATATCTAGTTATGGAGTAAGCGTTCCAGTAGTAAATTCTTTACCTCTTCATACATTAGGATTTAACTGGGTAGTTCCAGTTATAATAGCTGGAATAATTGGTAATTTTATACCATCAAAGAGTCAATCTAATACACTTGGTACAAATTAAAACTTATTTAATTGAAATATAAGCATCTGAAAATAAAAGAGTTATCTATAATAAATGAAACTATTTATATAGATAACTCTTTTTATTTTTGAGTATATACTAATTATTTGCATTTAATATAGTAAAAATTAGCTAGAAGTATTAAAAAAAAATAATGTTTATTTTTTAACAATAATGAGTATTTATAAAAGCTATTTAAAGGAATATTAGAAGTTCAGATATGTGTATTAGTTGACTTTTACAAAAATATTATATAAATAAAATTGTGACAATAATAAAATAATAAAATAAAATTTAAGGCATTTGAACATATAAATAACTTATGTAAATTACTAAATTGTTTTTTAATTGGATTATATTAAGATTATTTAGTAAATTCTAAAAAATAAGTAAACTAAGATGAATACTAGCAACTGCAAAGTTTTAACAAGTTGGAACTTATAATATAGTTTCTATGAAGAAAAATAAATCAACAAATCATAATAAAAAATTTTCAGAAAAAATGATTTGGAAGCACTCTAGCAAGTAAAAAGTCTATAAGCGTAGAATTGGAATTACGTAAAATTAATAGTGAATTTAGCAAAATAAATACAAAATACTACAAGAATTAACGTAAATAGAAGTTATGACAAAAGGAAAACGATTTTCTAAGTATCATAATTTTGAAAATTAAAAAAATTAAAAATCATATTGACTGCTTTTTTTTCAGATTATATAATAAACACAAAATATTTAAAATTTAAATTGAAATTAAAAGATTATACAAAACAAAAAGGAGAGTGATGTATACATTAATATTGTCTATAAAGCAATATAAATTGGAAATAATGCAAATAATTGAAAAAGTCGCACAATTAAGATGATTTAAAAGTTTTAATTTTGTCAAGAAAAATTAAATAAAAATAAAAAAAGCATATATGTTTAAAGTATACATGTTAATTTTATTTAATTAAGAAAGTTGTACTAAATATTGCGAAGATTTTATAAATTATGAAACATAATTGACAAGTTTAAGTCAAAAATGTATAATTAAATAAAATCTCGTCAAAAGGTTTTCATTTAAGAAGAGATTGGACTTATTTTTTGGTAAAATGTAATAAAAAGTAGTAAAATTCAAATGGGGGTGCTTTAAATGGGTGAGAAACAAATCAAGTTTAAAGATGTAATTGTAATTGGATTTGCACTATTTGCAATGTTTTTTGGTGCTGGGAACTTAATATTCCCTCCATATCTAGGAGTTTTATCCGGAGGTAGCTGGCTAGTAGCTTTCATAGGATTCCTTTTCGCAGATGGTGGTTTGGCATTATTAGCAGTTATAGCAGCAACTAAGTTCAATGGAGACACATCAAAAATGTTTTCAAGAGCTGGTAAAGGATTAAGTGTTGTATTAGGATGTGCAATGGTAATCTGTATAGGGCCACTTTTGGCAATACCTAGAACAGCAGCAACAACTTATGAAATGGGTATATTACCTACAATAGGTTCAGGAATAAGCCCAGTAATATTCTCTATAGTATTCTTTGCTATAGTATTGGTTTTAACAATAAGACCATCAAAAGTTGTAGATATAGTTGGATCAATTTTAACTCCAGCTTTACTTATAGCTTTAGCAGTATTAATAGTTAAAGGTATTGTATCTCCACTAGGAGACATAAGAGATACTTCTTTAATACAAAATGTATTTGCAGAAGGTATAACTCAAGGATATCAAACAATGGATGCATTGGCAGCTAGTGTATTTGCATCAATTATAATCATGTCAGTAATAGCTAAAGGTTATACAGGTGAAAAAGAAAAGATGAAAGCTACAGTAAGTGCAGGTGTTATAGCGGTAATAGGTATGGCACTAGTTTATGGTGGACTATGTTACCTTGGAGCAACTGTATCTAAGATATATGGACAAGATGTTCAACAAACAGCTTTAATAGTTTCAATAACAGCATCATTACTTGGAAATACAGGTAAAATTCTATTGGCTATTATAGTTGCATTAGCATGTTTAACAACAGCTATAGGTCTTTCTTCAGCAGCAGGTCAATATTTCTCAACACTTACAGATGGAAAATTAAAATATGAGCATATAGTTATAGTAGTTTGTGTATTTAGTGCAATCATATCAAACTTTGGAGTAAGTACAATAATAAAATTCTCTTCTCCTATATTAAGTATGGTATATCCAGCAACTATAACTCTAGTTATACTAGCATTATTTAGTAATAAAATTAAAAATGATAACGTATTTAAATGCGCTGCATATATGGCATTGTTAGTAAGTGTATTAACAGTTGCAACAAGCTTTGGTATAAATATACCTTTAGTTAATAGCTTACCACTAGCTTCATTAGGATTTAACTGGGTAGTTCCAGTTGTAATAGCAGGGATAATAGGAAACTTTATTCCATCTCAAAGTAGTAAAGCTGTACAATAATAAAGAATAATTCATACATATAGGAATTGCCTTAAAGTGATTAAAATCATTTAGGAGGCAATTCCTTTTTGATATGTAAAACTTTATATGTATTTATATGTAAATGGATATTAAATTAAGTAGATTAAAGATAGATTATTGTTAGGTTGAATTTTGTTATATATATTTACAAATAATATTTATGGGATGTAGCATATTTGTATGGAAAATATAAAGAATTTATTAATAATTTCAATGGAAAATAATGGAACAATAAGGATAAAATTTATAAAAAAATAAAGTATATAAGAGTATAATTACACTTTTATATACTTTTTTATGTTATTTTTAAGTTTTTAATAGAAGATATTTAGAATATAAAAAATTCATTTACTTAATTGAGAAAACTATAAAGCGTGTTATATTGAATATAAAATAGTATAATATATATTGTGTAAGATAATTAATATGAAAACATGCAAATATAGAAAAAAGTTTGTTTAGAATTACAACTAATAGGTGTATTAATGTAATACTAATTTATTGGAGGTCTAAAAATGAAGTACATAATAAAAAGAGATGGGACAAAAGAACTTTTTAGTAAAAGTAAGATTGAAGATGCTGTCTATAAAGCTAGTATAAATAGTGAAGGTGGAGTAGATAGAGATTTAGCATATGATATATCAAGAAAAATTGCTAATGATTATAATTCTATGGAAAAATGTTTATCTGTAGAAGAAATCCAAGATATAGTTGAAGTATTACTTATGGAATCAAATAGAAAAGATATAGCAAAACACTACATATTATATAGAGAAAGACGTTCAGAAATAAGACATAAGGCTTGGGAGTTTGATGAATTACAAAAATCAATATGGAAAAATAAGTATAGACACGATGGAGAAAGTTTTGATGAATGGATAAAGAGAATTTCAAATAATAGTCCAAGAATATCAAAGTTAATAAGACAAAAGAGATTTTTATTTGCAGGTAGAATTTTAGCAAATAGAGGTTTACATAAAGAAGGTAAAAAAGTAACTTACTCTAATTGTTATGTAATAGAGCCACCAAAAGACAGTATAGAAGATATTTTTGACACTGCAAAAAAACTTGCTAGAACTTTTAGTTATGGTGGAGGGGTTGGAATTGATATTTCAAAATTAAGACCCAAAGGTGCAAAAGTAAATAATGCTGCAAAATATACAACTGGAGCAGTGTCTTTTATGGAACTTTATAGCATGACGACAGGTTTGATTGGTCAAAGAGGTAGAAGAGGAGCTCTTATGATTTCTATGGATGTAAATCATCCAGAAATAGAGGAATTTATAGATATAAAAACTGATTTGGAGAAGGTTACTAAAGCAAATATTTCTGTAAGAGTAACAGATGAGTTTATGCAAGCTGTAAAGGAAAAAAAGCTGTATAATTGTACTTTTGAAGTTGAAACTACTGGAGAAAAAATAGTCAAAATAGTAAATGCATATGATTTGTTTAATAAGTTTGTTAAAAATAACTGGGATTATGCAGAACCAGGAATATTATTTTGGGACAAAATAAAAACATATAACCTTATGAGTGAAGATAAGTCTTTTTGTTTTTCAGGTGTAAATCCTTGTGCAGAAGAGCCACTTCCAAGTGGAGGAAGCTGTTTGCTTGGCTCAATAAACTTATCAGAGTTTGTAATACAACCATTTGGGGAACATGCTACCTTTGATATTAATAAGTTAAAATCTTGTGTTAGAGAAGCTGTGGTAGCTTTAAATGATGTATTAGATGAGGGATTAAATTTACATCCATTACAAGAACAAAGGGATAGTGTCTATAAATATAGACAAATAGGATTAGGTGTAATGGGTATTGCTGACATGCTTATAAAGATGGGGATAAGATATGGTTCTGATAAATCTTTAGAATTGTGTGATTTAATTGGTAAGACTATGCTTAACGAAGCTGTAAAACAATCAGCTTTGATTGCTAAAGAATATGGCACATTTAGTGAGTATAAATATGAAAATATTTCTAAATCTAGATTCTTTATAGAAAACCTAAATGATGATATTAAAGAGATGGTTGAAAAGTATGGGCTTAGAAACTCACAACTTTTAACTATACCTCCTACAGGTTCTATATCTACAATGATAGGTATTAGTGGAGGAATAGAACCTATATTTAATCTTTCATATATAAGAAAAACTGAAAGTTTGCATGATGAAGATGTGTATTATAAAGTATATACTCCAATAGTTAAAGAATATATGGATAAAAAAGGCATTACAGATGAAGAATGTTTACCAAATTTTTTTGTTACTGCTATGAATATAGGATATGAAGAAAGAATAAATATGCAAAAAGTATGGCAAAAGTATATTGATGCTTCTATATCATCTACAATAAATATACCTTTTGAAACTACAATTGAAGATGTTTTCAACATATATGTTAAGGCATGGGAAGCTGGTCTTAAGGGAGTGACAATATTTAGAGATGGATGCAAAAGGAGTGGAATCTTAATAAATGAAAAAAAAGAAGATAATAAAAAAGAAAATAACAAAAAAGAAGATAATAAAAAAGAAGATAATAAAAAAGAATCTCATAAAGATAATAAAGAAGAAAAAGATAATAAAGAAGAAAAAGCCAAAGAATTAAAAAGTAAAAATTTTGAAGAAGATGAAAAGTTTGTATGCCCTGAGTGTGGTAGTGAAGGAATAGCACATACAGGTGGATGTAGTATATGTTTAAAATGTGGATATAGTGGATGCAATTAAATTCTAAGTTAGTGAGTTTTTAATATATTTAAGAGAAGAATATTTTTACAGGTGAAAGATGAGGGGATAGCATGCAGAACAAGAGTGTGAGGGAGATTAAAGAAATAATTGAGGCTTTAGAAGTTGAAAAGTATATGGAATATATAGAAATATTAAGAGTGGACGAAAGAAAATCTGTTCAAAGTTTGGCTATAAAACTTGCTAAGAAACTAGATAATATTAGAAAAGAAGCAGAAAGATTAGAAACTATAAATACGTTTGAAAATGAAGGATATAGTAAAGGATATTTATATATTGGAGGAATTGATGAAGCTGGAAGAGGACCACTTGCAGGTCCTGTTGTAGCTTCTGTTGTAGTGTTTAAGAAAAATACAAAAATAGAAGGCGTAAATGATTCTAAGAAACTAAGTGAAGCAAAAAGAGATGAGCTTTTTGAAGTAATAAAAAAAGAAGCATTAGATTATGGAATAGGGATAGTAAATAACGAAGAAATAGATGAATTTAACATATTAAATGCCACGTATATGGCAATGAAAAAAGCAATAAATTGTTTAAAACAAACACCAGATTACTTACTTGTTGATGCAGCGACAATACCAGGAATTGATATAGTTCAAAATCCAATTATAAAAGGAGATTCAAAATCTATATCAATAGCAGCAGCAAGTATATTAGCGAAAGTTACTAGGGATAGTATAATGTATCAATATGATAGAGTATATCCAGAATATGGATTTAAATCTCATAAGGGATATGGAACAAAAGAACACTATGAAGCTATTGAAAAACATGGGATAACTCCTATACATAGAAAAAGCTTCTTGAAAAATATACTATAAACATAATATGATATAATATATATTATATAAATTACTATAATTAATGGGGGATTAGAGATGGATTATAATGAACTATTAAAAAATGCTAGAGAAAATTTAAATGGAAGTTGTAAAGTTTGTAAAGTTTGTAATGGAGTTGTCTGTGCAGGTGAAGTACCTGGTATGGGAGGTAAAGGAAGTGGTTCTTCTTTTATAGAAAATAGCAAGAGTTTAGAAAAAGTAAAAGTAAATATGAGAGTAATACATGATGTTTCAAATCCTGATACATCTATAGAAATGTTCGGAAAAAAAATGAGTGCTCCTATATTTGCAGCTCCAGTAACAGGAACTACTTTAAATATGGGTGGAAAAATAAATGAAAGAGATTACATAGAACCAGTAGTTGCAGGATGTGTCAATAGTGGTATCTATGCAATGGTTGGAGATACAGCAGTAGATGCATTTTTAATGGAAAATTTAGATGTAGTTAAAAAGTATAATGGTGCTGGAATTGTATTTATTAAACCTTGGGACAATGAAAATATTATAAAAAAAATAAGATTGGCTGAAGAAGCTGGAGCATTTGCAGTTGGAGTTGATATAGATGCTTGTGGTTTAGTAACTTTATCACTACATGGAAAACCAGTACTTCCTAAAAATGTTGACCAAATAAAAGAATTAGTTAAATCTACTAAATTACCATTTATATTAAAGGGAATAATGACTGTAGAAGATGCGTTAATGGCAGTTGAAGCAGGTGTAGATGCAATTGTTGTATCAAATCATGGAGGAAGAGTACTTGACTGTACTCCAGGAGCATGTGAAGTTTTACCAAAGATTGCTGAGTCTGTTAAAGGTAAAGTTACAATACTTGCAGATGGTGGAGTTAGAACAGGGTTGGATGTATTAAAAATGATAGGTCTAGGGGCAGATGCAGTATTAATAGGAAGACCTTTTGTAACAGCTTCATTTGGTGGAGCAACTGATGGTGTAGAAACTTATGTAAATAAACTTCAATCAGAATTAAGTGGTTCTATGATATTAACTGGATGTCAAACTATAAAAGATATTGATGGAAAAGTTATATACAAATAAATTTTTATACAAAAAAGAGGAAAAATCATTTTAATGTAGAACAATTATACAAAGGGGGAATTTATATGAGTAAAAAAGCTTATGAAGAAGCCTTAGTAGAATTGGAAAAATTTATTGATGAGAGAAAGCAAATAGTTAAAAGTGCGGAGGAATGTATCGATAAGTACATAGTTGACAGAACGCTACCTTTTGATTACAAAGATAAATGTGTGGAATGGCAACAAGAGTTACTTGACATTGCAGAAGCACAGATTTTAGAAGCAAATGAATTGAATGTATTATTGGAAGAAAAAAAGGAACTTGAGGAAGATTAGATTTTGTTGACCAAGTGTAAATCATATTACTGACTTACACTTGGTTTTTTGTTGTATAAAATATATTCTAGTTAAGATGGCTTTATAAACACTAGATTATGAACACTAGATTATGAAATCTAAAGTAAAATATGGTAATAAATATGATTAATCTAAAAAATAAAACCAGTCTTAAAGACTGGTTTAATTATTATTTTTCGGATTTAGAATATGTTTTTTCATTTCTTCTAATACGATTGTATAGGATTTACATTGAGCAGCAGCTAATTCCGATAAAGCAAATCTCTGAGCTTTATTTAAAAAGTCTTTATCTGTACTACATAATTGTTTTGAACAATCTTGTATCATAAGCATCTTAATTAATTTTACAATCTCAAAGATATCTCCTGAATGAAATTTATCGTGGTATAATTTAAGCCGCTTCTTTCTATCAAAAATCCATATAGCATCTGTTTTGTTAATAGATTGGATAAAATTATCAATTTCATTTTCGTTCATAATTGGACGGACACCAATCTTGTCAGCATTCAGAACAGGAATAGAAATTTTAAGAGTACTATTGAAAATGACAGTTAATTCGTAGTATTTCTGCATATGTTTATTTATTTCCTTGGTTACAATATCACTTACATAACAGGCTCCCTCTTTTGGATACATCACACTTTCACCGATATTATACATATGTTAGTTATACCTCCAAACTGAATTTTAGATATTGCAATTTGGGTACAATGCTTTAATTATCTAATAATTAATATTATATCATAAAACTATTGACAAGTCAAAAATATTAATATATAATACTAAGTTTAGCATCAAAAGTGGTTAAAACCAACTATAAAACTAACTATAAAAATATAATATAAAATAATTTAACATCTTGAAATATTATGTTAGTATTGTATAAAATTATAGACTAACTATATTTAGTAATCATTAGTTTTTTGCAAAATCTCTTAATTTAAAACTTCCAGCTGTTACAAATACTATTCCAATAAGTATTAGAACGATTACATTTATTAAAATGCTATCATTGCTTTTAATAGCGTTTATAGTCCAGTAAAAAGGTGTAAGCTTTGATAGATTAGCCATAAATGATAATTCATTCATTGATGGTATCAGACTAGATATAGATATAGCTAAACCTATTAAAGAATAAAATGTAGTTACAAGGCTTATAGAGTTTTCATTTTTGAATACTCTAGCTATACAAAATACAAATCCAGTGGAAACAAAACTATTTGCTAGTACAATCATTAATACATTTAGAGTTAATTTAAAATCTCCAACAAATGTAAGGCATCCAAGTATTAAAGTGTATACAATTGCTTGAATAAAAAATAAACCTAAGAGTATGCTAAAAATTATTTTTATATCTTTATGTTTTGTAGAAATAAGCCTTCTTAAAACATTTGATTTTTTTAATGAAAATAAGTCAGAAGCAAGATGCGCTGCGTTAATATACATAAAATAACATATTAAGAAAACTGGTAAAAATAAATTTGTGTTTTTATCAGGTTTGTTGTCAACTATAGTTGTTTTAGTTAATTTTTCATCCAGATTTCTATCTATTTTTGATTTTAAAGAATTATTGATAAAAGATTCTATTTCTGATTCTGCCCAAAGACTACCACCACCATTTTCAGTTTTAAAACATTTAACAGCAGGTCTTTTTAAGTTATCTATATCAGTTGAAAAATTTTTGTCTAAAACAAATACTGCAGAAACTTTATTATTTTTTAGTAAGTTCATAGCTTTATCTTCTTCATTTAATCTAAATGTGTTTTCCTTTAACTTTGAATTATTTATCAATTTATGTTCATATTTTCCTGAAGAGTTAGATACAACTGCTACTGGAGAAAAGTACATAGATTGATTGTCTGATTTACTAGAAAAAAGGTTAAGAGAAACAACTAATATAATAGGAATCATAACCATACTAGCTAAAAGAGAAGGATTTTTTATATATCTTTTTATATTTGCAAGAATTAATCTAATCATTATTAAATCTCCCTCCATTTATATTTTTCTTTTACAATAGAGAATATAATCAATATTGTAGAGGCAACTAAGCATGTTACAATTAAATTACTTATTGAACTTAAAGTATTGAAGCTTTCATAGTCACTATATAGAGCTCCTATCAAATAAGTTGGAGATAAACTAGTAAACTTAGTAAAAGTTTCACTTATCATGTTAAAAATACCTCCAAAAATTGTCTGTAAGAAAAGTAACATATAAACTATGAATGTACCATATTTTTTACTAAAAAAACTAGTTACAAAAGTAGATATCGAAGTCATAAAATATGATGACAAAGCACATAGTAAGGTCAATATGGCAAGATTACCTTTAAATGTTATTCCTAGTATTCTAAAAAATAAAACATATAATAATAGAAATATAAATGAGTAAATCCATAAACCTACAAAGTCGTAAATTAAATACTGCACTCTAGTTATAGGCATAGAATAAAGTCTTTTTGAAAGCCCTTTTGATTCACTTATATAATTTGACAAAATATTATTCATTATGAAAATTATTACAAGGAATCCCAATGAAACTAAAGCAAAGTATTCATATGAGTTTTGTTCGATATCGCTTTTTATTATAGAAGTAGCAATGGAACTTTTATTAAACAACTTAGAAAAATCTTCTGAACTTAGTTTTTGAGAATTATTTAAATATAATTTTTCATGATAAGTATCTAATATGTTTTGAAGTAGTATTGCTAAGTCATCATTAGTTCCAAGTTTTTCTATATTTAAAGTATTTGATTTTTCATTTAGAATATTGTTTTCGTATCCCTTAGGTATTGTAAGTTTTAAATCTGCATCAGAATCATCTTTGTTTATTTTTAGTACAGAAGATAAATCATCTTTTAAAAAGTTTGTCAAATTACTTGATAACTTGGAACTATCTTTGTCATATACAACGATTGATATAGGTTCTGTTTTTATAGGATTTTGAAACATATCTCCTGTTACCATTCCAAGGAACCAAGCTAAAAGTAAAGGAAGAGCCAAGAAATATAGCAAACTAATCATGAAGGAACTTTTCAGACCTTTTAACATAGTTTTTACACTTATATATAATTTCATAAAATCACCCCTATTAGTCTCTTAAATTTTTACCTGTTAGATTTAAGAATACATCTTCTAAACTAGGTTCTTCATAAGATATACGTACTACCTTTAAATTGTTTTTATCAACAGCAGAAAGTGCATCTGTTAGCAGAAAGTTTTTATCTACATCTAATGCTATTACTGAAGTATTTTCTAAAACAGATATAACTCCTTTAGTATTTTTTAAATCAAATATAAGTTGAGCATTTATATTTTTTATTTCCATAATTAATTTTGTACTTGTAGATACTATTGATTTTAGATAATTATTATCCCCAAAAGCAACTTCTTTACCTTCATCCATAATAAAGATTTTAGAACAAAGATGTTCAACTTCTTCCATATAATGAGATGTATATATAATAGTAGTTTTTTGTTTTTCAGATATATCTTTTATAAAATTAAAAATGTGATTTCTTGATTGAGGGTCAACACCTACAGTTGGTTCATCTAATATTAATATTTTAGGGTGGTTTAAAAGTGCTATCCCAATATTTAATCTTCTTTGCATACCACCAGATAATTTTTTTACTTTTTTCTTTTTAACTTCAGCTAGACCTGTAACTTCCAAGGCCTCATTGATTCTATCTTGAAGTAACTTGCCCTTCAATCCATAGAAAGCTCCAAAGTATTCTAAGTTATCAAAAGGAGTTAGTGTTTCCATAATTGCTAATTCCTGTGGAACTAATCCTATTATAGATTTTGCACTCATAGGATCTGCCGACAAATCTATACCATTTATTTGAATATTACCACTATTTGGTAAAGTAAGATTGGTAATTATACTTATAAGTGTAGATTTACCAGCACCATTTGGACCAATAAGTCCAAATATTTCCCCTTCTTTAACAGAAAAGCTAATGTTATCAAGTGCTAACTTATCATTAAATCTTTTTGTTATATTATTTACTTTAACTATATCCATAAAAATCCCTCCCAAAATATTTTTGTGTAATTTAAAAATCTATAATATTATAATAAAGAATTAATAGGTGTATTTCTATTACTATAAGTCACTAAAAAAAGTGACTTAAGTCACTTTATAGTTTTATATTTATTATAAGTTAAGTTTTTTAAAATTTTGTTTATAGTTTAGCTTTTTTATTGACATATTATATTACAATTTTATTTTTGAAAGCAAATATAGCCAATTGAGTCCTATCTCTAAGTTCCAATTTACCTAAAATATTAGTTATATTATTTTTTATGGTACCCTCAGATAAAAATAATTCTTGACTTATTTCTTTATTACTAAGCCCATCTGCAATTAACTTAATTATGGATATTTCTTTTTCAGTTAAATTATATATATTAGAAATATGTTCGTGTTCGACAGTTTTTTCAACTGACATAATTTTTTCAATTACATTTTTGTCAAGTACAACATTGCCAAAAAATGAAGAGCGTATTCCCTCATGTAACACTTCATCAGAGCTGTCTTTTAAAAGGTAACCTGAAGCTCCAAATTTCATTGCATCCTTTATATATTCATCATCATTAAATGTAGTTAAAATTAATAGTGCTATTGACTCATCATATTCTTTTATAAGTCTTGTACCTAAAACACCATCACAAATATTCATTCTAATATCCATAAGAACAACATCTACCTCATTTGACTTACAAAATTCTAAAGCCTCATATCCATTAGAGGCATCTCCAATTATCTCCAAATCATCATAAGATGACAATATAATCTTAAGACCTTTCCTAATTAGTTTTTCATCATCAACTATAAGAACTTTGATTTTACTCAAAAAAATCACCCCCTAAAAATTTGGGAAAAGAAGCTCTAATTGTAAATCCATCATTGTGATTATCAAATTCAACTTTTCCATTTAGTTCATATATTCTTTCGCTAATACTGTTAATTCCATTTCCTTTTTTTATATTTTCACATCCTATACCATTATCACTAATCGTAACTATAAGATTTGAAGGATTAAATGTTATAAAAATTTTGATTTTACTTGCTTTTCCATGTCTTGATGCATTGGAAAGCGATTCTTGAATAAGTCTATATAAAGCTATAGACTGAGCTCTAGATAGGTTCCAAGTGTTTTTTGATATAGTTAGTCTTACATTAATATTTGTAAGCTTAATAAAGCTTTTAATTAGTTCTTTAATTTTAAATAAATTTTGATAATTTTCATATTCAATAGGTTTTAACTCAGATATAGCTCTTCTAACATCTTGAAAACTTTCATTTACGAATTCTCTGAGTTCATGTACTAAATCAGATACTTCTGGCTTATCAGTTAAGAGCTTTTCTATAGCACTTAGCTGTATTATTGTTGTAGAAAGAGAATGTCCAACACTATCATGTATTTCTCTAGATATTCGGTTTCTCTCTTTTAAAATGGCTAGTTCTTCTATAGAACTTGCATAAATTTCTAAATCAGAATTAGATTTTTTTAATTTATCTTTAGAAATTCTAAGTTTATCATAAAGATTTTGATTGTATAATTTAGATATATTTTCACTTTCTATATATATAGAAAGTATAGATATAATCAATAATATTGAACTTGATTCCAACGCTAGATACAAGTTTTTGTCTAAACTAATAATAAAAGAAGATACTATAATGAAAAATAATAATATGTATTTGTATTTTTCATTTATAAAAAATGATATGTCCAAAATTAAAGGAACAAAGTAAACTGAATTAAAAGTCTTTGTACAATTATATAATATGAAAATTAAAGCAAATTCTAAAAAATAAGAAATAAGTACAAGTCTACTATTATTTGATAAAGAAAAAAATCTGACTTGATTATTTATTATAATTAGAAATAATATTATTATGGTTATAACTGGATACAATATATTTTCAGTAGTGTTTAAAGAACTTACAAGTACTATAAATAGGGACAAATATCGTATAAAAGTAACTAATTTTTTTCTATTCATTAAAAGGACTCCTCCATAAAAATAAACTTTCCTTATGAAAACTAGGATAATATCATAAAAGAATAAAGTCAATAGAAGTATCTATTAATATTAATAGAAATAAAATCAATCTAAAAAATTTGAATAGTTAAATCGTATACTGACCATAATCAAAAAGTAAAAATTTAATGTATTGGAGTAAAAAATGAATAACAAAGAAAAAGGTGATTTTGGAGAAGAAGTAGCAATTAATTATTTATTGTCAAAAGGCGCAAAACTATTAGAAAAAAACTACAGATTAAAGATTGGAGAGGTCGATATAATAGTAAGGA
Source organism: Clostridioides sp. ES-S-0123-01 (assembly GCF_020658415.1). NCBI lineage: Bacteria > Bacillati > Bacillota > Clostridia > Peptostreptococcales > Peptostreptococcaceae > Clostridioides > Clostridioides sp. ES-S-0123-01. The sequence goes on from NZ_JACVWD010000005.1 coordinate 214,147, forward strand.
TAGATGATGAGATTGTATTTGTAGAAGTAAAATCAAGGTCTAGTTTAAGGTATGGTTATCCTTGTGAATCTGTAAATTTCAAGAAGAGAAAAAAGATAGTTGAGATTGCTAAATACTATATCACAAAAAATAATTTACATAATATTCCCATAAGATTTGATATTGTAGAAGTTTATTTATCAGAAAAAAGAGTAAATCACATAATGAATGCTTTTTAAGAAAGATAAAGGTTTGGAAAGGATTATTATATGTTAAGTATTATTAACTCAAGTAATTTAATAGGAATTGAAAGTTTTCTAGTAAAGGTTGAGGTGGATACAAGTAATGGTATACCTAGCTTTAATATTGTCGGTCTTCCAAGTAAGGAAATTAAAGAGGCGAGAGAGAGAGTTAAATCAGCTATTATAAATAGTGGATATAAATTTCCAAATACAAGAATTGTTGTAAATTTATCACCAGCAGATATAAAAAAAGAAGGTGCTTTTTTAGATTTATCAATAAGTATAGGTCTTTTAAGAGGGTTAATAGAAAAAGATGAAAATTATATAAGAGAAAGTATGTTTATAGGAGAATTATCACTAGATGGAAAAATAAGAAAAGTAAGAGGGATATTACCAATAATTATAGGTGCAAAAACCCAAAATATAAAGCGTATTTTTATACCAGTTGACAATATAAGAGAAAGTTTATTTATAGAAGAAATTGATATAATACCTATTAAAAGTTTAAAAGAATGTATAGGTTTTTTAAATGGAGAAATAAAAGTCGATAAAGAAAAAATAATGTCTTTTTTAAATGAAGAAATAGAAACAAATGGGAATTATACATATTGTAAATATCCTGAGTTTTATGATACAAAAGAAAGCAAACATGATGAAGATTTTAAGGATGTTAGAGGAAATTATTTTATAAAGAGAAGCGCAGAGATAGCCGCTGCTGGAAATCATAATATGCTTATGATTGGGCCTCCAGGTTCAGGTAAAACAATGATTGCAAAACGAGTAATAACAATTTTGCCAGATATAAGTATAGAAGAGATGGTAGAAGTAAGTAAGGTTTATAGTGTATTGGGTATGATAGATGAAAATAAAGGCATAATCGATAAGAGACCTTTTAGAGCGCCTCATCATACAACTACAAAGCAGTCTTTAATTGGTGGAGGAACAGATGCAAGACCTGGAGAAGTAGCACTAGCACATAGGGGGATTTTGTTTTTAGATGAAATCGCTGAATTTGATAGGAAAATACTTGAGACTTTGAGACAACCTATAGAAGATGGGTATGTAAATATATCTAGAGTAAAGTATAGTACAAAATATCCCTGTAGAGTATTACTAATTGCAGCTATGAATCCATGTCCATGTGGTTATTATATGTCAAATACAGAGTGTAGATGTAGGAGCAATGAAATTAATAAATACATAAATAAAATATCAGGACCATTATTAGATAGGTTTGATATTTTTGTAGAAGTAAATACTGTAAAATATGATGATTTAAATTCATCAAAACAAGAAGAAAGTTCTCAAAAAATAAAGACGAGAGTAGAAAATGCTAGAAAAATACAAATAAATAGATTTAAAGAAGATAATATAAAAAATAATAGTGAAATTAAGGCTTCTAATTTATTAAAATATTGTAAATTAGAAAAAGAAGCTTCAAAAATGGCTAAAGTAATATTTAATAAATATAATTTAAGTAGTAGAAGTTATACAAAACTTTTAAAGATGGCAAGAACAATAGCTGATTTAGAAGGAATAGAGTTGATAAATTCACAGTGTATTATAGAAGCTTTTTCATTTAGAAGAGCTTATTATAGCTATTTTAAATAAGTTTTTGAGGTGTATTTTATGGAGAAAAAAGATATCTATTTATGGTTAAAATCAATTAGTGGAATAACAACAAAAACAATTGAAATAATAGAAAATAATATAGTAAATATTGAAGATATATTTGATTTTTCTGAAAAAGAAATATATAATTTAAAAAATATAAGCTTGAATATTAGAAAAAATATAGTAAAATATAGAGGTCACGCTTATTTAGAAAATATAAAAGAACTACTTTACAAAAAAACAATTAAATATATTTGCCAATATGATGAAGAATATCCTGAAAATTTGAAGAATATATACAATGCTCCAAAGTTATTATTTTACAAAGGTGACATAAGTTTAGTTAATAATAATTTTAATATAGCTATAGTAGGTTCAAGAAAGCCTACAGCTTATGGAATTAATTGTGCAAAAACAATGAGTTGTCAATTGTCTCAATATGGAGTTAATATAGTAAGTGGATTAGCCATAGGAATAGATGCATATTCACATATAGGTTGTATGAATGGAAAATCTAAGACTATAGCGGTTCTTGGTTCAGGAGTAGACAACCCTCTTCCAAAACAAAATTTACATTTATCAAATAAAATATTAGAAAATGGGGGACTATTATTATCAGAGTATAATATTAACTCAACAGTAGCTCCATATCATTTTTCTAATAGAAATAGAATTATTAGTGGATTAAGTGATGGAGTAGTGGTTGTAGAAGCAGCAATACGAAGTGGTGCATTAATAACAGTAGAGTTTGCTCTTGAACATGGAAAAAATGTTTTTGCAGTACCTGGTAATATAAATTCTCAAATGAGTAGAGGATGTCATAAAATTATAAAAGAAGGTGCGAAATTAATTGAAAATATAGATGATATTTTGAATGAGTATAACATATTTAATATTATCAATAAAAAAATAAATCAAAAATATGATAATATAAGTTTAAATGCCAAGTCTAAGCAAATAATTGAAGCTATAAAAAGAGAAGGAAGCTTGCATATAGATAGTATTTGTGATTATACTGGTATAGAAATAAAGTATGTAAATTCAATAATCAATGAATTAGTACTAAATGAGTTAGTAATAGAGATGAATAATAAAACGTACAGTTTAAATGTATAAATTAAGATTAGGTAGTGGGGGTGTGTGGTTTTATGGCCAAAACATTAGTCATCGTAGAATCGCCTGCAAAAGCTAAGACCATAGAAAAATTTTTAGGTAAAAGTCATTATACAGTAAAAGCATCAGTTGGTCATGTTAGAGATTTACCTAAAAGTAAATTAGGTGTAGATATAGAAAACAATTTTGAACCTCAATATATAAATATACGAGGAAAAGGCGATGTAATAAAGGAATTAAAAAAAGAAGCTAAAAAATCTAAACAAGTGTATCTAGCAACTGACCCTGATAGAGAAGGTGAAGCTATATCATGGCATTTAGCTCATATACTAAATTTAGATGAATCTGATGATTGTAGAATTGAGTTTAATGAAATAACTAAAGATGCAATTAAAAAAGCAATTAAGCATCCTAGAAATATTGATATAAACTTAGTAGATGCACAACAAGCTAGAAGAGTATTGGATAGACTTTTAGGATATCAAATAAGCCCTATATTATGGCAAAAGGTTAGAAAAGGTCTTAGTGCAGGTAGAGTACAATCAGTAACAACAAAATTAATTTGTGATAGAGAAAAAGAGATAAAAGCGTTTATTCCAAAAGAATATTGGACAATAGATGTTGAAGCAAAGACAGCAAAAGATAAAGATATAACTTTAAAATTTTATGGCAAGAACGATGAAAAAATTGAATTAGAAAATGAAGATGCTGTTAATGAAATACTAAAAGAAATGGAAGGAAAGGATTTAAAAGTTGAAAAGATAGAATCTAAATCAAGACGTAAATCAGCTCCAAAACCATTTACAACAAGTATGCTTCAACAAGAAGGTGCAAATAAGTTGTTTTTTACTACTAAAAAAACAATGATGATAGCGCAAGAACTATATGAAGGTATAGATATAGAAGGTGAAGGCACTGTTGGTCTTATATCATATATAAGAACTGATTCTAAGAGAATATCTGATGAAGCAAAAGAAAAAGCTAAGAATTATATAATAAGTGACTTAGGTGAAAATTATTATAAAAACCCTGTAGAAAAAAAAGAAAAACCAGACACTAAAAAGGTTCAAGATGCACATGAGGCAATAAGACCAACTTCCGTTGATAGAACTCCTGATAGCATAAAAGCTTCATTGAGTAAAGACCAATATAAGCTGTATAATTTAATTTGGAGAAGATTTATAGCAAGTCAAATGGAGGATTCAGTATTCGATATACTAAATGTAGAATGTAAGGCTGGAGATATTGTATTTAAAGCCACTGGTTCAAAAATGAAATTTGATGGATATACTAAGGTATACAATTTTTCAGAAAGAGAAGATAAGATTCTACCAAGTATAGAAAAAGGAGATATATTAAGTATAGAAAATATATTGCCAGACCAACATTTTACACAACCACCAGCAAGATATACAGAAGCCAGTTTGGTAAAAACATTGGAAGAACTGGGAATTGGTAGACCAAGTACGTATGCTCCAACAATAGCTACTATATTAAATAGAGAATATGTTGAAAAGCAAGGCACAAGTCTATGCCCAACAGAACTTGGAATAATAGTTACTGATATTTTAGAAAATAATTTTCATAAATTTATAGATGTAGATTTTACTGCTGATATGGAAAGTAAGCTTGATGTCATAGAAGAGGGAAATACAGATTGGAAAGAAATTGTATCTGAAGCATATGCACCACTTAAAGAAGCCATTGAAGAAGCACTTGAGAATATAGAAAAAATAAATATGGATGAAGAAACTGATGAAATCTGTGAAAACTGTGGCTCTAATATGGTTATAAAATATGGTAGGTTTGGAAAGTTTATGGCTTGTAAAAACTATCCTGATTGCAAAACGACTAGACCAATTATGAATAAAATTGGTGTTAAATGTCCAAAATGTGAAGAAGGAGAAATTATCCTTAGAAAATCCAAAAGAGGGAAAGCTTTTTATGGATGTTCTAATTATCCAAACTGTGACTTTGTAGCTTGGAATAAGCCAACAGGAGAGTTTTGTGAAAAGTGTGGTTCATATATGGTTGAAAAAGTGACTAAATCTGAAACGAAAACAGTATGCTCCAATAAAGAATGTAACAAAGAGTCAAAAGAGCATAATGACGGAAAAGAGTGAAAATTGAAAAAAATCACATAATTATCTTGAAAAAGGTTCCAAACTATGATAATCTTTCAAGTGTGAACAACTAATATAAAAATAAATTTTCATTAAAAGTGAGAATAATATTAGAAAATATAAAGGTTATTAAAAGGCCTAAATTTCATGAGGAGATGATTAAATGGCAAGTGAAGTATTACAAAAAACAAGAAAAATAAATAAAACATTACAAACAAGTGGTGGAAGCAGTGTCTCTTTTGATTTACTGGCCGGAGCATTAGGAGATGTATTAAATTCTAATGTTTATGTAGTAAGTGCAAAAGGTAAAGTTCTAGGGCTTCATTTAAATGATATTGAAGATAGCTCAGTTATAGAAGACGAATATACTAAGCAAAAAAAATTCTCAGAAGAATATACTCAAAACTTATTAAAAATTGATGAGACACTAGAAAACTTAAATGGTGAGAAGATATTAGAGATTTTCCCTGAAGAACAAGGAAGATTACAAAAATATACTACTGTAGTACCAATATTAGGAAGTGGACAAAGACTTGGAACATTAGTACTTTCAAGATATTCAATGTCATTTAATGATGATGATTTAGTGATAGCTGAATACAGTGCAACTGTTGTTGGTCTTGAGATATTAAGAGCAATAGGTGAAGAATTAGAAGAAGAAATGAGAAAAAAAGCTGTAGTTCAAATGGCAATAGGCACTCTGTCCTACTCCGAGCTTGAAGCAGTTGAACATATTTTTGCTGAATTAGACGGTAAAGAAGGCTTACTTGTAGCAAGTAAAATAGCTGATAGAGTTGGTATAACTAGGTCAGTTATAGTAAATGCACTTAGAAAATTTGAAAGTGCAGGTGTGATAGAATCAAGATCATTAGGTATGAAAGGAACTCATATAAGAATACTTAATGATAAACTTACAGATGAATTAAAAAAATTAAAAAACAATCAATAATCTAAATTTTATAGATTGTGATTAGAAAAGGTATCTATTTCAAATAGATACCTTTTTTAGACGGATTATTGGGATAATAATCATGAAATATTTTTTTTGAATAGGAGTGGGAATATGCCTTTAGCAGATAAAATAAGACCAAAAACAATGAATGATGTAATAGGTCAAAGTCATATAATTGGTAATGGAAAAATATTGTCTAAGATATTACAGACTAATTTTTTGCCAAATATGATATTTTTTGGTCCACCAGGTGTTGGAAAAACTACTGTAGCAGAAATTGTCGCAGAAAAAAGCAATAAAAATTTTTATAAAATAAATGCCACTAATTCATCACTAGAAGATATAAAAAAAGTAATAGCAGAACTTGGAAGTATAAATAATATAAATGGGGTTTTACTATATATAGATGAGATACAAAGTTTTAATAAAAAACAACAGCAGTCGATATTAGAATTTATGGAAAATGGTAGTATAACTTTGATTGCTAGTACTACAGAAAATCCATATCATTATGTATATAAAGCTCTTCTAAGTAGAGCGACTATATTTGAATTTAAGCCTTTAGAAAAATTAGATATAGAAAAAGGCTTAAGAAGGGCAATTGAAGTTTTAAATGAAGATAGTTATATGGATATTGAATGTAATAATGATGCTATTGAGGATATAGCTATTATCTCTGATGGAGATATGAGAAGGGCTTTAAATGCTTTAGAATTAGTAGTTTATTCAACTAAACCAAATAAAGATAACATAATCTATATAGATTCAGATGTAGTAAAAAAATCTACATTTAATAAAATTATAAACTATGATAAAAATGGTGATAGTCATTATGATATTTTAAGTGCATTTCAAAAATCTATAAGGGGAAGTGACCCGCAGGCATCCATACACTATTTAGCAAGACTTATAAAAGGTGGAGATTTAATCAGTATCTGTAGGAGACTTTTAGTAATAGCTAGTGAAGATATAGGTTTAGCTTATCCAAATGCAGTTGTTATTGTAAAAGCCTGTGTAGATTCCGCTATGCAGCTTGGATTTCCTGAAGCAAAAATACCATTAGCAGAAGCTACTGTTCTTTTAGCTACATCACCAAAATCTAATTCTGCATGTATGGCAATAATGAAAGCATTAGATGAATTAGATAGAGAGTTTGTTAAAGACATACCAAACAGTATAAAAGATGCTCATTATTCTGGTTCTAAAGATATAGGTAGAGGATGTGGATATAAATATCCTCATAACTTTAAAAATCATTATGTAAAACAACAGTATTTGCCAGATAGCATAAAAGATAGTATTTACTACATACCACAAGAAAACAAAACTGAGAAAAATATAAAGAAATATCTAGAATATTTGGATAGCGATTTTTAAGTTGAATTTTATGTATCGGGGGTAGATATTATGATTATAAAGCTTAACTCAAGTTATCATAGTAGAGTTATGAAATATTTAAAAAAAGAACCTGAGTACAATTTATTTATAATAGGGGATATTGAAAGATATGGATATGGAAATAACTTTTTAAATTTATGGGCAGATATAGGTTTAAATGGTGAAATCAGAGCAGTACTACTTAAATATTTTGAATTTATGATGTTTTATTCAGATGGAGAGTACGATGTTGAAGGCTTTTATGAATTGCTTTGTGACACTGATTACGAAGAAATTTCTGGAAAAATAAGTGCTGTAGATGCTTTAGCAAAGCGATTAGGGCTTGATAATTTAAAAATAGTTGATTTTTGTAAGCTTCGAACTAAAAAATTTTTAGTTGACAATCATTGTAATGAAAAGGTAAAGAGAATTAGACTTGGAAATCTAAAGAAAACAGTTAGGCTTTATGATTTGATAGATGAATTCCACAGTACAACTTTAGATAGTTTAAAAAATGGTTTAAGAACAGGTAGAGGATATTGTATAGAGATTAACAAAGAAGTAGTATCAATGGCAAAGAGTACATCAGAAAACAGGACTCATGCAATGATAATTGGAGTAGGTACACATCCTAAATATAGAGCTAGAGGGCTTGCTACAAAATGTTTAATTAAACTATGTTCAGAACTTTTAAGAGAGAATAAAATGCCTTGTTTGTTTTATGATAATGAAGAAGCTGGAAAGATATATAAAAAATTAGGATTTGAAAACATTGGAAAATGGGGGATTTATTCAAAATAAAAAAATTAAAATTAATCTTGACAAAATTAGTAGGGTATAATAAAATTATGTTGAAAGTAATTCCTACTAAAACAGTATGAATTAGATTTCTATATAGAGGTGATAATGTATGAAGTTGTCTACTAAAGGTAGATATGGACTAAAGGCAATGTTTGAATTAGCACTAAATCAAGATAATGGACCAGTGTCATTAAAATTTATTGCTAAAAAGCAAAAAATATCGGACCAGTACTTAGAACAAATATTTTCATCTTTAAAAAAATCGGGTCTAGTAAAAAGTGTAAGAGGTGCTCAAGGAGGATATTTGCTTTCAAAGAATGCTGAAGACATAACAGTGGGAGATATACTTGTAGTATTGGAAGGTCCAGTTGCATTATCTGACTGTGTACTAGATGAAGATGTCTGTGAAAACTCAAACATGTGTGTAACAAAAATAGTTTGGGAAAAGATGAAAAAGGGTATAGAAGATGTTATAGATTCAATTACTCTTAAAGATATGATAAATGACTATAACAAAAATAAATTAGAAAATGATATAACAAATATAACTAAAAAATAGATTTGGAGATGAATGTAATGGAAAAAAGAAGATTGTATATGGATTATTCTGCAACAACACCTGTTAAAAAAGAAGTATTAGATGCAATGATGCCATACCTAACAGATTATTTTGGCAATGCATCTAGTTTTCACACATTCGGAAGAGAAGCAAAAGATGCTTTAGATAAAGCAAGAGAACAAGTAGCAGCCCTTATAAATGCTGAACCTAGTGAAATATATTTTACAGCGGGTGGTTCAGAAAGTGACAACTGGACATTAGAGGGTGTAGCTTATGCTAATAAAAATAAAGGTAATCATATAATAACTTCAAAAATAGAACACCATGCAATACTTCATACATGTGAATACTTAGAAAAACATCATGGATTTGAAATAACTTATTTAGATGTTGATAGCGAAGGAAAAATTGATTTAAAACAATTAGAAGATTCAATAAAAGATACTACTATACTAATAAGTATAATGTTTGCAAATAATGAAATAGGAACTATACAACCTATTAAAGAAATATCTGAAATAGCTAAAAAACACAGTATATTATTCCATACTGATGCAGTACAAGCTTCAGGTAATATTCCAGTAGATGTTAAAGAATTAGAAATAGATTTAATGAGTATGTCTTCACATAAAATATATGGACCAAAAGGTGTTGGAGCTTTATACATAAGAAAAGGTGTAAGACTTCATAACTTTGTCCATGGTGGAGCACAAGAAAAAAGTAAAAGAGCAGGTACAGAAAATATACCTGCAATAGTTGGATATGGAAAAGCAGCAGAATTAGCTAAAGCAAATATGCAAAACCATGTTGAGACTTTAACTCGTCTTAGAAATAAGTTAATAGATGGTGTTTTAGAAAGAATACCTTATACAAGAATAAATGGTAGTTTAGAAAATAGATTACCAGGAAATGCAAACTTTGCATTCCAATTTATAGAAGGTGAAGGAATACTTTTACTACTAGATATGTTAGGAATTGCTGGTTCAAGTGGTTCTGCATGTACTTCTGGTTCATTAGACCCTTCACATGTATTACTTGCAATAGGTTTACCACATGAAATAGCACATGGTTCATTGAGACTTACAGTTGGAGATTTTACAACGGATGATGATATAGATTATATATTAGAAAATTTACCAAAAGTTATAGAAAGACTTAGAAGTATGTCACCACTTTACGATGATGCAAAGAAACAAGGATTAGTAAAATAGACAAAATAGATAAGACATAAAAAATAGGCATAAATTAATGTAGGAGGAAAAAATAATGCAATATAGTGATAAAGTTATGGAACATTTTATGAACCCAAGAAATATGGGAGAAATTGAAGGTGCAAGTGGTGTAGGTGAAGTTGGAAATCCTACATGTGGAGATATAATGAAGATATTTTTAGACATAGAAGGAGACATAATAAAAGATGTTAAGTTTAAAACATTTGGCTGTGGTTCAGCTATAGCAAGTTCTTCTATGGCAACTGAAATGATAAAAGGAAAGACTATAAAAGATGCATTAGACCTTACAAATAAAGCTGTTGCTGAAGCTTTGGATGGTTTACCACCAGTAAAAATGCACTGTTCAGTTTTAGCAGAACAAGCTGTAAAAGCAGCACTTATAGACTATGCTAAAAAGAATAATATCCATATACCAGAATTAGATGGATATGTTATAGATGATGCTCATGACCATGATATTGAGGAAGAAGAATAAAATAAGGAATAATTTTCCAAAAAAAGTTTAAAATCATTTTAAAAAAGTGTATAATGGTATAGTAAGATGAAAAATAGCCGTTTTAAAGAAAACGGCTATTTTTTATTGTTAAAACTGCCATTCTAGCCCGTTTTGGAAATTAATGAAATAATAAAAAAATATACACATCCATAATATTTAAACATTAAAAAATATAAAAAATCTCAGCAAATCAATCGTTTACGAGGATTTCATATAAAAATATATTTTCAGAAATTTTTACTTAAAAATGCTATTTTCTTTAAAAAGGCACATTTCAACTAAATACAATATTAGGGGGAACAGTTATGAAAATACCAAAGAGGATAGCAGCAATACTTACTATATCATTAGTAGTTAGCAGTGCGACAACAGGCATATCAAGTGCTCAAACAAACAGTGATACACTTAAAGGTTCAGGTAGATGGGAAACTGCCATACAAATAAGTAAAAAAGGATGGGATACATCTAAAAATGTGATATTAGTTAATGATAATACTATAGTAGACGCATTGACTGCAACTCCTTTTGCTGGTTCTAAGAATGCACCAATTCTTTTGACACAAAACAATAAATTAGATGATAGAACTAAAGCAGAAATAATAAGGTTAAAAGCAGAAAAAGTATATTTAATAGGCGGGACAAAAACTTTAGGTTCAGAGGTAGAGACACAATTAAAATCATTAAAAATTGATACAGAAAGAATCTCAGGAAATGATAGATATCAAACTTCTTTAGAAATAGCTAAAAAATTAGATGAGTCTCTTGGAAGAAAAACAAGTAGTAATATTTCAGAGATAGTTGTAGTTAATGGAGAAAAAGGTCTTGCTGACGCAGTAAGTGTAGGAGCTGCGGCTGCTCAAAATAAAATGCCAATAATTCTTTCTAGTCCAGAAGATGGAATAAAACAATCAAATCAATTTATAAAAGATAAAGGTATAAAAACATCTTATGTAATAGGAGGAGTGCAGTCGATTTCAGAAGCTACAAAAAGCACTTTACCTAGTCCTAAAAGATTATCAGGAAAAGATAGAAATGAAACTAATGCGGCTGTTATAAGTGGATTATATGGTTCAAAAGAGTTGAAAAATGCATATATAACAAAAGATGGTATGAATAAACAAGGAGATCTTATAGATTCATTAGCAGTAGGTTCATTGGCAGCAAAAAATAATTCACCAGTAGTTTTAGTTGGAAATAAATTAAATAAAGAACAAGAAAAAGTATTAAATACTAAAAGCTTAAAAACAGTTACACAGGTTGGTGGTTCAGGCAATGAGAATGCTTTTTCTGAGATAAAAAAATCACAATCTACAACAACATATGAAGTTAAAAATATAGAAGAGTTAAAAATAGCTTTAGATAAAGCTGATGCAAATGATATTATAAATATTAAGCCATCAGGAACTATGTCAAATGATTTATCATTGAGTACTAATAATTCAATTTCTGTAAATTTAAATGGTACATATACAGGTACGATAGTAGTAACTGCTCCAAATGCAGATATAGTAAATAAAGGTACAATAAATAAAGTTTTGGTTAAGGATAGTAAAGGTGGAACAATAATAAATGAAAGTGGAGCAAAAATAGAAAAAGTAGAAATACAAAATAATTCTAGCAATGTTGTAGTTAAAAACAACGGAAAAATAACAAACATAAAAAATGATGCTACAGGAACAAATATAAAAAATGAAGGAACAATAACTGACAAAGTAGAAGGTTCTCAGACTCCAAGTGTAGATGGCACTAAACCAGGTGGAAGTTCATCTGGAGGCTCTTCATCAAGTGGAGGAAGTTCAAGTGGTGGTTCATCTGTAAAAGATAAATTGATAACATCAATAACAGCACTTGATAATTCAATAAAAGTACAAAATGTAGAAAATGGAACAGAATTAAGTAAGTTAAACTTACCAAAAGAGTTATCAGCAACTGTGTCTGGAGTGGCTAATACAAAAGTAGGTGTAACTTGGAAAAGTACACCAGAATATGCTAGCCAAGTAGCAGGAAAGTATATATTTAGTGCAAGTCTATCAAGTGGATATAAGCTATCAGAAGGAGTATCACTTCCAACTATTACAGTAACGGTAGCTGAACCTGCTAAAGTGGAGACAATAAAGATTACTGATACTGATACATTAGAAGAAGCACTTGCTTTACAAGAAGATGGTCAAGTGTGGGAAATAAGTGGACAAATAGATGTTAAAAAGCCAGTTGTTATAGATAAAAAAATAGTTATAAATGGTATTAATAATGCTGAATTGAAAAAAGCTGTAGAATTTACTGATACTAAACCAGGGTACGAAAATATAGTAACAATAGACAGAAAAGATGGTGTAAAAATAAACAATCTAAAAGTAACAGGTTTAGATTCAGACAAATTAAATAAATCAGGAATGCATGTTTATTTATCACAAAATGTTGAATTAAACAATGTAACTTTAAATAATAATAAAGGGGCAGGTTTAATAGTAAATGGTTCATCAGTAATAGCTTCAAATCTTGTAACAAGTGGAAACGGATGGTATGGAGTTAATGTAGAATATGTAAAAGATGATGGAATTGTAAATGAAACTAATGCAAGTCTAGATTTAATAGGTGATTGTAAGATAAGTGAATATACTCCAATAAAAACTGATAACTATGATAAAGATAAAGTGATTGTTAATGGATATGGAGATTGTATATTATTACAAGATTCAAAAACTGCTACTTGGGGTAAAGCTTCTATAACTATAAATGAAAATAATGATATAGCTAATATAACGGAAGAGAATAAAATAGATGAGGATGAAAATGGCAGTATACCTAAGTTTGAAAGTGTAGATGGTAGAACTCCTGTAAAGATTACACTAAATAAAGGCAAAAATGATTATAATAATGTAAGAGTTCAAATAAGACCAGAAGAAGGTTCAGCAGAGTTAGGTGGAATACAACTAATTGCTAAGGATAGCAATGGAAACTGGTTTAACATAGTAAAAACAGGATGGGGACCAATGGAAGGTTTTCCATTACAAGGTGCAACAACAGAAGTTTATCTAGTTGGAAATAAAGAAGGTACTTATAAGGTGAAAATAGAACTAGTTGATGTTAGTAATTCTAAGAATATAATAACAGAAACAACAGCGTCAGTAGTGGTAGTTAATAAATAAAAAATTACCCTTAAATCTTTTAAAATTACCTAATAATATTATTTTTTTTAGAAAATAGAGCAAGCTATATTTTAAATAAATACAATGCTTGCTCTATATGGTATAATAATAAGTAATGCAAAAGATGAGGTGAAATTTGTTTATGAATAAAAAAGTAATGATAGGTATGAGTGGAGGAGTAGATAGTTCTGTAGCTGCATATCTTTTAAAACAGCAAGGATACGACGTCATTGGTGTTACTATGAAATTATGGCAAGACGATGACGAAGTTGAAAATGAAGGTGGTTGTTGCTCTTTATCAGCAGTTGAAGATGCTAGAAGAGTAGCAAATAAAATAGGAATACCATTTTATGTTCTTAATTTTAGAGAAGTATTTAAAGAAAAAGTAATAGATTATTTTATAGATGAATACTTAGAAGGAAAAACTCCTAATCCTTGTATAGCTTGTAATAAACATATAAAATTTGACGATTTTTATAAAAGAGCTAGACAAATAGGATGTGATTATGTGGCTACAGGTCACTATGCAAAAATAGAAAAAGATGAAGATACAGGAAGATATTTATTAAAAAAATCTGTTACAGATAAAAAAGACCAGACTTATGCACTTTATAATCTTACACAAGAACAATTAAAACATACACTACTACCAATAGGTGATTATGAAAAGGATAGAGTAAGAGAAATTGCTAAAGAAATGGGAATGGCAGTCCATAATAAACCCGATAGTCAAGAAATTTGTTTTGTTAAAGATAATGACTATGCAAATTATGTAAAAAAACATTCTGAAAAGCGTATTGAAGAAGGTTTTTTTGTAGATACTAAAGGAAATGTACTTGGAAAACATAAAGGGATACTATACTATACAATAGGACAAAGAAAAGGTCTTGGAATTACTTTTGGCAAACCAATGTTTGTAGTAGATATAAATCCAATAAATAATACTATTGTCCTTGGAGACAACGAAGAATTATTTAAAAAAGAACTTATTGCAAAAGATGTTAACTTTATATCAATAGACAAACTAGAAGAGCCATTAAGAGTTCAAGCAAAAATAAGATACTCTGCAAAACCATCACCAGCTACTATTTATAATGTTGGAGAAAATACTATTAAAATAGTATTTGATGAAGCTCAAAGAGCTATTACAAAAGGTCAATCTGTTGTAATGTACGATGGAGATATTGTAGTAGGCGGAGGAATAATAGAGAAAAGTTTATAAAAATATCCAAGAAACTTATAAAATAAGTAATATAGTCTATAAATCTAAAACAAAGTTTATAAAATAAATTTATTGTATATGAAAATATAGTATTGATTAATTTTGTAAAATTTAGTAATATAATTATTATATTAATTAAAAACAAATACAGTGATAAGGAATAGTAAAGTATTTGATGTCTTACAGAGAGAGGGAACATGCTGAAAGCCCTTAGAATAAAATATTTGAAGCAGCCTTTTAGTAGCAATTTTGAACAATGTACTTTGAATTAACAAGGTAGATTTAAGTAGAGATTGACGGTAGTTACGTTATAGCTAAGGTTTTCCGAAGATATCATAATTTTTTATGATAATTAGGGTGGTACCGCGATTGTCCTCGCCCCTATAAATTTATTTATAGGGACGAGGTTTTTTATTTAAACGAAAAAATATAATTTATTAGGAGGAACATAATATGGAAAAGATGGGACTAAACGAGATAAGAAGTAAGTTTTTAGAATTTTTTGAGTCAAAAGGTCACTATGTAGCAGATAGCTATTCTTTAGTACCAAACAATGACAAGAGTTTATTGCTTATAAACTCAGGTATGGCACCTTTAAAAAATTATTTTTCAGGTGTAGAAGTACCTCCAAGTTTAAGAATGTGTACATCTCAAAAATGTATAAGAACTGGAGATATAGAAAATGTAGGTATAACTGCAAGACATGCCACTTTTTTTGAAATGATGGGTAACTTCTCATTTGGAGATTACTTTAAAAGAGAATCAATTAAATGGGGATGGGAATTTGTCACAGAATGGCTAAGTATCCCAGAAGATAAAATATGGGTAACTGTATATGAAGAAGATGACGATTCTTATGATATATGGGCAAAAGAAATGAATTTTCCAGAAGAAAGAATGGTTAGACTTGGTAAAGATGATAACTTCTGGGAGATAGGTACAGGTCCTTGTGGTCCTTGTTCAGAAATATATTTTGATAGAGGAGAAGAATATGGATGTGATAATCCAGACTGTAAACCAGGTTGTGATTGTGACAGATACCTAGAATTCTGGAACCATGTATTTACTCAGTTTGATAGAGATGAAGAAGGAAACTATAGTTTATTAGAAAGTAAAAATATAGATACAGGTATGGGCCTTGAAAGAATGGGATGTATCATGCAAGGTGTGGACACTATCTTTGAAGTAGATACTATTAAGTCTATATTGGAAGCAGTTGAAAAGTTAACAGGAGTAAAATATGGAGTAAATCCAAAAAATGATATATCAATAAGAATAATAACTGACCATATAAGAGCTGTGACATTCCTAGTTAGTGATGGAGTACTTCCATCAAATGAGGGAAGAGGCTATGTTCTTAGAAGACTTCTTAGACGTGCTGCTCGTCATGGTAAACTATTAGGTGTAAAAGAATTATTCTTACAAAAACTGATAGATGAAGTTATAAAGGTAAATGATAAAGCATATCCAGTTTTAGTTGAAAAAGAAAGTTATATTAAAAAAGTTGTTGGAATAGAAGAAGAAAAATTCAATGAAACTATAGACCAAGGAACAGAAATATTGAACTCATATATAGAAGTATTAAAGAATGAAGGAAAAACTGTTTTAAGTGGTCAAGAAGCCTTTAAACTGTATGATACTTATGGATTCCCTATAGACTTAACTAAAGAAATTTTGGAAGAAGAACATTTATCTGTAGATGAAGAGTCTTTCAATGAAGAAATGGAAAAACAAAAAGAAAGAGCTAGAAATGCTAGAGGAAATATGGATGGAGAAAGTTGGAAGGAAGACCCTCTATCAAAATTAGAGTCTACTATAGATAGTATGTTTAATGGATATAGTGAATTATATGGTGAAGGGATTATTGAAGCTATAGTTAAAGAGGATGAATTAGTTCAAAATGCAAAAGAAGGTGATAAAGTATCTATAGTACTAGACAATACTACTTTCTATCCTGAAGGTGGAGGACAAGTTGGTGATTGTGGATTAATAACCAACGAAAATTTAGTAGTGGAAGTATTAAATACTAAAAAAGGTGCTAATAATAGTATAAAACATATAGGTATAATAAAATCAGGAAAAATAAGTAATGGAGATAAAGTAAAGACATTAGTAGATAGAGATGTTAGAATGTCTGCTGCAAGAAACCATAGTGCTACACATTTACTTCATAAAGCACTAAAAGAAGTATTAGGAGAGCATGTTAATCAAGCTGGTTCTTTAGTTACTCCAGATAGATTAAGATTTGATATTACTCACTTTGAAGCTATATCAAATGAAGAATTAAAAGTTATAGAAGAAAAAGTAAATAATGTTATTTTATCATCTTTAGACATAAAATGTGATATTATGAATATAAAAGAAGCAAAAGAAAAAGGAGCTACAGCACTATTTGGTGAAAAATATGGTGATGAAGTAAGAGTAGTTTCTATGGGAGATTATTCTACAGAACTTTGTGGAGGAACTCACTTGACAAATACTTCTCAGATAGGAATGTTTAAAATATTGTCTGAAGGTGGAGTAGCAGCAGGAGTAAGAAGAATAGAAGCAATAACAGGAAAAGCTGTTTATGAATACTTAAAAGAAAAAGAAGGAATTATATCTGAAGTTTGTGTAAATTTAAAATCTAAAGAAGATAATTTAATTCAAAGAATAAGTTCTTTATTAGAAGAAAATAAAAATTTATCTAAAGAATTACATGATATAAAGACTAAAATGAGTTTACAATCAGCTGATTCTATTTTTGATTCTAAGCTTGAAGTAAATGGAGTTAACTTAATAACTAATAAATTTGAAGGTATGGATATGGATACACTAAGAGAAACAGCAGATAATTTAAGAGATAAGCTTGGCTCTGGTGTAGTAGTATTGGCAAATGTAGTAGATGATAAAGTTAACTTTGTAGTTACTGCTACTAAAGATGTGTTAGATAAAGGAATACATTCAGGGAATATAGTTAGAGAAGTTGCAAAAATAGCTGGAGGAAAAGGTGGAGGAAGACCTAATATGGCACAAGCAGGAGCTAGTGACATATCTAAGGTTGACCAAGCTCTAAGCTATGCAAGTGAGGTTATTAAGACACAAGTTAAATAACATTCACTTAAGGAGGTTTTTAGTTTGGAAAAAGATTTAGACTACACTATGAAATTTGAAGGAATACCAGAAGATAGAATGAGTGTGGGAGATACGATAGATTTTGTATATAAAGCACTAGTTGAAAAAGGATATAACCCTATAAATCAAATTATAGGGTATCTCCTTTCTGGCGATTCTAGTTATATAACTAGTCATAAAAATGCAAGAGCTATAATTAAAAAATTTGAAAGAGATGAGATACTTGAAGAAGTAATCACGCACTATCTGAATAGAAAGTAGGTCAAATAAATGAGAAAAAAGATTATGTCATTGTTGGCAGTAGTTATTATGATTTTTGTATCAACTGCTAGCTACAGTTCTGCTGAAGAAAAGGGCAAAGTCATATTTATTGATATGAATAGGACCAATCTTGGAAGTATGTTGAAGGTTCCAATCTTAAAGAGTGAGCTAGAAAAGAGAGGTCATATAGCTCTTATGAATATAAGAGGGGATCAAGGTACTGATGATAGAAGGTCTTATGCTAGTATGGGTGCAGGAGTAAGAGCTGATGTAACTACTGAAGACTATATCAATTTTCAAAAAGTAGACCAAGATACTGCTAAAACTTTTGAAGTTGCAACAGGTCAAAAAGCTAAAGAGATAAATAATTTAAGTATTAATAGGTCAATAAATGAAAATCTAGAGTATGGAGAATATGGAGCAACCTTAGGTTCATTGGGAAAAACTTTATCAGAAAATGGACTAAAAACATCCGTAATTGGAAATGCTGATATAATTGAAAATAACCAATTGGTTAAAAATAGAAATTTATGTTTAGTTGCTATGGATCAATATGGAAGAATTGATTCTGGGAATATTGATGATATTAACAAAAAAGATTCTAAGATGCCGTTTGGAATAGTTACAGACTACGATAAGTTATTAGATGAAACTAAAAAGTCTTATAAAAATAGTGATGCTATATTTGTAGAGCTTGGAGATACATATAGATTAGATATGTATAGATTGAATTTAAATGATAATACTTATGCTGCAATGAAGAAAAATATTGTAAAAAATATAGATAAATACCTTAAAGAAGTATTTTCTATGGTTGGAGAAAATGATACTGTTTATGTATCAAGTGCTTTTCCAAGTGATTTAGATTATAAAAATAAGAGAAGACTTTCTCCAATAATAAAATTTAGTGGAGAAGGAAAGGGTCTATTGGAATCTGCTACAACAAGAAAAGCTGGTATTGTTGCAAACTTAGATGTTGGAGTGGACATATTAAATGAGTTTGGTCTTAAAAATGATGAAATGGTGGGTAGAAGTTATACTTTGGTTGACAAAGAAGATAATGCTAGTTACCTAAAATCACTTTATAAAAAGATAGTATCTATATCATCTATAAGGTCAAGTATCATAAATGGATTTGTAGGTGTAATATCTGCTTCTTGGGTAATTGCAATGTTTGCAATATTCTTTAGAAATTACATGCCACATAAAGAGCGTGTATTCAAAGTACTTAAGGAGTTTATAAAATTGGGTATAATAATGCCTCTGTCATTTATGTTGGCTCCTTTGATGAATTTTAAGACCCCAATTACAATATCTTTGGGAATATTTGTAACTACACTAGTGTTATACTTATTAGGTCGAAAGTTATTTAAAGACAATGATATAAAACATATGGGATTTTTTGCAACACTGACTATTTTAATAATAGTCATAGATTCTGTATTTGGAACATACTTAATGCAAAATAATATAATGAGTTATGATGCTGTTATTGGTGCCAGATACTATGGTGTAGGAAATGAGTATGAAGGTGTAACCATAGCAAGTGCAGTATTTGGTTTAGCAGTTTTATTACATTACAAGAAGGTTTCTAAGCCACTTGTTGTAATATTTTCATTAATAATACTTATAACTAGCGCATATCCTTCTATGGGGGCAAATGTTGGTGGAGCAATATCAGAATGTGTAGCATATTTGTTGTTTATAATGCTTATATATGATGCTAAACTAGATATTAAAAAAGTTGCACTATTAGCTATTTCAGCTGTGGTTGTTGTTTGTGCATTTGCAGCTCTAGATATAATCTCAGGTAGTGAATCTCACTTAGGAATGTTTGTACAAAGAATTTTCTTAAATGGACCAGGAGAGATATTGCAGACATTTGGAAGAAAAATTCAAATGAATATGCAATTAGCACAGACAAGTGTATGGGTAAATATTTTACTTGTGGGAATTGCTGTGATTGCAGTACTTATATTTAAACCATCTAGACACTTTAGAAAGATAATGAATAATTTTCCAATTTTGTTTAAAGGATTCATTGCATCTATGGTTGGTTGTATAATTACTCTTTTAGTTAATGACTCTGGTATAGTTGCTGCATCTACAGCATCTATATATATACTTATACCACTTATAATAATAAGCATAAACATGATAATATTTGAAAAAAATAACTAAAAATTTTTTAATGTATATATGCTTTGAATAAAAAGTTGCAATATGATTATTAATGTAAACCAAACAGCTTACATCAAAAATTCATATTGCAATTTTTGTAATTAATGAAATGTATATGTTTTATAAAATAAGGTAAATAAAAGGAGAAAATATGTTAGATGGAAGAATAATGGGTCTTGATGTTGGAGATAAAACTATTGGAGTTGCTGTAAGTGATTTAATGGGATTAACTGCACAAGGGATAAAAACGGTAAGAAGAGTTGGCAAGAAGAAGGATATTGAAGAATTAAAAGCTATAATAAAAGAAAAACAAGTAAATAAAATTGTGTCAGGATTACCAAAAAATATGAATGGTACTTTAGGACCACAAGGAGAAAAGGTAATTAAGTTTTGTGAATTATTAAAAGAAGAAACAGGAATTGATGTAGAGTTTTGGGATGAGAGACTTTCTACAGTAGCAGCAGAGAGATCTTTGTTAGAAGCGGATGTTAGTAGACAAAAAAGAAAAAAGGTTATAGATATGTTGGCAGCAGTAATAATTTTACAAGGATATTTAGATTTTAAAATAAATTCATAAAAGAACTATAAAATTGAATACTTATGATATATAATATAAATAATAAAAATAAAAATAAATTTGAGGTGAATGACATTATGGAAGAAAATATAATAAATTTAATTGATGAAAATGGTGTAGAAAGCCAATTTGAAATAATATTAACATTAGAAGCAGAAGGAAAAGAATATGCAATATTAATGCCTTTAGATGATGAAGAGGCTGAAGAGGCTTTTATATTTAGAATTGAAGAGGATGAAGAAGGAGATGTATTAGTATCATTAGAAAGTGATGAAGAGTATGAAACTGTTGTAGCTGAATATACTGCTAGAATGGAAGAAGAAGGTTTAAATTACGACGAAGATGAATCAAGTGGACTTAACTAGGTAAATAATTAAGTTTGTATATAAAAAATCAGGTATTTTACTGTATTTACTTTAATTAAGAATTATTAATTGTAAAAAGTATTTATAGTATATATCTGTTTTTTTATTTTTTATTAAAAAATTTATAGATTTTGGTGAATAATATATCTTTTATGGGTATATATTTATATTATGAGAAGAAATTAAATTTTTTCAAATGTCTTGACAAAAAAAGAATTATCAATTACAATATTATTTAATAAAGATTATCAATTGAAAATAGTAAGGGTGATGTTATGGCAAACACAATGGATTTATTAAAAGACAAGTTAAAAGAAACTGGTTTTAAGATTACGCCACAAAGAAGAGCAATAGTTGAGATATTGCTTCAACATGACCATTCACATTTAAGTAGTGAAGAAATCTATGATTTAGTTAGGGTTGACTGTCCTGAAATAGGGCTAGCTACTGTATACAGAACAATGCAGTTATTAGACGAAATAGGATTAATATCAAAACTAAACTTAGATGATGGGTGTATAAGATATGAGATTAGTCTACATAAAGAAGACTGTCATAATCATCATCATCTTATTTGTAAAAATTGTGGAAAGATAATGGAAGCTAAAGAAGACCTTTTAGACAATATAGAAAAAGAAATACAATCATTGTACAAATTTAAAATACTTGATCATGATGTTAAATTTTATGGATTATGTGATGAGTGTAATAAAATAAGTGATTCAGAAGAATAATTCTTCTGTAATTTAATGTTGATGGAAGAATAGTATAGAACTTTTATATTCTATGCTATTCTTCCATTTTTTATTATAAATTTAAATATATAGTATAAATATAAATAGCTTTAAAGCTTTTTATAATTTTAATATTGAAAATATAATTAATCCTATAAGTATGAAAATAAATGATTTTTCTATAAAATTACTAAATGGTCCTCCAACTGTTAAAAATCCTAAGGAAATCTTTTTTTCACTTAGTGGATAAAAAAGTGGTATTCCTTGTTTTGTAAATAAATCCCCTAAAAACATATGGCTTGCATAGCCAAGTGTTCCATAAAAAGATAAATTATTAATACTAGTGATTAATTCTATTTGTTTTAGTAAAAAATATATTATGATGGTTGCAAATATACTATGAGAAAAGCTTCTGTGCTTTAGCCAGGGAAAAATTGACAACATTAGACAAAAAATTATAAAATATATTTCAACTTCTACGATGTATAAGCATATAGCTAATAGTATAAATATTAATGATAGAAAGATTTTTCTCAGAAATGTATGGGTTAGTTTTGCCTCAATAATTATAATTGCAACAAATGTAATTATTGCACTTAAATAAAAATTATCATTTATATTTATTGAAATAAAGAAAATAATAATATTAATAGCGTATATAAAAATTCTATATATGTATTTGGATATATTGTTTTTTAGAATGAAATTTGAGACCATAGAATTAGATTTATCCAAATCGGGCAGTACTGCAAAAGTAGCTGAAACTAAAATATCTACTAGAGATATAGGAATTGTAAAAATTAAAGATGTCTGGATAGCTGTTAAAATTCCTATTGCACAATGAGTTTTACCACGCATAAATCCTCCTAAAATATCAGATATTAAATCATATAATATTTAGAGGATATCAAAATAAAATAGGTTTGTCAAAATAATACGTTAAATGTATTTTAAATATAGCTTAAAATATGATACGAATTATGGTACAATAAGAATAACTGGTAGCGAGTGCGTGATTTGATATTATTTAAGATTGTAGAACGTGTTAAAAAATTAAATAGACAGAAGGAGATGATGCAATTGTTCAAAAAGAACACCAACAAGATAAAGGTAATGGCTTTAGGTGGACTTAACGAAGTTGGAAAAAATATGACTGTTGTTGAGTATAAAGATGAAATAATTGTTATAGATGCTGGACTTAGTTTTCCAGAAGATGAAATGTTAGGAGTAGATATAGTTATACCAGACATAACTTATTTAGTCAAAAACAGGGATAAAATAAAGGGTATATTTATTACACATGGACATGAAGACCATATAGGAGCTCTTCCATATATACTAAAAAAGATAAATGTTCCTGTATATGGAGCGAGACTTAGTATAGGTCTTATACAAGTAAAATTGAAAGAACATAAGATGAATAATGTTAAGTTAAATGTCATAACTCCAAGACAAGTTATAAAGCTTGATAATATGGAAGTAGAGTTTTTGAAAAATAACCATAGTATACCAGATGCTTACTCTATTGCAGTACACACAGACCAAGGGATAATATACCATACAGGAGACTTTAAGATTGACTTAACTCCAATTGATGGTGATGTTATGGATATGCATAGAATCTGTGAGTTGAGCAAAAAAGGAGTTCTTTTAATGTTGGCAGATAGTACTAATGCAGAAAAACCAGGATTTACTATGTCTGAAAAAACTGTTGGAGTAGGTCTTGATGAGTTATTTGCAAAGGGAAATGGTAGAAGAATTATAGTTGCTACGTTTGCATCTAACATACACAGATTACAACAAATAATAAATACAGCTGAAAAGTTTAATAGGAAGGTTGCTATATCAGGTCGTTCAATGGTAAATGTAGTTGGAGTTGCCAAGGAATTAGGATATTTAGATATTTCTGACGATATGCTAATAGATTTAAATGATATATACAAGCATGAAGATGGCGAGTTAGTGATAATAACGACTGGTTCACAAGGTGAGCCTATGTCAGCTCTTGCTAGAATGGCTTTTTCAGAACACAAAAAAGTAGAAATAAAGAGTGGCGATTTAGTTATAATATCTGCTCATCCAATACCAGGAAATGAAAAATTAATATCAAGAGTAATAAACTTCTTATTTGAAAAAGGAGCAGAAGTAGTATATAGTGATATAGCGGATATACACGTTTCTGGACATGCCTGTCAAGAAGAATTAAAGCTTATACATGCATTAGTTAGACCAAAGTTTTTTATGCCAGCTCATGGTGAATATAGAATGTTAAAAAGACATGCTGAAATAGCTGAACAACTTGGAATGGACAAGGAAAATATTTTTGTCATGCAAACAGGAGATGTTTTAGAGTTAGATAAAAACTCTGCTAAAGTAGCAAATCGTATACAAACAGGAAATATACTAGTTGATGGATTAGGTGTAGGAGATGTAGGTAATATAGTCTTAAGAGATAGAAAGCATTTATCAGAAGATGGTCTTATGATAGTTGTAGTAACTATTTCTAAAGATGAAGGCAAAGTTTTAGCAGGTCCAGATATAATATCTAGAGGCTTTGTGTATGTAAGAGAGTCTGAAGATTTAATGGATGGAGCAAAGGATATAATTAAAAACGTTCTAAACGAGTGTGAAGAGAAAAATATTAAAGAATGGGCTTATTTAAAGAATAACATTAAAGAAAACCTAAAAGAGTATTTATATCAAAAAACTAAGCGAAATCCAATGATACTTCCTATAATAATGGAAGTATAGGATATAAAGTTTATAAAATTGAAAAGTAGACCTCTTGTAATTTTTAAAATGATATCAAAAGATTAAATTGATATCATCTTAAGAATTACAAGAGGTCTTTTTAATATTGAAAAATTTAGATATTACATAAAATACCAATTATAACAATCTTTTATTAGTAAAAACTACTTATATATAAATTTTATTAATAGGAGGATATTTATGGATAATATTTCAAAACAAAATGCTAGAAACGCTTTAAAACAAACTAAGATGGAAATAGCAGGAGAATATGGAATGAATTATGAAGATGCCTTTGAAATAATAGAAAATGCATCGAATAAAGGTGTTTTAGAAGATTATTTTAAAAAGCTTGAAAAGAAAAAAAATTTAGGTCAAGGTATATCTAGGCATTTAGAATAAAAAAAGTTAATTGTGAGAAAATAAGTTTAAATAAACTTTAAGAGGTGACATCTATGAAAAAATTAGCTAGTACTGCTTTGGCTATATTACTTGCATTTACTCCTTTGAGTTTTTCTTTTGCAAATAGTAAGGACAATGCTGATGCCAACCAACTAAATATATCTTCAAAATCGGCAATTTTGATGGATGTTGGTAGTGGACAAATTTTATATGAAAAGGATGCTCATAAGAAGCTTCCTCCTGCCAGTGTAACAAAGGTAATGACAATGTTACTTATTGTAGAAGCTTTGGATTCAGGTGATATTAAACTTGATGATGAAGTACAAGTGAGTGAAACTGCATCTAGTATGGGTGGTAGTCAAATATTTTTAGAACCAGGAGAAACTCAAAAGGTTGATACTTTATTAAAAGGTATAGCTGTTGCTTCTGCAAATGATGCCTGTGTAGCTATGGCTGAACACTTGGCTGGAAGTGTTGAAGGGTTTGTTGATAGGATGAATTCTAAAGCAAAGGAGCTAAATATGAATGATACTCATTTTGCAAATACAAATGGACTTCCAGTAGCAAATCACTATACATCTGCTCATGATATAGCTTTAATGTCTAGAGAATTATTAAAACATGAAATGATAAGTAAATACTTAACTACATGGATGGATAAGGTTGTAGTAGGTAAAAAACAAGTTACAGTAGGTCTTGCAAATACTAATAAGCTTATAAAGCATTATCAAGGAGCTACTGGTGTTAAAACTGGATTTACTCAAGAAGCTAAATATTGTCTATCAGCATCAGCAAAAAGAGGTAATACTCATTTAGTTGCGGCGACTTTGGGTGCAGAAACTTCTCCTGAAAGATTTAATGATGCATCTAGTCTTTTAAATTATGGATTTGCAAATTATGAAAGCGTTAAGCTGTGTAGTAAGGGAGATAATATCGCTACACTTACATTAGATAAAGCTGATGAAAATAAAGTCAAATTAGTTGCTAAAGAAGACTTAAATGCTCTTATTAAAAAAGGAAGTTCTAAAAAGTTTGAAAAGAAAATAGAAATAGTAAAAAATCCTAAAATGCCAATTAAAAAAGGTACTGTTTTAGGAAAGATAAAGATATGTAAAGATAAAAAAGTAATAGGTGAAGTAGAATTAATAAATAATAAAGATATAAATAAGGCAAGTTACCTACAAATGCTTCAAAGAATAATTGATAATATGATATAATAACTTGCGATAAGATACAGCTATAATTCACATAAAAAATGCCCGTATAGAAGTACTATATGGGTATTTTTATTTAGTATATTAAAGATTGTTATAAGCAGATGCTTACAATGATTATCTAAGTAAAGGCATACTGCCTGTAAGTTTATTTACTTGCTTTTTATTTCCATATATTCCTATACCAAAATACTGTAGTTCATCTTCTTGGACAGTGGCAATTTTTTGTGTGAATTCCTCATAAATATTACAACCTTGTGCAACATCTGAAAAATCTACAACAGTTAATCCTTCAAATTCAGGAGTGTATAATTTTTTACGTAAATTCTTTATAATTTCTTTGTTTCCTTTTAAGATAGGCACAGGTATAGCAACAATTCCTAAATGATTATTACCTGTTTTGTCAACTACATCTGGACCTACTATTTCTGGAGTATATTTACCTAGTGTAACTCCCATTACTGCTGCTGTATTTGATATAATTCCCATTGGTAAATTTTCATCTATTACCATAACACATTTTACATTTTTATTTTCCATTTTTCAATTCTCCTTTTTATCCTCTTTAAAATTATTTTTATCATTGTTTATAAATATATTTTGATACTGTTTAGGTGTAAGACCAATAAAGTTTTTAAAGAAATTTGTAAAGTGACTTTGGTCCACAAAGCCTGTTTGTATAGCAGCATCTATAGGTTCTATTCCATTTTCTAAAAGTTTCTTAGCTTTATTTACTCTTATATTTTCAAGGTATCTATAGGGTGTAATACCTTTTAATTTTGTAAAATTACGAAGTAATGAGTACTTATTCATTTTTGCTAGATAACTTAATTCATCAAGTGCTATGCGTTCAGCATAATTATTTTCTAAATAATCACAGACTATTTGAATTTCTGTATTTATTTTTTCTGAGTTAGATTGTAAAACTGGCTCTGTATATTCATTGATTATTTGTTCAATTAGGAAAAAGAATATTTCTTCTTTTTTAAAATCTAATTGTTCTTCCATAATTATATGATGTAGTTCTTGTAGCAAAGGTACTAATTCACTACGAAATATTACCTGCTGATTGAATTGAGGTAAATAATTTTTCCCTGTAATTTCTAATACAGCTTTTTGCATTATTTCTGGTTTAATATTAATACATCTATAATCAAGAACTTCATTATCTATTTGTTCACAAGTATGACTATCAAAAGGATTAAAAAGTAATAAATCTCCTGTGCTTGTGGTATACTTTTTGTTTTTGCATGATAAATATCTTTGACCTTTTTCTATAAAACCAATCACATAGTGTTCATGAAAATGGTTTGGAAAATTTTGCATAATACCTTTGAATCTATATGCTTCAATTTCTAATTCACTATCAAAACATACTGTGCGTTCTTCTTGTTTCACCTGGACAACCTCCTTTCATAATGTATAAAGTGTAACATATATTTTTTTGTAGTTCTTGTATGATATTGACTAAAAATTAAGAACAACTAAAAAAATGACAACTTAATTTTTTTAGTTGTCAAATTAAATAATATTTATATGCAATTTATTTTGCTAACCAATTAAAACTTCTGCCTTTTTCTTTACAAATAGTTAATGATTAAGTATTTTTTCAGTTACAATAACTTCGTCTAACATGTTCTCATAAGAAGCAAGTTCTTTTATAAATTTTAATAAAAGGTTTGTATCTGATTCAACTGTGTATCTAAATTTTAGTTCATTATTTTCTACAGTACTATTCATTTTGTTGTTACCTTCATTTGTAATACACCAATAAGATAACAACAATGTCAGTTTATGTCAATATAATATTGTACTACCAATAAGTGTAATTATTATATTTTTACAGCTAATATGATATAATAATAAAAGTTATAAAGTAAAAAATGAATTTTAATTTTATGCTTATACACACAATTATTATAATATAAAATAATTTTGATTATAAGTTATTTAATTGTTATAATAGTATTAAAAATTTAATTTAGGAGATGTACATTAATGTTAAGTATGAATATAGGAGAAATCGTAGCAAGTTTGGTTGGTATAGCCATGGCAATATCAATACATGAGTTTGGTCATGCATACTCGGCACATTTATTAGGTGATGACACAGCTAAGGCTTATGGAAGAATGACATTAAATCCTGTAAGACATGTCGACCCAATTGGTCTTTTGGCTATGTTTATTCTTAGAATAGGATGGGCAAAACCAGTCCCAGTAAATCCTAATAATTTTAAAAATTACAAGATAGGCAATTTGATAGTTTCACTTGCAGGTGTTTTCTGTAATGTTCTGACCGCTATAGTCTGTGTCATTATAAATAAATATGTGCACATGTATGCGATAAATACAATAGCTGAATATGTATTCTTATATAGTATGGGATTTGCAGCTTTTAATTTACTGCCTATACCTCCACTTGATGGATGGGGAGTTATATCTACACTTGTTCCATATAAATGGAATGAATATGTATATAAATTTGAAAATATGAGTTATATAATTTTGTTGATTGCTTTATTTACAGGGATATATCAAATAATATTAACACCAATATATACAGTATTACTAAGAATAGTATATTTATTTGTTTAATAAAATAAATAACTTAAAGAGGGATTAATATGAAGTATAATATACAATTACAAGTTTATGAGGGACCATTAGATTTGCTGTATGACTTGATAACTAAACACAAGATAGATATAAAAGATATATCAATTATAGATATAACTAAGCAATATCTTAATTATCTAAAAATGTTAGACAAAATGGATTTAGAGATAACTAGCGAATTTATAACTATGGCATCTAAGCTTTTAGAGATAAAATCTAAATACTTACTTTACAAACAAAAGGATGAAGAAGAAGACCCAAGAATAGAACTTATGGAGAAATTAGAAGAATACAGAAAATTTAAAATAGCATCACAAGATATAAAGGAAAATATAACTTATATTAATGAAAGATTTTATAGAACTAAAGAAGAAATAGTTATTGATGATAATGTAGATTTAGAAGATATATCAATAGAGGCAATAAAAAATATACTTCCATATATATTTAAGGTTAAAACATCACAAAGTGAAAATACTAATGATGAAAAATTGGATAAAATAGTGAGAAAAAAGATAATATCTGTGGAAGAAAAAATAGTGTATATAAGAAATGTCATAAAAGAGAAAATAGAAGTTACTTTTACAAATATCATAAAATCATATGAAAATGATGAAATAATTGCTACTTTTTTATCTATATTGGAGCTTATAAAAGAAAAAGAGATAGTGGTGGTACAAGATATATTTTTTGATGATATTTTAATTAGAAAAAGTTCGGAGTGTTAAAATGAAAAGAGAAGATATAAAGTGTATTATAGAATCTATTATGTTTGCATATGGTGACCCAATAAGTATAAAAGAATTAAATTATATAATAAATAAAGAACTTTCATCAAAAGAGATAGAGATTATGTTAAATTTACTTATTGATGAATATAGAGAAAAAAATAGAGGTATTCAAATAATCAAATTGGAAAACAAATATCAAATGTGTACAAATGAAGATTATGCAGAATATATAAAAAAAATTATTGAACCAAAGAAAAAGAAAAGTTTGAGTCAAGCTACACTAGAGACTCTTACTATAATTGCATATAAACAACCAATAACGAAGGTAGAGATAGAAGATATAAGGGGAGTAAAATGTGATAAGGTGCTACAAACTCTATTTGAAAATCAACTTATAAGAGAGGCTGGTAGACTTAATAAAATAGGAAAACCTATAATTTATAAGACAACAGATGAATTTTTAAAGTTGCTAAATATAGAAAGTCTTGAAGAGTTGCCTGCTATAGAAACTTATCAAGAAGCATTAACAAATGAATAAAATGTTATACAAAGAGAATATTAATTTTACAATAGAAATGTTAATTTTAAAATAAAAATATGGAGAACACAGTAATTTAGTTTATAGTTTTAAATTTTTTAGAAGGTTTAAAATACTCTAAGTTATTGTGTTTTTTTGTGTGAATATAAAAAAGTGGTTTTGGTAAAATAAATATGGTTAATTAAGTATAAATAGTAATTTTTTGATGATAATATAGACATGGAGATTAATGAATTACTTAATTTTAAATACTTAATAATAGCAATAATTTTTATAATAAGTATAATTGTATTGTTTTTAATGTCTCATATAAATATCTTATTAATAGCAGATATAAACAATAAAGATGTTTGCTTAAAACTTAATATAAAATACATGTTTGATTTAATAAATATAAATAGACAACTATATCCAGCTGAAAATAGTAACAATAATGATAAAAAAGAGGGGATGAAGAATAATATAGACTCTAGTATATTATTAGCTGATGACCTTTTAAGTATTTATAGACTATTAAAAAAGATAAAAATACATGAATTTTATTCAAACATTGATTTTGGAACTAAAAATGTAAGTTTGACATCTTCTGTGTATGTATTAATAAATACTCTATATGGAAATTTATTTAATATAATTGATGCAGAAAAAATATATCTAAATGTAAATCCAAATTTTACAAAAGATTACTTTTTGGGAAATGTAAGGATACATATAAGGTCAAGAATAAAAGATTTATTTCATTTTATAATAATGGTTAATAAGGTTATGAATAAAAATAAAGGAAATTATAAGGGAGGTGATAGTAATGAGAGCAACAGGTTCGATACAAAGTCTTATGGAAACAACTCTTGAAACTATTAAAGGTTCTATAGATGCAAATACTATTATAGGAGACCCTATAAAAACTGATACTACAGTAGTTGTTCCTATATCAAAAGTAACAATTGGATTTGGTATAGGTGGAGGAGAATATTCAAAAGGATATGATGAGAAAGATAAAAATATTGAAATAAAAAGTGAAAAAGCAGATACAAATTTTGCAGGAGGTAGTGCAGGAGCTATATCTGTACAACCAGTAGCATTTGTAGTAGTTGAAAGTGGAGAAACTAGAATAATGAGTTTAGATAGTAATATTAATCTAGTAGATAATATCTTGTCTATAACTCCTAGAGTATTAGAAAAAATTCAGAATATATCTCAAAATAATAAAAATACAGACAAGAATAATATGTAGTATAAGATTAGAATACTTTTGAAAATAAAATATATCCTTAAGGAAAATAGTGAGATTGATATAAGTCTCACTATTTTATAATGTAATTTAAATGTTTTTTACTTTATACCTAATAATATTTTAGTTTAAAACAATTTAAATGGATAATAAAGTTTATCTATAGTATAATTATAAAAAGAAAAGAAGTATTATATTAGAGATATATAAACATATTGGGGGGATAAGAGGGAGTCCCAATTATTAATTTTGAGGTGAATTTTATGAGTGATAAAGAGTTATCTATTTTGTTGTTGGAAAGTATGAATAACTTTCATAATTTAATAAAGATTATTAATAATGAAAGATATAAAAAAGGTAAAGTACTTACAGAAAGGCAATTTTTTGCTTTAGTAAGTATAAGAAAGCATAATAAAATGGAACTTAAAAATTTAAGTAGAGACTTACATGTATCTACTTCTAGTTTGTGTATATTGCTTAATAAGCTAGTTGAGCAAGACTATGTATATAGAGAAGAAGATAGTAGAGATAGACGAAATACTTTTTATGGAATAACTGAAAGTGGAGAAAAAATACTAGATGATGAAATATTAAAATTTATATCTATAATAAGTGATAAAATGAACTGTTTAGATGTAAAAAACAAAGATAAATTATTTGATTCTTTGGAAGACTCTAGAAATATAATTGAGCAATTATTTTAAAAAGGAGAATTTGATATGCAGATAAAATGTTCTAAAGAAATATTAAAAAGCTTGGATGATGCTATAACTGTAGTTACTGTGTTTGAAGATGAGAATGTTTCTACAATGTTTGATAAATTAAATATTGTAAGTAAAAACTTCAGTGCTAAAGAAAATAACATAGAGATTGTGACATTGCTCGAAAATGAAAATCTAATAGATATTTGTCTAGTTGGTCTTGGTAAGAAAGAATCTTTAGATAAGGAAAAACTTAGAATCATAGGGGGCAATTTATGTAAAAAAATAAAAAGTATATTGAGAAATAAAGTATGTAAAAATAATGATATTAACATAATAAATATTAATTTAGATATAGAAGAGATAGGTGCTTTTTCAGAAGGAATATTGCTTGGAAACTATAAATTTGATAAATATAAGACAAAAAGTAAAGAATTTGAAGAAAGAGAAATAGAGAATATAATTATATTCACTGAAAAAGAAGCAGATTGTCAAATAGAAAAAGCTAGAATACTATCTAATTCAACTATAATAGCTAGAAATCTAGTTAACGAACCATCAAATATAATATACCCAAAGACATTGGCAATAGAGGCAGTTAGACTTGGGGCAGAGTATGGATTTAATGTTGAGATTTATGAAGAAGAAAAAATAAAAGCATTGGGTATGGAAGCTTTTTTTGCTGTATCAAGAGGTTCAGTTAATAAACCAAGATTTATAGTAATGAGATATTTTGGAGATGAAGAGAATTCAGATATACTAGGTCTAGTGGGCAAAGGATTGACTTATGATACTGGTGGATATTCTTTAAAATCAAATGCATCTATGCTAGATATGAAAACAGACATGGCTGGAGCTGCAAGTGTAATAGGAGCTATGTGTGCCATATCTCAGAGTAAATTAAAGAAAAATGTTATAGCAGTAGTAGCTGCATGTGAAAATGCTTTATCGGGAGGTTCATATAAGCCAGGAGATATAATTAACTCTATGGCAAGAAAAACTATCGAAGTTTTAAATACAGATGCAGAAGGTAGACTTACATTAGCCGATGCAATATATTACATTATTAATAATGAAAAAGTAACAAAAGTTGTTGATGTAGCAACATTGACTGGTGCAGCTTTAACATTATTAGGTAATGTTGCAACTCCTGTAGTAACAAATAATGATGATTTTTATTGTGAATTGGAAAAAGCATCTACTTTATCTGGAGAAAGAGTTTGGAAGATGCCTCTTTATGATGAGTTTAAAAATATGGTAAAGGGAGAAGAAGCAGACCTTAAAAATACTGGAGGTAAAAATGCTGGATGCATAACAGCAGGAGCCTTTATTGGAGAATTTGTTGGCAGTACTCCATGGATACATATGGATATAGCAGGTACAAGTACATCATCAAAATCAAAGGGATATAAATCAAAAGGAGCGACAGGAGAGCCTGTTAGGACATTGTATTATTTAGCAGAGGTATAAAATTATATATTACAAAAACTATAGTTTAATGTGTAAAGCCACTTGGATATTTTTAAAACTTAAAAAATATCTAAGTGGCTTTATTTATAAATTTAAACAAATTATTTACTCTTTTTCTTTTTTTCAAGGATAAAGGTATCTATATTGGATAAAAGAGGAAGTATGTACACAATGCTAGTAGCAAAAATAAATATGAAAATGGTAGTTGTATTGTAACTTAAAAAGCTATAGTAATATTGTGAATCAGTAAATGTATTTAGTAAAAATATAAATGAAAAATAAATAAGACAAATTCCAAAATTATCTCTAAATGCATGTCTGTTAACTTTAAATTTTCTTACATCAACCATATAAATATTTGCATATATTATCAAACATTTAGAGAAGATAAATAGAAAATATATAAAGCTAGGAAATTCGTATCCTAAGTTTTTAGAAAA
The DNA here is from genome assembly GCF_020658415.1 of Clostridioides sp. ES-S-0123-01. NCBI lineage: Bacteria > Bacillati > Bacillota > Clostridia > Peptostreptococcales > Peptostreptococcaceae > Clostridioides > Clostridioides sp. ES-S-0123-01. The sequence goes on from NZ_JACVWD010000005.1 coordinate 248,332, forward strand.
AATAAGTTCTCCAACAGAACAAACTAAACTCCAAGAAAAAAATATGTTAAAAAAATGATACTGTTTAAAAACTAATATAGCTATACATATGTAGATACAAATATGGCTAATTCCAATTGGTAAGGAATTCAAGGTGCTATAATTCCCTGAAGAAATAATTAAAATTTGTTCTAAAGCAACGACTATTACCATTAAGGTACAAAGTATTTTTTCAACTGTGTAACTATAGGGTAAAATATTTTTTGTTAGCTTTGGACAATGATATAGAAATAATCCGAATATAAAAAGACTTACAAACTGTTCACTAGAAAAAAGAAAAATTTTAAACATAGAGCATTCTCTCCTATAATAAATTAATATGTACCTATATAAATATATTCATCCTCTGTCAATTTAATATATAAAAAATTTAATAAAGTTAAGATTTTATATAGAAAATTTAAAGAGATAAAAGTTTTTAAATTTCGTAGTCATAGTGGCCATATTAGAATCGTGTCAAAAAATAAAAATATTTTTATTTATTAAAGTTTTTGGGAATAATAATAACAAATATTAGAACTAATTAACAGTTTTTGTAAGTATTTGACAATAGAGAGGGTGTAACAAATGGGAATAATAGAATCAGCATCAAAGTTAGCTGAGATAGTTCATTTATTAGCAATTGAAAAAGGGATAACAGATATAGAAGCATGGGATGAAGCGATAGAAGAATATAGTAAAATTTATGAAAATAAGAGAGAACAATATAGAAGTTAAAAATAAAATTTTGCTGACAAAAAACTCATTATACTGGATAAAATTTAATTGTTTATGAAAATATCAAATAATATATACAAATAAAATAAAAAATGGTATCTCAATTACAATTTAAAAAATCATTTTGAGATACCATTTAATAGCAAATTTACATAGAAATTAAACATTTCAGACTTTAAATTTATTTTAATAAATATTTAGAGATAGAATGTTTACTTATCTATGTTTTTTATGTAGCCTCTTTTTTCTAGTTTTTTTATATGTTCTTTGCGTATTTCATCAAGATTAATACCATATTGTTCTTCTAGTTTAAACATCATAGTTACACATGTTTGAGCCACGTCCATCAATTCTTTAGCAGTTTTCTTTATAATATCAACTTCATCTAAGTCATTATTTTCTCCACTTAGATTTCTGAATTTGCCTATACATTCAGCTAGTTCGCCTTGCTCTTCACCCATTTTGATAAATGTAGATTCCAGTGTTGGGTCTAAATTATTAAGTTCTGGTAAAGATATAGTTTTTAGTTTCATAAAAAGCTCCTTTCAAATTATATATTTATACTAAAATACTATAACAAAAATAATAATAAAAAGAAACTTTAAATTCAACATAAAAACTCATATATATAATAAAAATATTGAAATAAATCTATATTTGTCTTAATACAGCTTCATATAGGACTTCTCCAATAGGTCTATTAATTACAAGAGATGCAGATTTATCATAAACTGTGTTTGCCTTATTAATAAGAGCAATATATTTACCTTTGTAATAATCTATAAAACTAGCTGCTGGATATACAGCCAATGATGTACCTCCTATAATCAGTAAATCAGCATTACTTATAGCAGAAATTGTCTTAGTAATAACATCACCATCAAGAGCTTCTTCATAAAGCACTACATTAGGTTTTACTATAGAGCCACAATCATCACAATGAGGAATATTACCTCCTAGATTTAGCATAGCTTCTAAATCAAAAAATTTACCACAGTTAGTACAGTAATTTCTATGTACAGAACCATGAAGTTCTAAAACATTCTTACTTCCAGCCATTTGATGAAGTCCATCAATATTTTGAGTTATAACAGCTTTAAGTTTCCCCATTTCTTCTAGCTTTGCCAAAGCTATATGGGCATTATTAGGTCTTGCATTAGGATATATCAGTTTATCTTTGTAGAATTCAAAGAACTCTTCTGGATATTTAACAAAAAAAGTATGTGAAACTAATTGCTCAGCAGTAAATTGTTTATTGAGTTTTTGACTAAAAAGTCCAGTAGAGCTTCTGAAATCTGGTATATTAGATTCAGTTGAAACACCTGCTCCACCAAAAAATACTATATTATTATGATTAGATATTAAGTCTTTTAGGTTATTTGCATCCATAGTTTACACCTCCAAAATTATTATATATAGATTGTACTACATATTATAAAGTTTATGTTACTTTATTAGATTCTGAGTATCTTCTTAATGTTTTACAAATCAATTTAAAGAGTAGGCATAAATAAAATTATATGAGCTAAAAGAGTTTATATTTTTCAATATATAAATAGATAAATTAAAATCAGAAATGAAAATAAAGAAAGTATAAATAAAATGTATACATAATATAAATAGACAATATTTACTAAAATCATAAGTTGTCGTATAATTATATTAAAATTGTTTTAGTGTTAAAAGAAGGGCGGGGGAAGTAAGTGAAGAAAAAAGCAGCTTTAGCAACATTAGCTGTATTGCCATTAACTATGGTAAATGCACATGCTGATGGAGAAATAGGTATAGTGACTATAAATTATTTAAATGTAAGAAATGAACCAACTGCCGAAAGTAGTATATCTTTTGTTGCTAAAAAAGATGATAAAGTTTTAATAAAAGACTCTTCTAATGGATGGTATAAAATAAAAGCTGAATCTGGACAAGAAGGTTGGGCTTCATCAAAATATATAGCAAAATCTAATGGTGACTTTTTAAGAACATCTACAAATAAAGAAAAACAGGTTACCTCAAATAGTTTAAATATGAGAAATGGAGCAGGAACAAGCTATAGAGTTATAACTGTATTAAAAAAGGGACAAAAAGTAGAAGTAATATCAGAAAGCAATGGCTGGTCAAAAATCAAATATGATGGAAGACTAGGTTATGTATCGAGTTCTTATCTAGGAGATGTATCAAGTTCAACTAATAAATCAAAAACTAAGCAGGTAAATACAACTTCACTAAATGTAAGAAGTGGCCCAAATACAAGCTATGGTGTATTAGGTAAGTTACAAAAAGGAAGTAAGGTAGAAGTAATATCAGAATCTAATGGATGGTCAAAAATAAAGTATAATGGAAAAGATGGATATGTATCTAGTATGTATTTATCAGATGCAGGTCAGAGTGATACAAATAATTCTAGCCAAGATACTGATAAAAAAAATACTAATAAATTTGTAAATACAGCCTCTTTAAATGTAAGAAGTGGTCCAGGCTCTACATATAGTAAATTAGGAAAGGTCTATAAGGGAAGCAAAGTAACTGTGATGTCAGAAAGTAGTGGATGGGCTAAAATTAATTTTAACAATAAAGAAGCATTTGTTGTGGGGAATTATCTAGCTGATTCGACAGATACATCAGATGATAATACAAATAATAATAACTCAAATAACAATTCCAATAATAATGGAAATAATGATTCTACAACGTCAGGACAAGTAAATGGTATGGCAAATATAAGTGGAGCTAAGATTGATTACAAATCTTTAAACTATACACTAGCTTCTCATGTAAGTAAACAAGTTGAGAAAGCAACAGCAGGAGGGAATGTAATAGCTCCAGGTAATAGAAAAAGTACCCCAAGTCCTGAATTTAGTACATTTTCAGCACAAAGAACAAGTTCATTTGTAAATGCTAGTTCAAGTGACATAGAATATTATTTAAATCCTAAAAACTTTACAAATACTACAAAAGGTATGATGCAATTCTTAAAAATTAATAGCTATAGAAGTGGTATATCAGAGTCAAGCTTAAATTCATACCTTAATGGATTATCTTCTAGTGTATTTAAGAATCAAGGAGCCGCATTTATAAACGCTGCTAAGAAGTATAATATAGATGTAGTATATCTAGTATCTCATGCTATGTGGGAAACTGCTTATGGTAAATCTACACTTGCACAAGGTCAGACATTGACTTCTTATAAAGGCCAAGCTCTTAGCAAACCAGTTAAAGTGTATAATTTTTTTGGAATAGGAGCAATAGATAAAAGTGCCAATGTTTCAGGAGCAGAGGCAGCATATTCTAATGGATGGACTAGTATTGAAGCTACGATAGATGGTTCTGCAAAATGGATATCTCAAAACTATGTAAATAGTTCTAAGTACAATCAAAATACTATTTACAAGATGAAGTGGAATTATGATTATACATGGCACCAATATGCAACTGATGTAAATTGGGCTAATGGAATTTCTGGAATTATGGAAAATTTAATTGGCCTTTATGGTGGTGGAAGTAGTTTAGTCTTTGAGGTACCACAATATAAGTAATACATAAGTAAAAAATATAGACTATGGGTAGTTTTTCATTTTGTTTAAATTATCTGTAGTCTTTTTGTATATAATTTACAAGATATAAATCTTAATATTAGCAAAATTTTTATGCTATAATATTAATTCTAAGTAAATATAAGTGAGTAATAGATAGAAATAGAGAAAAAGTGGTAATAATATATATAATGTTAGGAAAGGAGGATATAAATGGAAAGTGTTAAGGAATATTTAGATAAATTAGAAATTAATAACAGCGGTCTTGGAAAGCAACTTAAAGAAGTTTACATAAGTAGAGTAGTTTATTTTAAAGAAAATAAAATTGTTTATTTTTACCTGACATCTAAAGATATTGTTTCACATGAACTTTTAGATAAATTTAGAGAAGAATTGATGTATAAGCTTGATTATTTTAAAGATATAAAGATGAAAATAAGATTTACTGGGTTTGAAAGAAAATCTAACAAAGATGTTATAAAAAAATATTGGAATAATATCTTGTATATATTAAAGTACCTGTGTCCATCCATTGCAGGATGGTATAAGCAAGTTGAATTTCTTTGTTTAGATGAAGAATTAAAAATAAAACTCCCAAAGGGTATATTTTATGAGAGATTAATAAAAAAAAATGTAGTTCATGTACTTAAAACTGTTCTTAGTGAAGAATTGGGATTGGATTTAGATATAACTATTGAAAAAGCTGTTGATGAAAAGGTAAATGTAGAAAGACTTATAAGAATAAATGATAGAGAAATGGAAGAAAAAATTAGAGCATTGGAAATTGGACAAATTAATAAGTGTGAAGAAAATGAAGAAGAAGGCTATGTTATTAAATCAGAAGTTGACGAAAATTTAGTCTATGGAGATAATGCAAATGCTATGATTGAAAATATATCTGGCTTAAATGCCTCTTCTGGAACAGTTGCAGTTGTTGGAGATATATTTGATGTTGAGACTAAAGAACTTAAAAATGGAAAAATACTTATGATAGCATCAATTACAGATTATACTAGTTCAATAAGTTGTAAGCTATTTTTAACAGATACCAATAAAGATGGAGTACTTGAAAATGTTAAAAAAGGAGCTTATTTAAAACTTAAAGGTGACATAGTTTATGATACATATCAAAGAGAAATTAGTATGATGATTAGTGGAATTAGACAAGAAGCTAGACCAGAGAGAAAAGATACTTCAGAAGAAAAAAGGGTGGAGCTTCATGCACATACTCAGATGTCTTCTATGGATGCTATTTGTTCTGTTAAAAAACTTGTAGAACGTGCAGCAAAATGGGGACATCCAGCGGTTGCTATAACAGACCATGGTGTTGTACAGGGATTCCCAGATGCTATGAATGCTGGTAAGGCAAACAACATAAAAATACTTTATGGAGTAGAAGGGTATTTAGTTGAAGATGATTCTCTTATTATAGAAGATGCAAATGATAAAGAACTTTCTCAGACGTTTGTTGTATTTGATATAGAGACTACTGGATTTTCTAATACAAATGATAAAATAACTGAAATTGGTGCTGTAAAAATAGAAAATTTTAAAATTGTAGATAGATTTAGTGAATTAATAAATCCTGAAAAAGATATTTCGTATAAGATACAAGAATTAACAGGAATAACTAATGAATTGATTAAAGATAAGCCAACTATTGAAGAAGTTCTTCCAAGATTTATGGAGTTTGTTGGAGATAGTGTACTAGTTGCACATAATGCGGAGTTTGATACTGGATTTATATCACAAAAGTGTAGAGAACAGGGGATAATGTATAATCACAAAAAAGTAGATACACTTATGTTAGCCAGAGTAATGCTTCCCAAGTTAAAAAGACATAGATTAAATGTTGTTGCTAAAGAGCTTGGCATACCTCTTTTAAACCACCATAGAGCAGTTGATGATGCGGAAGCAACTGCACTTATATTTAATAAATTTTTACAGATGCTTACAGAAAAAGGTGCCAAAACTTTAAGTGATGTGAATAATATTCTTGGAAAAATCGATTATACAAAGCTTAGTACAAATCATATAACTTTGATAGCAAAAAATTCTATAGGTATAAAAAACTTATATAAAATAATTTCAGATGCACATGTAAATCATTTTTTTAGAGCCCCAAGAATCCTTAGAAGTATTTTAAATGAGTATAAGGAAGGTCTCATAATTGGTTCCGCTTGTGAAGCAGGGGTTGTTTTTCAAGCTGTAAAGAAAAATGTATCTGATGAAGAAATGAAAAAAATAATAGATTTATATGATTATATAGAAGTAATGCCTATAGATAACAATAGGTTTATGATTGATAAAGGAGAAGTAAAGGATGAAGAAGAGCTGAGAGAATTAAATAGAAAATTAATTGATACAGCTAAGAGGTTTAATAAAATTCCAGTAGCTACTGGAGATGTGCATTTTTTAGATAAACATGAGGCTGTTTTAAGAAAAGTTCTAAAGTATTCTCAAGGATTTAAGGTAGATGAAGAAGAGACTTATTTACATTTTAGGACAACAGATGAAATGTTGGAGGAGTTTAGTTATCTTGGAGAAGAATTAGCATATGAAGTTGTAGTTGAAAATAGTAATTTGATTGCTGATATGGTTGAAAATATAAAACCTATACCAGATGATACATATCCACCAATTATAGAAGGTTCAGATGTAGAATTAAGGGAAATGTGCTATGAAAAAGCTAAACGGATTTATGGAGAGCCAATACCAGAAATAGTTCAAAAAAGATTGGATAGAGAATTAAATTCAATAATAAGTAATGGATATGCAGTTATGTATATTATAGCTCAAAAACTAGTTGCAAAATCTCTTTCAGATGGGTATTTAGTTGGTTCAAGAGGTTCTGTTGGTTCATCATTTGCAGCTACTATGAGTGATATAACAGAAGTTAATCCTCTACCAGCTCACTATATTTGTGAAAATGAAGATTGTAAATATTCCTTTTTTTATGAAATAGGTGAATGGGGGTCAGGTGTTGACTTGCCAGATAAGGATTGTCCAAAATGTGGAAGAAAACTTGCTAAAAATGGTCATGACATTCCGTTTGAGGTTTTCTTAGGTTTTGAAGGAGATAAAGAACCAGATATAGACCTAAATTTCTCAGGAAATTATCAGCCAACAATCCACAAATACACCGAAGAATTATTTGGAGAGGGATATGTATATAGAGCAGGAACTATAGGTACAGTAGCAGAAAAAACAGCTTTTGGATATGCAAGAAAATATGTAGAAGAAAATAATATAAGTGTACCAAATGCGGAGGTACTTAGACTTTCAAATGGGTGTACTGGCGTAAAAAGAACCTCAGGACAGCATCCTGGTGGAGTTATGGTTATACCAGACTATAAAGATGTATATGATTTTACACCTATACAATATCCAGCAAATGATACTTCTTGTGGCGTTATAACTACTCACTTTGATTATCATTCAATAAGTGGTAGGATACTTAAACTTGATATACTTGGACACGACGGTCCTACTATCATAAGAATGCTTGAAGATATTACTGGAATAAATATAACTGAAATTCCTCTAGATGATGAAGAGACTATGTCTTTATTTACATCTACAGAAGCGTTAGGAGTTACACCAGAAGAGATAAATTGTCCTATAGGATGTCTTGCTGTACCTGAATTTGGAACTAAGTTTGTACGACAAATGCTCCTTGATACAAAACCTACTACGTTTGCAGAGCTCGTACGTATATCTGGTCTTTCTCATGGTACAGATGTTTGGGTAAATAACGCACAAGATTTAGTTAGAGAAGATATAGTGGGATTAAAAGATGTTATATCTACACGAGATGACATAATGAACTACTTAATATTTAAAGGCTTACCTCCTAAGATGAGTTTTACAATAATGGAGAGTGTAAGAAAAGGGAAAGGTTTAAAACCAGAACATATTGAAGAAATGAAGAAAAATAATGTTCCAGAATGGTATATAGGTTCGTGTAAAAAGATTAAATATATGTTCCCTAAAGCACATGCTGTTGCTTATGTTATGACCTCATTTAGAATTGCATATTGTAAAGTACATTACCCAGAAGCCTTTTATGCAACTTACTTTACTACAAAGGTGGAAGATTTTGATGCAGATTTAATTGTTAAAGGTTTGGATACTATAAAATCAAAAATAAATGAGATTGAAGCATTGGGAAATGATGCAACTACAAAGGAAAAAGGTATGTTGACCGTATTAGAAGTTGCACTTGAAATGTATGCAAGGGGGATAAGGCTGTTACCAGTTGATATATATAAATCGGATGCAAGTGACTTTATAGTTGTTGGAGAAAAAACATTACTTCCACCAATGGCAGCAATACAAGGTCTTGGAGGAAATGCAGCTTTAAATATTCAAAATGAAAGAAAAAATGGTGAGTTTATATCAAAAGAAGATTTAAGAAAGAGAGCAAAAGTATCAAAAACAGTAATAGAAACACTTACTAATCATGGCTCACTTGAAAATATGAGTGATGAAAACCAATTGTCACTGTTTTAGGTTAGTTCAAAAAGTTGCAAATAAAAGAATTTTATGATATCATAGTATAGAAAATAGTATACTTTGCAGAAACTAAGAGTGAGACAGCTGTTCTCACTCTTTTATTTTAAATATATTATTAAGAACTAGTTTAAATTTATTAAATACATTTAATTTAAAAATTATTTAATAAATTTAAAATAGTCATTTACAATTGAATAGGAGGTAATTTAATGAAAAAAGATTTAGAAGTAGCAATTGAAGAAATTGTAACTAAAATAACGGATGAACATGGATTTGAAATGGTTGATGTTGAATATGTAAAAGAAGCGGGAGAATACTACTTAAGAGTATACATAGATAAAGAAGAAGGAATATCTTTAAACGAATGTGAATTAGTTAGTAGAGAACTAAGCCCAATATTAGACGAAAAAGACCCTATAAAAGAGAATTATTTCTTAGAAGTATCTTCTCCAGGGCTTGATAAAGCACTAAAAAAAGACAGAGATTTTGCTAGATACCAAGGTAGAGATGTAGATTTAAAATTATATAAACCATTAAATGGATGTAAACAATTTGAAGGTGAACTTGTAGGATTAACAGAAGATAATAATATAAAAATCATTATAAATGGTGAGGAAATGGAATTTAATAGAAAAGATGTTGCTATTGTTAGATTAGCAATAAAGTTTTAGTGGTATATTAAATAGGGAGGAAATAAAAAATGAATCATGAATTTATGGAAGCACTAAATGAATTAGTAGTTGATAGAGGTATAGATAAAGAAATACTTATAGATACTATAGAGCAAGCTCTTTTAACTGCATACAAAAAAAACTTTGGTTCAGCACAAAATGTTAGAGTTGAGTTTGATAGAGACAAAGGCGATATAAAGGTGTTTTCTCAAAGAGTAGTTGTCGATGAATCAGACTTGTATGATACTTTCTTAGAAATAGAGTTAGCAGATGCTAGAGAAATAAACCCTAATTATGAACTGGGTGATATTATAGAGCATGAAGTTACACCTAAAAACTTTGGGAGAATTGCAGCTCAGACAGCAAAACAAGTAGTTGTTCAAAGAATAAGAGAAGCTGAGAGAGAAATAGTGTATAATGAATTTATAGAAAAAGAAAATGAAATAGTTACAGGAGAGGTTGCTAGAGCAAATAAAAATATTGTTTATGTAAATCTTGGAAGAATAGAAGGGATAATGACTCAAAGTGAACAAATCCCATTTGAAAATTATAAAGCAGGTCAAAAAATAAAATTCTATATACTTGAAGTTAAAAAGACTAACAAAGGACCTCAAATAGTTGTATCAAGAAGTCATCCAGGTCTAGTAAAGAGATTATTTGAAGAAGAAGTTCCTGAAATATATGAGGGTATAGTTCAAATAAAATCAGTAGCAAGAGAAGCTGGGTCAAGAACTAAAATGGCAGTAAGATCTATAGATGAAAAAATAGACCCAATTGGAGCTTGTGTAGGTCCAAAAGGACTTAGAGTAAAAAATATAGTGGATGAACTTGGTGATGAAAAAATAGATATAATAAAATATAGTGAAAATCCAGCAGAGTTTATATCAGCAGCACTTAGCCCATCAAAAGTTGTTAAAGTAGATATAAATGAAGATGAAAAATCTGCCTTAGTTATTGTTCCAGATTATCAGCTATCACTTGCTATAGGTAAAGAAGGCCAAAATGCAAGACTTGCAGCAAAATTGACAAACTGGAAGATAGATATTAAGAGCGAATCTCAAGCAGAACAAGAAATGATAAATCTTGAAAATTCCAAAGAAATAGAAGATGAGGGTATTAAAGCTGAATTTATCAATCAAGATGAGTTAGATATCTCAGATGATAATTTCAAAGAAGAAGAGTAAGGAGGGATGGCTTTGAAAAAAGTAAAAAAAGTGCCTCAAAGAAAATGCATAGCGTGTCAAGATAGAGACTCTAAAAAAGAGCTTATAAGAATAGTTAAAAATAAAGAAGGAAAAATATTTTTAGACCCAACAGGAAGAGCTAATGGAAGAGGAGCATATGTGTGCAAAAGCTCTGAATGTCTAAAAAAAGCTATAAAAAGCAAAGCATTAAATAAAGCTTTTAAAATTGATGTTCCTGATGAAGTCTATGATAATCTACTTATGGAGTTAGAAGAATATGAAAAATAATAAAGAAAAGATACACTCGTTCTTAGGACTCGCAACTCGTGCAGGTAAAATAGTGTCTGGTGATGATTCAACTTTGCTTGACTTAAAAAAAGGAAAAGTAAAATTAATTTTAATTGCAGAAGATGCATCAAATAACACAAAAAAACTTTTTAAAGATAAATCAACTTTTAGAAATATTCCATATCTATTTTTTTCAACAAAAGATGAAATAGGATTTGCAATAGGAAAATCTCCAAGAGCAGTCGTAGGAATAAAAGATGAAAATTTTGCTAAAAAGATAATTGAACTAATAGAAATTTAAAATAAAATAGGGGGTGATCTTGTGTCAAAAACAAGAGTATACCAAATAGCAGAAAAATTAAATATATCAAATGAAGAGCTTATAAATAAGTTAGCTGAATTAGATATTAATGTAACTGACAAAGATTCAGTATTAGAAGGTGAAGCGTTAGAATTAGCACTTGAAGTGTTAAGTGAAGATTCATCTCAAGAAAATGGAAATATTATAGAAATAGATGGACAGTTGACAGTACAAGTATTGGCAACTAAATTAGATAAATCTCCATCAGAAATAATTATGAAGCTTATGAAAATGGGAACTATGGCAACAATAAATCAAGAGATAAATTTTGAGATTGCTGCTTTAGCTGCCAAAGACTATGGATTTGAATTAACAGTAGCAGAAAGTGATGATACAGAAGCTTTAGAAATAGAAGCTTTAATGGAAATTGAAGAAGATAATGAAGAGGATTTAAAACCTAGACCACCAGTTGTTACAGTTATGGGACATGTTGACCATGGTAAAACATCTTTACTAGATGCAATAAGAAAAACTGATGTAATTTCAGGTGAAGCTGGAGGAATAACTCAGCATATAGGTGCTTCAGAAGTTAAAATTAATGGACAAAAAATAGTCTTTTTAGATACACCAGGGCATGAGGCTTTCACATCAATGAGAGCAAGAGGAGCACAAGTTACAGATATAGCAATATTAGTTGTTGCAGCAGATGATGGTATAATGCCTCAAACAGTAGAAGCAATAAACCATGTTAAAGCAGCAGGAGTACCTTTAATAGTTGCTATAAATAAAATAGATAAACCAGGTGCAAACCCAGATAAAGTTAAACAAGAATTAGCAGACCAGGGATTATTAGTTGAAGACTGGGGTGGAGAAGTAATAGCAGTTCCAGTATCAGCTAAGAAAAAAGAAGGAATAGATACACTTTTAGAAATGGTATTGTTGGTTGCTGAAATAGAAGAATTAAGAGCCAATCCAAATAAAAGAGCAGTAGGAACTGTTATAGAAGCTGAACTTGATAAGGGAAGAGGTCCAGTTGCAACAGTACTTGTTCAGGGTGGTACTCTAACAGTAGGTGATCCAATTGTTGCAGGTGTTGCATGTGGTAAAGTTAGAGCAATGATAAATGCAAAAGGAAAAAGAGTAAAAACAGCAGGTCCATCTACAGCAGTGGAAATATTAGGGCTATCAGAAGTTCCACAAGGTGGAGACCAATTTGTTGAGGTTCCAACAGATAAAATTGCTAGAAGTGTAGCAGCAAGAAGACAACAATTATTTAGAGATGAGATGTTAAAATCAACTCAAAGATTATCACTAGATGCTTTATTTAGTCAAATGAGTGAAGGTGCTATAAAAGACCTTAACATAGTTATAAAAGCAGATGTACAAGGTTCAGTACAAGCAGTTAAACAATCTTTAGAAAAATTATCAAATGAAGAAGTACAGGTTAAAGTAATACATGGAGGTGTTGGAGCTGTAACAGAATCAGATATATTACTTGCAGCAGCCTCTAATGCAATAATAATAGGATTCAATGTAAGACCAGTTCCAGGTGCAGAATCTCTAGGAGAAAAGGAAAATGTTGATATAAGAACATATACTATAATATACAAAGCTATAGAAGATATACAAGCTGCTATGACTGGTATGTTAGACCCTGAATATGTTGATGAAGAAACAGGAAAAGCTGAAATAAGAGAAATATATAAAATATCTGGTATTGGAACAGTAGCTGGATGTTATGTAACTAATGGTAAAATATTTAGAAACTGTAAAATAAGATTAGTTAGAGATAGTATAATAATACATGAAGGTGAACTGGCAGCACTTAAGAGATTTAAAGATGATGTAAAAGAAGTTAATTCTGGATACGAATGTGGTATGAGTTTTGTAAATTATAATGACATAAAAGAAGGCGACATAGTAGAAGCTTATATAACTAAAGAAGTAGAAAGAAAATTATAAATTCGTATCAAAGAAAATCAGTTAGTAAAGAAGGTCGATGGTATGGCATCATATAATAGAACAAGAAGAATTGCAGAAGAAATAAGAAAAGTAGTAAGCACTATGCTTATAAATGGAGTAAAAGACCCTAGAATAACATCTTTGGTAAGTGTAACTGATGTAGAAGTTACAAATGACCTAAGATATGCTTATGTATATGTAAGTATTCTAGGTGGAGATGAAGAATCCACATTAGCAGGACTTAAGAGTGCTGGAGGGTATATAAGAAGAGAAGTAGGAAAAAATATAAAGCTTAGATATATTCCTGAGATAATATTTAAACTTGATGATTCAATAGAAAAAGGAATGTATATGGATAGCCTTATAAAGAGAGTAAATGAAAAAAATACTCAAAAAAATGAGGATGAAAATTATGATGAATAATATTGATAGTATTATAAATTATATATATGAAGGTGACTATTTTATAGTTACCTCTCATATTAGTCCAGATGGAGATAATATTGGTTCCACACTTTCAATGTATTATACACTAAAAAATTTAGGGAAAAATGTATATTATGTACTTGATGATGAAGCTCCATTGAATTTAAAGTTTTTAGTTGAAGGTATAGAAATTTATAAGTCTCATGAATTTGATATAAATAAGTATTCTCTAATTGCACTTGACTGTGGAGATAAGATGAGAATATGTGTAAGTGATGAAATCAAAAATAATGCATCAAAAGTAATCTGTATTGACCATCATGCAAGTAATGATTCATATGGAGACTTAAACTATGTAGATATTGATGCATCTTCTACTTGTGAACTAGTGTATAATTTATTGGTTAGATTTCAAGAAATAAAAGACATTAAGATTATAAATAAAGACATAGCAACATGTTTATACACAGGTCTTGTAACTGATACCGGAAATTTTTCCTATTCAAATGTGCATGCAAGTAGTTTTGAAATGGCAAAGGATTTACTTATTTTGGGTGCAGAAAAAAATACTATAATACAAAATATATATCAAAGTAATTCTTCTGATTATTACAAATTATTAGGTGAAGCTTTGAAATCTTTGGAGATATTTGATTCAAAGGTATCTAGTATAATTTTAACTCAGGATATGATGAATAGGAATAACATGAGTTTCAATGATGTTGATGGTATAACAACATATACTAGAGATATAAAGGATATTGAAGTTGGAATTTTATTTAAAGAAAAAAAACAAGATGAAATTAAAGTGAGTTTTAGGTCAAAAAATTATGTTGATGTAAGTGAAATAGCTAAGGTATTTGGTGGCGGTGGTCACATAAGAGCTGCTGGATGCACTATCAAAGATAGTATTGATAATGCTAAAAAAATGGTATTAGAGGCAGTGTTAAAATCAATTTAAGGTGACAATAAAATGAATAAGATTATAAATATATTGAAGCCTACAGGTATGACGTCTCATGATGTTGTAAGTAGGGTAAGAAAGATTTTAAATATGAAAAAAGTTGGGCATACAGGTACTCTTGACCCAGATGCATCAGGTGTTTTACCAATATGTATAGGAAAAGCTACAAAAGTATGTGAACTTATTTTAAACAAAGATAAATCGTATATATGTGAACTTACTTTAGGTATAAGTACAGATACCTATGATTCATCTGGCGAAATTATAAAAAAAGTTGATGATTTTAAGTTAAGTAATGAAGATATAGAAAGAGCTTTTGATACGCAAAAAGGTGAAATAGATCAACTTCCTCCAATTTACTCAGCTTTAAAAGTAAATGGAAAGAGAATGTGTGATTTAGTAAGAAGTGGTAGAGGCTCTGAGATTACTTTAAAAACTAGAAGAATAAACATAAAAGATATAAAAATCCTTAGTATAAAAGGTAATAAAGTAATGTTTTATGTTGAATGTTCTAAAGGGACTTATGTGAGAAGCATTTGCCATGATATAGGAGAATATCTAGGGTGTGGAGGACATATGTCGTTTTTAAATAGAACATCTTCTGGCAAATTTAACTTGGAAAATTCGATAACGCTGGAAGAATTAGAATTATTTTATGCAAATGAAACTCTGGATAAACATTTATATGATATAGATTATGTATTGGATTCGTTTAATTATATTGTATTAAACCCTAATGCTATAAAATATTATAGTAATGGTGGTTCAATAGATGATAAGAGATTTTTAAAGAACAATCTCAGTAAAGATGATGAATTTGTAAGAGTATACAGTAAAGATAACTTCTTAGGATTAGGAAAATTATCAAAACATAATAATACAATAAGTGTTAAAAGTGATAAGATGTTTGTATAATCAATGTATTTGAAAAAACACCAAAAGAGATAGTACTATAATAACTTCTATAGTCTATCTCTTTTACTTATGCTATAATAGTTTGTGAATAAGTTAAGAGTAAATTATAATTTTAGCGGGGAAAATTTATTATGGTGATTATAAAATCTATAGCAGAAATAGCAAACATAAAAGAAAGTGTCATTACCATAGGGAATTTTGATGGCATACACAAAGGACATCAAGTTCTTATAAAAAAAGCAGTTGAATATGCAAAAAAAGAAAATATACAGAGTATTGTATTTACATTTGCAAATCATCCTGTAAACTACTTTAGACCAAACTCAACAAAAAATATTATAAGCAATGAGGACAAAATAAGATTATTGGAAGAATTGGGAATAGATATAGTTGTAATCATACCATTTGATGAGTATATGACCAAAATACCTGCAAAGGATTTTGTAGAGGAGATACTAGTAAAAAAATTAAAAGCTAAAAAAATAGTAATTGGACATGACTTTACGTTTGCCAGAGCGAAGGAAGGTAATGTCAATCTATTAAAAAGCTTAGAAGATGAATTTGGTTTTGAGGTGGAAGTAATAAAACCAATCAAAATAAATGATGTAAGAGTGAGTAGTACTTATATTAGAAGTTTAGTATCCCAAGGTGATATGACTAATGTCAAAGAGTATTTAGGTCGTAATTACAAGTTGGAAGGCTGTGTTATACATTCTAAACACCTTGGAAGAACTATTGGATTCCCAACAGCAAATATTGACCTTAAGAATAATATGCTCATTCCAAAGAGAGGTATCTATGCTTCTATTGTACATATTGGAGATGAGGTTTATTTTGGTGCTACAAATGTAGGTTACAACCCAACGGTTAATGGAAAATCTTTGTCTATTGAAACAAATATTTTAGAATTTGACAGAGATATTTATGGTGAAAATATAATTGTTGAATTTTTGGAAAGAATAAGGGATGAGAGAAAATTTAATTCAATAGATGACTTAAAAAATCAATTGTCTAATGACATAAACTATGTATATGAAAACTATGTTTGCAAAAACAGGTAATGTATGATAAAATGATTAAGGAAAATAACCATTACTCAGCTTTTGAATACTCCAATCAATGCTTAGTAATAGGCGTTTCTAAAAAAATACGGAGGTAATCTAAATGATAAACAAAACAGAAATAATCAAAGAATATGGAAGAGTTGAAGGAGATACTGGTTCTCCAGAAGTACAAATAGCTTTATTAACAGCTAGAATAAATGATCTAAATGGACATTTAAAAACTCATAAGAAAGACCACCATTCAAGAAGAGGACTATTAAAAATGGTTGGTAGAAGAAGAAACTTATTAGCTTACTTAAAAGAAAAAGATCTTGAAGGATATAGAGCATTAATAGCTAAATTAGGATTAAGAAAGTAATTTCATTCTTTATAAAAAAGCAGGTATAGTGTATACCTGCTTTTTTATAGTTAATTTATTATAGAGTAAAATAGTTAATAATAAAAGTAATTTATACATTATAAAAAATTATAAAATGAATAATATTGGGTAAGAATATAAGGTAATATATAAATACATAAGCAATTAAAAAGGAAAGACAAGATAAATATAGAAACTTTATACTATAATATTTAGTTAGAATAAGGAGGAAATTATTTTGAAAATAAAGTTAGTATGTGATAGTTTGTGCGATATTCCAGATGAAATATCAAAGAAAGATTATATAGAAATAGTTCCACTTACAGTTATTTTTAATGATAGAGAATACATAGAAGGAGTGGATATAGATAAAGAAGAGTTTTACAAGAAAGTAAAAGAAATAAAACAAATACCTAAGACTTCACAAGCTACATATATGGAGTTTAAAGAAGTATTTGATAAGTTTATAGAAGAGGGATATCATATAATCTGTTTAACAGGTGCATCAAATGCCTCAGGAACTTTTCAAAGTGCTGTAATAGCTAAGAATGATATGAATGAAAAAGAAAAAATACATATATTTGATACTCGAAACTTATCACTTGGTAGTGGGCAATATGTTATAAAAGCCTGTGAACTTGTTGAAGAAGGTTTGGGGTTTGAAGAAATAATAAATGAGTTAGAAAACATTCGTAGCAGTATAAGATTACTTTTTGCTCCATATACCCTTGATTTCTTAAAACAAAGTGGAAGGGTTCCAGTAGCAACTGCTTTAATAGGAAATATGTTGAATATAAAACCTATATTTTTCTTTGATAATGGGGAAGCTAAGTTGGTAAACAAGGTCAGAGGAGTAAAAAATATAGCAAGTAAACTAGTAGATATAATTTTAGAAATGAATGAAGGGTCTTTAGAAGGGAAAATAGTAACAATAGGGTGTGGAGATAATCTACATGATTGTGAAATATTAAAAGAAGAAGTAAATAAAAGAATAAAAGCAAGAAGAGTCTTGTTTACTAGAGGTGGAGTTTCTATTTGCTCTCATACAGGGCCAGATATATTAGCTATAAGTTGTTCTAATTAGCAGGAATATAAGCTTCTTGCATATATAGGCAAAGATAATTTTTATATTGTTAATTTATAGTATTTTTGATAATATAGTAAATAGAGTGATATACGTGTTTTTAATAAGAGGAGGACAAGCATTAATGTTTGAACATAAAATATTTAAAATGGATTTCGCAGGGAGAGAACTTTCTGTAGAAATAGGAAAAATTTGTGAAATGACTAACGGTAGCTGTATAGTTAGATACAGCGACAGTATGGTAATGGTAAATACAACTAAGTCAGCTAAGCCTAGAGACGGAATAGACTTTTTCCCTTTAAGTGTAGATTATGAAGAAAAATTATACTCTGTAGGTAAAATACCTGGAGGTTTTTTAAAGAGAGAAGGTAAGCCTTCAGAAAAAGCGATACTTACATCAAGATTGATAGATAGACCAATAAGACCATTATTTCCAAAAGGATTTAGAAATGATGTTCAGGTAGTTGCAACAGTTTTATCAGTAGATCAAGATTGCACACCAGATATAGTAGCAATGATAGGTTCATCTATAGCACTTTCTATATCAGATATACCATTTAATGGTCCAACAGGTTCAGTATGTGTTGGTCTTGTAGATGGTGCATTTGTTGTAAATCCAAATGCAGAGCAAAGAGAGAAAAGTTCAATGCATCTAGTTGTTTCAGGTACAAAAGAAGCAATAATGATGGTTGAAGCTGGAGCAGATGAAGTTCCAGATGATATAATGCTTGATGCTATTTTATTCGCTCATCAAGAAATAAAAAAAGTGGTTGAATTTATAGATGGTATAGTTGCAGAAGTTGGAAAAGAAAAAATTGTTGTTGAATTATACCATGCAGGAGAAGAAATAACTCAATTGGTTCGTGAATTTGCAACTGCTAAGATGAAGGACGCAGTTCAAACTTTTGAAAAACTAGAAAGAATGGAAAAGATGGATAGAGTTAAAGAAGAAACTCTAGCTCATTTTGAAGAAACTATTGAAAATTTTGAAGAACTTATTGGTGATATAGAGGAAGTATTACAAGATATAATAAAAGAAGAAGTAAGAAAACTTATAGTGCATGAAAATGTAAGACCAGATAATAGAAAATTAGAAGAAATCAGACCTATATGGTGTGAAACTGGTATGATACCTAGAGCTCATGGTTCAGCTATATTTACTAGAGGACAAACTCAAGTACTTAATGTAGCTACTTTAGGTGCTTTAGGAGATGTTCAAAAGTTAGATGGATTAGATGAAGAAGAAAACAAGAGATATATGCATCACTACAATTTCCCATCATATAGTGTTGGAGAAGCTAGACCATCAAGAGGTCCAGGTAGAAGAGAAATAGGGCATGGTGCTTTAGCTGAGAGAGCTTTACTACCAGTGATACCATCTCAAGAAGACTTCCCTTATGCTATTAGATTAGTTTCTGAAGTATTGAGTTCAAATGGTTCTACATCTCAAGCGAGTGTATGTGGCTCAACATTATCTCTGCTTGATGCAGGTGTACCTATAAGAGACATGGTTGCAGGTATAGCAATGGGACTTATAAAGCATGATGGTAAAGTAGCAGTGCTTTCAGATATACAAGGTATGGAAGACCACTTAGGAGACATGGACTTTAAAGTGGCTGGAACAGAGCATGGTATAACTGCGATACAAATGGATATAAAAATAGATGGTATAGATAAAGAAGTTCTACAACGTGCTTTAAAACAAGCTAAGGAAGGTAGAATCCATATACTAGGAGAAATGAGAAAAACTATATCTCAACCAAAACCAGAGCTTTCACCATATGCACCTAAGATTGTTAAAATGCAAATAAATCCTGACAAAATAAAAGATGTAATAGGACCTGGTGGAAAAATAATAACTAAGATAATAGATGAAACTGGAGTTAAGATAGATATTGAACAAACTGGAGAAGTATTCATATCAGGTATTGAAATTGATATGATTAATAGAGCTCAAGAACTTATAAATAATATAGTTATTGAACCAGAAGTAGGAAAAACTTATAAAGGTAAAGTAAGTAGAATAATGAATTTTGGAGCATTTATTGAAATACTTCCAGGAAAAGAAGGATTACTTCATATATCTCATATAGCTCATGAAAGAGTTGCTAAGGTTGAAGATGTGTTAAATATAGGAGATGAAGTTGAAGTTAAAGTTACAGAAATAGATGAAAAAGGAAGAGTTAACTTATCTAGAAAAGTTCTTTTACCAAAACCAGAGCATAAAAATAAATAATATATTAAATAATTAAAGGCAAAATCCTAGGGTTTTGCTTTTTTTTATTGCTAATATGATAATGACTATTAAATATCGTGTTAATATTGATTTTATTTACAACATATGGTAAATTACTAATAGTATTAGCAATTAAGGAGGTGATAATGTGGACTATATGAAATTAGCACTTGAACTTGGAAAGGTTAAGACGTTGATGGTAAAAATACCACATAAAGATAAAATTGCAGATATACAAAGTGGTGAAAAATTTGTATTGGGTTATTTATCTAAAAATAATAAAAAAGTAAATCCAAAAGAAATAAGTAGTACTATGAATGTTAGTACTGCTAGAATGTCTGCTATTCTTAATCAATTAGAATCAAAGGAAATGATTGAACGCTGTGTTGACCCACAAAATGGTAGACAGACACTAGTTCAATTAATGCCTAAGGGAATACAACAGCAGAAAATAAATGAAAAAGAATTTTTAGAGTATACAGTTGAATTTTTAAAAGCACTAGGTCCAGAAGATGCTATTGCTTACATACGTATTCAAAAAAAGATTATAAAGTTTTTTGAAGATAAAAAATAGAGATATTTCTTAAGTGTTGCTAATAAAAACAGAAAGAAGGTAAAGACATGAGTTTAAATAAGCAATCTAGAAATATGATTTTTGCTGTACTATTGATTGGTTCTATAGTTGGCTCATTACTTCAGACATCTCTTACTACTGCATTGCCAGTTATGATGGGGGATTTAAATATATCAGCCACAACAGCTCAATGGCTTACTAGTGCATATACGCTTGCTATGGGAATTATGGTTCCTGCCACTGCATTTTTGATTAGGAGATTTCCAACAAAACCACTTTTCATTAGTGCTATGAGTCTTTTTGCTGTAGGATTGTTGCTTTCTGCTAGTGCATCTTCATTTACACCCCTTTTGTTTGGGCGTATATTGCAAGCAATGGGGAATGGAGTGTTGCTATCCATGACACAAGTAATAATTTTAACAATTTATCCTGCAGAGCAAATGGGCTCTATAATGGGTATATATGGTTTGGCTGCTGGTGCTGCTCCAATATTTGCTCCAACTCTAGCAGGAATTGTCATTGATATTTTTAATTGGCAAGCTATTTTTTGGTTTTCTTTAGTTATAAGTATTATTGATATTATTATAGCATCTAGAGTGTTACAAAATGTAATAGAGACAAAAAAACAATCATTTGATACGTTTTCTATGATTTTATGTGCAGTAGGATTTAGTGGTCTTTTACTTGGGCTTGGGAATATTGGGACAACTGAGTTTTTTAGTATAAATATTGCTTTACCATTATTTGTAGGGATAGTATCAATTATAGTATTTTCTTTACGTCAGATTCACTCAAAAGAGCCATTTCTAGAACTTCGTATTCTTAAAAATAAAAGTTATAGACTTGCTGTAATTATAAGTATGCTTTTATATGTTGTAATGATGGCAGGTTCCACTTTAATTCCAATATATATCCAGACAGTAAGAGGATTTTCAGCAACTAAGTGTGGTCTCATTATGATGCCAGGTTCTCTTGTAATGGCACTTATAAGTCCTTTTGCAGGTAGATTTTATGATAGGTTTGGAATACGAAAGCTAGTTGTATGTGGAAGTATATTCTTGGCAATAAGTTGTCTTGGTGTATCTTTTGTAGGAGAAGATACTTCAGTATTGTATATCTCTGCTTTTTATATTATACGTCTGATAGCTATTGGATTAATTATGATGCCTATTGTTACCTGGGGAATGAGTGTGCTTGGTGAAAAAAATATTGCTCACGGAACAGCATTACTTACTTCATTGCGTACAATAGCTGGTGCTATTGGCTCAGCAGTTTTTGTTGCAGTAATGACAACTGCTACAGTAACATCACGAGGTATGACAAATGCTACAGCAAATGTATTTGGAATGGATGTTGCATTTATTTGTATTTCAATTGTTGCAGTAGTTCAGCTTTTAGTGGCTTTCTTTTTTATAGAAAGAAAAAGTTTAAAGAAATCAACAAACTAAAGCTGATTTGTAGATTTTAAAAGCACAATTACATAAACATGTTCTAGTTATTATAATAAATTTTCAAGTATGAAATTAAACTTTTGAATATGAAATTAAAAGCCTATGTTACTTTTGCTAACAGAGGCTTTTTATATAAAATGTATTATGTCCTCTTATATTAAAGGTAATGGAAGGAAGTACTATAGGAAATTCTAAAATAATAGGAAAAATAAATAGCTAATTTAAAATTTTTTTAATAATAGAGGTTTAGTTAAGAGATTTTTAAGATAATTTTTTATTGATATACAGAGAAAGGTTTATGTTATATTTAGTGCATAAATAGAGCTTTCCTTTAATAGTATTAAATAAGAAACAATTTGTACATAATTAGGGGGAGTTTTAATGATAATGATGGTACTTAATAAGAGTAAGCTCAAAAAAATTATAATACTAATTTTAGTGATATTATTAGGATTGTCAGGAGGGGTAATGGTATTAAAATTGTTTAACAATAAGCCCGTTTTCAACTTATTTAATGGAGTAGATTTACCATATGAGAGAGGCACAAAAGATAAAAGTGGCTACGTTGCATTAACATGCAACGTAGACCTTGGATGGGAAACAGAGTACATAGAATCTATTTTGGAAACTCTCAAAAAAGAGAATGTAAAAATTACTTTTAATGTAACTGGGAAGTGGGCAGAAAAAAACAAAGATGAACTATTGAAGATAAAGAAACAAGGACATGAAATAGGAAATCATGGATACAAACACTTAGATTATTCGACACTATCATATGAAGATAACTATAAACAAATAGAAACCTCTAAAAAGATAATTGAAGAAATTATAAATGAAAAGACTAAGTTTTTTCAAGCTCCAGCAGGTTCTTTTGGAGCAGAAACAGTGAAGGCAGCTAAAGAATTAGGATATACTTCAATTAAATGGGATGCTGATACTATAGACTGGAAATATAAAGATCAACCAGAAGTAATTATAGATAGAATGAAGAAAAAAGATATTAAAGATAGTAGTATAATCTTAATGCATCCAACTGATGCAACGACAAAATGTATTGATGATATTATAGCAATTGTAAGAGAAAAAGGATTAAAACCAGGTAAACTTAGTGATGTATTTAAGTAGACAAAGTATAAAAATTTGATTAAGATTGTATAAGTTGTAGTTGAATTAATTAAAAGACTGACTTATAATGTAATACATATAAAAATAAATAGAATTAGAACATAGTGTTTTCAATAATCCAATGTAAAATAAAGAATAAATTTTTAGGAGAATGTAATGTATAAGACAAAAATACTGGAAAATGGGCTTACAATAATTGGTGAAGAAATACCATATCTAAAGTCAATAACATTAGGTATTTGGATAAATGCAGGGTCTAGAATAGAAGAAGAAGAGGTAAGTGGAACTTCTCATTTTATAGAACATATGATGTTTAAAGGAACCAAAAATAGAACCTCAAAAGAGATTGCTAGCACAATTGACAATTTAGGTGGGCAAATCAATGCATTTACAAGTAAAGAATGTACATGTTATTATGTAAAATTAATAGATGAGCATATAGATACAGGAATAGATGTATTAAGTGATATGATACTAAATTCTAGATTTGATAAAAATGATATAGATAAGGAAAGACTTATAATACTGGAGGAACTTAAGATGTATGAAGATTCTCCAGACGATTTATCTTATGATTTATTAGTCGAAAATATATATGCTAATGATGGTTTAGGGATGAATATAATTGGGACAAAAGATTCTCTATACAATATAACTAAGGAATCTATGTTAGAGTACTTAAACAAATATTATATTCCAAATAATGCAGTCATTTCTATAGTTGGAAACTTTGACTTTGATGATATGGTAGATAAACTTAAATCTAAATTTGGAAACTGGAAAAAGAGAAATTTAAATATAGACGTAACTGAGGCTACGTTTAATCCTTGTTTTATATCAAAAAATAAAGATACTGAACAGGTAAATTTGGCTATGTGTTTAAAAGGTATTCCATTTGAAAATGATGATGAAGTTTATTCAATGGCAGTGGTAAACAATATTTTTGGTGGAAGTATAAGCTCAAGACTTTTTCAGAAGATAAGGGAGGAAAAAGGGTTAGTATATTCAATATATTCGTCACAAACACTATACAGAAAATGTGGTGAATTGGGTATATTTGCAAGTATGAGTACAGAAAATTTACAAGATGTTTATAATTTAATAAAAGAAGAAATTGAAAATATAAGAAAAAATTATCTTACAGAAAAAGAAATATTTGAAAGTAAGGAGCAACTAAAAGGTAATTATATATTGGATTTAGAAAGTACTAGCAGTAGAATGATGTCTACTGGTAAATCTATGTTATTGAGTAAAAAAGTTAAAACTACAGATGAAATACTTGAATGTATAAATAATGTTGATGTTAATTCAGTAAAAAAAGTTGTTGATAAGGTATTCAATATAGAAAATATTGGTACATGTATAGTGGGAAGAGATGTAGAAGATATTCTGCACTTGGATTAATATCTTAAAAAGTAAATCTCTGGAGGTATAAAATATGAATTTATCTGAAATAGCAGGTAAGGAAATAGTTAACTTAGTCACAGGAGAAAGATTAGGAGTTATTGGAGAGTGTGACCTTATACTAGATGAAACTACAGGCGGGATATTGGCGCTTTTAATTCCAAAAGAAAAAGGCTTTTTTGCCAGAAGAAAAGATAAGTCATTTTTAGAAGTTCCATGGAGAAATGTAAAAAAAATAGGCAATGATATGATAATTATAGAATATGAGGGATATATTTAGGAGGAAAAAATGAGTATTTTAGTGCAAAAGTTTGGTGGGACATCAGTAGAATCATATGAAAAAATGAATGAAGTATGTAAAATAGTAAAAGCATACAGAGATAATGATGAAGAGTTACAATTAGTATTAGTAGTTTCAGCAATGGGTAGAAAGGGAGCTCCATATGCCACAGATACACTTATAAATCTATGTAATTCAGTAAATGACGAACCAAATAAAAGAGAACTTGATTTAATAATGTCTTGTGGTGAAATAATATCAGGGACAGTTCTTGCTAATTTATTAAATGCAAAAGGTATAGAATCTGTTTTCTTTACTGGTCAACAAGCAGGTATAATTACAAGTGATGAGTATTCTAATGCAAAAATAAAATATATAAACCCTAAAAAGGTAAAAAGAGCATTAGATGATGGTAAAGTTGTTGTTATAGCTGGATTTCAAGGTGTAACAGATGATGGTGAAGTAACGACTCTTGGAAGAGGTGGAAGTGATACATCAGCAGTTGCTATTGGTAAATCTTTAGAATGTGAGACAGTTGAAATTTACACTGATGTAGATGGTATAATGACTGCAGACCCTAGAGTAGAACCAAATGCTAAAGTATTGAGTTTTATAGATTATGAAGAAGTATTTCAAATGGCAGATAAAGGAGCTAAGGTAATACATCCAAGAGCAGTACAGTTGGCTAAAAGTGGAAATATAACTCTAGCAATAAAAAATACAATGAATCCAACTTTTGAAGGTACAAAAATAGGTTCTTTATGTAAGCATTTAGAACAAAATATAGAATATGAACAAGAAAAAGACCTTAAAGTTGCTGTTGCAAATAAAGATAGTGTTGCTCAAGTTAAGATTAAATCAGCAGAAGAAGTGTTTACAGAAGTATTAAATGAAATAGAAAAGAAACTTATAAATATAGATATGATAAATTTCTTTATATCAGAAAAAGCCTTTGTTATTGAAGATGCTGATATAAAAGAATTAAAAGAAATACTAGATAAATTTGAATTAGATTATGAAGTAAATAGAGATTGTGCTAAAGTAACATTGATATGTTCAAGAATAGCTGATGAAATGTCTGGTATCATGTCAAAAGTAGTTAGAGGGTTATCAAAAGCAGGAGTATCTCTTTTACAAACATCAGATTCAAATATGACTATATCTTGTTTAGTTAGTGAAGAAGATATGCATACAGCAGTACATGCAATACACCAACAATTTTATGTAAAATAAGAATCGTAATACAATTACTTTTATTCAAAATTTAATAATTTTGCTTATATCTTAATATATTTGATTTATTTGGTAAAACTAAGTTAAATATATTTTGATAGGAGTTTTTTTATGAAAGATTATAAAGATGATAATGAAACATTTGATAAAGATAATTGTAGAAGAGATTCTAGCTGTGAGGAAAGAGAATGTATAAAACAATTTGGCACTAGTGAGATGCCTCCTCAGCCTCCTAAAGATACCCAATGTATAACTATAATTGGAGAAATTGAAGGTCATTTTATAGGAAATCCTCAGAAAAAAGCTACGAAGTATGAACATATAATTCCAATGCTTTATTCAATTGAAGAAAGTAATGATGTTAAAGGAGTACTAGTTGTTTTAAATACTGTTGGAGGAGATATTGAGGCAGGTCTAGCTATTGCAGAACTTTTAAATAGTACATCCAAAAAAGTAGTTACTCTTGTATTAGGGGGAAGTCATAGTATAGGTGTTCCTCTTGCTACTGCTGGTGATTACTCATTTATAGCTCCAACTGCAACAATGATTATACATCCTGTAAGAACAACTGGACTTGTAATAGGTATAAATGAAACTTTCGAGTATTTTAAAAAGATGCAAGAGAGAATAATTCAATTTATCATAAGAACATCTAATATCGAAAGAGATATACTTGATAAACTTATGCATGAGAAAGATGAGCTTATAAGTGATGTGGGTAGTGTTCTAATAGGAAAAGAAGCTGTAGATTATGGGCTTATAGATGAAGTTGGTGGATTAAAAGATGCTATTAAAAAATTAAAAGAGCTTATAAAAGAGTCAGAGGAAGAAAAAAATAATGATTAAAATTTGTTTAAATAATAAAATTTATGATATAATGATGTAATAAAGTAGGAGTGTTAGTGTTAAGGCATTAGCACTTTTTGCTATGAAGGGGTAAAACTTGCTAAAAATAAGGAGTGATATTAATGGCCACGAAAAAGAAGAAAAAAAAGAAGGTAAATACCTTAAGCTTTAATGCAGAATATCATAATTTGATAACCATATTTATAGGTGTATTTTTATTATATAGTTTAAATTCTAATTCTATGGGATGGATACCTGTGATAATGCAAAATCTCTTTAAAGGATTATTTGGAGGACTTTCCATAGCAATACCATTTATAGTAATTATAACAGGACTTCTAGGATTTTTTGATGGAAATGAATATATATATAGACTGAGAAAGACTAAATTATACTACATAATTATTTTATTTATTTTTGTATTTTATGGATTGTTAAATGCAGGAACTCTTCCTGTAGATAGCCCACTAAAAGGTAATATGTTTGATGATGTTATGAAATTGGGTGTAAGTGGACAAGGTAGTGGTTTAATAGCAACAACCATTGCGTATTATATGAGTAAAATATTTGGTATAGCAGGTGGATGGCTAATAAGTATATTTGCTCTTATACTTTCTATAATGTTTATATTTAATATTTCTATAAAAGACTTGGTATCAAATGCAAAGTCAAAATCTAAAACATCAAAAGACAGTAATTTAACTTTTAAAGATAAAATTTCAAATATGAAAAAATCTGCAATAGATATGATAACTGATGAAGTGGATGATACTACTGTAAACAAGAAGCCTGGATTTTTTAAAGGGCTAATGTCAAAAGGTCGTGACAATGAAGATGAAGAAGATGAATATTTAGAAGAAGAAAATGGTGATGGTGTAGACGATAAAACTATTAAAATAGTTGGTTTTAACAAGGCAGAAGATGAATATTTAGAAATATTAGAAGGAACTCAAAGTATGCCAGAACTAGATGTTTTAAAAGAGTTACAGAAAGCTACAAATGAAAATTCAGTTGTAGAGACTAAACCAGAAAAGAAAGTTGATATAAGCAAATCTAATTTAGCTGTAGAAAAAACTCAACCAATAAGCATTGTATCAGAGTCAAATAATGAAGACTATTCAAATTATAAAAAACCTGGTGTTGAACTTTTAAATAAAGTAAATAAAAAATCTGATGAAAATGGCAAAAAGAAGGTTTTAAAAAATGCCTCTCTTTTAGAAAAGACACTTTCAGATTTTGGAGTGGAAGCAAAGATTAATCAAGTTACAGTTGGTCCGACTATAACAAGATATGAGATACAACCAAGTCCAGGGGTTAAAGTAAGTAAAATTGTAAACTTAACTGATGATATAGCTTTGAGTTTAGCAGCTAAAAGTATAAGAATTGAAGCACCAATCCCTGGGAAAAGTGCAATTGGAATAGAGGTTCCAAATGAGGAAGCTCAAATGGTTGGAGTAAGAGAAGTTCTAGAAAGTGAAGAGTTTAATAATTTTGATTCACCTCTTGCAATGGGACTTGGAAAAGATGTAGCAGGTAAAATTATAATTGGAGATATAGGTAAGATGCCACATTTACTTATAGCTGGTTCTACAGGTTCAGGAAAGAGTGTCTGTGTAAACACTTTGATAAGTAGTATATTATATAAGGCAAACCCTGATGAAGTAAAATTACTTTTAATAGACCCAAAGGTAGTTGAACTTGCAAATTATAATGGAATACCACATCTTCTGATACCTGTAGTTACAGACCCTAAAAAAGCTGCTAATGCTTTAAACTGGGCAGTGACAGAAATGAATAGAAGATATAAATTATTTGCAGATGCTCAAGTAAAAGATGTAACAAGTTATAATGAAAAATCAGAGGAAAAATTACCTAAAATAGTAATAATAATAGATGAGTTAGCAGATTTAATGATGGCAAGCGCAAATGATGTAGAGGATTATATTTGTAGACTAGCTCAGATGGCCAGAGCTGCTGGAATGCACTTGATTGTAGCTACACAAAGACCATCTGTTGATGTCATAACGGGTGTTATAAAAGCTAATATACCATCTAGAATAGCATTTGCAGTGTCATCTCAAACTGATTCAAGAACAATACTTGATATGGGTGGAGCAGAGAAACTTTTAGGTAAAGGTGATATGCTATTTTACCCACTTGGAGCGGCAAAACCAGTTAGACTTCAAGGTGCATTTATATCAGAAAGTGAGTCAGAAAGAGTAATTGATTTTGTAAAAGACCAAGTTAAGGATGGAATAAAGTATGAGGAAGATATAATTGAAACTATATCTAAAGTTAACACATCAAAATCTAGTGATGAGGATGAATTTTTAAGTGAGGCAATAGAATTTGTTGTAGATAGTGGTCAAGCATCTGCTTCTATGTTGCAAAGAAGATTTAAAATAGGATTTAATAGAGCGGCTAGACTTATTGACTCTATGGAAGAAAGAGGTATAATTGGAGCTAGCGAGGGAAGCAAACCGAGAAAGGTACTAATAAGCAAACAAGATTTGCAGAATTTAGAAGGTGAATAGAATTGTCAGTTATAGAAATAGAAAAAGCACTTAAGCTAGAAAAAGTAGTTTTTGTAGATGTAAGAACAGAAGGGGAATATGAAGAAGACCATATATTAAATGCTTTTAATATGCCTCTTTTTAAAAACAATGAGCATAATGAAGTCGGAACTATTTATAAGATGCAGGGAAAACATGAAGCAATACAAAAAGGATTTGATTATGTATCATATAAGCTAAAGGATATATATTTACAGGCAGCAGAGCTTGCAGCAAATTATGATAATATCGTCATATATTGTGCAAGAGGCGGAATGAGAAGTGGAAGTATAGTAAATGTATTGTCATCATTAGGTGTAAATGTTTATCAACTTGAAGGTGGATATAAGGCTTACAGAAACTTTGTATTGGATTACTTAAGAAATATAATGAATACAAAGAACTTTATATCTGTGCATGGATTAACTGGTTCAGGAAAGACTGATTTATTGCATTTATTGAAGAAAAAAGAAATAGATGTATTAGATTTAGAAGGTATAGCTAAAAATAGTGGTTCAACCTTTGGTTTTATAACATTTGATGAGAAGCCACCATCTCAAAAGAACTTTGAAACTAATTTATTTGAAAGTATATTTTTCTCAAAGAAGGATTATATATTTGTTGAAAGTGAAAGTAAGCGAGTTGGAAGTGTCATAGTTCCTAATGAAATCTTCGATGCAATGATACGAGATGGGTATCATATACTACTGGAATGTGATATTGATAATAGAGTCAATAGGCTTTGTAGAGATTATATTTATGGTAAAGGTGAAGATAATATATTGGTTTTAAAAGAGTGTATAAATAAATTCAGAAAAAGATTGGGTCATAAAGAAGTAGATGGATATATTGATTTATTAGAATCAGGTAAATATGAAGAGCTTGTAAAAAAATATCTTATAGAATATTACGACCCACTTTATATGCATTCAGTGGAAAAATATAAGTACAATAAAATTGTAAATTTTGATGACACACAAAAAGCCCTAGAAGATGTTATAGGCTTATATGAGAGCATATTGGAAGGAGAGAAAAAATGTTAAAGATAGCATTAGAATCATTAGGATGCTCAAAAAATTTGGTGGATGCAGAAATAATGATGGGAATTTTAAATAAAAAGGGTTATAAATTAATAGGAGATTTTGAAGAAGCTGATGTAATTATAGTAAATACTTGTGGGTTTATAGAGTCAGCTAAGCAGGAATCAATTGATACGATAATAGAATTTGCAGAATTAAAACAGACTGGTAATCTAAAGCTATTGATAGTAACAGGATGTCTAGCTCAAAGATACTCTGAGGAATTAAAAACTGAAATTCCAGAAATAGATGCAATAGTTGGTACAGGAAGCTACCAAAATATAGATGACATACTTAAAGATTTGAGTGAGAAACATCAAATTGTAAGTCTTGATGATATAGAGTTTGTATTTAATGAGGACTTACCAAGATATCTATCTACACCTAGCTATATGGCATACTTAAAAATTGGAGAGGGATGTTCCAATAATTGTACTTATTGTATAATACCTAAGCTTAGAGGTAAATATAGAAGTAGAAAATTTGAAGATATAATTAAAGAAGCGAATAAATTGGCTGAATCTGGAGTAAAAGAACTCGTAGTTATAGCTCAAGATACTACAAAGTATGGTTTTGATTTATATGGTAAAGAAAGATTACCAGAACTTTTAGAAGAGCTTGCAAAGATAAATGGGTTTAAATGGATAAGAGTCATGTACTCATATCCAGAATCAATAACAGAAGAACTGATTAAAGTTATAAAAGAACATGATAATATATGTAGCTATTTTGATATGCCAATACAACATGCAAGTAACAGTATTTTAAAGTTAATGAATAGAAAAACTAGTAAAGAGGATATATTAAATAAAATTAAACTTATAAGAAAGAATATACCAGATGCTATACTTAGAACTACGATAATAGTAGGTTTTCCTGGTGAAACAGAAGAAGATTTTAAACAGCTTGTAGATTTTGTCAAAGAAGTTAAATTTGATAGGCTAGGTGCATTTGCATATTCAAGAGAAGAAGATACACCAGCAGATAAATTACCAAATCATATAGATGAAGAAGTAAAAATACAAAGAAGAGATACTTTAATGATGATTCAACAAAAAATATCTGAAGAACTTAATGATAAAAAAATAGGAAAAACATATGAAGTCCTTATAGAAGAGCAAATAGAAAATAATGTATATACAGGAAGAACACAGGGTGATGCAGAAGAAATTGATAGTATAGTATATGTAAAAAGTGTATATAATCTTGAAGTAGGAGAATTCGTAAGTGTTCAAATAAATGATGCAATGGAATACGATTTAATGGGAGATGTTGTATATGAACTTGCCTAACAAATTAACTTTGTTTAGAATATTTTTAATTCCAGTATTTGTTTTAATAATGTTATTTAATGTACCGAACAAGTTTTTATTAGCTTGTATTATTTTTATAGTAGCTTCAATTACTGATGCACTAGATGGAAAGATAGCTAGAAAGTATAACTTAGTTACTGATTTTGGGAAGTTTATGGACCCATTAGCAGATAAGTTATTAGTAATCTCAGCACTTACATGTATGATAGAAGATGGTCTTGTAAGTAGTTGGATGGTAATTATAATAGTAGCTAGAGAACTTACAGTTAGCATATTGAGGGCTATAGCAGCTGCTGATGGAAAAGTAATAGCAGCTGGTGGCAGTGGAAAGCTTAAAACGATAACTCAAATGATATCAGTAGTAATTTTATTGTTAGGGGCTCAGTTTGAAAATGAATTAATACTAAATATAGGTGGAATTCTTATACTTATAGCAACACTGCTTACTTTATATTCTGGATGGGAATACCTATATAAAAATAAAGAACTTTTCATGTCTTCTAAATAGAATCTTATCATTTAATAATCATAAATTGATTGATTAATAAATAAAAAATAGCAACTTAAAATTTTAAAAATGTAAAAAAGGGTATACTATAATAGTATATCTCTTTTCTTTTTTAGGAATATTTTCTTTTGTGTATATAATTATTGATAATGGTTTATAAATAAAATGTAGCAAATAAAAATATAATCATTAGGAGCGTTTTTAAATTGACTAGGTTTGATTTATGTTATATAATTAATATATAACAAGAGAACAAATGTTTGTAGATAAATGAAGGGATGGTATAGAGATGAGTGTAGATCAAGAAAAATTAAAAGCGTTGAATGAAGCTTTAGGTAAAATTGAAAAAGATTTTGGTAAAGGTTCAGTAATGAAATTGGGAGAAGCAACGTCTATGTCTATAGATGTTATATCAACAGGAGCAATTGGTTTAGATATAGCTATTGGTATAGGAGGTCTACCTAGAGGGAGAATAGTTGAAATATATGGTCCTGAATCTTCTGGTAAGACGACTGTTGCACTTAGTTGTGTAGCATCAGCTCAAAAAAATGGAGGAATAGCTGCATTTATAGATGCTGAACATGCGCTTGACCCAGTATATGCAAAAGCATTGGGTGTGGATGTTGATAATCTAATCATATCTCAACCAGATACAGGAGAGCAAGCCTTAGAAATAGCAGAGGCATTAATAAGAAGTGGTGCAATTGATATAATAGTAATAGATTCAGTTGCAGCATTGGTTCCAAAAGCAGAAATAGACGGAGATATGGGTGATTCTCATGTAGGTTTACAAGCTAGACTTATGTCTCAAGCACTTAGAAAATTAACTGGTTCGATTAAAAAATCAAATTGTGTTGCTATATTTATAAACCAATTAAGAGAGAAAGTAGGAATAATGTTTGGAAATCCAGAAACGACTACTGGAGGACGTGCATTAAAGTTCTATTCATCTGTTAGATTGGATGTTAGAAAAATAGACACAATAAAACAAGGTGACAAGGTTATAGGAAGCAGAACAAGAGTTAAGGTTGTTAAAAACAAAGTAGCACCACCATTTAAACAATCTGAATTTGATATAATGTATGGAGAAGGTATATCAAAAATTGGAGATCTTTTAGATATAGCTGCTGACATAGATATAGTTAAAAAATCAGGCTCATGGTATAGTTACAATGACACTAAACTTGGACAAGGAAGAGAAAACGTAAAAAAATTCCTAGAGGATAATATGGATTTAACTAATGAAATAGATGAAAAAGTTAGAACATTTTACAATTTAAATGAGGTTAGTGAAGAAGCCGGTACTTTGGTATCAGAAGAAGTTGTTGAAAAATAAGTGAAAATATAAAAAAATAACTATTAAATAAGGACATACCACGCTCCCTATTAGCTTGACACAATGTTGAAAAAATTATAAAATTAAGTGAGGATAAAATATCTAAATTTAATTTTAATTATTAGGAATATTTTTTAATCATAGTGATGACATTTTGGGATTATTAACGAAGGAGGTGGATGTCATAGATAGTGTAGTAATGATTGTAATAGGTGCAGCTGTTGGTATTATAGCTGGATATTTTGTTAGAAAAAATATATCTGAAGCAAAAATTGGACAAGCTGAAAACTTGGCCAAAGAAATAATAGATAAAGCACACCACGACTCAGAAACAGTACAGAAAGAAAAGTTATTAGAAGCTAAAGAAGAGATCCATAAATGGAGAACAGAAGCTGAAAGAGAAAACAAAGAAAGAAGAACAGAAGTACAAAAGTATGAAAAAAGAGTAGTACAAAAAGAAGAAGTCTTAGATAGAAAATTACAAAATTTAGAATCTAAAGAAGTAAATTTAAGTGAAAAATTAAAGACAGTTGAAAAGAAAGAAGAAGAAGTTGAAGTAATAAAAACTCAACAATTGGAAAAATTAGAAAGCATATCAGGAATTACATCTGATAAGGCTAAAGAAATTATTTTAACAAATGCTGAGAGAGATGTAAGACGTGAAATGTCTATAATGATAAAAGAGATAGAAGGTCAAGCTAAAGAAGAAGCTGATAAGAAATCAAGAGAAATTATAGGATATGCAATTCAAAAATGTGCAGCAGATCACGTAGCTGAAACTACTGTTACAGTAGTAAGCTTACCTAATGATGAAATGAAGGGTAGAATAATAGGTAGAGAAGGTAGAAATATAAGGACTCTAGAAACTTTAACAGGGATAGACCTTATAATAGATGACACTCCAGAAGCAGTAATTTTATCAGGATTTGATCCAATAAGAAGAGAAATTGCAAGAATTGCTCTAGAGAAGTTAATAGCAGATGGAAGAATACATCCAGCTAGAATTGAAGAAATGGTTGAAAAAGCGAGAAAAGAAGTTGACAATATTATAAAAGAATATGGTGAACAAGCTGCATTTGAAACTAGTGTACATGGAATTCATCCAGAATTAATAAGATTATTAGGTAGACTTAATTATAGAACTAGTTATGGACAAAATGTTCTTAAACATTCTATAGAAGTTGCTCATATAGCTGGTATAATGGCTGCTGAGATAGGTGCAGATATTAGATTAGCTAAGAGAGCTGGTTTGTTACATGATATAGGTAAGGCTGTAGACCATGAAATGGAAGGTACACATGTTGAAATAGGTATGGATTTACTTAGACGTTATAAGGAATCTAAAGAAGTTATACATGCTATGAGTACACATCATGGAGATTATGAACCTCAAACAGTAGAAGCTGTATTAGTTACAGCAGCAGATGCAATATCAGCTGCTAGACCTGGTGCTAGAAGAGAGACTTTAGAAGCTTATATTAAGAGACTTGAAAAACTAGAAGAAATAGCTAATTCATACGAAGGTGTAGAAAAATCATTTGCTATACAAGCTGGTAGAGAAATTAGAATAATGGTAAAACCAGAAGCTATAAATGATGAAGAAATACACTTATTAGCTAGAGATATGACTAAGAAAATAGAGGATGAACTTGAATATCCTGGACAAATAAAAGTAAGTATAATAAGAGAAACAAGAGCTATAGAATATGCAAAATAAAATATAAATATCTAAATGATAATAAAAATATTTTTAAAAATTTAGATTTGCCACAGGATTTAATAATTTATCCTGTGGCTTTTTAATTTTCAAGGTATAAAATGATATAATTTGAAATAATTATAAGGCTGATAAATATTAATTATAAAGAATTAATAAAATTAATCCTTATATACACATTGTTTGTATAATTATTTAAGTTTGTTTGATATAATGAAGTGATAAAATAATCTATTATATCTAAATAAATATTTTTAGGTTATATAATTTTTTTATATATTCAAATATATAAAAGATATACATATATTTTATGGAGGAAACTATTGTGGAAAAGAAAACATCTAGATGGTATATGTATTATTTACCAGTATTACTAACTTTATCAGTAATACTGTTGTTTGTTTGTGCTTTTAAATCAGATAAACATTCAAATCCTCGAAGCAATCTTATTCCAGTTTCATTTATTGGAGAATTTAGAACATCTAATTCTGAAAATCTTCAGCCGTTTATCAATGTTGACTCATTGAATGATATAAGAAAAGAGTCTATTTATTTGCGTGGACATTTTAGCAGAAATATTCCAGCTGGAGAGACACTTTTGCTACATATCAGCCATCTAAAAGTTGATATTCGTGTATCTAATAAAGAGGTATTTTCCATACAAGAAGGTAGAGAAAATGCACTAACAAAGTCTACAGGTCATCTTTGGACAGGTTTTAAATCTGATGGAATATCGGTTGACGATTTAGTTGAGATAAATATACAACGAGTGTACCCTAGTGGGCGAGCATTACAATTAGTATGTTTTTTTGATGAAATGCAGATTGGCTCCAAGGGCGATTTAATTGTTAGTATACTCCACGAAAACAGGATTGGTCTTATATTTACTATGTTAACAATATCTTTTGGCTTATTTGGTCTAATTGCAAGTATCATTTTGTTTTTTTTGAAAAGTGAGCTAACACGTCAGATTTTTTTGTTATCATGTTTTGCTATATTTGGAGGAATTTGGTGTTTAGCAGATTTTAATATACTTACTCTTATTATCCAATCTCCAACTCTTGTCAGTATTTTGGAATTACTGTCGCAGTTTTTACTTCCAACTTTTTGTATACTTTATTTGTCTACTTACTTAACTGAGTGGAGATTGAACGTTATAAATTTATGTGTGTATTTAATTATGACTATCATACTACTTTGTGTTATTCTCCAAATACTTCATATTTATGATTTGCATGAGTTTCTGATTTTACAAAATAGCATCTGTATTCTAATTGTATTACTTGGTATGGGGTTCTTGGTTATTGAAATTATTATATACAGAGAATCTGATGCTAAGATTGCTTTGTTTGCTTATCTACCAGCAACTATAGGTGGTATTGCAGAAATAGCAAATTATTATACTATATACATTAGAAGTCTACCATTTTTTTGTACAGGTTTTCTAACCACTATTGTATTACAGATTGGGCATATGATGCTATCTATCAAGAGAAAGGAAAAGTTTCAACAGAGATTAGAGGGAGAATTGATGGAAAATCGTATTTCTATAATGCTTAGTCAAATACAGCCTCATTTTTTATATAATGCACTTAACACTATCCAATATTTGTGTAAACATGATTCTAACATGGCAGTTCATGCAGTAGAAAAATTTTCTTCTTATCTTCGTGGAAATATGGATTCTCTTACACAAAAAAAGCTAATTCCATTTGAAAAAGAATTAGCTCATTTAAAAAATTATTTGTACATAGAGTTATTACGCTTTGGAGAGCGTATAAAAATACATTATGAGCTTACAATTACTGATTTTTTTATTCCTGTTCTCACTATACAACCAATTGTTGAAAATGCGATACGACATGGTGTTACAAAACAAAAAGAAGGGGGAACAATTATAGTATCAACATTCAAGGATGAAAATAACATTTATATTGTTATAAAAGATGATGGAGTAGGTTTCCAACCCTTTGAAAGAGTTAATGATGGAAAAAGCCATGTTGGTATTCAAAATGTAAAAAGACGATTAGAGACACAATGTAATGGAATTCTAAATATAGAAAGTGGTATAGGAAAAGGTACAATAGCAACAATAATCATTCCTATTAGAAAGGGGTAAAATTATGAATATAATTGTCGTAGATGATGAGCAAATTGCTCTTAAAAATTTGAATGAAAAATTAACATATATTTCTGGTATTGAAAAAGTTACTCTTTTTGATGAACCTAAGTTGGCGCTAGAGTATTTAAAAAGAAATTTTGTAGATATTGCATTTCTTGACATTGAGATGTACGGTATGAATGGACTAGAGTTTGCATGTCTAGCAAAAGAAATTTTACCAAACATAAATATTATTTTTGTAACTGGTTATTCAGAATATGCGTTAGATGCATTTTCAATGCATGCCAGTGGATATCTTCTAAAGCCTGTTACAATAGAAGGAATTCAGAAAGAAATAGAAAATTTACGTTCTCCTGTTGTTTTGAACCATAAGAGCCATATATTTATTCATACATTTGGTAACTTTGAGGTATTTGTAGATGAAAAGCCATTAACTTTTACTAGAGCAAAATCAAAAGAATTACTAGCTTATTTAGTAGATAGGAAAGGAGCAAGTGTGACTATTGCTGAAATTGCAGCAGTACTTTGGGAAGACAAAGAATACAATCGTTCTTTGCAAAATCAAACGCAAACTGTTATATCACATCTGATGAAAACCATAAAGGATGCAAAAATTGAATATATAGTTATTAAAAAATGGAATAGCCTTGCAGTAGATATTACAAAATTTGATTGTGATTATTATAATATGTTAAGGTGGGATATGATGGCAATTAACACATATGCTGGAGAATACATGACAAATTACAGTTGGGCAGAATTAACTACAGGTATGCTGTATCAAAAAACTTTTAATTATAATTGTTAAAGATAGATAATATGTTTTTATACAGCAGAAGTTCTTAAGTTTTTTGTTTTGTTGATGTGCTTTGGATGTGCATTATCGATTATATTAATATATTATAGGAATATTAAAAATATATAATAATAAATAAAAATTATATAATAGATTTATATTATTAAAAATGATTTAGATGAGCAATTTATATGTTTTTACATGTAATATCTATGCATTAATGTTGATTTATGAAATTTAATATTTGAAATAAAATTAAGTTTTTGAGATAGTTTGCTGATTAAAATTAATTATATTGTAAGCACTAAAAAGTTGAGAATACAATGAGCCAAAGTGATGATGAAAGAGAGGATACATGATGAAAAAAAATACACTTTTACATACAAATGTTATTGTTTGCGTTATTATTACTATTGGTTTTATAGCTACATCTGTGATTGGGTACCAATCTAATACTAATATTTTTAAAAATGATATTGAACACGTATCTACATTGGCTGCTGAAGGTATTTATTATCAGATAGATAAACTTCTTTCACAACCTATAAATGTATCACTTACCATGGCCAATGATAGTCTATTAAAAAATTTTTTAACTAGTGAGAAAGAATATATAAATGATAGGAACTTTGTTTATAAATTACAGGATTACTTAAATACATACAGAAATAAATATTCCTATGATTCTGTTTTTTTAGTTTCAACCAAGACAAATAATTATTATCATTTTAATGGACTTGATAGAACACTTAGTGCTGACAACTCAGAGAATCAGTGGTATTATGATTTTTTAAAACAGGATGAAGAATATTCATTAAATGTTGATAATGATGAGGCGAGTAATAATAGTATTACTGTATTTGTAAATTGTAAGATAAAAGATGATAATGGATCAACTATGGGAATTATTGGGGTTGGATTAAAAGTTGACTCATTACAAATGTTACTTAAAGAATATGATGAAAAGTTTGATGTTGTAGCACGTCTAATTGATGATAAAGGATTTGTTCAATTATCATCTGAGGAAACAGGATATGAACATGTTAATTTATTTGAAGACGAAAGTAGTAATTTATCTGCTTCAAAAGATTTAATCTTGAGCAATAAAAAAGAACAGAATAGTTTTTGGAATTCATCAGAAAAATTAAAAAGTTATGTTGTATATCAGTATATCCCAAGCTTAAAATGGCATCTTGTTTTGGAAAATGATTTGACTTCAATGAGTAGACAACTTCAAATACAGTTTTTAAAAGGGATTGCAATTATAATTTTAATTATAATGTTTGTACTTTTTACAATTACACGTGTGCTTAAGAAATACAAGCAACAAATAATTAATCTCAGCTCTTCTCAGAAACTAGAGTATCAAAAGTTATTGAGTAAATCTACTGAAGATCTCTATGAAAATATTTTTGAGATTGATGTTACTAATAACAAAGCTGGTTGTGAAGATGCAAATCGATATTTTAAAGAGTTTGGCTTAAGTCTTAGCACACCATATGATGAAGCACTATATATAATTGCTAAAGGACAAATTAAAGAAGAGTATGCACAAGGTTATTTAGATACATTTTTACCTGAAAATGTTCTTAAGTGTTATAATAGTGGAATCAATAACATAAGTTATGACTTTTTAATTAAAAGAGATGAAGAAAATTATCATTGGATGAGGATTACTGCCAGAATTTTCTTTTGGACATCAGATGAATCTGTTCGCATGATTTCTTATCGTGAAAATATAGATGAAGAAAAAAATAGAGAATTGCTGCTTCTTGAGCGTTCACAACGTGATTCTCTTACTGGTCTTTATAATAAGGGAGTAACAGAGGACTTTATTAGTACATTTTTAAAAAGTGATAAAAATCAAAATTCAGAACATATTTTTCTGATTTTTGATATTGATGATTTCAAAAATGTAAATGATAGATATGGTCATGCATTTGGAGATTTTATTATAAGTGAATTTGCATTAGAATTAAAGTCTCAATTTCGTGAAGATGATATTGTTGGGCGTATTGGTGGAGATGAATTTGTTGTGTTGATAAAAGATTTCAATAGCAGTAATTATGTAATTATGGATAAATTAGAGCGTTTTTGTTCTAAGATTAACCAGAAACGTTTTGCTGAACATGAAGAATTTTCTATTTCATGTAGCATTGGTGTGGCAATATATCCTGAGCATGGCTGTAAGTATTCTGAACTCTATGAAAAAGCAGACCAAGCACTTTACTATACAAAGGGTCATGGAAAAAATTCTTTCCATATTTTTGGGGATGATTCTATTGATGGTATAGCATTTAATATAGACACTAGAGATGTAAAGTTATTGTTGGAGATGTCTACTGATGGTATTGCAAAATTTGCTTGTATGGAAAATTTGAAACTACTTTACTTTAATCAAAAAATGCTTGAGTTTACTGGTTATTCAGCTAGAAATGTTTCATCCAAAGATTTTGATGTACTTTCACCTATATCACCAGAGGATTTACAGGTTGTACTTGATACACTGAATAAAGCAATACCTAAGAGAGAAACTTTTGAAGTGATTTTTAACTTCCGTCATATAGATGGTCACTATTTCCCTGTGAGAATGCAAGGTAAGTTTGTAAATGAACTATACCAAAATCGTTACCCTGTTTTTTATGCAGTTTACACAAATATATCAAACTTTAATGTTTTTGTAGGAAGATAATTTAAATAAAACCTGCTAATATGAATGAATTATTTTTTAGCAGGTTTTAAAATTTTTTGTTCGTTAATTTTTATATAATTAAGTAATATAAGTCACTAGTTAAAGAAATTTTACCTTTTTAGAGTAGATTTTATTTATTATTTAAAAAATTAATTCTGAAGTTTATTTTGTCAGTGCTTATCATAAAGAATTTTATATTTATATATATCTATACTTATTGCAATTTTTCTTTAATAGTTTTGTATTTATTTGTACTTATTTTGAATTTGTTTACGAAATTTGCCTATAAAAAGTATATATAAAAATATAGTTTAAAATGGTATAATTAGTTATAACAGAAGGAGGTAATATAAGTGAGCCAATACATAAATATAAACTCTCAGTTAGACGCCCTGAAATTGAAAGAATTCGAGAAAGTATTTTACGAAAATATCAATAAGGACGTTAAAGTAGTGCCAAAAGTTACTCCTTTTAAAGGAATAAATACTGACTTGTTGTATGTAAAAGATGGAAAAATTTTATTTATAAAATTTATGGATACAACAGAAGACATATATTTTATTTTGGAAGAAGAGTTACTTGAAGTTATGCATGAGGAATATGAGCTTTTGAAACTAAAAATGGGACAAAAGAATAGAAATATAAGCTATAACTATGTTTACATTATGCCATATGTTGAAGTAGACGAAGCTTATGAGTTTGAAGAATTTGTGAATAATAATATAATAGATAAAAATAAGCTTCAAGATATAATGGCTAGTGCTTCACTGGATGAATATCTTAAGGAAAAAAATGATGAAATAAATTTAAATTTATTTTTATTAGATATATGTTCAGAATACTATATAATAAATGACACACTTCACCTAAACGAAAAATTTAAAAAAATTTCCTTCTATAATGATGACTATAAGTATACAGCAACTATGATGGAAGAAATTCAAATTAAAGATGCTATTTCTATTAAATATGGAAATACACTTATTGAAGGCGGTTCTGGTATAGGAAAAACGGCAAATATGCTTTCTAGAGCTATAAAACTGGCAAAAGTATATCCACATCATAAGTTACTAATATTTACACATACAAAACAACTATGTAATGAACTTCGAGAAAGAATAGAATTATTATATAAAGACAATAACAATTTAGAAGTTCATACATTTAGTTCCTTTATATTTAAATTAGCTAAAAAATATAATCTAATTATTGACTATAATATGTTAAAAAATGATTATGAAAAAACATTTAATAATCTTGTAAAGCAAGCACAAAACATTATAAAGAATAAAAATATGTTTAAGGCGATTTTTATTGATGAAGCAGAAAGTTTTTTAGATTATGAAATAGATTTTATAAGAGAGTTTTTATATAAAACAAAATTCATATTTAATGTGTATTCTTGTAACTCTTTAAATATCTTTAATAGACTAAATATATTTAGGAAACTATACAGCAATATAGAGTTTGATGATAAAATAATATTAAATAAAAATTATAGGCAAGCTAAAGAAATTGTTGATTTTACAAATAATTTTTCCAATAATTCTAACGCTTATATTAATGAATTAAGACCTAATACAAAGTTTAATACTTTTTTTAATACAAAAGCACTTAGAGGTGGTAATAAGTCGGTTGATATAATAAAAGTAAGTGATTTAGATGACCAAATAAGTTCTGTAATATGGGAAATCGAATATTTAATAAGCAAAAAAGGTCTTGATTATTCTGAAGTTGCTATTGTATATCCTTATAATAAGAAGAAATTAAAAAGTGGAAAAACTATTTATTTTCAATACATGTTAAAAAAGGCATTAGAAGAAGCACAAATTCCTTATATATGTGCAGAAGATAACTTAACAAACATAAGTAAGAAGATAGGAACGACAATAGCAAATATATATACAATAAAGAATTTAGAATATAAAGCGATAATAATATGTGAGTTAGAAATGTTGTATAATCAAACAATAAATGATACAGAGCAAGATTATCAAGTAAATGACTTTGTAGGTGATTTAAATAAGGTTTATTTGGCTATGAGCAGGGCCACTGACTATCTAAGTATAGTAACAACCTTTAATGAAGATGCAAGTGATATAATAAGAATTATTACAGAATCAAAAGAAGATAGGGAATAAAACATATTTTGAATTCAAAAAATTAAAAGAGACTGAATTGTGTAGAATAAATATTACCAACTCAGTCTCTTATTTTTTTAACTTACTTTTCCAATATTATCAAAAGGTAATAACCTTACCATGACCTTACCAAGAATTTCGTCTTCATCAACCATACCTACATCTGGGAATCTACTATCATTACTATTTTCTCTGTTATCACCCATTG
Source organism: Clostridioides sp. ES-S-0123-01 (assembly GCF_020658415.1). Taxonomy (NCBI): domain Bacteria; kingdom Bacillati; phylum Bacillota; class Clostridia; order Peptostreptococcales; family Peptostreptococcaceae; genus Clostridioides; species Clostridioides sp. ES-S-0123-01. The sequence continues at coordinate 291,963 of NZ_JACVWD010000005.1, forward strand.
CAAATAACTTTCCTTCTGGAACAACTGTGTCTATATCTCCAGAAGTATAATTATTATGTATATATGGTTCGGTTAGTAATTTGCCATTTACATATACTTTAGAATTTGATATTTTTATACTGTCACCTTCAGTAGCTATAACTCTCTTTATTAAATCTTTTTTCTTTCCAGTATCTCCATCAACTAAATTAGTTTTAAAAACTACAATATCACCTTTTTCAGGTTTACCAACTTTATATGATATTCTATTTAAAATTAGATAGTCTTTATCATCTAAAGTAGGATACATTGATTCTCCACTAACAATAGAAGGTCTTATAAATTGTAATATTACAAATGCAAGTACAATAGCCATGGCTATTGACTTAATCCAATCAAATATTTCCTTTTTAACACTCATAATTTTTCTCCTTATCATTTGTCATTAAATTAAAATACTCTAGAATAAAAAGAAATAACCAAGAACAACTATACCCAAAATTATTCTATAATAGCCAAAGACTTTGAAATCGTGTTTTTTGATATAATCCATAAAAAACTTAATAACTACGATTGAAACTATAAAAGCTACTACAGAGCCAACACCTAAAATAAGCCATTCAAATCCAGTAAATCCAAACCCAGCTTTTAAAAGTTTTAATGCACTAGCTCCAAGCATTGTAGGAATAGCTAAGAAGAATGAAAATTCTGCTGCTACGTATCTAGAAGTACCAAGTAATACTGCACCGATTATAGTTGAACCAGATCTAGATGTACCTGGAATAAGAGCTAGACATTGGAATAAACCTATACAAAGAGCTAGTTTATATGTAACTTGAGAAAAATCTTTATATTTTGGTCTTTTATTTCTATTTTCAAGTCCTATCATTATTATACCATATACAATAAGAGCAATTGCAACTACTGTTGAATTGAAGAATAATCTGTCTATATCATCCTCAAACAGTATACCAATAACTCCAGATGGTATAACTGCAATTATAACCTTAAGCCATAAGCGAACTGTTTCTTTTTTTTGTTTAGTATTTTTTGCACTATCAAAAGGATTTAACTTCCTAAAAAATATAACAAGTACAGCCAATATTGAACCAAATTGAATTACAACTAAAAATGTATTTATAAATGTAGATGAAAAATTCAATTTTATAAATTCATCAACTAATATCATATGCCCTGTACTACTTACTGGTAGCCATTCTGTAATTCCTTGAACTATTCCCAAAATGACTGCTTTAAAAACTTCAAGCAAACTAAATGTTTCCAAATTTAAATACCTCCAATACAAATTTATAGTAGCATATTTTATTCAAAGATTAATAAAATATGCCATCTTTTACTAACTTATAATACCATAGTACTGTGTAGTGCACAATGGAAGATTGATATTTTCATAAAACCTTCATAATTTAAAATCATAAACTTGAAACTTGTCTATTGAATAAGGGGTATATATGAGGGGGAAATATATGGTATAGTAAAAGTATAACTATTTTATTTTATGAAAAGGAAAGGAGTTATTATGTATAGTACGAAAATATTGGATGATTATGAGTATGAAACTTTTAATGTTTTTTCTACAAAATTAAACCCAAATACAAAACACGATTATTTATCAAAGGTTATGTTATTTAAAGAGTTTCTAAAAGGAAAGGAATTAATTTATGTAACAAAAGAAGATTGTAAAAATTTTGTGGACTATATACAAACCAAATATGCAAAATCAACTTGTGAAAAGATATATAGTTATTTACATAGTTTTTACAACTTCTTAAAAAAAGAAGGATATATAGATATAAATCCATTTAGACATGTAGAAAAACCAACAGTAACTAGAATAAAGACAAAGGATGATGTTTTAAGCATACAGGAAATAAATAAGCTTATAGGTATTTTGCCAAAACTGAATATAAGAGATAGAGTGATAATAGTCTGTCTAGTTACTACTGGGTGTTTATTAAATGAATTAGTTAGCTTAAAGTGGAAAGACCTTATGGTAGATGAAAACGATAACTCGTATGTTAGACTAGGAAAGGGAAGAAAAGAGAGAGTAGTAAAGTTACATCCATACTTTTTTAGGCTTTTAGAAGACTACAGAAACTATTCTGGACTTCCAGAAGTAATAATACCTAATGATGATTTTATTTTTACAACTCAAAAAAGCAATTCTATAACAGATAGAAATGTCAGATTGATAGTAAAAAAAGCATTAGATTTAGCAGGACTTTCTCAATATTCAGCAAGAGACTTTAGACATTCATTTGCAGCAATAAGTTTAAGACTTGGGGCAGATGAGAGTGACGTAAAAAATCAACTTGGCTGGAGTGATAAATACTATGCAATTAGGTATAAATATGTATTGAATTTTGTTGATAGTGAGATTGTGGATTATTTAATTGAAAAAGATAATCTAGATATAAATAAAAAATATTAGCACATAAAAAATAATCTATATAAATATGAACAAAAAATAAAAAAGCCTTGTTATAGTTCGTAAAATTATATATAATTATTTATGTACTAATATGTACATAATAACTATACAACAAAAGATTTAAGGAAGGTGCTAATATAATGATAGATAACAAATATACTATGTACTCAAATCCGCTTACAGATAGATACTGTAGTAAAGATATGAGTTATATATTTTCTCCACAATTTAAATTTTCTACATGGAGAAGATTATGGGTTGCTCTTGCTGAAGGTGAGCATGAGTTAGGAATCAATATAACTGAAGAACAATTAGATGAGTTAAGAGCTAATATAGATAATATAAATTTTGATGAAGCTAGAAAAATAGAAAAAGAAGTAAGACATGATGTAATGTCTCATGTAAAAGCGTATGGTTTACAATGTGAAAAAGCTAAAGGAATCATTCATTTAGGAGCAACATCTGCTTATGTTGGAGATAATACAGACGTTGTACAAATGAATGAAGCACTAAAACTTTTAAGAGTAAAGCTTGTAAATTTAATAAATAACTTAAAAGAATTTGCACTTAAGTATAAGGATATGCCAGCTCTTGGTTTTACGCACTTTCAAGCAGCACAACTTACAACAGTAGGGAAAAGAGCTTGTTTGTGGGCTCAAGATTTAATTCTTGATTTAGAAGACTTAAATTATAGAATAGACAATATGAAATTAAGAGGAGTTAAGGGGACTACTGGGACTCAAGCAAGTTTTTTAAGTTTATTTGAAGGAGACCATGAAAAAGTAAAAGAGTTAGATAAGAAAATCTGTAACAAAATGGGATATAGTTCTTCTTATGCAGTAAGTGGACAAACATACACTAGAAAACTGGACTATCAAGTAGTAAGTGTATTATCAGGAATAGCTCAAAGTATGCATAAAATGACTAATGATATAAGACTTTTACAAAGTCTAAAAGAATTAGAAGAGCCGTTTGAAAAAAATCAAATAGGTTCATCAGCAATGGCTTATAAAAGAAATCCAATGAGAAGTGAAAGAATAGCTTCTTTATCTAAATATATAATATCTGAATCTATAAGCCCTGCAATGGTACAGGCTACTCAATGGTTAGAGAGAACATTAGATGACTCAGCCAATAAAAGATTAGCTATACCTCAAGCTTTTATGGCAGCAGATGCTATACTTGAAATAGGTATAAATGTAACTGATGGGTTAGTAGTATATGAAAATATGATAAATAAACGTGTAAATGAAGAACTTCCTTTTATGGCTACAGAAACAATACTTATGGAAGCTGTAAAAAGAGGTGGAGATAGACAGGAATTACATGAGATAATAAGAGAATATTCTATGAAAGCTGCTTATAGAGTTAAACATGAAGGTAAAGATAATAATTTAATTGAGCTTATAATGAATGATGATTCATTTAAAATGAGTAAGGAAGAAATATTATCTATAATGGACCCAAAAAACTTTATAGGTAGAGCTCCAGAACAAGTTGTAGAATTTGTAAATGAAGTTGTAGAACCAGCTATAAAAGATTATAAAGAAGATTTAGGAAAAGTAGATGTGGATTTAAGAGTGTAAGTTTTATAGATAAAATATAATTAAAAATGGCTATCTTATTTATAAATAAGATAGCCATTTTAATGGGCTAGCGTCTGCTCTTCACCGCTGTGAAGAGTTCTTCCTTATTTACTATATCATGAATTTAATAAAATAGCTATATAAATAATATTTAATCAGAGAAATATTATTAAAAATAAGAAAAACAATAAGATTACTAATTAAATTTAATCATTATTTAAAAACTATTGTACTTGCAATATTTTTAATGTAAACTGAAATAAGTTAGTTAGATAATTTAATAAATTTTAAAACAACTGAGGTGATTGTATGAAATACGTAGTAAAAGATACTATAAGTTTTTTGGTAAAAACATTTCCGAAGATTTATTCTAGCTTATATTTAGAAGACCTAAAAAAATTCGCACCAGACTATAATGTAAATAAAACACAATTAAGAGCATTAGTATTTATAAGAAATTATGGAGTAATAAGCATGACTGATTTATGCTCTAAATTAAATATAGAAAAAGGCAGTCTAACTAGTATGGTAGATGATTTAACAGAAAAGAAATATGTAACAAGAAAAAGAGATTTAGTTGATAGAAGAAAGTATTTAATTGATATTACAGAAGAAGGAGATAAGATAGCTTCTGATTTTATGGATAAATTGAGTGATGGATTAGAAGAGAAGCTTTCTAGACTAACTGAAGAAGATAGAAAGAACTATCTAGGAGCAATAAATACTCTTCAATATATATTAAATAAAGACGAATTTAGATAGAAAACTATGAAAAATCCCCTTTTCAAATATTGGTTGAAAAGGGGACTTTTTATCTGATAAAATTTACATAAAGTAAACTTTTAAAATTTATTTGTGTAAAGCTACATATTGCTCTAAACCTTCTTTTAATAATGTAGCAGCTCTATGAAGGTCAGTTTCATTTAGGATGTAAGCTAATCTTATTTCGTCACGTCCTAAACCTGGAGTAGCATAGAATCCTTCAGCAGGGCAAACCATAACAGTTTCATTATTTTTACTGAACTCTTTTAACATCCAGATTGTGAAATCTTCTGCATTTTCAACTGGTAATTTAGCAACTATATAGAATGCACCAGTTGGTTTTTTACATATAACACCTTCAACTTTCATTAATTCATTGTATAATACGTCTCTTCTTTTTTTGTATTCTTCATTAACCTCTTTGAAGTAAGAAGCTGGAGTTTTGTATAATTCAACAGCTCCTATTTGTTCTAATGTAGGAACACAAAGTCTTCCTTGACACAATTTAAGTATTTGAGCTATAAGACCTTTATTTTTACAAGCGATAGAACCAATTCTAGCACCACAAGCACTGTATCTCTTAGAAACACTGTCTATTATTATAACTCTGTCTTGTACACCTTCTAAGTTACCACAGCTAGTATACTCAAGTCCATCATAAACAAATTCTCTATAAACTTCGTCTGCTATTATCCATAGATTTTTTTCTTTAGCTATTTCAGCTAGGATATTAAGTTCTTCTTTTGTATAAATTGCACCAGTTGGATTTCCTGGGTTAGAAAGAATTATAGCTTTAGTTCTATCATCTACCTTAGAAGCTATTTCTTCTTTTGATGGAAGGTGGAAACCGTTTTCTGCTTTTGTTGTAACAGCATTAACTTCCACGTTTACACATTGACCAAATCCATTGTAGTTAGTATAGAATGGTTCTGGAACTAATAAATTATCTCCTGGGTCACAAACAGCCATCATAGTGAAAAGTAAAGCTTCACTACCACCATTAGTCACTAATAATTCATCTTTTTCAAAATCCATGTTGTAAGTTTTGTAGTAATTTTGAAGTGCTTCTAATAATTCTGGAATACCTTCAGAAGTAGCATATTCTAAAACTTCGCTATCAAAGTTTTTAACAGCATCAAAAAACCCTTGAGGAGTTTTTATGTCTGGTTGACCTATATTTAAGTGATATACTTTGATTCCTTTATCTTTTGCTGCTTGTGCAAATGGAACAAGTTTTCTGATTGGAGAGGCTTGCATTGCACTAACTCTGTTTGAATAATTCATTTTAATACCCCCTATTTAATTTAAATACGTATATTGTATTATGTAAATTGTATATTGGAATACAAGACATCTTTACAAGATAATAATAACATACTTATAAGTAAAAATCATCAAAAAAAATTAATATAGCTTTAAAATAAACTTTTAACAAATTACAGTGAAACACTTGTATTTATACTAATAAATTATATGTACATAAACTTATTTATAGTATGATAATATATGGATATATTAGTTATAATTTTTTTGTATTAGAAAATTAAAATACCTAATACTAAATATGTAAAATTATAAAAAATATTATAAATTTATTTAACAGATACAATAAATATCATATAATTATATTAAAGGCTATTAACTAAGAGGTGTTAATTATGAGAGAATTAAGAATAGATCCAATTACTAATGATGTTGTTATATTTGCTACTGATAGGCTGAAAAGACCATTAGATACAATTGATGTACCAAATGATGAAGAAGAAACGAATGAATACGATGAAGGATGCCCATTTTGTAAGGGAAATGAAGCTTATGCAACAGATACACTATTTGAAATAAAAGGTGATGAAGGTTGGCTTGTAAAATCTATATATAATAAATTTCCTATAATTGATGATTTGGCAAGAGATATATATGGTATTCATGAGGTAATGATAGAAAGCAATAAACATAACAGCAGTTTTTACAATATGAATCAAAAAGAATTTGAAGATGTTTTTTTTATGTATAGAAATAGATTTAAAGATTTGTCGAAAGATGACAAAGTAGAATATGTGAGTATTTTTAAAAATTTCTTGAGAAAGGCTGGAGCATCTTTGATGCATCCACATGCTCAAATACTATCTATGTCTTTTATTCCACCTGAAATTACAAATGAATTGTTGGTTTCAAAAGAGTATTATGATAGTAATAAAAGCTCTTTGTATAATGACTTGGTAGAAAATGAAATAAGTTTAAATAAAAGAGTGGTTTATAATGGAGACGCTTTTTTAGTGATTATACCATATGCAACTAAGTACAGTGGAGAAGTAAGAGTAATATTTAAAGACAACATAAAGTTTGATGAATTAACAGATAATAATGTAAAAGAGATTTCTATGATATTCGAAAAGTTATTTAAAAAATTATATAATATAAATGGGTATATGCCATTTAACTTATGTATCCATACTCATCCAACAAAAATTGAAACAAAATCATACTTTAATGTCCATATGCACATAATACCAAGAAAGTATAACCTTGGAGGATTTGAACTTGGAACAAATATGTATGTTTCTTCAATGAATCCTGAAGAATTAACAAAAAAATTAAAATTTGATTAAAGTATGTATCTTTTAGGTATTAAAGAAATAATGATTTTAAAATAAATTTATAGTATATTAATGTTAAAATAAAAACAAATAGAAAAATAAATAAAAAAACTAATAGAAAATTACTATTTAGATGAGGAGTGGAATATGAAATTTATATCGTGGAATGTCAATGGGATAAGAGCGTGTGTTGGGAAAGGATTTTTAGACTTTTTTAGAGATATTGATGCAGATATATTTTGCTTACAAGAGACTAAATTACAGGAAGGGCAAATAGAGTTAGATTTGCCAGGTTATTTTCAGTACTGGAATTATGCAGAGCGAAAAGGCTATTCAGGTACTGCTATATTTACAAAAAAAGAGCCTTTAAAAGTAATGTATGGAATAAATATAGAAGAACATGATAAGGAAGGTAGAGTTATAACTTTAGAATTTGAAGATTTTTATTTTATTACTGTATATACGCCAAATTCTCAATCTGAATTAAAGAGATTAGAATATAGAACTAGATGGGAAGATGACTTTATAGATTATTTAGTTAAATTAGATAATCATAAGCCTGTAATAGTGTGTGGAGATATGAATGTTGCACATAAAGAAATAGACTTAAAAAATCCTAAAAACAATACAAAGAACGCAGGTTTTACAAAAGAAGAAAGAGAAAAGTTCTCTAAATTATTAGATAGTGGATTTATAGACACATATAGATACTTTAATCCTGATAAAGAAGGAGTGTATAGTTGGTGGTCATATAGATTTAATGCAAGAAAAAATAACGCTGGATGGAGAATCGATTATTTTTGTGCATCTAAAAAATTAGAAGATAGATTGACAAGTGCAAATATACATACTGAGGTATTGGGGTCAGACCATTGTCCAGTAGAATTAGAGATAAGATAGAAGTTTAATCAGGATAAAAATTGGGCTGTAGATGTAAATTTAAAGTTAATTATTCTTTTAATCTACATGCCTTTTTTTAACCTAAATAAATTTCACTTATTTTTTCTTTGCTTAGAGTTTTCTAATTCAAATTGATTTGTTTTTCCCATGTTGTAAGCTAAATTAATAATTTTTTTCTCATCTTTAGTCAAATCACGATTTAGAATTTTCTTAAACTCATCAAATAATTTATCATAGTCAACTCTTTTTTTATTAGAATACTTTATAGATTTAGATTTAATATTTGTATACACATATATATCAGGTACTATGCTTGGATTATATATCTTAATAAAAACCTTCGCTGTATAATATGCATCATTTAAAGCGTTGTGATAAGACATTTTTTCATCAAGTTCCAATATAGAAATAGCATTTTTCAAGCCAATACTTTTTCCTGCTGGATTATTAAAATATTTAGATGCATGTTGTTGAATATTAATATAAGACTTAGGTAAAATATCTGATGCTAGCTTATGATAATTGATATTTCTGTATAACTCCTTTAAATCTCCAACCCCCCAAACACATAGTATAGGGTCGTGTGATGCTATGAATTTTATGAAATTGTTGTAAACCTCAGGAAAAGTAGGTGAATCGTTAAAATCAGAGTCTTTAATATTGGTCATACGACTAATAAAAGGGTGCATTGCCTTGTATAGTGTAGGTTTAATATAGCTATTAAATGTATCTACTATATTAAATTTAGAATCCAGTTTAATTGCTCCTATTTGTATAATTTCAAAAGGACATTTTTCATTGGACACAGTTTTATTGAGTTTTTTGTCAAATCCTTGGTTGAATTCCAAATCGAAAATTATGTATTCCATAAAGTTTATCTCCTAAATTTTTGTATTATTACTAGTATAGATTATATTATAAGCTAAATTAAATTTTTAAACAAAAATACTTTTATTTTAGTATACCCCATATTTATAAAAATGTTAAACTATTGTATGTATAATATTTTTCCAAGAAAAAATATTGCGAACTTTTTGTACTTGATATATAATAATATAAATAAAAACACGAATAAAACACGAATATTTTGCAAGAAAAATTCATAAATATAAGGAAAAATGAATTTTATCTTGTATATTTAATAAAATAAAATTTACACAAAAATCATAGGAGAGTGAAAAGATGGAGAGTTTATTATATGTAATAGAGAAAGATAAGCATACCAATGAAGAAATAAGAGAAATCCTAGAGAGCAATAAAAACATAAGGTTCGTTTCTTTAATGGGAGTTGACTTAGGAGGAAATGCAACAGATGAAAAAATTCCTGTAGAATTATTTTTAGAGGATATAGATAAATTCTTAGAATCAGCTATACAAACTGATGGTTCAAGTGTTGAACTTTACAATATAGCAACATTGAATAATGCAAAAGTAGACTTAATGCCAGATAAAAGTTGTCATTGGTATGTAGATTACAATATGGAATACATAGATGAAGAAGTAGGGTTGCCTGTAGGAACATTAAAGATACCTGCATTTCTAATACACGATAATAAAAAAGTATGTTCTAGGGGAATTCTTCAAAAAGCAGATAAATATTTTAAGAAATCTATGTTTGAAATATTTAGAGAATATCCACATGTAATAAACAATATAGGAATAAACTCAGTAGATGATATAGAAGAAATAATGTTAACAGCAGCTACAGAACTCGAATTTTGGGTTAATACTCCTGAAGATAAAGCTGACTTAGAAAAATTATATGTATCACAAAGCTTAAAAGAACAATACTGGAAAAGAACTCATGGTATTATAAGAACTTGTCTGGAACAAAGTTTAATAATACTTCAAAAGCTAGGTGTAAGCCCTGAAATGGCTCATAAAGAGGTTGGGGGAATTCAAAGTTCTATAAGTATAGATGGAAAAACAAACCATGCTATGGAGCAATTAGAGGTTTCTTGGAAGTTTTCTACACCACTACAAGCAGCAGATAATGAATTATTAGTAAGAGATGTTATAGAAGATGTATTTACATCGCATGGATTAGAAGTTACATTTAAAGCAAAGCCAATTCATGGAGTTGCAGGAAGTGGTGGTCATACACATGTAGGAGTAAGTGCAAAATTAAAAGATGGAAGTATCAAAAACTTATTTGCTCCAAAAGATTTAAAAGAAGACTATCTAAGTGAATTAGGGTATGGAGCTCTTATGGGACTTCTTTATAATTATGAAGTATTAAATCCGATTGTAACCGCTTCTAATGATGGATTTAATAGACTGGTTCCTGGATTTGAAGCACCTGTATGTATAGTTACATCTTTAGGTCATAGTTATGAAATGCCATCTAGAAATAGGTCGGTACTTGTTGGGTTAATAAGAGATATAAAGAATCCAAAAACTGTAAGATTTGAATTAAGATCACCAAGTCCTCTATCTAATACTTACCTAGTAATAGCAGGATGTTATCAAACAATGTTAGATGGTATAAAAGCAGCAGCTAAGAGTGGACTTAGTACTAAAGAACTAGAAAAAGAATTATCTAAAAATGTGGGAGAAGAAAGTTTCTATTTAGAAAAAGACAGAGCATATAGAGATGAAAATGATGTATTTGAACATTATAATTTAGAAGAAAGAAATGCAAGATTTGGAACACCTCCAGCAACAGTTTATGAAAATATGAAAAACCTAGAAATATATGCTTCTAAATTAAAATCTTTAAAACAAGGTGATGTATTTACTGATAGTATAATAGAATCATTTAAAGTTGGGGCAATAGATAAGTGGCAAAAAAAATTAAAAACTAGAATAATAGAAGCTGGAATTCAAAAGATAAGAAGTATTGTAAAAGTACACACAAAAGAAAATATGGATGCACTTGATGAAGTAGTTTGGAATTCAATATCAGACTTAAAGTTTAATATTATGAAAGATACTTTAACTAGAGAATCACTATTTACTAGAGTAAGAGAGGCTGTAGAAAATAAAGATTATCAAACTGCTTCGGATTTACAAATAGAACTAAAGAGAAGCATGGAAGAAATACAACAATTATATATGCAATACAAGAAAAATATATATTAAGATAAAGTAGTAATAATTTGATTTTGATGTTATAAAGGCAATTAAGTATGATTAAATCATTTTGAGTTAAATCTCAAATGTAAAAACCATACTCAATTGCCTTTAATTTTGGATTTTAAGTTTTACAATAAAATTAATATAAAATTAATTTTATTGATTATCTATTAATTCTGATATATAATCAGCAATTTCATCTGGATGAATGACTGTTTTAAACTCTTCTAGATTCTTTTTCATAAAATTTATTATAGAATCAAACTCATTTGATACTAACTTATAAAATATGTTTTTTAGGTCTAGGTCATCACTATAAATCATTCCAAGTCCTTTATCTATTATAAATTTAGCATTTTCAATTTCTTGACCAACTTTTGGCATTTTAACAAGTACTGGAGTTTGAGACTGGATTGCTTCAAATATAGTTGCTCCTCCAGGTTTAGTCAACATTAAGTCACATTCTTTTATCAGATTGTACATATCATTTACAAATCCAAGTACTTTTATATTTTTTAGAGGTTTTTTATGAGTTAAATTATCATATAGTTTTTTATTTTTACCTGTAACTATTGTAATCTCTATGGAATTAATATGTTCTTCAATGAAGTCATCTATCCAATGCATAAAATCCTCATCTATATCAAATAGACCTCTTCCTCCACCCAAAAGCAATAGCCTATATTTTCCATAACAAGGTTCTTTACTTTCAATCTGGAATCTCTTATCTACAGGAACACCAGTAACTTTTATGGAATCTGGACTTATTCCTTTTTGAAAAAATCTATTTTTTATCTCTGGAGATGGAACAAAATATAAATCTGTATTTTCAAAAACCCATTCCATACTGTCTACAACATCTGTGATAACTGTCAATGTTGGTATATTTATATCAGGGTTTTTTATCTTGAAATTATTTACACAAGCAGCAGCTAGTGGAAATGTAGAGATAATCAAATCTGGATTTATATCAGAAATATACTCAGAAAGTTTAGGTGTATATAATTTATGAGAGAAATCATGTCTTGAGTCAAACGATTTCTTAAAATAATAATAATAATTATATAATCCAGGAGTATATTTTGTATTGTTTTCATAAAGCTTCACCATAGGCTTATTCATCATAGGTATACTTGCATTTATAAAGTTTTGTATAACAACATTGTAATTACTATATTTTTCCATGATACATTCTTTAACTGCTTTTGCAGCACTTATATGACCAGCACCAAATTGAGCTGTTAAGATTAATATAGTTTTATCTTCTTTTGTTTTAGACAATTTATCACCACTTTCATAAAATATATCTGATTAGAGTATTATACATTTACATAAGAATTTAATCAATAATAATATTAAAAAATAACTATTGTGTAAAACATAGTACTGTGTTATTATAAAAACATAAGAAGTTTTAACATAGTACCTTGTAAAACACAATACTGTGTATTTAAAGAAAGGATGGAGTATATGAACACACAATTTAGAAAGGGTGTCTTAGAAATTTGTGTACTTGCTCTAATATCTAAAAAAGATATGTATGGATATGAAATAGTACATAATATTTCCAAAGTAATAGATGTAAATGAAGGAACGATATATCCTATTCTAAGAAGACTGACAAAAGATTTGTATTTTGAAACGTATATACTAGAATCTAATGAGGGTCCTGCTAGAAAATACTATAGAATAACTTCACTAGGAAAAGAAAACTTATCCAATCTGATGGAAGAGTGGAGAGAATTTGTAAAAGCTGTTGAGATTTTAATAAGTGAAGATGAGGGAGGTAATGAACTTGAATAAAACTGAGTTTCTGGAAATTTTAAAGGATTATCTAAAAAAGGATTTTTCTGAGAGCGAAGTTAATGATATATTGAGAGATTATGAAGAATATTTTGTAGATGGGATTATAGAAGGAAAGAGTGATATGGAAATAATAGCATCACTTGGTTCACCAAAATCTATAGCAAGAGAACTTATTCTACAGACAAAAGAAAAAAACATTGAAGATGAAAAAATAATAAACACAGATATTTTAAATGATAAGTTTAGTAAATTCAAGTTAGATATGAAAAAGGGTTATTCTATTTTAAAAGATGAAGCTAAAGAAAAGTACAATAAATCGAAAGAAAGAGTAAATGATAAGCTTACTCCAAGTATAGAAGAAGGTGTCGGAGGAGTATCTAGAGAAGCTATAAAGATTTTATTAGTATTTTTATCCTTATTATTGATTATTCCAGCATTTGCATTTGTATGTGCTATTATTTCAGTTGCTATTGGGTTAGTATGTACATTGATTGCTTTTGTCATATCAATTCCATTTGTGATTAAATTTATTTCAATGGTTCCAGATGTTACAATGTTTTGTATATTTGCGACTATAGCATTTATAGGTTTAGAGATACTGGCATGGCAAATTTTACTGTTTGTTATAAAGTTAGGTAAACAATTGTTAGGCAGTTATATAAATTGGATAAAGAGAAAAAACATTTATATAAATGCAAATAAAAAGATGGAAAAAAGAAATAAGGATACTTTAAGTGAGAAAGATTTAAATAAAGATAGTAATGAAGATTTATATGATGATTATTGTAATATAGAAAAAGAAGAGAATATAAAGGAATCTGATAATTACAACGATGATAGTATAAATTTTGAGGCAATGTATAAAGATTTTGAAGAAATAGATGATAAGAAAGGAGAAGATAAACATGAATAAGAAACTTGCCATATTTGCTGCTGTTTTATTGGTAATAGGTATAATTGGAACAACATGGTCAGGGATTTTAGTTATGCCAAGCTTAATAAACTTTGGACTCGAAAAAGAAGCTGAATTCAAAAAGGAAAATAAACTTTATCAAGAAAAAGTAAATATTGACAAGTTAGATGTATCTGTTGGCAATATAAATGTTACGATAAAGAGACATTCAAGTGAAGATGTACGTGTGACAACAAGAGGAAACAATGAATTTTACAAATATAATGTAACTTTAAAGGATAAGACATTAGTTGTAAAAGGTGAAAGAAAATATGAAAATCGTGTTAAAAAAATTAAAAATTTTGACCAATTATTCAATACATCTATAAATAATATGTTTTCAGGAGATTATAGGGAAATAGTAATCTATGTACCAAATAATGTAGATATAAATGTATCAAGTGTAGATTCATCTTTATTAGTATATGATAATGTAGCTTCAAGCAATATAACATATAAGACTTCTTATGGAAGATTTGAGAGAGTTATAACTGAAAATAATATAAATAAGCTAGATACATTAAACTTAATATCTAGCAATAATCTTGAATTATCTACAAAATCAGTCTTAGGTGTTAAAAACGTAAATATAGAAACAGAATCATTAGATATATCTTCAGAATATGAAGACATATTTGTCAATAATGTAGAACAATATATACCTGAAAATATAAATATAAAAGAAAAAATAGGTAGAAATTCACATTACGATAACAACTTTAGCATATATTGTGATTTTCCAATTGCTAAAAATTTAGATATAGAGGTTCCAAATTCTAAAGTAAGTCTTAGTCTACCAGTAAATAAGTATAAGTTTAATTGCGATATAAAATCTAAAGAAAGAATAGAAGAAATTAATGATGAGTCAGAAGAATACAATGATAGTTCAATTGAATATGAACACAGTGAAGAAAATCATAACGCATATAAAAATATAAGAGAAATAAAAGGGCTTTTAAATGAAAACTTGTCGAATTTAGAACAAGAGTATACTATAAAAATAAATTCAAATAAATTAGAAATGTAAATAATTCATTACTATAATTAATAAATTGACCTAAAAGTATAAAAATATAGTCTATACTATGGTATAATAAGTATCGAAATAGAATTGGGAGAGGGATACTTATGAATAAAATAGCAGTAAGTTTTTTAATAATTGCTACTACTTTATTGAGTACAGCATGTATGGATTATAAAGTTGACAAAGTAGAATTGGTTGATTCTAGAGATTCTGCAGTTGTAAAGAAAGGTGAAGATATCAAAGAAGAAACTGATACAATTAATCCTAGAAGAACAGCTAAAATACCTATAGAGATAGTTTCAAAGGATGAAAAGATAGTAAAATACTTACAAATAGATGAAGAAAGTACATTAAAAGAAAAACTACAGTTAATCTTAGATACTTTATCACATGAGTATTTTAATGGTTTAGATATGGAAGTAGAAGTTCAGGAAAAAGATAGTCTAGTTAAGATAAACTTAGTTGAACCTGATGAAAAGGGGAGAGTTTCTTGGAAAGATGATTATTTAAATGAACAAAATATAATATATACTATAAATAATATTATCAAAAATGTCATTCAAGAAGATGATAATAGTATTTGGATTGAAGAAGTAGAGATATACTACAATGGAGAATTAATAGAGTTAACATAAGAAATGATGTGTTTTATTTAAAAGCACATCATTTTTTTTATAATTTTTTAATTCTTATAAAATCCTTATATTTATGATTTAGAATGATTCTTGTAAATAAGTTTGACAAAAGAAAGGATGAAAATTATGAGTAATTATATTTTGGAAGTAAAAGGAGTTTCTAAAAAGTTTAAGGAGCAGGTTGCAGTTGATAATATTTCAATTGCAATTAAACATAATTCTATTTATGGATTATTAGGACCGAATGGAGCTGGGAAATCCACTTTATTAAAAATGATAACAGGAATCTTAAACCCCACTTCTGGGAAGATATTATTTGAAGGTCATAGATGGACTAGAAAAGATTTAGCAAACATTGGGTCTCTTATTGAATCACCTGCTATATATGAGAATTTAACAGCAAGAGAAAATTTAAAAGTTCATACTACATTACTTGGTCTTCACGACTCTCGCATTGAAGAAGTTTTAGGGATTGTTGATTTAAGAGATACTTTTAAAAAGCGTTCAGGTCAGTTTTCTCTGGGTATGAAGCAACGTCTTGGTATTGCTATTGCATTATTAAATCACCCAAAACTTTTAATCTTAGATGAGCCTACAAATGGACTTGACCCTATTGGAATTGAGGAACTTAGAGAACTGATTCGTTCTTTTCCAAAACAAGGAATTACAGTTATTTTATCAAGTCATATTTTATCTGAGGTTGAGCAAGTTGTAGATGAAATTGGAATAATTTCTAATGGAGTAATAGGGTATCAAGGAGAAGTATCAAGGGAACAAAATTTAGAAGAACTTTTTATGAAAGTTGTAGCTGAAAATAGAAAGAGAGGTAAGTAACATGGAAAGATTTGTTAGAGCAGAATTCCTAAAGATGAAAGGAACTTTTGGAATGAGATTGTCTTGGATAGCCCCAATATTTTCTATACTTATCTGCTTTGGACTAGGTGGAGGACAAAATGGTGCTTACAATTGGTGGTATACTATGTTTCTTCCAGGAGCAATAACTTTGATTTGTTCTTTAGTAGTACAAAAAGATGAAAAAAAGAAGTATCGAGGTGTATTGTCATTGCCAGTTGACAAAAAAAATATCTGGACTGGAAAAATACTTTATTGTACCATTATACTTTGTATATCTTCAATTATTTTCATGATAGGGATAGTTTTTATTGGAGTAGTTTATAAGAAAACTATTTTAATAAATCAAAATATTATTGGAACTATAGTACTTATCTTACTATTTATGTGGCAAATTCCACTTTGTATGTTTTTAGCCTCAAAATTTGGTTTGTTTATTACAGTTTTAATAAATATGTTTTTCACTGTATTTGGAGTAGCTGTTTTTTCAACTACAAGTTCATGGTGCTTATTTCCATATTCAATTCCATCAAGATTAATGGCTGCAATATTGCATATTTTACCAAATGGACTTCCTGTACCAGAAGGAAATGAACTTTTAAGCCCTAATGTCATTTTACCAGGTATATTAATATCTATTGCTTTATTTATATTATTTACTTTAGCTACAAGTGCTTGGTTTAAAAATAGAGAGGTGAAATAATATGGCACAACTAATAAGACTATTTAATTCTGACTTGATAAAACTAAAAAGAACTTACATAGTACTAATACACTTTTGTATTGCATTAGTAGGAATAGGCTTATTTTTAGGATATTACAATATTTCAGGTTATGATAGTATATCAAAGATAGTAGCATATTTACAAGTTATAGCTATAGCTTTTCCTTTATTATCAAGTATTATGTGTTCAATGTGCGTTGAACAAGAATATTACTCAGGAAATTATAAGCATATACTAACATCATCTAATCCAAAATACCTTACAATTATAAGTAAATATGTAATTTTAATATGCCTTGGTTTTGGAGCAACATTAGTTTCTGTGTTAGGTTTTGAATTTGGTATAGATACTATTTTTAATAATAATCATTTTACACTAAGTTTTTATATGATTTCAATTTTAATTTTAGCAGGAAGTAATCTATTTGAATATATATTACATTTATTCTTAAGTTTGAGATTTGGAAAAGGAGCATCAATTGGGGTAGGTATAGTGGAGACTTTACTTTCAGCACTATTACTAACTGGACTAGGAGATGGTATATGGCAGTATATTCCTTGTGCATGGGGTGTTAGATTTGTAAGTGTTTGGGCATCTTTTTCAAGTTCTAAAGAAATTGAATCAATTCAAGAGTTCCAGTCAATAGGTTTAATTTGTGGCTTTGCAACTATTTTTACATTTGTAATTTTATGTATTTGGTTTTCTAAATGGGAAGGTAAGAAATCTGAAGAATAAAATAATTAATTGTTTATTTAGATTATTTGTATTATTATATTATAGTATAATTTGATAACAGAAAAGAGATAAAAATAATCAGATATACAGTTGCTTAGGTGTTAATTAAACTGTTTGGAGGATATGATACGAATGTTTCGGAAAAAAAATTCTAATAATAAAAAAGTTGTAAAGTTAAGAACTATTTTTGTAAGATATTTGTCTGTATTCTTTGTTACAACAATTACTTTGGGAGTTCTTTTAGTATTTTTGTTTTCTGTGTTATTATCATTAGGAGTAGTGTTGCCATCCAATTATACAGAAAAGCAAATCTACAAATATAAAGATGAAATTATTTCAAGTGAAAAAGTAACTAAAGATATAATACCAGATTTTTGTGACTATGGAATCTACACTTTAGATGGTAAATTGACTTCGGGAACTTTTAATAATAAAGAAGCAAAAAAAACCTGGAATTTAATGAAAGGTATTGAAGTAAAAAGTGGACATTCGTCAGACAATTATATAAAACTTTTTAGACAAAATGAAGTATGTATAATAAGATATGATATAGTATCAGAATTCAATTCTCCAGCTTTAAGAAAATATTTGCCAAAGCCAGAAGTATTAGGGATAATTATTTTTGTTGTAGCATTTTTTATTGAAGTGGTTATACTATCAAAATCTTTTGGTAAAAAAATTAATGCAAAAATGGACCTTTTGAAAAATGCTACAGAAAAAATACAACAGCAAGATTTAGATTTTACAATAGAATCTAGTGATATTTATGAAATTGATAATGTTCTCTTTTCTATAGAAAAAATGAAGCTAGCATTAAAAGATTCTCTAGAAAAGCAGTGGAGACTGGAAGAAACTCGAAAAGAACAGATATCTGCATTAGCACATGATATAAAGACCCCATTAACCATTATACATGGAAATGCGGACTTATTGATTGAAATAAATGACAATCCTGAGCTATCAGAATATATGGAATATATAGCAAATGGTGTTACTCAGATAGAAAAATATATTAACACTCTAATATACATATCTAAAGCAGATAAAGGTTATACAATTAATAAAGAAAGTATTAATATTGATAAATTTATAGAGGATGTTTTGGTGCAAATAGAAGCACTGGCCAGTACAAAAAGTTTAGATGTGGAATTTTATAAGCAAGATGATTTACCTAAGAATATAACAATAGATAGAGAATTATTATTTAGAGCTATTATGAATATAATTTCAAATGCTATTGATTATTCAACAAATCAAAGTAAGTTATATTTTGATGTATTAGTAAATCAAAGATATTTAAAATTTGTAATTACAGATTGTGGAAGAGGTTTTTCTAAGGAAGATTTATCAAAAGCTACAGAACAGTTTTATACAGGCGATTCGAGTAGGAACTCTAAATCTCATTATGGTATGGGTCTATACATTGCAAATACTATTATACAAAAACATAATGGTAATTTAAATGTTGAAAATTCTATAAAAACTAGTGGAGCAATGATAACAATTGAAATACCAATAATTTAATAATTATATCCATTTTATAAATACCTAAATTTTATATACTTGGTAGGTATTTGTAAAATGGATAATTTTTGTGGTTAATTTTATATATTAATTAAATCTGATAAAAAGTTTTCGAACATCACTCCATCATTTCTATCAGTGTTAAATTGAGACGTATAATTTATCGTTTTATATATAAAATCTGTTGCAGTATTAACAGCTATTCCTAAGTCATGGTTATTCACTAACATACCACAAAGTATAGATGTAAATATATCTCCAGTTCCACTATAAGAACAGTTATTGTATTTAACAGAAGTAAAGAATATATGGTCAGTATCTCTATCATAAGCTAAATTTAATATATTATCATCTTCTAATATACCTGTGATTACAACTTTACTAGGTCCTAAAGAAGATACAGACTTTGCAATATTTATAAGTTCATCTCTATTATAATCCTTTTTTGTATAGTCATTTCCAGTTAAAAAACAAGCTTCTGTTAAATTAGGAGTAGTTAAATCTGAATGTCTAACTAATTCTTTAATTTCATGTCTCATTTCTTCTGTAAAGATTGGATACATAATTCCATTATCGCCCATTACAGGGTCAACTACGATAAAAGCATTTGGATAATCATTTATAAAGTTTGCCACTATTTCAATTTGATGTTTTGAACCTAAAAAACCACTATATATACTATCAAAGTTGACTTTTAAATTTTTCCAAACAGTTGAATATTTTACCATCTCATCAGTGCAATCTAAAAATGTAAACTCAGGATAACCAGTTTGACTTGAAAGTATAGCTGTTGGAAATGGACAACATTGAACCTTTAATGCTGAAAGTATAGGTATAGCAACTGATAATGAACATTTTCCTATTCCAGATAAGTCATTAATTGCTGCGACTTTTTTTTGCATAAAAAACCCTCCATTAGTATGTATTAATCATAATGATATCAAAATATTTATATACATATATATTACTATAAAAAAAAGAAAAAAGTAGATTATAAAATAAAAATTTGTAAAAAAAACAGTGTATCAATACAATTAATTTTTAATATTGGACATAATAAGATAGAGAATTATTAAATATGAAAATTATTGTATATAATAATAGCTTTTTTGTGAATTTATTCGTAAGGTGTACTATTTGGGAGGTGTAGCTTTGAAAATACTGAAAAATAAAAATAAGTACATCAAAGGTATAATGGCATTTGTATTTTTATCTTTAGCTACTACAGCAGGTGTATTTTTAATTAATGATTTAAGTATGAAAAATATGAAAGAAAAAGTTATAGAATCTGCTACTGTTGAAGGTGATGATGTAAAAGACCAGTATAAGTTATTGCTTGAAAATTTATTTGACTACAGAAATAAGGCAATATTAGAGAAAAATGAAAATATTTTAAAAGGTCTTTATGAAACAGAAAAAAAGTTTGGTCTTTGGGCTTATGAAAATGAAGTAAAAAAGATGAAGTATTTAGAAAATTGGTCTAGTAAACAAGGTGTAAAGTTTAAAGACATAAAGACAAGAGTCAAAGTTAAAAAAATAAAAGAAAAAGAAAAAGACTTATATGGCATAATATGTTCTGTATCAACTGAGTATAAGTACTCATATGAAAATCAAAAGGACAAAGAAAATGTATTTAGAATAGGTACATATCACTATCTAAATGTAAAAATCATAGATAATCAATATGTAATAACTAAAGAGTGGTATACAGACCCTTTTGCAGATTCTTTAAATTTAGAAAATATAAAATCTGATGATATAAGAAGCTATATTGGTCAACAAAATGCTGTAGAGTTACAGCTTACAGAAGAGCAAAAGAAGGCTATAGATTATGCACATAAATACTGTGGAGCAGCAGCAGATGAAGAACATGGTATGAAGTTTAATCCAAATTATAGAGATTATAATCCAGAAGGTGGAGATTGTGCCAACTTTGCATCACAGATAATGTTTGAAAGTGGAAAGTTTAAGAAAAATTCAATCTGGAATTATAGTGAAAGAGCAGGAACAAAAGCATGGGTAAATGCGCAAGCTTTTAAAAATTATGCTCTCTATAGTGGAAGAGGTTCATTAATAGCTAAAGGTTCTTACGAAGATGTTTACAAAGAAGCTTATAATCTACGTCCTGGAGATTTTGTAGGATATGAAAAAAAAGGTAGAATAACACATGTTTCGACTGTAACGGGATTGGATTCAAGAGGATATCCTTTGGTAACCTGTCATAATACTGATAGAATGCTTGTGCCATGGGATTTAGGTTGGAGTGATAAATCTATAAGATTCCATATAATAAAAATAAACTATTAAAAATTTATAAAGAAAAATAAAGTATAAAAGATAACAATGATTTAATATTATAAATTAAAAAAAATGATTGTTAATGTATAAAAATAATAATAATTGACAAACATAGCTATATATGATAAAGTAGTAATAAGGTTACAGAAAAGAGTAGCTAAATAATTGTGTTTTTTTAGGAGGATTTATTAATGAAAACTGGTGTAGTTAAATGGTTTAACAATGAAAAAGGATTTGGATTTATATCTGTAGAAGGTGAAGGAGATGTTTTCGTACATTTCTCAGCTATAACAGGAGATGGATACAAATCATTAGAAGAAGGACAAAGTGTTGAATTCGAAGTAGTGGATGGAGCTAAAGGTCCTCAAGCTGCTAACGTAGTTAGATTATAATTAAAAATTCATATATATTAGTATTCTAGTAATATGACAGATAAGCCGCTAATCGTTTAGCGGTTTTTTCAGTTTTTTGTAAACTAAATTAATTGCAAAATAAATTAAAATTATTAAAATAAAGGCATTAATAATAAGATAAATATGTTAAAATTAATAGTGTAGAGTAAAATTATTATGGCTAAGTTTAAGTCAATTAACCTCTAGTTAATTTTCTATAAAAAGAATAAGTGACGCTGATAGACCATATAAAAATATTAATAAAGTATAGACATTTAAAGCTATTAAAAGAAAAACGCTTGTTACAGCGTATAGTATCTAAAAAATACTTAGAAAATGAGAAAGGAGAAAGTTACTGCAAAAAAGTAACATTATAAATATTGGATAATATTTATAAGTTTTCGGTAACGGTGGGTAGTGTAATGAACATATTATTCTTTCTAACACCAAAAAGTGAAGTAGCATATATATATGAAGACTACACTATAAGGCAAGCCCTAGAAAAAATGGAATATCACAAATACTCTGCAATTCCAATAATAAGCAAAGAGGGTAAATATATTGGAACTATAACAGAAGGTGATTTTTTATGGACATTAAAAAACGACTTAAATCTGGACCTAAAAGGATTGGAAGATGTTCCAGTAACAGATATAAATAGAAAAATGGATAATTCTCCTGTTTCCATCAATGCAGATATTGAAGATTTAGTAATAAAATCTTTAAATCAAAATTTTATTCCTGTTATAGATGACCAAGATACATTTATTGGGATAATAAAAAGAAGAGATGTAATAGGTTATTGTTATGAGATAATACGTGGATATAAAAATTTAGCAGATGATAATTAGAAAATTTTTTGAAACTTTTCAAGTTTCTACTTCTATTCTTTGTAATAAAAGAATAATAATATGAAATTAAATTCTTAAACTTTAATATAAAAGCTGTCTTTTCTAAAAATTATAGATAAGACAGCCTTTTTTATCTGTTGTTTTATTATTAGTCGTTGTATTTTACAAGATTTCCATATTTAGCATTAAGAGAATTTATTTTATTTCCATAAACTTCATTTTGTTTTTGGTATAATAAACTTTTTTCAACTTCATCTTTAACTTCATCAAATGTAGATTCTGTACTTTCTTGAAGGTCTTCTAACTTTATTATATGGTATCCAAATTGAGTTTTAACTGGTTCACTTACTTCACCTTTAGCCATAGAGAATACAGCTTCTTCAAACTCAGGAACCATTTGTCCTCTACCGAATGTTCCTAAATCACCACCCATATCTTTAGATGGGCAAGAAGAATGTTTAACAGCAGCATCTTCAAAAGATATTTCTTCTGATTTTATTTGAGCAAGTATTTCTTTAGCTTTTTCATCACTATCTACTAGTATATGTTTAGCAGTTGCACTTTCTGGTTTAGAAAAAGAACTCTTATTAGCTTCAAAGAATTTTACTTTTTCATCTTCTGTTACATCAACACTAGATAAAACTTTATTTATAGCAAATTGCTTTAATACATTTGCTTCTATTTTTTTCATTTCTAACTTAAACACTTCTTCTTCATCTAATTTTTCGTCCTTAGCATCTAAGAAGAATAGTTCTTGGTTTACTAAATCATTTAATAAATGTTTTTTTCCTTCTTCAGTTTTAAATTGCATTGCTTGATAAGGATCTAATGATTTTAATGCATTTTCAATATCAATATTAGTTATCTCTTTTTCTCCAACTGTTACTAAAACTTTTTTTTCCATATTTTCCATAATAGTTAACTCCTTTTATAGTGTATTTCATTATTAATATAAAGCTACCAACTTAAATAATATCAGAAAACGATGTATATGTCTAACATTTAAAGTCATATTAAGTCAAATAGACTTAGATTTAATAGAACAAGGTGATTACAATCAATAGAATTGAGGCCATAATTCCCACTATTCCTTCTTCATGTTTAAATTTAAGTGTTTTTACTATTGAATAATAAAAATATATTCCAGTAAAAACTATCTTTAGATACAAGAAAAATAAACTCTTTGGATATATCAAGAAACTAAAAAGAGTAAATATAAATGCAAGTAAAGTGCTTATCCTGTAAAAGAAATCTATTTGTGTAATGTCTTTATATTTTATTATAAATATTGAGTATAAAATGATGTAAATAATTGCAACAATTGTATAAGCAGTAAATAATGTATTTTCAAGAGTACCATTTGAAATTACTATCCACTTATACCACATAATTGGCCAAAAAAATAGTGCTAAGAACTTAAAATAATTATCAAAAAACTTTTCTTTATACATTCATCAAACAACCTTTCTTAAAAAAGCATGTATTTGTTTTTAGAATTTTAAATAATGTGCTATCATTATTATATATTAATATTGAGTTTATAGAAACCAAAATTTGCTAAAATAAATATATAGATTTTTGCTATTAAGTCAATTAAAATTACTACCATTTTATTATGAAATTGGATCAAATATGTAGAAATATGGCAAATTAGTTAATACAAGATATTTATTATTACCAAGTGGTAAAGTTTGTTTTTTTAATGATAAGAATTCCAATCTTTTTTGAAAAAATTTGATATCTACATTAAGCATATCAGCCATTTCATAAACACAAGTAATACCAGAATTAATTATATTTATTATATCTTCTTCTGTAATTAAAAATTCACAAGCCCATTTTAAAGCTTTATTTTCACATTTATCTATAATGATTTTTGTGTAATAATCATTATAAGAGGATATATAGTATCCAAAACTAGTGAAATGATGTCCAAGTTCCTCTGCTAATATGGATGTAAGTTTATTGGTATTTTGTTTTAAGTTACTGAGTAATGATATAACTTTTATACCATGCCTGTTTATATATAATCCTTCTAAGTCACCTGCAATATGAGTGGTATAATGAATTATTATCTCTTCCTGAGAAGCTAATTCAAAAAGTTTATCCAAATTATTCATAAAAATCCCCCTAATATAGAATGTATGTTTGATGAAAAGTTATATTAAAAGAGCAGAGAAATAAATCTGCTCATTATATAGTTTATTTTTTTTTATATTTATTTAGTAAAAATTCTATATAATCATTAAGTTGTTCTTGAGCTTCTTCAGGTAAGTCTTCATGTGGATTTTTTCTATGTGCCGCAACAGTGTCAATATTTTCCTTAACCAAGGTTCTTCCAAGAAGGTAATCAACTGATACATTAAATACATCAGCCAATTTATTTAAAATATGTTCATCAGGAAATCTGTTTTCTGTTTCATAGTATCCTAAAACTCTTTGAGAAACTCCTACTTTTTCACCAAGTTCTCTTTGAGTAAATCCAAATTCCTTTCTAAGTTCTCTTAATCTTTTGGCAAACATTATAACACCACCTTATGTATAAATTATAACAAATTGTTCTAAAAATTAAAACTAATAAAAGAAAAAAGAATGATTTTTTCTAAAAAATATTGATAAAGAACAAATAATTCTATATAATGAATATAGATAAGAACAAAATATTCTTAATTATACTAGGAGGAGAAAAGTATGTTTAAAAATAATTTAAAAGGTTACAGAGAATCTATAAGGTTGTCGCAAACTAAATTTGGAGAAAGCGGGAATTACAAATAATTATATATCAAGAGTAGAAATAGACATAAAAAGTTATGATTTATTTTGCATAAAAAATTCTGTTATTTCAGAACAAAATATGAATAAAATTTTTTGAATATATATAGAACAAAATGTTCTTTAAAGTTTGTGGAACTTGCAATAAGGCTATTGATTAGAAACTATCATTATAAAGTTAAGGCTAAAGACAATAAAATATAAAAAGGAGAAATACAATGGATAATAAAAAAGATATATTACTTAAGGAAGTAGATGAAAGATTACATAATTACAAGTATTTGGATGTAAAGATAAAGAATATTAACCTAGATATAAAAAGATGTGAAAATGAATACTTTGGATGTGGAGCTGTAGTTTATACTGAAAAAACTAGTACTACATATAATATAAGTTCTTCTGTTGAAAATGAAGTTGTAAAAAAAGAGGAGAGATTAAGAAAATTAAAAATGGAAAAAGATGATATAGAAATAGAAAAGGAAAAAATAGAAAATGCTCTAACTTGTCTAAATGATATGGAGATGGAATTTTTTAATCTCTTTTATAATAGTAAGACTAAAAATAACATGACCTATATTTCTATGAAATTGCATTTAGATAGAACTTCTTGCTACAACTTAAAGAAAAAGATGATTTGTAAATTAAGTGAAATATTATAAAAAACATAACACTTTTACAACACTTTATACACACTATGGCAACAACACCCACTGAAATACATGAGATAATGTTATTGTGAAAGAAATCTATAGTGAGGGAGGTGAGGAATTGAGAAACATGATATTACCTAAAAATATAGAGGGAACATAACAGTAGAGAAATTAGATGTATCTTTAAAAATTACTTATGCTACTCATAAGAAGTTTGCCACATTAAGTAAAAAAATATTTAGTGATAGCGTGGTGATTATTTGCTTAAAAAGAAAGAAATATTAGAAACAATTATTGATATACTTAAAAAAAGTTTTGATGAAAGTATTTTTATTGATGATGAAAGTGTGCAAGGCTCAGAAGGGTCTTGTTTTTTTGTAAGTATGGTATCATTTCTTTCTACACCCATAATGTTAAAGACAAATAACAAAGATGTTGTTATGTCTATAAAGTATTTACCAAGACCACAATCAAATAATATAAGAATGTATGAAGTTTCAGATGAACTTGATAAGCTATTTAATAGAACTGTAAATGTAAGAGATAGAAAATTAAATATAACTAAAATTGAACAAAGCATTAAAAAAGAAGAGTCAATTTATACATTGAACTTTTCAATTACATTAAACTTTCTTGATAGTGTATATGAAGAAGAAGAAGTATATGAAAATATGGAAGAAATAAATTTAAACTTAGGAGAGTGATAGTATGGCTATAGGATTACCAAGTATCAATATATCATTTAAGGAGCTAGCTACAACTGTTAAAGAGCGTTCAGCTAGAGGAATAATTGCAATAGTGCTTAAAGATACCAAAGCATTAGGATTTAATGAAATACATGAAAAAGAGGATATACCAGTTGATTTATCTGCTGAAAATAAAGACTATATAAAAATGGCTTTGATGGGAAATGTCAATGCACCAAATAAAGTACTAGTTTATGTGTTAGGAGAAGAGGAAGAGGTTCAAAGTGCCTTAGACTTTTTAGAAACTAAAGAATTTAATTATTTATGTATGCCTAAAGCAATAGAAGCTGATAAGAATGTCATCAAAAGCTGGATAATTAAACTTAGAGATACAGATAAGGTTAAAGTTAAAGCGATATTGGGCAAAGTTGCAGGAAATCATGAGGGAATAATTAATTTTACTACAGAAGATACATTAGTTGGAACAAAGAAGTATAGTGCTGAGGAGTTTACGAGTAGAATAGCTGGTATTATAGCAGGAACACCTTTAAGTCAATCAATAACTTATACTAAGCTTGGTGATGTTATTGATATACCTAAAAACACTAAAGCTGATGCAGAGTCAAAAGTTAATAATGGAGAGCTTATCCTTATTAAAGAAGCTGGAGCTATAAGAATTGCTAGAGGAATAAATTCTTTAACTGATTTAACTGAAGAAAAAGGAGAGATGTTCCAAAAAATCAAGATAGTTGACACCTTGGATATTATACATAGTGATATAAGAAAGGTAATTATAGATGACTATATAGGAAAAGTTACTAATAGTTACGATAATAAATGCCTATTAATAGTATCGATAAAAGGTTATTTAGAAGAGCTAGAAAAATCTGCTCTTATAGAGTCCAATTCTACTGTTGAAATAGATTTTGAAGCACAAAAATCTTATTTGAAATTAAAGGGAATAGATTTATCTTATATGACTTCACAAGAAATAAAAGAAGCTAATACTGGTTCTAAAGTATTTTTAAAAGCAACAATAAAAGCACTAGATGCTATGGAAGATATAGATTTATCAATAGAAATATAGGAGGATTATTAATATGGCAAATATGGAAGCTAGAAATGTAATGAGTGGTACTTGGGGAGAACTTTGGCTTGATGGAGATAAAGTAGCAGAAGTAAAGAAATTTCAAGCAAAGATGGAATTTACAAAAGAAGATATTATAATAGCAGGTCAAATGGGAACTGATACGAAGTATATGGGATATAAAGGGAAAGGTTCAATAACTTTATATCATGTCAGTTCAAGAATGCATAAGTTAATTGGAGAAAAGATAAAAAGAGGTTCTGAACCTAGATTTGTAGCTATATCTAAGTTAAATGACCCAGATTCTTATGGAGCAGAAAGAATAGCAGTAAAAAATATAGCTTTTGATGACTTAACTTTAGCTGATTGGGAAGTTGGAGTAAAAGGAGAAATAGAGGCTCCTTTCACATTTACTGAGTATGACTTCCTTGATATAATTTAGTTTTATCTGGATAGTTAGTAAATATATAGTTAATAAATGCTGTTAGTTAATAGAAATTGATTGATAAAGGAGTAGATAATAATGAGTGAAAATGGATTATCAAAAAATATAAATATAGTAGACTTACTTTTAAATGCAGATACAGACAATTTAGAAAGACCAAGTACTGTAGTTGAACTTAAGAGATTATCAAGTATATTTGATCAGGAATTTAAAGTAATGTGCAAAGCTTTAACAATAAGTAAAGATGAGGAGATACAAAATACTTGTCTTAAAATTGATGAAAATATGAAAACGGATATAGACTTACCAGAGATGCAGATGCTTACAATTATAGAAGGTGTTTGTGATTTAGATGGAAAGCTTTTATTTAAAAACAAGGAATTAATGAGTAAATTTAAGGCTCCAACTCCAAAGGAATTGGCAAGAAAGCTATTGTTACCAGGTGAAATTACTAATTTATACAGAATCCTTCAAGATGTAATGGGTTATGGTAAAAATGCAGTAATAGAAGAGGTAAAAAACTAATAGGGACGGATACCAAAACTACAATAATGTATTATTATTGGAAGACAAAAGGTATTAGACCGTCCCTTTTTTATGCAATGGATAAAGGCGAATTAAAGCTTATTGAAGCTTTTTTCGCCTTAGAAATTGAAGAGGAAGTTGAAAAAATGAAGCATGGATACGGAGTTTGTCCTTTGACAGGAGGTGGTATATAGTGGGTAATGTAAGAGAAGAAGGTATAAATATGTATCTTACAGATAATTACACTCCAAAGATGAATCAAATCATATCAGTAACGGATACTTTTAGAAGAGCAACTGTGGCTGTTTCTCTTTCTACTAATGTAATGGCTAGTAGTATAAAAAATTCTATTGGAAGTGCAAGTAGTACATTAAATAGTTTGAATTCTTCTTTAAGAAAAGTTCAGACTACTGCTAGTAGTACAAGTTCTACTATGACAAAATTAAGTTCTAGTATAAATTCTGCTTCAGGAACGATTGGAAGTTTAAATGGAAGTATTATGAGACTAGCAGTAACTATAGCTATGATTATTGATTATTTCAGTAAGCTGATTCAAAAGAAAAATGAATTGAACTCAAATGCCAAAATTATAATAATATTTGATTTTAAAGCTAAAGAGATTGAAAAAGCTAATTCAAAAATAAGTTTCCTAAGAAGCCTTGCTTCTAATATAAGGTTAAAGATAGAAAATTCAAGTGCAAAAAAGGTACTTGGTAAAGTACTTGAAAAGTTAAAAAAGATTAGTGACAAAGCATGGCCAGTTGTAATAAAAATAAAGGATACAGCTAAGGGTGTTGTAAGTAATCTCTTGGAAAAATTGAAATACTTTATTAAAAATAGCTGGCAAGGAATTGTTAATCTTAAAGATATGGCAAGTAGTATTATAAGTAAGGTATTTCCTAAGTTGAGATTGTTTGCAGGGAAGGTATGGACAGGTGCAATAGCTGTAAAGGATATGGCGAGTGGAATACTTAGTTCTATAAAGGGGAAGATATCAGATTTAACAAATGGTGCTACTATAGGTGTTGCTGTGAAAAAGGGTGTTGACTTACTTGGTCAAGAGCAAAATCAGAAAGTTGTTTTAGAAAGTGTAATGAAAAGAAATACTGGGAGTACTAGTAAAAAAGATGTTGATAAGTATTATAATCGTTTAGTAGATATGGCAAATGATACACCTTTTGATCCTGAAGATGTTGTTGCAATGGGAACTAAAGCTAAAATGATTAGTAATATTACTGGGGGTAAAAAAGAAGAAGATATAACTCAGGCTATGGTAGATGTTAGAGCTTTAAATATGGATACAAGTAGTACACAAGATGTATCAGCAGCTTTTTTAAGTGCAGCAAAGGGGAATATGGAATCTCTTAATACTTTGGTAGGAGAAAATTATAAAACTTTTGATGAAGCATTGGAAGGTATAAGTATAAAGCAGATGGGATTAGCTAAAGAAATGAGTAATACAATACCAGGTATAATAGCAAGTGCTCAAACAAGTATTAATAATGGTTTGAAGAGTATTGTTAAACCTTTCGATGATATTTTAGGTCAAGGAATAAAGAAAATAAAAACTTTTATAGAATGTGGGTTATCAAATTTAGCTAGTATATCTAAAAGAATGGCCGAAAAGATAGGTAATGTAGTGAATGGTAGAGGAATTACTAGTAATAAGGATGAACAAATGCAATTTAGAAGTATGAAAAATAAAAAAGGGCTTCCTGATTCTGCCCAATTTCGACTTTCTAGTGAGGTTGAAAAGCGTAAAATGATGACTGAAAATAAACAAGAAAATTTTGAAAATAGTGCAGCAAGAATGATAGGGAATGCTCCAAAAGCAATTGTTAATACAGGAAATACACTATTACAAAATATTGACTTTACTGCACTAATGGATTCATTATTACCAGTAGTAAACTTAGTAAATAATTTACTAGACAGTATAAATAATAAATCACCAATTGCACAAGGGTTAATAAGTATATTTGGTACAATAGTAACTACAGCATTTCAACTAATTGGGCCTGTAGTTGAGGCTGTTAGTCCAATTATTACAAGAATTTTTACCTTTTTAGGAGAGCATGCTCCACAAATAAATTATTTTATTGAAACTATGGGTAACGTATGGAAAACTGTATGGGAAACATTAGGTCCAATTTTAGAAGAAGCATGGAAGTTTTTGGAGCCACTTTTAGATTCTTTTCTTGATGCATTAAAAAACTTATCTGATTTTATAAATTTAATTTGCGATTCATGGAAGAAGATGGTTAAGTCTATAAATGAAAGCCCGATAACTGCTAAAATAGGTAAATATATTACAGAGAGAAGAAAGAAATATGAAGAAGAAGGTATGGACAGTGGATTAGCTCATGATTCAGGTACAAATCCTGATATAAGTGCACTGTTTGGAAAGGCATTTGGATTAAATTATGTACCTTACAATGACTACCCAACAAGGCTTCATGAGGGAGAAATGGTCTTGACTAAACAAGAAGCCAATCAATATAGAAGCGCAAAAAGTGGTGGAAATATAAGCATAGCCAAGTTAGCTGATACAATAGTAATTAGAGAAGAAGCTGATATAGAAAAAGTTACATCAAAATTAGTTTCAAGTATAAAAATGGCACAATTAGGAGGTGTATTATAATGGAAATGTGGCTTAGACAAGCAGAAGATAGATTTAGATTTCCAGTATTTCCATCTTCCTTTAGTATTAATGGAAAAGCTGCTGTAAACTCTTCTAGTATACTCAAAATAGGTGAAATAGCAACTTTTGGAGGTATAGCTCTTAAAAGTATTTCAATATCAAGTTTTTTTCCAAATAAATACTATACCTTCTGTGATTATACAGGTTTTCCATCACCATATGATTGTGTAAATAAGATTGAAAAATGGATGAATGAAGGTCTTATATTAAGATTTACAATTACAGAAACAAATATAAATATGGAGGTCATAATTGAAGGCTTTAGCTATGAAGAAAGAGATGGGACTCGAGATGTGTATTTTACATTAGACTTAAAAGAGTATAAAAGAATAAAAATACCAAAGGTAACTCCAAAAAAATAACTATTATGGATAATAAGTTGTAAACAACTGCTGATAAAGTTAAATGAAAAGGCAGGTGATTTTTTATTATTAAAATTTGGGTACACATAAAAAATGGAAGTATATATGATATAACTGATATAGTAGATAAAGTTTCTTGGTCAGGTGATTATAAATCTCCATCAAGAACTCTAGAGTTTTCAATAATCCAATCTTCTTTTGATGTGAATTTTCAACAAATAGATATACCAATAGCTAGTACGATTTGTTTTTATGTAGATGAGAAAGAGCTTTTTAGAGGAATAATAATTAATAGGTCTAAAGATTCAAGTAGTAATGAAATTAGTTTTGTATCTAAAGATATGGGATTTCTACTTACACAAAGTGAAGTGTCATACAACTTTAAAGACAAGTTAGTTGAAGATATAGCAAAGCAAGTCTTTGCTGAAAATAAGCTTGCAGTTGGAACAATAGCAAAGACTAATGTTAAGTATACTAAGATGTTTATAGGAGTAAATGGATATGATACTATAATGAGTGCATATACAGAGGCAAGCAAGAAGACTAAGAAAAAGTATATGATAGAAGCCAATTTAGATAAGTTTAATGTTATTGAAAAAGGAACTGTTACACTAAGTGTTATGTTTGAAGAGGGATTTAATATTATAAATACTACTTTTTCAGAAAGTATGGAAAATGTAAAAAATAAGGTGATAGTAGTAGACCAGTATGGAAGTAAGATTAGTGAAAAAGTAGACAGTGAAATTTTTAAAGAAGTAAATGTAATAATGCAAAAAGTAATTCAGCAACAAGAAAATCAAGATGTAGATGTGGATAGTGAGTTTAAAGGTATAGAAAAAAGCTGTTCTCTCAGAGGTTACGGAGATGTAAGTTGTATAACTGGTAGAGGGGTAAAAGTTAAGGATTCCTATACAAAGCTTGTAGGGTTATTTTATATAGATACAGATAAACATACATGGCAAAATGGAGAGTATCAAATTGAACTTGAACTTAACTTTCAAAATCTTATGGATGAAAAGTCAGCAGGTCAAGATGAACCTAAAGAAGAAAGTAATTTAGGAGGAGAAGGTTATACAGGAGGAACGGAGTTTGCTACTATATTTACAGCCTATTATCCTGGACCTGGTATAGAAGGTGGAGATACAGATTGTAGAGAGAAAAAGCTCAATCCATCTAAAAAGACATGTGCTGCACCTATGATTGGAGCTTATGAAAAGCCTTATTACACAAAAGAGTTCCTATCAAAACATCCATTATTTAAATATGGTGATGAAGTAAGACTTGTAACAGGCGTTTCTGGACGTGACGGAGTCTATAAGGTCAATGATAATGGTTCTGCCATAATTATAGAAAAAGATGGAACTTATCATATCGATGTTTTAGTAAAAAATGCAGAAGAAATGAAAAAGTTTGGAAAGAGAAAAGGAAAAATTATTCTTGGTGGTTATGCTGGTAATGTATCTGATAAAGCTAAAATAGTAATATCAGAAGCAAAAAAACATCTAGGCAAGCCTTATAAATGGGGTGGTAATGGGCCAAGTAGTTTTGATTGTTCTGGATTAATGGTCTATTGTTTTAAGAAAGTTGGTATTAATCTTCCAAGAACAGCAAGACAGCAGGCTAGAAAAGGCAAGGCAGTAAATAAAGTAAGTTTACAAACAGGAGATTTAGTTTTATTTTCAAAAAATGGGCCTGAAGGTGAAATAACACATGTTGGTATGTTTATTGGAAATGGAGAATTTATCCATGCTCCACATGAGGGTGATGTGGTAAAAATAAGCAAGTTAAGTGGTAGTTATTACACTAAAAACTTTGTGACAGCTCAAAGAGTTTTATAAAAGGATGGTGATATAATGGCAAATCCGATTAATGAATTTATAGGAATAATGAGAAACGAAGGTAAGTATCATAATCAACCTTCTTTTTTTATTGGAAAAATTAAAAGTAAATTACCAGATTTAAAAATAGAGACAAACAACATCATATTAGAAAAAGAAGATATTTTAATAGATAGTTGGATACTTGATAGACAGATAGAATCCTTTGATACAGAAACAAGTCAAGAACATAAACATGAAGTAAAAAATCCTTTTATAGATAATTTTGAATCTGGAGACATGGTAATAATGTTTAGAATAGGCGAGAAATTTGCTGTTGTAAGTAAGTTGGTGAGTTTATAATGAGTACGATATTTCCTTTTATAGGTGTCCCAGAAGATTATATCTTGCCTAAAACAGAAGAATTGCCAATCTTTCGTGAAGTGGCTTGGGATTTTGAAAAAGATGAGCCTATTTTAGAAAAAGGTGATTTTAAAATAATTGAAAAAAAAGAAGCTTTAAAAGTTTGGATATACAAGTGTATAAAAACAAATAGATATGAACATGAGATATACTCTTTAGAATATGGAACAGAGCTTTCAGAACTTATAGGGCAAAAATATACAAAAGGCCTTACAGAAAGTGAAGCGAGCAGGTTTATAAAAGAAGCTCTTTTAATAAATCCATATATATTAGAAGTAAATGTAAAAAGTGCTAACTTTAACAGAGACATATTAAGTGCAAATGTAAAAGTATCCACTATCTATGGGGAGGTGGAAATAAATGTATAGTGACCAGACATATGAAATAATAAAAAATAGAACTCTTGAAAATATCAAGCTTGATATTTATAAAGGTGAGGGTTCTTTTCTAAACAATATGGTATCTGGAAATAATCTAGAACTTGCAAAGATATATATAGAACTTTCTAAAATACATAAAATGGCTTTTATACAAGATACATATAATCAGTTTCTTGACAAGAGAGTTAATGAATTTGGTGTATATAGAAAGTTGGGAACAGAGTCAAATGGAGAAGTTGAATTTATTGGAGAAAAAGGAACTGTAATAACTAATGGAACAGTAATATCATATAGCGATTTACTATTTGTAGTAATAAAAGATGTAACTATTGGTAGTGAAGAAGGTGACAATAGTCCAGTTCAAGCTCTAGAAGTCGGTAAGAAATATAATATATCTACAAATTGTGAATTCAAGTTGGTTGACAATATATCTGGTATCACAAAGATTGTTAATACAAGAAGTTTTGAAGGTGGAACAGATATAGAGACAGATGAAGAGTTAAAAGAACGATTCTATAAGATACAAAGAAACCAAGCTACAAGTGGAAATAAAGCTCATTATGAAGAATGGGCTTTGGAAGTAGATGGAGTGTACAATGTCAAAGTTTATCCAAGGTGGGATGGGGCAGGTACGATTAAAGTCCTTATATTTGGGAAAAACAATCAAGCTGTTGATACAGAAACCATTCAAAGATGTCAGCAACATCTAGATGAAGAAAAACCTATTGGACCAACTATAACAGTTGTGACACCAGCACCAATAGAAATAAATATAAGTGCAGTAATGAAATTAGAAGATGGATACACCTTAGATAGTGTTAAAGAATCTTTCTTAGAAAGTATAAATTCATACTTTAGAGAGATTAGAGGAGAAATAATTTATACAAAGGTTATGGGAATACTTATAAACACCATTGGTGTACATGATTTAAGCAATTTACTTATAAATGGAAGCACAGATAATATAACTATTACTGAGGACAAAATACCAAGTGTAACATCTGTTGATTTTAGCGAGGTGGAAAATCAATGAAACTAATTGATAAACTGCCATCATTTGATAGAAATTACATTGTAGAAGAGATACAAAATGCATATGATACAGAGTTAGATATTCTCAAATATGATATTGATGATACTTTTGCCCAATTATTTGTAGATACTGCAACGTGGGGTCTAGATGTGTGGGAAGATATACTCTGCATCGAACAAAAAGACATTGATTTTAATACAAGACGTAGTAATATAAAAGCTAAAATGAGAAGTAGAGGAACTAGTACTATTGAGGTTATAAAAAGTATATGTGAAGCCTATATAAAATCAGAAACAGACATAAAAATTTATAGTGATGAATTTACGTTCATACTGAGCTTTATAGCAAATAACTGTGACTATAAAACTCTTTTAGATTGTAGTGATATGATTGAAAAAGTAAAACCTGCTCACTTATTGCACTATTTAGAGCCTATAATACTGGATAAAAGTATGGTCTATTGTGGTGGAGGTATGGTCTGTAGTGAGGAAGTAAAAGTTCACCCATATTTTGAACCAATTATAAAATGTAGTGCCGTTATAAATTGTGGAGCTGGAATGCTAAGTAGAGAAGAAATAAAGGTTTATCCTTTAAGTATTAAATATATTGAAAGTAATTGTAAGATTAATATAGCTATTGCAAATGATACAGGAGTTGAAAATGTAGTAGTTTATCCTAAACAGGAGGTGGTATAGTTGGAAGAAAAATTTTATATAATATTAACCAAAATTGGTAGAGAAAAAATAGCAAATGCAACTGCACTAGGAGAGCTTGTAGGATTGACCAAGTTTCAAGTTGGAGATAGTAATGGAGAATATTATGAACCAACAGAAGAACAAACTGCTTTAAAGAATGTAGTTTGGGAAGGAAATATAAATTCTTTAAGAATTGATGAGAAAAATCCTAATTGGATAGTTATAGAGACTATTTTACCAGGAACAGTTGGTGGATTTATGATAAGAGAAGCTGCTGTTTTGGACAATGAGAACAATATAATAGCTATAGGTAAATATCCAGAGACGTATAAGCCTCGTGCTGAAGATGGCAGTATTAAAGATTTAGTTGTAAAGATGATTTTACAATTGTCTAATACTTCAAATGTAACATTAGAAGTAGACCCAACGCTGGTTTTTGTGACTCAAAAGGATATTCAAGATTTGGATGATAAATTTGATAGTAATATAAAAGAAATAAGAGTTAATATTGGTGATGTAAATATATTAACTACAGATTCTAAAAATTTATCAGGTGCTATAAATGAAGTAGTTAAAAAAATAGAAAATATATCTTTTGACGATGTTATAAGTGGTCAGATACAAACTGATATATCAGTTTTAAAAAATAGCTATAACAAATTATCTGAAAAAGTATTAGATATATTAATATACTTAGAATTAGAGTCAGAAGTAACTGTAGATGAGGCAGGTTACTGGTATGATACATTAGCAAATGGAAACAACATAGTAGCTATAGAAGGTCTAAAATTAGATTTAAATAGAAAGTGTATAACAGGCGAAGTTGGTAATGTGGTTTTTAGAGATGTGGTATTACCATTTAGTGCAAATAGAGTTAGATATATACATGATATGGATAATAATTTTGTTGAGACAAAATCTAGTAATACTTATTTAAAAGAGCAAAAAGATATAACTCTAAATAAGTATTCATATGAAATAAGATAAATAAAGGGGGTAGTTCTGAGAATGAAGCAAAATAAACTTTTACAACGTGGTGCTTATTTTAACGATAAGAACATATTGGTGGATGATTTTGATAAAAGATATAACGATTATGATTTCGTAGAATTTTTTGCTGGTATAAGTAATAGTACCTTTGGATTAAAGTCAGATGGTAACTTATATGCTTGTGGAGACAACACAGGTTTTCAATTAGGTGTGGGAAAAGATTCATCAGAAAGAAGGATGTTTAGCAAAGTAAAGATTGACAATGTAAAATATGTATCTTGTGGCTCAAAGCATAGTGTAGCAGTGACTAAAGATGGATTTGCATATGGAGCAGGAACAAGTAATGTAGGTCAATTGGGAGTAATTGAGTCTACAGTGTATTATGAGTTTACTAAGTTACCAATAGATGATGTAAAATCTGTTGCATGTGGTTATGACTTTACTTTTGTACTTAAAAATGATGGAACTCTATATTCAGCAGGGTTAAATTCAAGTGGTCAACTTGGATTAGGTGATACTAACAATAGGGCTACTTTTACTAAAGTAAATATAGATAGTGTAAAGGATGTAGTAACTTATAATCAATCTGTATTCATTATAAAAATGGATGGAACAGCACATGCATGTGGGTTAAATTCAAGTGGTCAATTGGGAATTAATAGTACTTTGAATAAAAGTGTTTTTAATAAAATAGAAGGTATGGACAATGTAAAACAGATAGCATGTGGTAGTAGTCATACAATACTTATCAAGAATGATGGAACTATGTATACTACAGGTTATAATGGTGTTGGTCAGCTTGGTACAGGAAATAATAATAATTCGATTGTATTTACTCTTTCGAATATAAATAATGTCAAGTATGTTTCTTGTGGAAATAATCATACTATGATATTAAAATATGATAATACACTATTTAGTACAGGACAAAACAATTATGGTCAACTAGCTAATGCTAATAAAGATATAGCATCAAGAAATACTTTTGTTAAGGTTAATATAGAAAATATAAAAGATATTAAGTGTGGTTCTAAATTTAACTTTTTAATAAATAGTTCAAAAGAGATATTTGTATGTGGATGTAATTTATCAGGTCAACTTGGTTCATTCTTTCATACAACTTTTTTATATGAGTTTTCAAAGATACAGTCTTCAAATTTAGATAATTATTCAGGTTTATTGGTTAATGATGATTATTTATATGTTACTAAAGATAATAGTGAGTTTTTAAATGTAAAGTTAAGTGATAATTTTCAGGATTATAAGAAGATAGAGTTGACGAATAACAATATGTTTATTGTTATGAATGATGGGACATTATATGCCTGTGGTTTGAATAATAACGGGCAATTAGGATTAGGAGATAATGTTAGTAGGTCAGTTATGACTAAGGTGGATATAGATAATGTTTTGGATGTAAAGGGAAATGGAAACTCAACTTTCGTACTTAAGAATAATGGAACATTATATTCATGTGGCTTAAATACTTATGGGATATTAGGTTTAAAAGATGAAGTTAATAGAAATATATTTACAAAAATAGAAATAGAGAATGTAAAGGATTTTTGTGTAGAAAGTAATTATGTTATAGCTTTAAATCATTCAAAAGAGGTATATGGTTGGGGGTATAATTCCTATAGTAATATAGAAAGAGCTTGTAATTATCCATATAAGCAAAATATAAGTAACATAGAAAAGATAGCAACATATTACTATTCTGTATATATGATAAATAGTGAAGGAAAACTATATGTTTCTGGATACAATTATAATTATCAATTAGGTACAGGAAATAATAGTAATCAAAGTAAAGCATTAGTATCTTTATTTAGATTACCTTCATCATCTACTAGCACAAGTAGTCTTAGAGATTTACCTAAAATAACTAATATTTTTCCTTTTAATAGTGGTTGTGCAATAATTGATGAAAGTGGATATGTTTATTTAACAGGATATCATGGATATTCAAAAACAACAGGTAGTAGTTCAAGTATATCTGATTATTCAAGATATGGAAGTTTTATTGAAGTTACAAATTCAAATCATAATACTTATTTTATACAAGAAACTTCTTTTAATGGAATAGAAAAAGTAATAGGAACATCAGATAATATATTATACTTTAAAAAAGGAAGTACATATGTTACTGGATATCCTAAAACCTTTGGCTCATCTACTACTGGATATAAAAGTTATACTAGCATTAGTTCTGAATATTCAAATATGGGAAATTCTTTTATTATAACTTCTAGCAGTTCTAAATTATATGGATATGGAATTGCTAATAATGGAGAATTTGGAAATATGACAAGTCTAGATGGTGTAAGTGGCTATGATACAGGATTAAAAGACATAAAAGATATAATTGTAAAAGAAAATACTGTAGTAGTAGTAGATAAAAATAATAATATATATGTAACAGGAGTGAATCAATTTAACAAACTAGGTATAGGAGAATATAACAACGAACCAGTAAAAAAATTCACAAATATAACTGAACAATCAAATTCATTTATATTTATGGATGACATAAAAGAAATTACAACATCAAGAAATGCAATGTTTATAGTCAAAAATGATGGAACAGCCTATGCCACAGGAAATAATAGTTATGGTCAACTAGGTCTAGGAGATACAATAAATAGAAATAAGTTTACTCAAATAAATCTTGATAATATAAAGAAAATATCAACAAGTATAGATGGGAACTCAACATTTGCAATAAAAAATGATGGAACACTATACTCTACAGGATTAAATACCAAAGGACAATTAGGATTGGGTGATATAGTAAATAGAAATACATTTACCAAAGTAAACATACAAAATGTAAGAGATGTAGTCTTAGGCACTACTCACTCACATGCAATTAAAGATGATAACACACTATATTCATGTGGAGAAAATACTCATGGGCAACTAGGTCTAGGAAGTGAGAGCAATCATCCAGATGTACTAACATTTACTGTAAATAATATAACAAATGTAAGAGATGTATACTGCTCAGATACAACAACATTCATTGTAAAAGATACAAATATTGCATATTGTTGTGGATATAATAATAATTCACAATTAGGTATGGGAAATACTACTGACCAATATAGTTTTATAAAGTGTATGGAAAATGTAAAAGAAGTTATACCAAATGAAATAAATACTTATATAATAACAATCTATAATACTGCATATAGTACAGGGCTAAATACTGACTATTGTTTAGGACTAAATAGTAATAGCAATCAAAGTGCATTTTCTGAAATTCCAATTTCAAATGTAGTAAAAGTAGCTCCAAATAGAAACAATGCAGTACTTTTACTTACAAGTGAAGGTGATGTATATACTGCAGGTAAATGTAGTAATGGTTCAGGTACAGGAAGTGAGACTCCAGAAAAGATTAAAAAAATAGCATCAAAAGCAAAAGACATAAGTATGAGTTATAGATGTGGATATTATGTAAGTGATAATGGTGATTTATATGGCACAGGTTCAAATGCTTATGGGCAATTAGGTGTTGGTGATGTAACTAAAAGAGATACATTTATAAAAACCAACACAAGAGTAAAGAAAATTCTTCCTTTAGAATATGCCAATATAGCAATAAAAGATACTAATGATATATATATTTGTGGATTAAATAATTATGGACAACTAGGTGTTGGAAATAGATACGATAGTAGAAATAATGATAATCGAATCTTTAACTATAAACACATGAACTTTGTAATGGGCGATATGACATCTATTAAAAATAGACATAACTTCATACTTCTAAATAATAAGATAGTTATACCAACTACAAAAGATATTGACTATGGTCTTGTATTAGGAAATTTATATAAAGGAGACCTTTATACTGAACTTCCATATGAAAATATAAAAGAGGTGTCTATTTCTAAAACTCATATTATTATATTACTTAATGATGGAACAATGTATGGATGTGGTACAAACTATCATGGAGAGCTATTACAAGATTTATCTATAAATCAAGTAGATGAATTTGTACAGATTAATGTATCAGATGTAAAACATGTTTCATGTGGAGATAATTTTACTTATTTTATAAAATCTGATGATAGCCTTTGGTCAATTGGTAAAAACTCTGAATATCAGTTAGGTATAGGTCATAATAACCCAGTTAGTGAATTACAAAGAATTACAACTGTGTCTAGCTGTAAAGAGGTACATTGTGGTAAAAACTATACCTTAGTAGTAACTACAGGCAATGAATTATTTGTACAAGGATATAATGACAAGGGTGCTTTAGGATTAGGAAGTGAGAGTGAAAATACTATAATCAAGTTCTTTACAAAAGCACTAGCAGATATAAGAGAAATAAAGTCATATGGAAGTGACCATATATTAGTACTTAAAAATGACAATTCAGTGTGGGTTACTGGAAAAAATAGGGATGTTTATAAGATTGAACAACCAGTAGAGTTTTTAAAAGAATTTACTATAGTACCTATTTCAGAAGATGTGAGTACAGTGAAGGATGTACTTGTAACAGACAATACATTATATATTATATCAGAAGTAGGAACAACAAATGCTGCTATAGAAATTACTGAAAAGTCAATTTCATCAATTAAGATAAAAATACAAGACCCAAATAAAGATATAAGCAGAATAGAGATGCTTATAAATGGAGAAAGTATAAAATCTGTAAGTGATTTAACTACTGAGAAGATATCATTTGAGATACCAACAGATAAAATTAAAATAGGAGAAAATAAGATACTATTTAGAGCTTATTGTAAAGGTGATGATTTATATGCATCTTTATTCATTTTTAAAGAGAGTACTGGAAATTCTATAATTAAAGACTCTTATGTTATGATAGGAAATAGAATGTATAAGGTAGTCAATACAACATCTAATGAACAAGATATTACGATTACTCTAGATAGAGGACTTGAAGAAGATTTAAATCTTGGAGACCCTATATATCAATTGATAAATAAAAACAAGGTTCAAGTAAAAATAAATAAATCTGACTTATTCAAAGATATGAAACTAGTTGAAATTAAAAAATCAGACTCAAGTTATCAAGAAATATATGAATTAGAAGAAGCCAATATAAAAAGTGCTCAACCTAAAATCATAGTAGAAAAAGGAGATAAATGGACAGCTATAAAACGTCCATCTATGATTTTTAGGTATGATGCTGAAAACAACGAGCCACAAGCTTAAAATGGAGGTGTTAAAAATTGTTTAAATTTGATAAAAACAAAATAGAGCAAATCAAACAAGGTAGAAAAGTAGAAATGCAATATAAAGATATTTCAGACATAAGTGTAGGTCAAGTAAAACAAGATGATGATATAACTAGTAACTTTATAGCAAATGCAGAAATATATGAGATGTTGTTAAGTCAAATTCCTGTCAATGAAGTTCACAGTATAAGCACATTTAATATATCAAAATCTGGAGGTGAAAGTGGAATGGTAGAAGTATATGTAGCATTAATTTTAAGAGGAAAGAAAACTATAGAAGAGGTACCAACAATAATTAGAGAACAAGTCAGAATTAGATGTGAAGAACTAGAAATACCAGTTGAATAGTAAACTTAGAATAACTATAGAGTAGTTATTTTTTTATGCAAAGTACAAGGTCTTAATCACTGAAGTTAAGACCTTGTACTTATTTTTTGCTATATTAATTTTTTATAGATTTAATTAATTTTATAAAAAATTAAAATACTAAATATACAAATAACAGTGTCAAAAAACAGAGTATTATATGATATTAAAATATAATAAAAATTCAAGATACAAATATAAAAAAATTAGATGATAGGAGGATATAATGGATAAATTAATAACCGAATTGAGCAGTCTAGGAGCAATAGGGATATTATGTGCTCTTTTATTTAAAAACACTATGCAAGAGAAAAAAGAAGATAGAGATATGTACAAAAAAACTGTAGAAAATTTTATAGAATTATCTACTCAGCAACAAGAAATAAATAAAAATATACTTGTACAGATGGGAACAATGAAGACTGATGTAGAGGAAATCAAAGAAAATGTAACTGATATAAAAGATATGTTACAAAAAGAAGGTGTATAATATGAAAGTAGCAATAGTACCAGGACATACACTGTATGGAAAAGGAACAGGAGCAGTTGGCTATATAGATGAAGGAAAAGAAAACAGAATACTAACAGACTTAATAGTAAAATGGCTAAAACTAGGAGGAGCAACAACATATACTGGTAAAATAGACAAATCAAATGAATATCTATCAGAACAATGCCAAATATCCAACAAGCAAGATGTAGACCTAGCAGTACAAATCCATTTCAATGCAAATAAGACAACTCTAAATCCCATAGGAACAGAAACAATATATAAAACAAACAACGGAAAAATATATGCGGAAAGAGTAAACTCAAAACTTTCAACTGTGTTTAAAAATAGAGGAGCGAAAGAAGATATAAGAAACCTATACTGGTTTAATCACACTAAAGCGCCAGCAATACTAATCGAAACTTGTTTTGTAGACAGTAAAGCAGATACTGACTATTATATTAGAAGTAAACATACAATTGCAAAACTAATAGCAGAAGGAATACTAAATAAAAATATAAAAGAAGAAGATAA
The DNA here is from genome assembly GCF_020658415.1 of Clostridioides sp. ES-S-0123-01. NCBI lineage: Bacteria > Bacillati > Bacillota > Clostridia > Peptostreptococcales > Peptostreptococcaceae > Clostridioides > Clostridioides sp. ES-S-0123-01. The sequence goes on from NZ_JACVWD010000005.1 coordinate 336,283, forward strand.
CTTACAGGAATCTTATGAAAATGTAATAGTATATTCTGGAGAAGTTGATAAATCAATTGCAATCATAATGTCATTTTATATAGAAAAAAGCTTATTAATTGATATAAAGGACTATAAAAATAAAATGGCAAAAAATATTTTTTCTATAGGTGGAAAAGCTACAGAAGTCATAAAAAATTATTCTGATAAATATATTGAATTTGTCGGACATGATAGAAAAGAAACTTTTGAACTTGTGCTAAAGTACTTAGAAAAGTACAACTAAAATACAGAAAGAGAAGTATACAAAAATAAATGCGCAAGGAAAGTAGATAATAAATTTGAATAAATTAGTTTAATTAGAAAACTAAATAAAACGAAGTAAATGTTAAAATTGAAAAAATATAAAAGAGGTAGTATTTAATGCTACCTCTTTTTATAATTAAACTATAAAATTATTGTCTGTTAACTAAAATAGCTATTTTAGCATCTGGATTATAACTTATTTGAACCATTTGATTTTTCTTAATATGTTCAAGGTCTTCACCACCATAAGCAATTTGTAATTTAACTGGTAGTTTACCTTGTTTTATAATAGCAACATACTCTTTTTTACCTTTTTTCTCTAAACTAATCAAATTGCCAACATAAGGTTTAAAGTTTTGATACTTTTTACTAGAATTTCTTATGTAGAAGAAAGCACCAACAGCAATAACTAAATTTATGCCAAGTGTAACCCAAGAATTGATTTTCAGCATAGCTCCAGCGATTATTATCACGAACATTAAAACGATAGGTAATATAGCCTTCTTAAGAAGTAATTTACCCATTATTTCATTAGCCTTTTTCTCAGGGCCACTCATAGTTTTTGATCTAGCAAATGATTGCGCGAATTTGTCTTTTAAGCCCATTTTATCCTCCTAATTTTAATAAATATTTAGTTATAATAACGAGAGATTACTTGAAACTAAAAATTTACTACATTTATATTATGTTTGACTTTTGTATAAATAATTACATTCAAGTAAAGCAAAATATACTAATTATTTTATCATAAAACTATAAAAAAGAAAATAAATGAAATAAAAATATTAGAGCAAAGAAATGATGTAAAATCGTATCAAAAGCAACATAAAAATTATTTATCTATTTTTTATCTTTATTTTTATCATACTCAGTTTTTTCAAAATCTTTCTCTTTTTCATATTCATGAAGTTTTAATTCAATCATACCTTCTATTTTTGCTCTATCATAATCACTTAGTTTTCTAAAATTTTTTAAAAGTTTTATTTCATTAGAACTGATGCTATTAAATGGATAGTTTGGTGAGGAATCGCAAATTAAATTTGATTCTTGTGATATATTATCTCCATTTAATAGCCAGTCTACAGAAACATTAAATATATCAGCTATGGATTTTAATATCTCATAATTTGGTTTTCTAATATTTCTTTCAAATTTACTCAAATTATCACAGTTTAACATTTCTTCTAATTCATATTGCTTAAGGTTCTTTGTTTTTCTTAAATAAACAATTCTTTCTCCTAAAGTATCCATAAACACTCTCCATTCAATTAATGTCAGAAAGACTTTTTAAAATATAGATAGTTGCAAATTTAAGGTCAAAATGACATAAAAAATATTGACTTAAGGTCAAAATGACTTTATAATTAATTTAATGATACGAAATTACATCCTAATTTTAGCACAAAGTAATCAAAAAATCTTATTTAGTATTAAATAAATTCATGTACTTAATATTTGTACATATTTAAAAAATATACTAAACAGAGGGAGGTGTATAAGTTTAATAATAAAAATAAATATAAATTATTTAGAAAGGGAACTTGATTAAATGGATACTCGAAAAAAATGGATACCTTTTTTGGGAATACAGGTCAAGCAAAGGCTTATTGAATTAAACATGACTCAAAGGGAATTAGCAAAAAAAGTCGGTGTTAATGAAAACTATTTGTCAGCTATTTTAAATGGCAGAAGGACAGGAAAAAAATATAAATCATCAATTTATCAATTGCTTAATATAGAATACTCAGAAGAAGATTAATATTAATAACTAATATATGAAGAAGGGACATATTCTTATGTGTAAATTAGATTCAGATGGAGTAATAGAGTGCTGTAGAGCAATTGATGATTTTATTACAGCTCTCAATGGTGTACGAAGTTTAAACATGGAAAAATTGGATATTTTAACTAAATATTCTACTTCATGCTCAATCCTTCTTAAAGAGGAAAATTACGAAGGATGTACAATTGTATATAAAAAGATGTTGGAAGAATTAAAGACGTAAGTAATATATTAATTAGAGATAGAAAGAATTACATAGTGATATAGAATATTTTTAAAAACATATAAAAAACATATAAACTAAAATATGGATATGTTAATTCAACTACAATAAATGTATTTGTAATTAAATCATAGTTTATTTGAGCAATTTAATATCCATATTTTAGTTGCCAATTTATCACAAAAAAAGAATCTCTACAAATGATGTAAATTCGTATCAAATTATGTATGTTTAAACTGGTTTATCGTTATCCTCAGTAGGAGAATGTTTTTCTAATTCTTTATATTCAGATATCTTAAACTCTAGCATTCCTTCTATTTTTATTTTATCACGTTCATTCAATTGCCTATAGAGGTTTAATACCATCATTTCATCATCAGTTACATGTAGATTATACAAATAATCTTCCTTATTTTCTTTAACACTATTATTGGAGTTTACTTTTTCTTTTCCATATAGAAGCCAGTCAGTGCTAACATCAAAATAATCAGCTATTGACATTAATATATCGCAATTAGGCTTTCTACCTCCAGTTTCAAACTTACCTAAGTTTTCAAATTTTAAAATGTCCATAAGTTTACGCTGGGTAAGTTTTCTGGAGTTTCTCAAATAAGCAATTCTTTTTCCTAAAGTATCCATGAAACACACTCCTTTCTTTTTATAAATAAAGTCCAAATGACATTAAAAATCGAGGTATATTCCTTTTGTTTTATAAAATTACTAAAATAAAGTCTAAATGACATTTTGCTTAAATTAATATACTCATACTATGATTTTAACATATTATAATTGAAAATATATGGTTTATTTTGATTTATAGATATCTTTTAATAGACAAAAGTAGATATTGAAAATAAAGTAGTTTCAATAATATATTTTATAGATTACTTTTAAAGTATATTTGGGTATGAAAATATAATTTTCTAATAATGAAGAATATATAAAAATTATATTAAGGATAGATATTAGAAAGAGAATAGTATTATACTGTAGTTTATATTAGTTAAAGATAAAGAATTTCAAATGTTTAAAATATAATATAGGCTTACAATATAATACTATTGGATTTGTTTATCTAGTTTTGTTTTCTTTATAGAATAACAATACTATGAATGCAAGTAAATTTACGCAAAAAACTGTTATATACATCTGTCTAAATCCTAAATTTAGAGTAGATTGTAGTGTATTTTCTATTTTTGTTTTATTGTTTTCTATAGAATTTATATAATCTAGTTTTGACTTATTAAAAGCTTTTGGTATTTCATCTTTTAATTCCTGTGTTTTTGCTAGAACTAATTGAAGCGATTTTTTCTGTTGTTCCATTGTGTCAAAACCTTTTTCCATGTCTTGTTTTTTATTTATGGAATCATTTAATTTTCTCTGAAGTTCTTTCTTTTGAGATTCCATGTTTTTAAGTTTTTTACTTAATTCTTTTCTTTGAGATTTAGTTTTTTGCAATTTGGTGTTTAACTCAGCTCTTGCTTTTTTTAGTTGTTGTATTTGAGAATTTAGAGCTTCTTTTTTTTCATTTAAATTTGGTTTATTCTCACTAGAATTGTTATTTTTATTTTCTGTAGAATCATTTTTATTACTGTTTGAGTCAGAATTACTAGTGTCATTTTGCTCTTGATTATTTGATGAATTTTCATTATCAGAAGGAGTAGTACCTTGTGGTATTGTAGGTATTTTATTATAAGCAAGTGTCATTTCATTTATAGCTTTATCTTGTTTTTTTATACCTTGTTCCATACCTTTTATGCCTTTATCAGTGCCAGCGATACCTTTTTTTATTCCAGCTATTCCTTGATTAATACCAGTTCTAGCTTTTATCATATTATCAATACCAGTTTGAATTCCTTTGATGCCACTGTTTAGTTTGTTTTCACCTTCTTCAATGCCATTTATTCCACTTTGAGTACCATCTATTCCTTTTTGGACATTTAATTCTATTTTCGTAATTACAGAAGGAACTTTTTCATCAAACATTGTTGTTGATATTTCTTTTGTGATGTTGGTAATATTGGTTGTATCTGCTGATTGAACTTTGTCTAGTAAGTATTTTGGGAGTTTGCCATCTGTCATATCCATGTTAATACTTGATGAATCGTTCATGTTTGGTATAGAAATATTTTTCAAATTCTTAGCCATTTCTGAGTCTGACTTTAAATCATCTATCATAGTTTCAAGTTCTTCAAGTTGAACTATTTTAGGTGTTGATGGCTTACCAACTATATCCATAATATTATCCTGTACAGATAATCCTGCATGTGCTATAAATCCAATCATTATTGCAGGTGAAATTGAAGTTCCAATTGAACGTATCAGAGACAGTGTTGCAAGTGCAGAATTAGATTCTTCTATTTTTGTATTTGAAAGCATCATGTAATTTAAAGGTGTTCCCATAGTAAATCCCATTCCTAATCCCATAAATATAAGACTTACACATACACTAAATACTGTATTGGTTTTTAGTGCAATTAAAATCAGATAAAGAGAGCCTATCATAGATACTGAAAATCCAAGTAACAGTATCTTTTTTGCGCCAAACTTATCAATAAGTTTTCCGCTCAAAGGAGCGGCAATACCTGCAAATAATCCTAATATAGCAACAAAATATCCACCAGAACCAGCATTTATTTTTAATGCATTTTCAGCATATTGTGGAACAAATACCATACCCATCATTCCAATACCAACAATTAAAGATAAAATGAGTACTATTAGTATTCTTGGATTCAAAAAATATTCGAAATTCAAAATAGGGTCTTTAGCTTTATTTTCAACAAATATAAAAATAGGTATAAGTATTATAAATGTCAATAAATAAGGATAAACTGATGTATCTTGTAGAGAATTTTTAAAATTAAAAAAGTCTATATTCATAAGACCATATAACAAAGATACTATTATACATATCAACATTAATGTTCCTAATTTATCAATTTTCTCTGTAGATGTAGACTTATTATTTTTAATACATAGTATTCCTCCAATAATTATAACCAAGCATATTGGAAGGTTAACAAAAAACAACCACTTCCAATTTTGAGTTCCAAATATACTTAGTATTGTACTACCTATACTTGAACCTAAAATATTTGCTATACCATAAGTTGCTCCAACTAAACCTAAAGCCATACCTCTTTTGTTTTCTGGGAAAGTGGTTCCAAATTCTGCTGTAGCAATTGGCATAATTCCGCCTCCACCAATAGCTTGTATAACACGGCCAATTAGTAAAATGTAAAAGTTGGAAAATAATGATGATAATCCACAGATTAATGAGCCACTACCAAATAGAAATATACTAACTAAATATACATATTTTCTTCCTATTTTGTCTGCCAATTTACCAGAAATAGGGATTACAGATGCATATGTTAGTGTATATATAGTAATCATCCAAATTCCTGTTTTTTCATTTACACCTAGGCTATTTTGTATAATTGTTCTTGCTGGTGATACTATTCCAGTATCAATAGCTCCCATAAATATACCTAAAAGATAAAGAGTGAGTACTAAAAATAACTTTGGATTATTATCTTTGCTTTGAATACTAGTATTAGAATTCAAGGTAAACACCACCTTAATGTATTAATTTTTCAATATATGGATTTAAATCTTCAAATTCTATATGAAGATAGGTTGAGTATGAAAAAAACATTTTGATTATGATATTACATACTAATTTATCATCATTAAAGAAATCTTCTTGTTGTAAAGCTTCATATACTTTATTTGAAAGTTGCTCATGAAAATCATTTTTATGTTTTTTCATTTCGATAAATCTTTCCATTCCAAAAGTATCTAAAAAATCGTCATATTGAATATTATGAACTTTGTTTATAAAATTTCTTATTTCTGTAAAGATAATATTTAGTTTTTCAATGTAATTATTACTATTTTTGTTAGAGTATTCAATTCGCCTTATCAATAAATCTCATTCTGATTTTGTAATATATTCTATTATTTCTTGTTTTGACTTGAAGTAATTATATACTGTACCTGCACTTATACCACACCTTTGGGCTATTTTTCTTATGCTAATATTTGAGTAATCTTCTTCCAAAATCATATCTCGAGACACTTTTAGTATATCTTCTTTTACGTTTTCTAAAATCTTAGGCATATGACCACCTCTTTCATTAAAATTATTATGAACACTGTTTATTATAAACCTTTAAAATTTATTAATCAATATGCAAGCTATAATGTATAATATTAATATATAGATATGGCGCAAAATAGATGCCTTATTATATAAGTATTTAATCTAATTAGATTTATATTTTTTATATTTAAGCAGGAATATGTACTAAAATTATGTAATATTAGATTTTTCTTTTTAATAAGTTAATAATATTATTATATGATAAGGAGAATAAAATAATGGAAAAGAAGTATGTAATGGCACTAGACCAAGGGACAACTAGTTCAAGAGCTATATTATTTAATAAAAAAGGCGAAATAGTAAAAATTGCGCAAAAGGAATTTAAACAGATTTATCCAAAAGCTGGCTGGGTAGAACATGACCCTATGGAAATATGGGGTTCACAAAGTGGGGTAATGAGAGAGGTAATAGAAACAGCAGGTATAAGACCAGAAGAAATTGCTTCAATAGGTATAACTAATCAAAGAGAGACGACCATTGTTTGGAGTAGGTATACTGGGAAACCGATTTATAACGCGATAGTATGGCAATGTAGAAGAACATCAGAAATCTGTGATGTACTCAAAAGTAAAGGATTAGAGGAAGCAATAAAGGAAAAAACTGGTCTTTTGATAGATGCATATTTTTCAGCAACAAAGATAAAGTGGATACTAGATAATGTAGAAGGTGCTAGAGAAAAAGCAGAACAAGGCGAATTGTTATTTGGTACTATCGATACATGGTTAATATGGAACTTAACACGTGGGAAAGTACATATAACAGATTATTCAAATGCATCTAGAACAATGATGTACAATATAAATAACTTAGAATGGGATAAAGATATATTACGAGAATTAGATATACCAATAAGTATGTTGCCAGTAGTAAAACCTTCTAGCTATGTCTATGGGCATACAGATGAGCGTATGTTATCAGGGGCTAAAATACCTATTGCTGGATGTGCAGGAGACCAGCAAGCAGCCTTATTTGGTCAACATTGTATTGAAGAAGGTACTGCAAAGAATACTTATGGAACAGGTTGCTTCTTACTTATGAACACGGGTAGCAATATAGTTAAATCTAAACATGGTTTGCTTACAACGATTGCTTGGGGTGTTGATGGAAAAGTAACTTATGCATTAGAAGGAAGTATATTTATTGGTGGAGCATCTATCCAATGGCTTAGAGATGAACTTAAAATGATTGAATCTGCAAGCGACAGTGAATTTTATGCAAATAGAGTAGAAGATACTAATGGTGTGTATGTAGTACCTGCATTTACAGGTCTTGGTGCTCCATATTGGGATATGTATGCTAGAGGTTCAATATTGGGTCTTACAAGAGGTGCAAAAAAAGAGCATATAATTAGAGCGACATTGGAATCAATTGCATACCAAACAAAGGATGTATTAGAAGCAATGCAACATGATTCAAAATTAAAATTAAAGTCATTAAAGGTTGATGGAGGAGCCAGTAATAATAATTTCTTAATGCAATTCCAGTCAGATATACTAAATGTAGATATAGATAGGCCTAAAATAGTAGAAACTACAGCTTTGGGAGCTGCTTATTTAGCAGGATTGTGTGTAGGATTCTATATTGGAAGAAATGAAATTACATCAAAATGGTCAGTCGAAAAAGAGTTTAATCCAAATATGAGTGAAGAGAAGAGACGTCGATTATATAAAGGTTGGAAGAAAGCTGTATCAAGAGCTTTAAGTTGGGAAAAAGAAGATGAGTCAGAAATTTAAAGGTTAGATGTGTTTAAACTTAAAAGTAGGGCTTTGTAAAGCTCTACTTTTTTATTTTTACTTTTTTATTCTCAAATTTATATTTCTGCATAGTTGTAACCAAATAGTATAATCTATTTTTCATTTTCGTATAAAAACATTGGTATAGAATTATAAATATGCTGGTCTCCAACAACCAAAAGAATATCTCCCTCTAAAAATTCAATATATGGACCAGGAGAGATTATAAGTTCCTCACCTCTTTTGATTGCAACAATTGTAGCGCCTGTATTTTGCCAAAACTTAGTTTGTGCAGCTGTTTGGCCAATGTACTTACAATTAGAATTTATTGTGAACTGAACGGGCACTAAGGGGTTTATTATTTCTAGTCTATTAGAATAATCTATAATTTTATTTATAGTATCTAAGATTTCATTTTCTAGATTTGATTTAGTATCTATTAAATTGTAAAGTGTTGATTTATATGATGATATATTTGTAATGTCTCTATATTTTTTTATAAAAGAAGAAGCTTTGTCTGGTGATAGTACAATAACACCTTTACCTTTTATGCTTTTAACAACGCCAATATCTTCTAAAATTTTAACAGCTCTTCTTATAGTTTCTGGTGATACATTGTATTTACCAGCCAAAACAGAGCGTCCAAACAATACTGAATCTTCCTGTATTTCACCTGTATATATTTTATTTGCAATATCCAAAGCTATCTTTTGGTATATCGGCATAGTATAGTTTTTTTCCATTGTTTTTCCTCCAATATAAAATTTATGTTAAAAAATATATAATCTTAATAATACTATTGTATAATTTATAAATTTATATGTCTACATTATGTACAAATATTGTCGTCTTTTTAAAATAATATTTTAACATGCATTTAGTATACATATTTAAATTTTTCCATTCAAAGTATGAAATGAAGTATTTAAGGGAATGTAAAGACATTCTATGGACAAAAATAGATAATTATATAGATGAAATAAACAAATGAATGAAAAAAAACACTTCTGTCTTGCATACAAAGTTATTAAAATTGAAAAATGCTTTAAAAATGAAAGTTAAAAGCTATAATTCATCTATAAATAATTAATTATTAACTAAAAAATGGGAAAAATGTTTTTGAAAAAGAAGTACAAATGAATGTCGATTTAAATTAATTGCAAAAAAATTCCTTAAATGGTAAAATTATATTAATTAAATGTATTAAAATAGTTGAAAAAATAGATTGCATACAAGTAATAAAATATTTCATGCAATATATATAATAAACAAAATTTAAAAATTAAAACTACTTATTCTATCAAAATGTTAGCAAGGGGGGTCATAAATTGTATAAAGTAGATTTAAATAGCGATTTAGGAGAAAGTTTTGGAACATATAAGATTGGTTTAGATGAAGAAGTCTTAAAATATATTTCATCAGCTAATATAGCCTGTGGATTTCATGCAGGAGATCCTAGCCATATGGATAAAACAGTAAAACTCGCTAAAGAAAATGGAGTTAAAATAGGAGCACATCCAGGGTTTTTAGATTTAATAGGATTTGGAAGACGTGAGATGAAAATAACAAAACAAGAAGCTAAAGATTATACAAAGTATCAATTAGGAGCATTAATGGCATTTGCAACTTCAAATGAATGTAATATACAGCATGTAAAGCCACATGGAGCTTTATATAATATGGCTGCAAAAGATAAAAATTTAGCCATGGCGATTTGTGAAGCTATATATGAAGTTAATAAAGATATTACATTGTTAGGGCTATATAATAGTGAAATGATAAATTCAGCTAAAGAGGTTGGACTTAAGTTTGCAAATGAAGTATTTGCAGATAGAGCCTATGATAGCAACGGATTTTTGGTTCCAAGAAATGTAGAGGGAGCCGTTATACATGATACAAAAACTGCAATAGATAGAGTTGTTAAGATGGTAAAAGAAGGAACAGTGGAAACTATAACTGGCGAAATTATACATATTAAAGCGGACTCTATATGTGTGCATGGAGACAATCCAAAAGCAATAGAGTTTGTTAAAGAAATAAGAAAACGTTTTGAATTAGAAAGTATAGAGGTTTGTCCATTAGAAAATATGGAAGTTTGTTCATCAGAGGACACATTGTAAGACTGATAATATGAGGGGGAAATAAAATATGAGTACAAAAAATATTACAGATAACGAAAAAGGTAAAAAAGACGTTGGGGCACTTATAGGGGCCGCATTTATAATGGCAACATCAGCAATTGGGCCAGGATTTTTAACTCAGACAGCACAGTTTACTCAAGATTTTGGGCCAAGTTTTTCATTTGTAGTACTAATTACAACTATCCTTTTTATAGGAGCTCAAGTGAATGTATGGAGAGTAATTGGTGTATCAGGTCTTAGAGGTCAAGATATAGCAAATAAAATAGTACCTGGCTTAGGTTACCTAGTAGCCTTTTTAGTAGGCCTTGGTGGATTAGCTTTTAATATAGGAAATGTTGGTGGAGCTGCACTTGGTATGAATGTAATGTTTAATATGAATATGACATTAGGAACTGTATTAAGTGGATTAATAGCAATATTTGTATTTATGTCAAAAAATTCAAATTCTTTAGTAGATAAGATAACTAAGTTTTTAGCATTAGGTATGATAATTATAGTTGGATATGTAGCAATATCAAATCATCCTCCTGTTGGAGAAGCAGTTTATAGAATGGTAAAACCAGAAAATCCAAAGACACTGATATTTCCAATAATAACTCTACTTGGAGGAAGTGTTGGAGGATATATAACATTTGCTGGAGGGCATAGATTAATAGATGGTGGAATAACAGGTGAAGAAAATATAAAAGAAATAACTAAATCATCTCTTTTAGGGATATTAGTTGCAACTATGATGAGGGTACTTTTATTTTTAGCAATATTAGCAGTGGTTTCAAAAGGGATTCAACTTGACCCAGAAAATCCAGCAGCTTCAGCTTTCAAATTTAGTGCAGGAGCGATAGGATATAAATTTTTTGGGCTTGTATTATGGTCTGCTGCAATTACATCAGTTATAGGAGCTGCTTATACATCAGTTTCTTTCTTAAAGACGCTAAATCCTTTCATAGCAAAAAATGAAAAGTATTTTATAATAGCATTTATAGCTATATCAACACTTATAATGGCATTTATAGGAAAGCCAGCAACTTTATTAATTTTAGCAGGAGCTTTAAATGGTTTAATACTTCCAATAACTTTAGGAATAATGCTTATAGCATCTAAGAGAAAAGATATTGTTGGTGATTATAAACATCCTACATGGCTTTTGATATTTGGATTAATAGTAGTTTTAATATCTGCTTATGCAGGGATAACTTCTCTTAGTAGCCTGAGTACTTTATTTGCTTAATTTAAAAGAGGTGACATTTATGGAAACTAGATACTTGCTATCAGGAGACAAAGCAGTAGTTGCTGAATTTGGAAATGAAATATCGGAAGATATAAATAAAAAAGTAATTTCGTTTATGAGAGCGATAGAAATATCAAATCTCAAAGGTATTGTTACAGAAATGGTGCCAACATATAGGTCACTTATGATAAGCTACAATCCCTTGAAAATAGATTTTGATAGTTTAATTGAGAGCTTAAAAAAAATAGAAAATAATTTAGAAAGTATAGAGCTGCCAAAACCTAAAATACATGAAATTCCAGTATGTTACGATAAGGTATTTGGTATAGATATTGAAACTGTTGCAAGCTACAATAATCTGACTGTAGATGAAGTCATAAATATACACACAGGCAGAGAGTATTTAATATATATGTTGGGATTTACTCCTGGATTTCCATATTTAGGTGGAATGGATGAAAGAATAGCTACACCTAGATTAGAAGTACCAAGAACTAAAATTTATGGTGGAAGTGTGGGAATAGCTGGTTCTCAGACAGGTGTATATCCTATAGATAGCCCTGGTGGATGGCAAATAATTGGTAGAACACCTTTAAAACTATATGACGAAAATAGAGAAGAACAAATTTTACTTCGAGCTGGAGATTTTATAAAGTTTGTTCCAATAACTTTAGATGAATTTATAGAAATTGAAAAAAATAATTTAAGTGTTTAAAAATAGTGATAATACAGGGAGTGGTATATATGGGATTTAAAGTAGAATTAGGAGGTTTCCAAACATTAATACAAGACAGAGGTAGAGTTGGATATGGACAATATGGTGTATCTGGGTGTGGAGCAATGGACGAATATGCACATAGAGTGGGAAATATATTAGTTGGAAACTCTGAAGATGAAGCTTCTTTGGAGGTTCTAATGTTAGGTCCTACAATTACCTTTGATGAATATACACAAATAGCAGTAACTGGTGGAGATTTAGGAGCTAGAATAAATGGAAAAGAGATTCAAAATTGGAGGTCATATCAAATAAATCCTGGTGACATATTATCATTTAGAGGTGTAAACTCAGGGGCTAGGGCATATGTATCAATAGCTGGTGGAATAGATGTTCCACTTGCAATGGGAAGTAAATCAACTTATACAAGAGCTAAGATTGGTGGATTTGAAGGTAGAGCACTTAAAAAAGGTGATTATATAAATACTTTTGCTCAAGAAAAAGATTTTACAATAAACAAAAAATTAAATTCAAAATACATTCCAAATTATAGTTCAGAAATAGTACTAAGAATTGTAAAAGGACCTCAATTTGATGCTTTTTCTAAAGAGGAAGTAGAAAAATTTCTATTAAATGAATATAAAGTTACAAATGAAATAGATAGAATGGGTTGTAGATTAGAAGGAGATAGTATAAAGCATATTAATGGAGCAGATATTATATCTGATGGTATTTCTTATGGAGCTATACAAGTACCTGGACACGGGAAACCTATCATAATGTTATCAGATAGACAAACTAGTGGTGGTTATACTAAAATAGGAAATGTTATAAGTGTAGATTTGTGTAAGTTAGCACAAGCAAAGCCAAATGATGTAGTAAAGTTTGAGTTTGTAGATATATATGAAGCTCATAGATTATTGAAAGAACAAGAAGATAAGATTCAAGATATATATAAAAGTATGAAAAATATAAGAGTTGTTAAAGCCAAAGTATTAAACGATATAGCGGTTTAATTTAAATTTAATTAATATTAATTTTTGTTACAATTTAAAGTACAATTTAGAAATAGCTATTTACTATTTGCCATTATTAAAATGGTTTGAATTAGTCAAATAGCTATTTTTATTTGAGTAAATACATTAATTTTAAAAGAGCTTACGTTTTGGTTTTATGTATTAAAACATTTTACATATTAAACAATTGTATTGTAGATATTTACTTGGACTTTATTGGCCAAATGGGAGGTGATATAACACCATATCCACGAGCTGGTTTATCTTTACTTGGATTAATAATTTTATGAGGAGTATTAGCTTTTATAAATGTTGAATCCCCAGGATTTAATCTTACTATATTTTCACCTATACAAATATCAACTATACCACTTGTCAATACAACTACTTCTTCTGATGCATGAGAGATATAGTCTTTAGTATCTTCACTTTCTGGTTTAAGTTCAAATTCTAAAAATAAGATTGAAGGTGCAAAATCAGCTGTTGGCATTGGAGATACTATCTCATAAAACATTTCACTTTTTGGAAACTTCATCATAACTCTATCTTCTTTTCTGATGACTAAATCATCCGTGTTATTATCATCCATAAACATATATAAAGGAGTATCTAAAACTTCAGCGATTTTTCTTAATGAAGACAGGGATGGTTCAATAGCATCTCTTTCGATTTGAGATATATAACTTATAGATAAGTCTGTCAATTTGGAAACATCACTTAGTGTTTTTTTCTTGTTTTTTCTTATATTTCTCATCTTTTCCCCTAGCATAAGAACCTCCAAATAATAAAATTTATACAAAATATTCGATTAAAACAAAGTAATTATAGCATAACATAGAAGTAGTAGCAAGAAAGATGAATGGAAGATTTTAAGAATTAGCAATTAGTGAGGTGCAAATAAAATCTTATAAAAATAAATTGTTGATAAATTAATATAATGCAGAAAAATTTAATATAGGATTATTAATTTTAAAGGTATTATTGTAGGATATTTTAGAAAAAATTAAATTTTCAGTAAATTATATTGACAGATACATTGAAGTAATAATATAATTTGAAGTATAAAAATAAAGAAATTAAATTATTACTTCAAAAAATGAGGAGGTTAACATGAAAATAACAGATATTAAATTTGAAAAATTAAGAATCAAATTAAGAAAGCCTGTTGTAGTTTCGTTTGGAACAATTGAATATGGAGAGAGCATAATCTTAAAAATTGAGACTGATGAAGGTTACTGTGGATTTGGAGAAGCTGCTCCTCTTGCAGCAGTTACAGGTGAAGTTTTAGATACTGTAATTTCTATATTAATCATGTTTAAAAAGGAACTTATAGGTAAAGACCCATTAGATATTGAAACTATACATACAATTATGGATGGAATCATAATAGGTAATACTTCTGCCAAAGCAGCAATTGATATAGCTTTGTATGACCTTAAAGGTAAAATTATGAATGTACCTCTTTATAAAGTTCTTGGAGGATATGATAACAAAATTCAAACAGATGTAACTATAGGTATAGATAAACCAGAGAAAATGGCAGAAGAAGCACTGGGAAGAGTTAGAGAAGGTTTTAGAATATTGAAACTTAAAGCTGGAATAAGACCTGAAGAAGATATTGAAGCTGTAAAATTAATTAGAGAAGCTGTTGGAGATAATATAAGAATTAGAATAGATGCAAATCAAGGCTGGAATGTAAATAGTAGCATAAATACTATCAAAAAACTAGAAGAATTTGGCGTTGATGCGATTGAACAAGCACTTCCACATTGGGATTTAGATGGAACTGCTTACATAAGAAATAAGAGTAATACTAAGATTATGATAGATGAGTCATTACATTCACCAATAGATGCAATTAAAGCTATAAAGAAAAATGCAGTTGATACATTTAATATCAAGTTAATGAAATCTGGTGGAATTTACCCTGCAATAAAAATCAATAATATAGCTGAAGCAAGTGGGGTTAATTGTATGTTAGGATGTATGCTTGAGACAAGGATTGGTATAACAGCAGCAGCAAATTTAATAGCATCTAAGAAGAATATAACAGAAGCTGACCTTGATAGTTTTATGTTTTGTGAAGAGTTAGAAAGTATATCTGGAGGATTTGAAATGGATGGAGATATTATGAATCTTATCGACAAACCAGGTTTAGGAATAGAAGTAAACTTATGATGAAATTAGGGGGTTAAATATGAATACACTTTTTTCAAGTACAGGTAGTATACTTGCAATAATGACAGCTATGGTTGCATTTGGATTTTACTTACAAAAATATAAAGTAACTAAGAGTTTAGGACCAGCACTTACAATAATCATAATGGGAATAATACTTTCAAATTTAAAGGTAGTTCCAGTAAGTACAGAATTGTATGGAACTATTTCTACATATGCTATACCAGTTTCTATGACTATAATGTTGATGAGTGTTGATTTAAAAGAAATGACAAAGCTATCAAGAGAGCCTTTAATAGCAATTTTTGTGGCAGTATTGACAGTAAGTATAATGGCGTTTTTATTTGGATTGGTATTTGCAGGTGAAATATCAGAAGGATGGAAAGTTGCAGGGATGTTTGTAGGTACATATACTGGAGGAAGTGCTAATCTTACAGCTATTGGAACAGGTCTTAATGTAAGTAGACAAACTCTAGCAGCAGCGAATGCAGCTGATTATGTAATTGGAGTTCCAACATTAATATTTATGTTTGCACTTCCAGCAATATTAAAAAATTCTAAGAAGTTTCAAAAGTTTTGGCCATATCATTTAGAAGAATCAGAGTTAGAAGATTGCCAGAATGAAGAATTTATGGAATCAAAAGAGTGGAGCATAAAAGATATCGCTTGGATGCTGGCTATAGGCTTTGTTGTTACAGAGGTTGCAACAATTCTTTCAGGATATTTTAGTTCAAGCTTTAGCAGTGCAGCAAGAATTCTTTTAGTTACAACAATTTCAATTATAATTGCTCAATTAAAACCAGTAAAAAAATTAAAGGGGAATTTAGATTTAGGATTGTTTGTTGCATTATTCTTTTTATGTACAATAGGATTTTCAGTAGATATAAAAGAATTTTTAGGTTCAACTTTTACTATAACATTTTATTGCTTTAGCATAATCTTTGCTTCATTTGTCTTCCATCTATTTGTAACTAGAATGTTAAAGATAAAGTATCAATATGTAATACTTTCTATAGTTGGAGCAATTGCTGATGGTCCAACGTCAGCTTTAGTAGCCGCTTCAGCAAAATGGAATTCGCTTGTAAGTGTAGCTGTAGTGATGGGGGTAATTGGTGGAGTATTAGGAAATTATGCAGGTATATCGGTGGCATATGCAATAAAAATGGTTCTTGGTCTCTAGGAGGTGAATTTTATTGAAAAAGTTTAAGTTATATATATCTGGTTTGTATAGTGGTAATGTAGTATTTGATGAAACATTACTTATTGAAAAATTAAATCCTTTTACAAATGAAATAGAAGAAATAAAACCTATGAATAAAGATGAAGGAATATATTATTTAAATCTTACAAAAATAGATTTAAACTTCTTATTTGAAAACTTTAATGTTTATAGTAATAGCTTAATAAACACAGATAAAAGTATGGTTGTAAATGAGTTAGGAGAAACATATTCTAAGTTTAATGACTATATCTGGGTTCAAAGAAATAAAAAATTTCCTTTAGATGTAATTGTTTTGGATAATAAAATAGTTGGTTTTATATGCTTGTCCAGGGAAACTTGTACTATACTAATTATGGATGAATATGAGGATTATACGATATTAAAAGAGTGGAAGAAAACACATAAAAATGAAGCGATATATCCTATAAAATTTGATGGAAATTATATGATTGATATGAAAGATGGAATAAAACTTTCTACAGATGTATATCTTCCTAAGTTTAAAGACTCTACTAAAAAAGTACCTACAATTCTTATGAGAACTCCATATGGAAAAGAAAATGACAAAGAAATATACTATAAGTATGTACAAAGGGGATATGCTGTTGTCATACAAGATGTCAGGGGAAGAAATGAATCAGAAGGTAAGTGGGAGCCTATGATTTATGAAAGAGAAGATGGAGATAGTACTATAAATTGGATAGTAGCACAAGACTGGTCAAATGAAGTTGTTGGAATGATGGGAGCCTCATATCTTGGTTATGTTCAATGGGCAGCTGCATCTTCAGGAAACAAACATCTAAAAGCTTTAATTAGTATAGTTACAGCAGGTAGTCCTTTTATTGACATACCAAGAAAAGGTGGAGCTTTTGTATCTGGAATGCTTGCATGGGCATTTATGGTATCAAGAAATAAAGTTGATAGAAGTAAAATGCTAAGAGATGACTGGGATGATGTTTTAAATATAAGACCGATACAAAATATACCTATTGAAGCACTTGGATATAGAATAGAATTTTTAGAAGAGTGGATAAAAAGAGTAGAAAAGGATGAATATTGGGATAGGATGGATTGGCATCTAAAAAAAGATAAAATAAATGTGCCTGCATTAGTCATATCTGGATGGTATGATGATAATGGGATGGGTACTACAGAAGCTTTGGATGTAATAAAAAATTATGAAAGAGGAAAGAGAAAGGCTATATTAGGTCCATGGATGCATAATTCAAACACGATAAGGGATATAAATGATATTCCTTTTGGAGATAATTCATTGAGGTATGATGTAGACTATAACTATCTATTATGGTTTGATAAATACTTAAAAGGAGTAGAAAATGATATAGATAAGACTGCTCCAATAGAGTATTATTCAGTAGGTTCGAATGAATGGAAGATGGCAGATAATTGGCCAATAGCAAATAAAATAGATAAAAGTATCTATTTAATAAGTGGTGGAAATGCTAATACATCTTTAGGAGATGGAAAACTATCTTTTGAAGAATGTTCAAAAGAAAATTATGATAGTTACATATATAATCCAAAAGACCCTTCAATACAGTTGATTGATATGTCAGAAAATGAAGTGGGAGTTCCAAATAATTATAAAGATTTGGAGAAAAGAAGTGATATGTTGTGCTACACATCAGATGCTTTTAGTGAAGAATTTACTATAACAGGTGATATAAAGTTGGAATTTTTTGCATCAAGTTCGGCAAAAGATACTGATTGGGTTATAAAAATTATGGATGTGGATTTAGATGGAAACTCAATTAAATTAGCTGATGGTATACTAAGTGCTAGATTCAGAAATAGTTTTTACAAGTCAGAATTTATGGAAGAAGGAGAAATTTATAAGTTTACAATAACAACTTCAAAAATATCAAATACATTTAAAACTGGGCATAGAATTAGGTTAGATATAACATCTAGTGCGAAAAACTTTATATTCCAAAATAGTAACACTGAAGATAGTTATAATAGTATTGAGTATATAAAAGCAAAAAATACAATTTATCATGGAGGAAAATATCCATCTAGGTTGATATTGCCAATAGAAAACAATTAAATTGATGAATTAAATAATAAGGAGATGTAGTATTAATCAATACTATATCTCCTTATAGGTTAAAGTAATTATATTTGCTTATTAAATTTAAAACAATTATTTTGTAGCAGCAACAACGCTCATTTCAACTAATAAGTGTTCTCTAGCAAGTCTAGCTTCAACACAAGCTCTAGCAGGTTCAAATCCTTTTTCAACCCAAGCATCCCATACAGAGTTCATAGCTTCAAAGTCCTTCATATCTCTTAAATAAATGGTAACAGATAGTAAATGTTGTTTGTCTGAACCATATTTGTTTAATAAATCTTCTATTTTATTTAAAACTTCAGTAGTTTGCTCAACTACTCCTCCTTCAGCATGAGTTTGTCCACATAAATAAACTGTATTGTTGTGAACTACAGCTCTACTCATTCTTCCAGTTCCTTCATATCTTTTTATTTCCATATTTTAAATACCTCCATAATTAAAAAATCCACTAAAAATCTAAATAATAAATTAAAAAAAGTCTATACTATATAAAATTATAGTATATATTTGGCGAATAATCTATAAAAAGATATAACTTTTTACTTATAATTATTATTGTTATTAATTGAAAAGATTTATTAGTTACTTGACATAATTTATACTTTTAATTATAGTATAAATTGGAATATTTAGATAATTATTATTTAATTTAGAAATTTTAGTTTTTTAAGTAGTTTTTAAATATAGGTTTATGTATTTGTATAGAAAAGAGGTAAATATGAGTAGTACAATCAAATCAAATCGAATAAAAGGTATAATGTTTATAATAGCATCAGCTCTTGGTTTTGCAATGATGTCTGCATTTGTAAAACTGGCAGGCGATTTACCAAGTTTTCAAAAAGTATTTTTTAGAAACTTGGTATCGGCTATAATAGCGTTTTGGCTAATCATAAAACATAAAGGAAGTTTAACAGGTAAAAAAGAAAATATGAAGGTTCTTTTATATAGGTCAATTTTTGGAACTTTAGGGGTTATATTTAACTATTATGCAATTGATAAGTTGATGCTTTCAGATGCTAATATGCTAAATAAAATGAGTCCTTTTCTTGTAGTTATATTTTGTGCAATTATTCTAAAAGAAAAAATAAACATAAAACAGATAGGGGCAATTATAATTGCATTTATAGGAGCTTTATTTATAATAAAACCAACATTTAGTGTTGAAGTAATTCCATATCTAGGAGGAGTTGCAGGAGCTGTATTTGCAGCAATGGCATATACTTGTTTAAGAATTCTTGGAGATAGAGAAGATTATTATACAATTGTGTTTTTCTTTTCAGTTTTTTCATTAGTTACTGTAGGACCAATAGCTTTTGCAGTGTATGAACCAATGACTCTTATGCAACTTGTATATTTATTACTAGGTGGAGTATTTGCAAGTTTAGGTCAATTTGGTATAACTTTAGCATATAAGTATGCGCCAGCCAAAGAAATTTCTATATTTGACTATAGTAATATAATATTTTCAGCAATCTTGAGTATATTCTTGTTTAATGTTTATCCAGATATGCTAAGTGTTGTAGGATATGTAATAGTCTTTTCAGCAGCATTTTATATGTTTTTATACAATAAAAAATTAGACAAGCTAGAAAAAGAAATTGACAAGCAAAATAAATAAAAATAGTATTAAAATTTACATTAAAAATAAATAATATGATTCTAAAAAAGAATAGCATATTAAGTTAAAACAGCAGTTAAAAGTAAAAAACTATAACTGCTGTTTCTTTTATCAAAAATATCCAAATATATTTAAAAATAGAATATAATAAAGTAGTAGAATAATATAAAGGGGATAATTTAAAGTATGGAAAAAGTAAAAGTTGCTGTGGTTGGAGCAGGTAATAGAGGTACATATGCATATGCTCCATATATTTATGAAAATTCTGATACATGTGAGATAGTTGCTGTAGCAGAGCCAAAAAAAGGAAGACGTGAATTATTTGCACAGAAGTATAACTTAAATAGCAAAAATGTATTTGAAAGTCTAGAAGAATTCTTTAAACAGGATAAAATGGCAGATGCAGTCATAATAGCTACAAATGATGATAGACATTATGATGTAGCAAGTTTAGCTCTTCAAAAAGGTTATCATATATTATTGGAAAAACCAATGTCTAATAGTTTAGATGGATTAGTACATATAAATGACCTATGTGAGAAGTATAAAGATAAGATTTTTATGATTTGTCATGTACTTAGATATTCTCCATTTTACAATAAATTAAGAGAAATTGTAGAAAGTAAAAAATTAGGAGAATTAGTTAGTATACAATATAATGAGAATATAGGCTATTGGCATTTTGCTCATAGTTTTACTAGAGGGAATTGGAGAAATAGTAATGAGACAAGCCCTTTGATTTTGGCGAAGAGTTGTCATGATATGGATATTCTATTATATTTGGTAGGTAGTAGATGTAAAAAAATCTCTGCATTTGGAAGTTTAAAGCATCTTAATAATGAAAATGCTGGGGGAGAAATGGCACAGAATTGCCTTCAATGTTTGGTAGAAAAGAAATGTCCATATTCTGCAAAACAAATTTACCTAGAAAATGACAGAAATATAAATAGAGCTGTGCATATAAATCCTACAAAAGAGAATCTTTTAAAGATACTTGAGACAAGTCCATATGGAAGATGTGTTTACAGATGTGATAATAATGTTGTAGATAACATGGTAAATATATTACAATTTGAAAATGGAGTAACTGCTACTTTTAATTTATGTGCATTTACTAAAGAAAATGGAAGAACTATAAAGATGATGTTTAGTCATGGAGAAGTTGGTGGAGATTTAAATAAAAATGAGATAAGAATTAAAGAATTTGGAAAAAATGAAGAAGTAGTTATAAATCCATCAAATAAGAAAGATATGGTAGAAGAATATGATAGAAATCTCATAACTGAATTTATTAAATTAGTTTTAAATAAAGACTTAGAAAAAGGAAGAGCAGCAGCAAAAGATGCTATAGAAAGTCATGTAATGGCGTTTGCAGCAGAGTATTCAAGATTGAGTGATGAAGTGGTGCATATAGATAAATTTTTTGATGATGCTATAAAGATGACTAAAGAAATAGAAGAAACTATATTTTAAATATAAAAGATTACACAAATAAAGATAGATTAGATAATAGGGATATATAAATCGTCTATTAAGTAATCTATCTTTTTATTAAGATTTTTTCTTATCTTTATCAAAAAAATCCATGCATTCAGATAAGAGATAAGAAAGTAAGGCAAATAAAATTTCTGTACTTAAAGGAATCATTATTGAATCCATAAATGTATCAATTATGTTCATAGCTAAAAAAGTCAGTATAAAATCAATTATAAATTCGCAGAATTTATAAATTGAATACGGCAATTTGTTTACATATCTAAATATATCTAAAATGGTAGTGCATAGAAAATCAATTGGGGTAGTTATACAAAAATATATTAAAAAGAAAATTAGTACAGACCCAAGAGATTTATATTCAAAACCTAAGAATGATAAGAAGCCAATTCCTATAACAGTGAAAATACAAAAAGTTATACCAAAAAAAACAGCAAAAAATAAAAATACAGAAATAAATTCGCCTAAAGGAATCCTTCTTTTATTACTTATCTTAATCAACTCCTTATGTATAACATGAAATTTATATAAATAACAACATTCTTAAAAATTCATAATAATCTTCTGTTTCAAATAGTATTGTTTGAGAATCTATTTTTTTCATATTTGGGTAAAAAGAAGCTTTAAAAGCCTTGTAATGTTCTCTAAACTTTATTTCAATTTTAAATTTGTTTGGTAATTTTATTAAGTGTCTAGATAAATTTCCAGATAAAGATTCTTGAACACCTTCTTCTATTTTTTTTAGTGCAAGATTTGGGTGGATTGAAATTGAGCCATTTCCAATTCCCTTTGAAACAGGAACAGTGATTATATTTGGGTTTAGTTTTTTTGCACTTTCACAAAGCATTTCATCTCCACTTAAAAATGCTACAGGAACATTATAGTATGCAGCAGCATAAGCATTTATAGTAAATTCAGATGCTATTTCATCATTTATTTTAAAATAGTCATAGTCAATATCCATAGTATGAGAAAGTGGATTCCCATTACAAGTAGCTCCAGAATGATAGCCAGTAAATACACATGCATCAAAACTTTTATCAATACCAGCCATCATAACTAGTGGGTCTTTAGTCCATCCTCTAAGGATTTTGACATTTTCAGGTAAAATATCTGGATTAATATTTCTACCACTATCATGTGCATCTTTAACAAGTATTTCATGCATACCAGACTGAGTAGCTCCATTACATGCAGCTGCTATTTCTTTGCTCATTTGTGTTCTATAGTGTTGTGAAAATTCACATTCAAGCTTTGTTTCATCCCAATTTACAATGCCACAAGTACCTTCTATATCGGCACTTAAATATAACTTCATAATATAAGCCCCCTTAAATTTATTATTAATGATAATAACAGATAACAGTAAACATACAATTAATAAGAGGTAGAAAAATATTATTTCTCATTATTAATTATTATTAAATCTGTAACTGAAAAATAACTGATATTAGAAATATAACACTAACTAGTATCTATTATCCTATTATTGCTATATACAATATTTATATAAAATTGTAACACAGAAGTAGCTACATTTACTAGTTTAACATACTTAAAACATTGATAGATATTATTTTTAAGTTTGTTTAATGGTTGTAGTGTTTTAAGATTAGGAGAAAGAGTGGAATTATAGAATTATTCTATAGAATTAGTAAAAAAGAAGATGTTTAAGGGGCTATAAATAGCTATCCATCCAAATAAATTTGCTGTTTGTAGACTAAATATTGTCATGAGTATTCTCCTTTATAATTATTTATATTAAGTATACAAGATAATTTGCCAATATGAAAGTGGATAAAATCAATTATATAATTCAAGAAAATGAAATACAACGAATATTTTATAGAATTAAAATATAATAAGGTAGAGTATTAAATTAGAATTTTTTAATTTAATACTCTACCTTTAATTTAATACTCTATCTAAAATAAATTAAAATTCAAATTCATTTTCCCAATCAAATTCCCCTGATTTTTCTACACATTTAGGCCAATGACTACACCATTCAGGGACTGAGGGATTTTCAACTCTATCAATACTTGGAGTATATGGTTTTAAGTCGATAACAGGGCTATTATCATTAGCATCGATATATGGAATTCTTATTATACCATGCTCATGGTCGATGCTAATAATTTGTACAGTAGTTAATGCTATTGGGTTAGGTCTAATAGGTGACCTTGTCGCAAATATTCCCATAACATCAGGTGCTTTTTTATAAGGCTTTGGAGTTTCTAAGATACTTCTTGCTTCAACATCATCAAATCCATCAAACCACCAGATTACATTTAAATGACTAAATTCATCAAGTGCTTTTAATGCAGGTATATACTTTTTATCCAATTTGATAGAAATTTCTTCACCTTGAACACGTATTTTTCCTATAGGGTTTACTAAAATTTGTTTCATAATATTACCTCCAATTATTTGGTTTGTTATTTGTAATTTTAGAGTAAACCCTAACACCATGTGAGAGTCAATATAAAAAGGAGATAGAAGCATATAATTAAAAGGATAATACATTTTTTGAATGAAGCATAACACCAGTAATAAGACAATCTTCATCAATATCAAAGGTATCTGTATGAAGAGGAGAATTAATATTTTTTCCCTGATTTGCACAACCAAGGTGATAAAAAACACCTTCACAATATTCCAAAAAATATGAAAAATCTTCAGCACCAAGAGTAGGTGTATCTTTAATCAAAATATTTTCTTTTCCAAATAATTCTACTGCATTTTGTTTAACATAATCTACAAGAGAATTTGAATTTATAAGGGAAGGATAACCTTCTTCAATTTCAACATCAATATTTCCACCAAATGTTTTGCAAGTAAAATCACAAACTTCTCTAATTCGTTTTTTTGAAAAATCTCTGGTTTCCTGCGTTAAAGTCCTTAAGGTTCCTTTTATAACAACTTTATCGCAAACTATATTTTCTTTAATTCCGCCTTCAATTTTTCCTAAAGAAATAACTACAGAATCAGTGGGGTTTGTATTTCGACTGACAATTGTCTGCAAAGCAGTTATGATATGAGCAGAGATAACTATAGCATCAACACCTTGATGAGGATAAGCTCCATGGCATTTTGAGCCATATACAGTTATACAAAGTGTATCTGTTGATGCATTTAAAGTATTGTATTTTAGTTCAATTAAACTTTTATCAATATTGGGATTTACATGAAGACCAAATATATAATTTACATCTGGGTTTTTCATACATCCATCTTCTATCATAAGTTTAGCGCCACCAATAGTTTCTTCAGCAGGTTGGAAAAAAAACTTTACATTTACATTTAAATAATCCTTTAATTTAAATAGTATATTACAAGTGCCAAGTAAAATAGCAGTATGTGCATCATGGCCACATGCATGCATTTTACCTAAATTAATGGATTTATAAGGAAGATTGAGTTTTTCTGTTATAGGTAAAGCATCTATATCAGCTCTTATAGCAATTGTCTCAAAGTTTGGATTTACATTTATATATGCAGTTACTCCTGTGTGATTTTCATATTCAATGTAACTTATACCTATTTCATCTAAATATTTAATAATTTTTTTCTTAGTTTGAAATTCTTCTAAGCCAAGTTCTGGAGTTTTGTGTAAATCTCTTCTAATATCTATAACCCAATCATTTATATCATGGCAAAGAGCTTTAATATTAATAATAAAACACATCCTAACTATATTAAAATTAAAAATTTATTTTTCTTCATTATTATAATTATATTATTCTATATAAAACATTATTCTGTATCAAGTATAAATAAAATGTCTTATAATTATAGTAGAGATGTTTAGCATAAATTAGAATATATCATTTTAGAAGAAGAGGTGTTTAGATGTTAGGAGTAATTGCGCCTTCTGGACCATTGAGAAATATAAGTCTAGGAGAAATAAAATTTAATTTGGAGAAGTATGGTTATAAAGTTAAATTTTCTGAAAGTTGTGGACTAAATTATAAAGGTTATTTAGCTGGGAATGATGATATTAGAGTAAGAGATATAGAAGAGATGTTCTTAGATGAAGAAGTAGATATAATTATGTGTTTAAGAGGAGGTTATGGAACAACAAGAATACTAGATAAAATAAATTACGAAATAATAAAACAAAATCCTAAACCATTTATAGGTTTTTCTGATATAACAGGTTTAAATCTAGCTTTTTATAAAAATTGTGGTCTTTTACCATATCATGGAATAATGGCAGCGAATGTAGCTAAATGGGATGAATTTACTTATAAATCTCTAGTAGATGCTTTAGAATTTAAAGATGAGTTATACTTAGAAAATCCAAAAGAAGAAAAGATTTATACTGTATGTGAAGGCAAAGCAGAGGGAATAATAATGGGAGGAAACTTATCTCTAATAATTTCTACAATAGGAACTAAATATGAAATAGATGCAAAGGATAAAATTTTATTCATTGAAGAAATTGGAGAATGTCAATATAAATTAGACAGGATGTTAACTCAATTGTATTCTTCAGGAAAACTGGATGAATGTAATGGTATAATTTTTGGAGATTTTAAAGACTGTATCAAAGAAGAAGATTTAATAGAACTATTGGAGGAATTTGCGCAGAAGGTTAATAAGCCAGCTATATATAATCTACAATCTGGGCACTGTATACCAATGATAACTATTCCTTTAGGAAGAATGTGTGAATTAGATGCAACAGAAAAAATGGTTAAATTAAAAAAATAGTGTATATATAAATATATTAGAAGTATGGTATAATCTTATACAAGTAAAAATTTAGCTAGGAGGATAAAAAATGTCTGATGATAGAATAATTGACTTTAACGAATTAAAAAACAAAGTTAAAGATTCTGATGTAGATAAATTTGAGCAATACATATATAACTTATATTTTTCTGTTATGGATGGAAAGATGTCGATGGCTGAATTTTCAAGAAAAATATTTGATTATATGAAAGATAATGACATATCTCAAGAAAAGTTTATGAAAATACAAAAACAGTTCATGGAAAGATATGGTATGGACACTGAAGAAGTAGAAAAACAACTTAGAAACTTTGGAATCGACCCTTCTACAGCAGGTTTTATGAGTAATAATACTTCCAGCAAAGTATCTACAGAAGATTTAGAATCGTTTAAAAAGAGTGCAGGATTTTATGAGAAATATGGTGAAAAAATTCAACCTAAGAGTTGTATAACAACATTCATAAAAAATGATTTAAATGATATTAATGTAATAATAGATCAAGAAAAAATAATGCTTTGTAGTGACAAAAAAATAAATCTTATGGACTCAGAATTAAATGAGTTTTTATTAGAATATAAGAATATGTTTAATAAAAAGATAAAAGTAGTTATGTGTGAAACTACAAATAAATACGATTATTAAAAAGTAAATTTAACTATTGAAGCGGTATGGTTGATTAGTATTATGTAAAAAATAGAAATCGCAATTTAATTTCTCCTACAGAAGATGTATAGAAGAATATTTAAATTGCGATTTCTATATTTATATACTTTAGTTATGTTAAATTAATTGTATTAAGTAATATTTGTATAGAACAATCTTATTATCAAAGTTGTATCCCTATATAAATCTATAAAGTATTTATTATAAGCTAATTTCCTTTAATACCTTAATTCCATTTTGAAGCATACTATTAAAAAATACTAGGTTTAAAATCTCTGCAGGATGAACATTAGGAATGTCATAAGTGTCTACTAAATTCATAGGAACAACTATATTTTTTTCGATATTATATTGATTAAAATAAGATTTTAGAGTTATTGCAAATTGATATATACATATATCTGTGCAATCACCAACTATAATTATATTGTCTATCCCATCAAAGTCTAAATTTTCTAGTGCGAAAAATCCATTAGTAGAGTTTTTAGGGAAAACTTGTAGATTTTTTATAGACTTAAGTTCGTCAACTAGTTCACTTTCCACATCACTTTCTAAACAGTGAACAGGATAACTTAAAAGTTCTATAGATTTAGGTGTATGACAATCAGTAAATGCAATTACTTTATTTAGTTTATTTGATATTTTTTTTGCGAAAATTTCAATTGGTTTTATCAAAGATTCTACTCTGGGAGAGTATAAGGCACCTTGTTTTGCAAAACCATTATTGACATCAATTATAAATAAAACTGTTTTACTCAAATCGTAATTTTCTATTTTTTCTATTGGTAAATTATCCAAATTACTTTTTAAAGCTTCAAGTTCATTTAATAAGTTATCCATAAGTATACCTCCAAGCTAAATTTAATAAAATTGTACATATTAATCATATAAAAGTCAAGGAGTATAAACTACTATATAACTAGCTATATTGCTTTGATTGTAAAAGGTTTAAAGCTATATCTGGATAGTTAGTAAAAATACCATCTACATTAAGAGATAGGCAATGTAGCATATCTTCTTCTTCATTTACAGTATACACATTGACACCTAGTAAATTTTTGTGACAAAGTTCAACTAGAGATTCATTTACTAAAATTAAAGGAGGGTGAAGATAGCTATTTCCTAGAAATTTAGCAAATTCAACTACATTATTTATAGGTAAGTAGCATAATAAAGCTGTTTTTATACTGGGTTCTAACTTATGAAAATTTTTTAAGCTATTACTATTAAAACTAGATATAAGAACTCTGTTTTTCATATTATACTTTAAAATAAGTTTCAAAACATCTTTTTCTATATTAGTGTAATTTACTTTGTCAGTTTTTAGTTCTATATTTAAGATAAGGTCTGTAGGCGAAATTAAGATTAAGACTTCTTCTAAAGTTGGAATTTTACATTCTTTATTGTTTTGGTAACCCTCAAAGGATGAGTTCAATGTTTTTAGTTTTCTTAAAGTAAGGTCTTTTACAAAACCATGTCCATTAAAAGTTCTATCAACCGTTTCATCATGAATAACTACAATTTTTCCATCTTTAGTCTTGTGAACATCAAGTTCTATTCCGTATATATCCATATCTAAGCATTTTTTAAAAGCGAGAATAGTGTTTTCTGGATATTTTCCACTAAAACCTCTGTGAGCATAAATGTTCATTTGTAAAGCTCCTTTCAATAAATATAACTTATTCTTATAAAATTTTAATTAATATAATATATCATATTCTAAACAATATAATTATACATTAATTAAATAACAATTTATAATTTATATATTATATAAATGTAAGAAAATAAAATCATATCTGTGTTATAATATATTTTAAACATTATAAATATTACGAATTTAATAGTCATAATATATAAGTATAAGTTTATGCAAGCTCATGTGTTTAGAGCTTGCATATATATTATTAATATATTTCTGTATTTAAAAAAATGAAATTCCAAAAGAATTTTTTCTATAGATTTAGTAGTAAGGGGGAATTTTGATATGTATGAAGTTAATTTAGAACGAGCTATGAATTATTGGATGGATTTGTTAGATGATTATACCAATCTAGCAAAAATTCCAAATGATTTTTTTTATAAAGATTGTTCTGACGAAGTTGTAGATGAAATTTTTAAGATTGATATTGAAAAACATGAGAAACTAATTCAATATTCTAAAATGAATAATATAAGCATAAGTTCTATTATAGAAACTATCTATGGACTTATATTACAAAAGTATACATATGAAGATGATGTAGTTTTTGGAAAAACAATAAATATAATTCCTATAAGAGTTAAGGTTCGACAAAGCGAAAAGTTTATAGATGTTGTAAAAAATTTAAAAAGGCAATGGAGTAGGTCTTTAGAATATGGATACTATTTATTATCAGATATAGAGAATAAAAATCATCTGAATACTAAACTTATAAATACAATATTTGTAGCTAAAAGTTTTGATTTATCATATGACTATGACATAGAAAAAAAAGGATATGATTTATCTGTAATAGTTTATACTAAAAGGGCATTAAAAATAAAAATAAAATATAAGCCATCTATATACAAAAGAGAAACTATTAGAAGGATATTAAATCAATTTGATTATATAATAGAGCAGATAATAAGGAATAATAACATTTTAATAGAAGATTTAGAATTTGTATGTAAGAAAGAAGAAAGAATATTATTGAAAGATTTTAATGATAATCAATGTGAGATACCATATGACAGAAGTTATATTGATTTATTTAGGGAACAAGTTGAGAGAACACCTAATAATGTAGCTGCCAGAGATGAAAATAGAAATTTGACATATAGAGAACTTGATGAGTTAACTGATAGACTTGCAGGTTATTTAAATTATATAGGGGTAAAAAGTGAAGATATAGTAGCTGTAATGTTGCCAAGAGACATTAATATAATTGTTACAGCCATAGGAATTATGAAATCAGGAGGAGCATTCTTCCCGATAGACACAAGTAATCCAGAAGAAAGATTAAATTACCTTCTTGAAGATAGTAATGCAAAAGTAGTAATAACTACAGACGAACTTAGATGTAAGGTTATAAATGAAAACACAATAGTAATTGATATAAATGATGAAGATATATTTAAAATTAGATATGACTTAACTGA
Source organism: Clostridioides sp. ES-S-0123-01 (assembly GCF_020658415.1). Lineage (NCBI taxonomy): Bacteria > Bacillati > Bacillota > Clostridia > Peptostreptococcales > Peptostreptococcaceae > Clostridioides > Clostridioides sp. ES-S-0123-01. The sequence goes on from NZ_JACVWD010000005.1 coordinate 366,703, forward strand.
AAAAATAACACCATCAAACTGTGCATATACAATATCTACATCAGGGTCAACTGGTAGACCAAAGACTATAGCTATAGAGCATAAGAGTTTAGTAAACATGTGTTATTATAGTATAGAAGCTATAAGTGCTACAGAAAGTGATATATGTGGGATATATTTAAGTTTTAGTTTTGATGCTGTAATGAAACAACTATTTCCATATCTATTGATGGGTGCTTCAATAAACATTATGCCAGAAGAAGCAAAATTTGATGAATATACAGTAAATGAGTATTGTGAGGAAAATGATATAACTATATTAGCATTACCAACAGCGTTTGCAAGATTATTTATACAAAACTGTAACAACAGTTCACTTAGGATTGTGCAGACAGGAGGAGAAAGATTAAAAGGATATAGAAAACGTAACTATGAGTTATATAATGAGTATGGACCAACAGAATTTACTGTTGTATCAACTTCTTTTCATGTGGATAAAGAGTATGGGAAAATACCAATAGGTAAGCCAATCTTTAATACTTATGCATATGTATTAGATAAAAAAAATAAACTATGCCCAATTGGAGTTCTAGGAGAACTCTGTCTATCAGGAATCCAAATATCAAGAGGCTATTTAAATAAAAAAGGTTTAACAGAGCAAGTATTTGTAGAAAATCCTTACAAAACTTGTGAACATAATAAATTAATGTATAGAACTGGTGATTTGGTAAGATGGCTAGATGATGGAAATTTGGATTATATTGGTAGGATGGATAATCAAGTAAAAATTGATGAATTTAGAATAGAGCTGTATGAGATTGAAAACATAATAAACAATATTACAGAAATTAAAAGTGTTGTTTGTATCTCAAGAACAAATGAGGATGGAGATATGTATATATGTGCATATTATGTGATTGATGATGAGGATAGTGAAAAAATAAATGACATAACAGTTAGAGAATATTTAAATGAGCATTTACCTCCATACATGATTCCAACAATAATAATGAGGATAGATAAAATACCAGTTACACCAATTGGAAAAGTAAATAAAAGGGCATTGCCAGAGTGATTTTGTATTATGACAGGTGTTATAAAGGAACTATAGAAGTTTCTTTATGACACCTATTTTCAAGAATGAATCAATTGACATAAAAGAAAGAATTTTCTGTACATTTTTACTGTGGTGAAAATCTGTTTATAAGGATGATTATTGTATTTTTTATACTTTTCCGCATTTTAAAGTGTTTTTATAACAAATTTAATTTTAATATAAAAAAAATTTTTATTTTTTATCTTAATCCTTTTTAGTATAATCGAAAAATAAAAAGAAAATTAGCATAAAAATATCTAAAAATAGAAATTAATAATATGGGATTAAATTTTAGTAGTTTTTACTCGCTATTTGTAAAATAATAAAAAGTTAAGTTTTATATGTATATATGTTATAATATATACAAACTGAAAAGGGGTGAAAATTTTATGAACAAAAAATTACCTAAGGGAGCTTATGGTGAGGTTAGTGGAAAAGATTACGTTCCATACATCACAGATAAGTCCAGAACCGGTGGAAATGTAGCTGTATTGATTATCGGTATCATTTTAGCTGCCATTTTTGCCGCATCTACAACTTATTCTGGAATGAAAGCTGGTCTTACAGTTGCAGCAGGTATTCCAGGAGCTATAATAGGTTCTGCTTTTGTTGGAGCATTTGCTCGCCAAAAGGGTATTCTTGGTAAGAACTTAATCCAAGGTATGTCAAGTGGTGGGGAATCTGTTGCAAGTGGATTCATTTTCGTATTACCAGCAGTTATCTTAATTGGAAGCCAAATCACATTTTTAGAAGGCTTAGCTGTTGGAGTTGGTGGTGTTTTATTTGGTATAGGAGTTGCAGCAATAGTTCACAATTATTTAATAATTGAAGAACATGGTAAACTTATGTACCCAGAATCAATGGCTATATCTGAAACACTTGTTGCTTCAGAGGCTGGTGGAGACTCAATTAAATACATGGGAATTGGATTTGTAATAAGTGGATTTATCACTGTATTAACTGGTTCATTCTTAAATGTAGCAAACAATGTAATGAGTCTTGTAGGAAGTAAATTCTACAAATGGAAATTTGATATTGAAGTAAACCCTCTACTTTTAGGAATTGGGTTTATAGTAGGGCTTGAAGTTTCTTTAACAATGTTTGCAGGAAGTATCTTATCAAACTTTGGTATTGCACCTTTAATAGGTTACTTTACTGATATGGCTAAAGATGGAGCTATGGTATGGAATAATCCTGCAATGCCTCTTAACCAAATGGATGTTGGAGCTATATCTAGTAGTTATGTAAAATATATAGGTGCTGGTATGATGCTTTGTGGAGGTATTATTGGTGCAATAAAACTTATCCCAACTATAATCGCTTCTATAAAAGAAACACTTAAAGCTAAATCAAGTACTGGAGATGCAGAAGAAGGTTCATCTATACAAATGATACTTTTATTAGGTGGAGTAGTAGTTGGGTTCTTAGCAGCGTTCTTGATTTCTGGTAATATTGCTATGGCAATTATTGGAGCTATCATATCTCTTTTATTATCTTTATTATTCGTCATAGTAGCTGGACGTTTAACAGGAACAATAGGAACATCAAATCTTCCAGTTTCTGGTATGACTATAGCTTCTTTAGTTATTGTAACATTAGTATTTGTTATAATGGGATGGACTGATTTAGAAGCTAATAAATCATTACTTTTATTTGGGTCATTTATAGTTGTTGCTATTGCTATAGCTGGAGGATATACTCAATCTCAAAAAGTAACTTACATCATTGGTGGTAGCAAAAATGAAATGCAACGTTACTTCACAGTTGCAAGTATAGTTGGTGTTATAGTTGTTGTAGGAGTAATCTTATTACTTTCTGACCAACTTAAAGCCACTGGTGATAATGTACAATTTGCATTACCACAAGCAAACTTAATGTCAACATTAACTTCTGGTATTATGTCAGGTAGTTTACCTTGGGTTATGATTATTGTTGGAGTATTTATGGCAATTGTGTTATATGCATTAAACTTACCAATAATGACTATAGCTATAGGATTCTATTTACCAATAGCAACAACTTCTATAATATTAGTTGGAGCATTAATTCGTTTATTTGTTGAACTAGTATCTAAATCTGAAAAAGAAAAAGAAGCTAAAGTTTCTAATGGTATAAGTTTATCTTCTGGTCTTGTTGCAGGTGGATCTATCATTGGTTTAATAGGTATAATATTACAAGTAACTGGAGTTATAACTCCAAAAGTACCAAGTGGTTTTGCTGCTACAAATTCAATGGCAATTGCTTTATTAATAGTTTTAGTTGTACTTACAACATTACCTATCATTTTATCTAAAGTAAAAAATAATGAGCAAGAGTAATGATGTTTTAGATATTGTATTTAAAATTACTGATGGACTTGAATATGAAGTAGATGAAAATGGTATTGTAACTATACTTGAAAAACAGGACCATAAGATTCAAAAGTTTTTTAGAAAGTTAAAAGCTAGAATACCTAAATATAAAAAAATAGAGCTAGATGAATATTCTAGTTTTGTATTTTTACAAATTGATGGTCAAAAGACTGTTAGGGAAATAGGTGAAAACTTAGAATCTAAATATGGAGAAGAATCTCATCCACTTTATGAAAGGTTATTGGTTTTTTTAAATCATATTGATGTCAATTGTCACTATGTTGAAAGAATGGATATAGACTTATAATAAAGAATTATTATAGGATATATCAGAATATAAAAATTAGAAGATAGTTAAAAAAGAGCTATATGTTTTTAAAGACATATAGCTCTTTTAAATATTTATAACTTATAAACTTAAAGTAAAGGTTATTAAACTTAGATGTTTTAATATTATTTATTATTAGCTATTTCGTCAGCTAAATTATTTAGATATTCCCATCTTTCATATTTGTACTCAAGTTCTTTTTCCAATTTTGATTTTTCATCTAAAATTTCTTGAAGTTTAGTAAAATCAGTTGCAAATTTTGAAGTACTTTCATCAAGTTTTGCAATTTTAGATTCAAGTTTTTCTATGTCAGAATCAATATTTTCAAACTCTCTTTGCTCATTGTATGAGAATTTAAGTTTTTTATCATTTTTAGGTTTTTCTTTTTTTGGAGCAGTTGAATCATCATTTTTAAGTGATTCTTTTTTAGATTCTTCAAATTCAATTCCTTGAATCTCTCTATAAATAAGATAGTCACTATAATTACCTGTATAAATATGAATTTTTCCATTTCCTTCATATGCAAATATTTTATTACAGATTCTATCTAGGAAATATCTATCATGTGATACTGTAATTACTACACCTTTAAATTCATCAAGATATTCTTCTAATATTTTTAGTGTTTCTATATCTAAGTCGTTTGTAGGCTCATCCAAAAGAAGTACATTAGGAGCTGTCATAAGAATTCTAAGAAGGTGTAGTCTTCTTCTCTCACCACCAGACAGTTTGCCTATCAAAGTATACTGCATGGTACCATTAAAAAGGAATCTTTCACACATTTGAGAAGCTGTAATCCTAGTACCATCAGAAGTTTCTATATAATCACTAGCTTCTTTTACATAGTCTATAGCCCTTATGCCAATGTTCATATGAGAATCATCTTGAGAAAAGCAACCTATTTTTACAGTTTCTCCAATTGAGATATATCCACTATCAGGGGCTAATTTCCCATTTATTATGTTTATTAGAGTTGATTTACCCATACCATTTTTACCTATTATGCCAATTCTATCTGTACGTGCTAAAGTATATTCTAAATTATCTATAACTGTAACTTCTTCAAAAGATTTAGATATATTGTGTATTTCTATTATTTTATTTCCAAGCCTACTTGAGGCAACCGATATATCAATATTTTCATCAGGTTTGAAAGAGTCTCTATTTACAAGTTCATCAAATCTTTGTAGACGAGCTTTTTGTTTTGTGCTACGAGCTTGAGCTCCACGTCTAACCCATGCAAGTTCTGTTCTAATTAAATTTTGTCGTTTATCCTCAATACTTGATTCTAATGCAAGTCTTTCCATTTTCTTTTCTAAAAATATTGAATAATTACCATCATAGCTAAATAATCTACCTTTGTCTAATTCAATTATTCTATTTGTAACACGGTCTAAAAAATATCTATCATGAGTTATCATAAGCAATGAACCTTTTCTTGAATTTAGGTATTCTTCAAGCCAATCGATGGTATCATTATCTAGATGGTTTGTTGGTTCATCTAGTATTAAAAGCTCACAAGGAGTAATAAGAGCTGAGGCTAGAGAAACTCTTTTTCTTTGACCACCAGAAAGTTCTATTATTTTTTGATTGAAATCATTTATACCAAGCTTTGTAAGTACAGATTTGGCTTCGCTTTCTAAATCCCAAAGGTTTAAAGCATCTATCTTCTCATGCATGGATAATAATTTTTTATTTAGTTCATCTGTAAAGTTAGAATTAAGTTTTTCTAAAGTTTCTTGGTATTTACCAAGGAGTTTTAATTCTTCTGAAGTTCCATTAAATACTTGTTCTAGAACAGTTGAATTTTCATCATAAGTTGGGTTTTGAGGAAGATATTCTACTCTAATACCATTAGCCTTTGTTATATTGCCAGTTTCACTTTCTTCAGTTCCTGCAATAATTTTAAGTAAAGTAGATTTACCAGTACCATTTACACCAATAAGTCCTATTTTTTCTCCATCATTGATACCAAGAGATATATTTTCAAGTAATTTTTTTTCAGAATAGCTTTTACTTATATTTTCCAATGTCATTAAATTCATATAATTCACCTTTATTTCTAATCTATTATTTTTCAAAATGTTGGTAGTCTGGGTTTTTCCAATATCCACCCCAACTCCAACCTCTGCTTACAAAAGCATTATAACAATCATCACCCTTTTTTATCATTCCAAATTTTAAAGCAGACCTATCTGCATAAACAGTGCTTACCTTAGGGCTAACATTGTCTCCAGAAACATGTGGGTTTTGTAATGGATTTATATCTATAGCACGTCCTTTACCATGATTTGAGACAGTATTTGTACCAGCTACAGTTCTATAACAAAATGCAGATGTATTATTATCAGACATAGATTTTTCATCTACAGCATCATAATCATCTATTAATTTAATTTTTTCAATTGGATATTTTTTTTCATATAACTCTTTAAAAATATCGACAACTTCTGAAGCTAGTTCACTATTTACTATCATCTCACCTTGATGAGTTTTTTCATCAAATCCGTAGTAGGTAAGTTGCAAGTAAGATAAACTATCAAATCCTATAGGTTCATCAGAAGGCATAGATTTACCAATCATTTTGTTTTTTATGTTATCTGGTATTGAAGAATATGAAAAAGTGGGCTTAATGTTGTTATCTTCCTGTTTTTTAGTAGAGTTTTGATTATTTTTAGAATCCTCTGTTGTATTGTTTTTATCTTGCATAGTTTCTTGACTTTTTATATTATCTTCTTTGTTGGATTTAGAGAAAAATATCTCATATATAGATAGTAAGGCAAGAAATAATACAGTTATTACAATTGTTAGCTTTAATTTATTAATCTTCTTTCGTTTTGACTTTTTACTCATATTATCCCCCATGTTAGATTCATATAAACTATATATATTATACCTCATAAAAATAAACTAGGCTAACAATATTTAGTTAACCTAGGACATTTCATCTATAGTTTCTCCTATTATTTTTATACCAGTTTCAATATCTTCAAAAGAGAGTCTCGAAAATCCAAGTCTTAAAGTGTCAGAACCAAAGCCATTTGTAAAAAATAAATCTCCAGGCATGAAGAGAACATTTTTTTTGTAACATTTTTCTAATAGCTTTCTAGTATCTATATTCTTAAGTTTGATAAATATATGCAAACCACCATCACCTAAGATATATTCCGTTTGCATATATTTTTTTACACATTCATAGGCGAAGTTAAATTTATCCCCATAGAATTTACGTATTTTTTTTACGTATTTTTCAAATCCTCCATTACTTAAATAATCAAATAAAATACCTTGGTCTAAAAAAGATACATGTATATTTCTGCACCTTTTTACACTTTCTAACTTATCTATAACTTTTTTATCTGCAAAAATCCATCCAATTCTTATTCCAGGAAATAAAATTTTTGAAAAGCTACCAATATATACAACACCATTATTCATATTATCAAGAGAGCAAAGGGGAAATATATGAGAACTATTGTAGAGTAATTCTTCATTAAATCCATCTTCTATAATTGCTATATTGTATTTTTTCATAAGATTATAGAATCTATATCTATTTTCAGGGGTCATTACAATCCCTGTTGGGTTGTGATAAGAAGGTGTAATATATGCAAATTTTATTTTATTTTTGTACTCAATTAAACGATTTTCGAGCATATTGAAATCTAAACCATTTTCAGATATATCCACACCTAAAATATTGAGATTGTGTGACTTCATAATTTTTATAGCTGTGTTGTGAGTAGGATTTTCACAAATTATATAGTCTCCTTCTTGAGTGAAAGAGGACATAATAATATCAAAGCCTTCTGTAAATCCATTTGTAATTAATATATCTTTGTTATTAATATCAACGCCCTTATTTGTCATATATTCAAGCAAATAGTCAATAAGAGGTTTATAACCTTGTGCATATCCATAGTTAAGTAGTTTGTGACCTTCTAATGAGATTCTATTTAAAAAAGATTTTTTTAATTCCTCCATATCAAATAAATCTCCATCAGGAGATATACTTTTAAATGATATTAGGTTAGAGCTCCAAGGTATTTCGCTTTTTATAATATCTAATTCATTAGCTTTTTTAGAGTATGTATTCTCTAAACAATCCCAATTTAAAGACCATGTAGTGTTTGAAGATTTATTTTTTGAATTAACAAATGTACCTTTTCCTGAAACAGAGTAGATTAATCCCTCTGATTTTAGTTCTTCATAAGTTAAGACTATGGAATTTCTACTAACTTGTAAAAGCTGACTAAGCTCCCTTGTAGAAGGGAGCTTACTATTGTCTGGAATTAATCCTTTTGATATCATATCACTTATATAATTTTTAATTTGTATATAAATTGGTTCACTATCATTTAATCTTAGATTTGAAAATATCAAATTACCACCTCAAATTGTATTATCTAATTTAAAGAGTATTCTATAAGTTTATCTAATAATTGGCTATACTCAAGACCTTTAGCAGCGGCACTTCTAGGTATTAAACTAGTTTTAGTCATGCCAGGAAGAGTATTTAGCTCAAGAACATAAGGAATACCTTCACTTATAATCATATCAACTCTTACATATGCTTTGCAATTAAAAATTTTCCAACAAGTCTCAGAAATCTCATTTACTCTTTTTTGAAGTTCATCATCTAAATAAATAACTTCTTCTTTTGCTCCTTTTTCAAGTGAGTATTTAGCTTCATAATCAAAGAATCCTGAGTCTGATTTTATAGATATAGTAGGAAATACTTCGCCATTTAATATGAATGAAGTATATTCTCCACCTGGTATATATTTTTCAATCATTACAAACTCATCAACTTCTAAACCTTTACGAACTGCTTCTTCAACTTCATCTTTGGAATGGATGAAGAATGTAGCAACACTTGAACCTCCTGAATTTGGTTTTATAAATACTGGATAGCCTATTTTGTCTATCTCATCATAATTTATTTCATCAATTGATTTTACTAAAGCCCATGGAGCAGTAGGAAGGTCTGAATCTCTAAGCATTTTTTTAGTGATGTTTTTGTCCATACACATTCCACTACAAAGAGGTCCACATCCAGAATATGGTATATCCATAGTCTCAAGTACTGACTGAATGCATCCATCTTCACCAAATTTCCCATGTAGTGCTAGTACTGCAAAATCTGTATCTTCTGGTATTTTTGTAAATATATCTTTTTTATCATCTATTATCACCTTTACAACATCATATTTACTTTTATCAAGATTATTATATATTTCTTTTCCTGAATTTAAAGAAACTTCTCTCTCTGATGATATTCCACCCATTATAACTGCTATTTTCATATTATACACTCCTATTTTAAATTTTATTATTTTTAAATTAAATTTTTTAATTTACTTACTTAATTATATGAATTAATGGTTGATGATGAAAGTACCACTACATGTGAAGTTTATATTATGTGTGGTTTTAGAGTGATAATCTAACTTACAGATAGATTTGAATGATTTTTTAACTTTATTTATATCATTATTTTTGCTAAAATTAGTGGTATGAACTTAAGACTAGTCTTAGTGGCTATAAATCAAGGAGTGATAAAATTTGAAAGCAGAAATAATAAGTGTAGGAACAGAGATACTGTTGGGAGATATAGTAAATACAAATTCTCAATTTTTAGCTAAAGAACTTGCAGCATTGGGAATAGAAGTATACCATCAAAGTACAGTTGGAGATAATAAGCAAAGACTCTTAGAATGTTTTGATGAAAGCTTAAAAAGAAGTGATTTAGTAATTACTACAGGAGGTCTTGGACCAACTGGTGATGATATGACAAAAGAAACTGCAGCAGAGTATTTTGGACAGGAATTAGAATTACATAAACCATCATTAGAAGTCTTAGAATCATTCTTTGTTAAAACAGGAAAAAAAATGGCCGAAAATAATATGAAACAAGTATATTTTCCAAAGGATGCTATAGTATTAAAAAATAATAATGGAACAGCACCAGGAGCTATTTTAAAGAAAGATGATAAAAGTATAATAGTACTACCTGGACCTCCAAGAGAAATGAAGGCAATGTTTAATGAAAGTGTCAAACCTTACCTACAACAATTTACAAAGGAAATGCTAGTATCAAAAACTTTAAGATTGTATGGAATAGGGGAGTCAAACCTAGAATTGGAAATTTTAGATATAATTGATGAACAAACTAATCCAACAGTTGCTTTGTATGCAAAGGAATTAGAAGTTACAATAAGAATAACTGCAAAAGCTGAAAATGAAGAACAAGCTTTTGAATTTATAAGACCAGTAGAAGAAAAGATAAAGGACAGAGTAGGTAAATATGTATATACTGAAGGAGATATTTCAGTATCTGAAGGAGAGTCTGCATTAGAAGATGCTGTTTCTAAGCTTCTTGTAGAAAAAAACTTAACCATAGCAGTGGCTGAATCTTGTACTGGAGGTTTGGTATCTTCATCTCTTATAAACTACCCAGGAATATCTTCTGTATTTCTTGAAGGATGTGTAACATATTCTAATGAAGCCAAAATGAAAAGATTGGGAGTAAAAAAAGAAACTTTAGAAGACTTTGGAGCAGTAAGTGAACAAACAGCAATAGAAATGGCTGAGGGCGTTGCTAAAGGGCTTGGAGCTAATATAGGTATATCTACAACTGGAGTAGCTGGACCTGGTGGAGGAACTGAGGAAAAGCCTGTAGGGTTGGTTTATACTGCAATATATATAAATGGAAAAATAATAGTGAAAAGAAATATATTTAATGGAGATAGAAGAAAAATAAGATTGAGAGCTACTAGAGATTTACTTAATGAGTTGAGAATACAATTAGAAAAACTTTAAACTATTGTGATATTGATTATATTTAAAGTATTGGTATAATATAAAATCATTTTTGGAGGCTTTTAATTTATGATAAAACATATATTTTGTGATTTAGATGGAACTTTATATGAAAATGGAGCTATAACAAAAGAAGATATAGTAGCAATTGAGGAAATAGAAAAAAGAGGAGTACAGTTTAATGTTGCTACAGGTAGAGTTTTCAAACAGGCTCGTGATATTATCGAAGGGAGCTTAGATATGAATGGCTATTATATATGTGAAAATGGTGCATTTATACATGATAAAGATTATAATGTGATTTTTAAGCAAACTATAGATGATAAATTAGTAAAAAAAGTTATTGATAGATTTGAATCAACTGATGCACAATTGTATTTTAAATATAAAGGAGATGTAATTGTAGATAGTGACACAACAGCTTTTAGACATTATTCTAGCGATTTTATAGTGGACCCCGATTTTGAGAAAAGAGATAGTTTTGATAATCTTATAGGCAATATTGGTATATGCTCTGAAAATTTAGAAGAGTTGTCTAGAATAGAATTATATTTAAAAAGTGAGTTTAGTGAAGTGTTGGAAATATATTTTTCTAGTACTTATACTTTAAACATAGTTCCTAAAAGTGTATCAAAAAGAGGTAGCATAGAACATGTAATAAAAACTCTAAATGTAAGTCCAGATGAAGTTGCTACTATTGGAGATTCTCCAAATGATATTTGTATGTTAGAGGGATTTAAATATAGTTTTGTAATGTCAAAGGCAAGAGAAGAAGTAAAACAAAGTGCAAATTATGTAGTAGATAGTGTAAAAAGTGCTATAGATGCTATCATAAAAATAAACAGTTAGATATAAGATTGATGAGAAGTAATAAAAAATTAGTAAATTATTTTTGTTTGTTGATTTACTAATTAATCAATTTTATAAGGTATTACCTATTCAGTATAAAAAAATGACTGTTCAGTAGAATTATAAAACTAGATTTTATATTCTGTAGAGCAGTCATTTTGATTATATTAATTGTCAGTTTAAAATTCTTAAGTTAACCACAATTTGCTATATGGTATGATTTTATTGTATTAGCTAAAATAGAATCTAATATATAATTTATAACACTATTGCAAGTATACGCTGAAAATTTTAAATCATTCATATAGTCGCTTTTCTTTTTGTATTCATTGTAAAGTTTAACAAAAAATTTTTCAAATCCACTATTTATAGTATTACCTTTAATTTTAGATAAATCAACATCCTTTGCAAATGCTCCAAGTTCTCTTTCATAAGTAACATGTTTATTCAAACTATGCTTAAATTCCCAGCGTTCACTATGAGCTAAGCAGAAAAAATCGCATAAAAAGTGGCAGATAACACCAAGCTCTTGACTAAGTCTACTTACTGAAAAATATTTAGAAACACTGTCTATAGTAAGACTGCACAGATATTTTATTTTAGAAGCAATCATATTAAATGATTCATCCATATAATGTTTTTTTAATTTATATTTAGAAAAAGCATCTGGCTTTATATTACCATATATAAAATTTTTTTCGCTTATAAAGAATGTTTTATTTTCATCTATATTATTAAGTATCGATTTTGCCATAATAAAATGGGTATTCATTAACATATTTACACCTCGTATAGTTTATTAGACTTATTAAATATATTATTATGATATGATATTTATGATAAAAGTTTAATGGTAAATATATGAAATTAAGTCAATCACATTTATTTAAATAATTTCAACCATATTCATAATACCAGTAATTGGCGAAATTTACAATATGTAAATAATGTTAAGTTTTTATTTATCAAATTTAAAATTAAGTATTAGTATACTTTCTAATTAGCCTATTAGCCTTGGATTGAGAAATTTCAAGTTGTCTAGCTACTTTATAAGAACTACCAAATTTCTCATAAGCATCCAAAATTACATTTTTTTCATACTCCATAATCAAGGTGTCAAAGTTTTTGTTTTTATAATCAATATGTAGAGAATTATCTACATTGGTTGTGTATGTTGGAGGGTTATTTCCATAATTTACAATATTTACATTTTTAGTGAGTATACTTGGTAAATCGTCTGTTGTTATATGATTATCTCTACAAGTAAGTAAGATTTTTTGAATTATATTCTGTAACTCTCTTATATTACCTGGAAATCTGTAGTTTGCAATAATACTTATAGCTTCTTTTGAAATTGTCTTGTTTAGATTAAAGTCACTTGAATATCTATTAAAATAATATTTTATAATCTCTACTAAATTATCCTTTCTTTCTCTAAGTGGAGGGAGTTTTATTTCTATAACATTTAATCTATAATATAAATCTTCTCTAAATTTTTTTTCTTTTACTTTAGAAATTAAGTCAGCATTTGTAGCGGATATAATTCTTATGTCAACTTTTTTATTTTTTAAACTTCCGACTGGAGTAAAAGTCCTATCTTGTATCAATTGTAAAAATTTTGCTTGTAGATTTTGTGGTATATCACCTATTTCATCTAAAAAAAGAGTTCCTCCGTTAGCCAATTCTACAAGACCAACTTTACCTTTGGTACTTGCACCTGTAAAAGCACCTGAAGTATATCCAAAAAGTTCAGATTCAAGTAGTTGTGGAGATATGGTTGCACAGTTTATAGTTATAAATGGACCACTTGACCTGTTGCTATTGTGATGTATATATCTAGCAAGTGAACTCTTTCCTGTTCCAGATTCTCCTAATAATAGTACACTTACATCAGTTTTAGAAACATGGTTGACTGTATTCATAATAGGTCTCATAACTATGCCATCCATAATTACTGTATCTTCAATCCTAAGAGCGGTTCTATATAGTGTTTCCACTTCAGATTTGTATTTTTTTACTTGTTTTTTTGTATCTTCAAGTTTATTTTTTATATTATTAAGTTCGGTTATATCTCTACAATTTTCAACAGTGAATTCTAGCTCACCATTTTCATCAAATACAGGACTTGCAGTTATAATAAGTTTTTTTCCTGTTTGAGTATCTTGTTCAAGTGAAAATTTAGACTTTGTTCTCAATACTACTGGTATGGGGCTTTTTGTTGAATATCCAGATTCTTCTAAGAAAGAAACATTTTTTCCTAAAATATCTTCTTTTTTTAGACCATAATTTTCTTCAAATGCCTTATTACAATATATTATTATACCTTTATCATCAGATGCACATATTTCGTCATGAGAAGCCTCTAATATTTTTTTATAAAACTCTAAATCTAAATCCATTTTCCCTATTGTCCCCCTAAATTTTTAATGATATATTAAAATATATTTAATTTATTAAATATAATTAAAAGTATAATCTTTATATAATACATAAACTTCAGTCTATTTTAACTTTGAATAAGTTATATATAACTTATTTTACAATTAAAGCGAGTCTAAATCAACTTAAAATATACTTGAAATAACTATAGAAAAGTTGAAAAACTAGTAATATTGTTGCAAATTCTAAGTTTTTAGTGTCGATATAAATAAAATAAAAGTGGCATGGTTTTTGCTTGATAAAAATGATGTGTATTGACTAAATAATAGTAGAGGGGTATTTAAGATGGGAGAAAAAAGTAAAGGGTATGTATTTATAGCAACAGCAGGAATCTTATGGGCTACACTTGGGTTGTTTGGAAAGTTTCTGATGGGAAGTGGATTGACATCAGAACAAGTAGCATTTACAAGATTATTTTTTGGATTTATAGTTTTAGGTGTTTATTCAGCTATAAGAACACCACATATTTTGAAAATAAACAAAAGAGGAATTATTTATTCAGTAATAATAGGAATTATATGTCAAGCTATGTTTAATTTATGTTACTTTAAAGCTATTGATACTGTAGGTGTATCTGTAGCAGCAGTTTTATTGTATACATCGCCATTGTTTTTAGCTGTATTTTCAAAATTTTTTTATAAAGAGAGTATTACTAGAAGTAAAATATTTTCGCTGATTTTTTGCTTTATTGGAGCTATTATGGCAGTAACTGGTGGAAGTTTAAATTTTCAAAACTTAAGTACTATGGGATTATTGCTTGGAATATTATCTGCAATAGCGTATGCACTTATGCCAACTATTAGTAAGAATGCCTTAAAAGAATTTTCAAGTTCAACAATATTAGTTTACAGCTTTTTATTTGGAGCGATATTTATGATTCCTTCTGCTAGACCATGGGAAATATTAACCTATGCTAAAGATTTAAATATTTTATCTTGTATGTTGATGTTAGGGGTTGTTCCAGCGGCACTTGCATATATTTTTTATGCAGCAGGTATATCTAAAGGTGTAGAGTTATCTGTTGCAGGTGTTGTAGCATCAGTAGAATTAGTTGGCTCTGTTATAATTGGATGCACTATGCTAGGAGAAAGTTTTTCTATAGGAAAGCTGTTTGGAGTGATGTTAATGTTGATATCAGCTGTAATAGCACTTAATCTTTCTTATGATGGAATAAAAATTTTCTATAAGTCTAATAAATTAAAACAAACTGAGAAAACAGAAAGTATTTAAGAATATGTATTTTGTCCTTATATATTTATATAGGGGTATTTTTCATTGTAATTTTTAATATGAAATTTGCTTTGGAAACAATAAAATAACTATAGATAGATTTATGTTTATATAAAGCTATCTATAGCTATTATGTTATCTTTAATCATTTATTTAATCTTGAATAAATTTACAACCTTGATAGGAGTTGCGAGATTTTAATGTATCATCAATTTGATTTAAAATCTCCCATTTTTTTAAACTCCATAAAGGTCCAACCAGTTCATCTCTTTTACCATCGCCAGTAAGTCTATGAATTATCATAGTTTCAGGTAATATTTCTAGTTGGTCACAAACAAGATTAATGTATTCATCTTGGTTCATAAGAGTTAACATTCCATTTTGAAGCATTTTCTCCATAGGAGTATCTTTTATAACATGTAATAGATGTATTTTTATACCATCCACATTCATTTTGCCAACTGCCTTAGCAGTTTCCATCATCATATTATAATCTTCACCAGGTAGACCATTTATAATGTGTACAACTACTTTTATATTTTTAGCCTTTAATTTTTCAACACCTTCAACAAATGTTTTATAATCATGTCCTCTATTTATAATTTTAGATGTAGAATCATGAATTGTCTGAAGTCCAAGTTCAACCCATAGATTAGTTCTTTTATTAAGTTCAGATAGATAATCAACTACATCATCTGGTAAACAGTCAGGTCTTGTTGAGATTGAAAGGCCTATAACATCATCAAGAGATAGTATAGTTTCATATTTATCTTTTAAAACCTCAAGAGGTGCATAAGTATTTGTATAAGCTTGAAAGTAGCCAATATATTTAGCATGAGGCCATTTTTTTAACATCATTTCTCTTATATTATAAAATTGATTAATAAGATTATCCTTAGGATTTCCAGCAAAGTCGCCTGAACCTTCTTTACTGCAATAAGTACAACCACCATAGCCAATACTTCCGTCAATATTTGGGCAAGTAAATCCTGCATTTATTGATACTTTAAAGACTTTTTCTCCAAATGTATTTCTAAGGTAGTAATTCCAAGTATGATATCTTTTATTATCAAAAGCATATTTAAATTTATCCAAAGTAATCACCTATTTCTAATAAAATTGTACATTAAATTTGTACAAAAAACATATTACCACAAATAGGTGACTTAAACAAATTCTATTTTAAGTAATGAAGAATAAAGCAACAAAATAATTAATACTTTCTAGATTTGTTTCCAGAAAAAAATAGAGCAAGTCCAAATAATATTATAAAAAATGACATTATTGAGACTATAAATCTAGATAAAAATAGTGGTGACAATATAAGGCATATACCAAATAAAGTTTTAACTATATTCCAAGTTGTAAACTTAGAATATGGATTATTTTTACTATTTACAAACACTACGAGTTGATTAAAAATTAAATAAAAGCCCAAAAGTAATGAGAAAATACTCTGTATTTTTTGAGGAAATATAAAAAGTAGTATACATGTAATTATTAGAATCCATTGAACATTGGTAGATGGTTTAATTTCTTCTTTAGTAGCATATCTTTTTAACTCATTAATGTTTTTAAGATTTAAATATGCAAAGAATAAAAGTGCAACTCCAAAAGTCCAAGAAATTAATTTTATACCTAGAGTCTTAAACGTAAGGCACAAGAATCCCAATATAACAAGTAACACTCCCATTATCATAAATTTAGTAGCATTTTCCTTTTTATTAAAGTTATCAAAATTGATATTAAAATTTGTATACATAAAATCACCTCCAAAATCAATAGAACAATTATAACAGAAATTTATACTCAAATAAAGCCACATAGTATAAAAATAAAACTCTAGTTAGTAATTAATTAATAGGTTGTATCATAAACTCTTATTAATAGAATTATATAGGAGGAGGTTTGTCCATGACAAAATTATGGGCAATAATATTTGCATTATTGGCGGGTGGGTCTACTGCTCTTGAAGCTTTTATAAATGGAGAATTAGGTAAGAGTACAACAGCATTGGTTGCCACCTTTATAAGTTTGACTGTAGGAGCAATATTTTTTCTTGCAAGTATAATAGTTGCTGGAGATTTAAAATGTTTAGTATCTTTAAATGGTTTTAATTATAAGTTATTGCTAGGAGGAGTATTTGGAGGGCTAATAATATATTTTACAGTAAAAGCAATTCCAAACTTAGGGGTATCAAATACACTTATATTAACACTTGTATCTCAAGTTCTAATCGGTTTTTTTATTGATAGTGTGATTTTGGGACAAGAAACAATGCATTTATACAAATACATAGGGGTTATACTTTTAATTTTAGGTACATTCTTTATAGTAAACTAATGATTTAAAATACTATATAATTTGCTATATAACTTAAAAATTTGGTATAATTAGGATAGTAAGTAAAGTTAAAAGAAAGAGGTGTTAGGAATGGCTGATGAAAAATTTGTAATGTCATTTAGTGGTGGTAAAGATAGTATATTAGCATTAAATAGAATGTTGGAAAAAGGATATAAGCCTGTGGCACTCTTGACAACTATAAGTGAAGAACATGGAAAATCATGGACTCATAACTTAGAGCATAAGATGCTTAAACAAGTAAGTGATAGTATTGGGCTACCTCTGTTAGTTGCTGAATGTGGAGTAGAAGGATATGAAGAGAGTTTTGAGAGAGCTTTAATAAAAGCTAAAAACATGGGAGCAACAATATGTGCATATGGAGATATAGATATAGAAAGTCACAAAAAGTGGGACTCTGACAGATGTGATGCAGTTGGTATGAAGGTAGAACTACCATTGTGGCAAGAAAGTAGAGAGGAATTGGTATATGAATTTATAGATAGTGGATTTTGTAGTGTCATAACAAAAGTAAACTTAAAGCATTTAGGAGAGGAATTTCTAGGAAAAAAATTAACCAGAGAACTTGTGAAAAAGATAAAAGAAACAGGCTCAGACCCATGTGGAGAGCATGGAGAATATCATACATTTGTAGTAGATGGGCCAGTATTTAGAACTCCTGTAGAATATGAAGTAAAAGGAAATGTAATAAAAGATGGTTATGGTTATTTAGAAATAAAATAAGTACATAAATAAAATACCTATTATACAATCTTAATGTATGCAAAGTATTGATGTTTGCAAGATTGTATAATAGGTATTCTGTATTTTATATATTATTATTGCTACTTTTGTTTAAGCTATTTTTTTTAGACTAGAATCTAATGTAGAAAAATTCTTCTTTAAGAAAATTATTGATGCAATAAGGCATATAAATTCAGAAACAATAGTAGTCATCCATATTCCTTGACCACCAAACATTAGTATCATTACAATTAAACTTAGAGAGACGATTATAAGACCTCTACCAAGAGATATAACTGTAGAAATTGATGGTTTTTCTACTGAAACAAAGAATCCTGAAATTATTACATTAAATCCAACTAACAAGAATGATATAGAGAATATTTTAAATACACGAACCCCTTCATTGAATAATATAGTTTCTTCTGGGTGAATAAACAGAGAAACTATTGGTTCTGAAAAAGTCATACAGATTGCAAATACAGCTATTGAAGCTATTATTGTAGCTTTTACACCCATCTTCAATAATTTCTTTACATTATCTATGTTTCCTGCACCATAATAAAAACTAGTAAGTGGTTGCATACCCTGAGTGATACCCATCATAGTCATAAGAACCAATGTGTTTATATAGTTTATAACACTATAATAAATAAGCGCATTTTCTCCTATATATTTAGTAAGACTCAAGTTAAAAAGTAAAACAACTATACCGCAGCTTAATTCAGTAGTTGAATCAGGGAAACCTATAAAGAGAATTTTTCTAAGTGTCTTAAAATTAACCTTAAATTTAGAAAAATTCAAAGTTGAGTTTTTTCTAAAAAAGTGTATTAAGAAAAAAACAGTAGAAAAAACTTGAGACAAACCAGTCGCAATACCAGCACCCTTTACACCCCATCCAAACTCTATTACAAATAAATAATCTAGTATGATGTTTGTAAGGGCTGATATTATAACACCAACAGTAGCCAATATTGGGAATCCATCAGTTTTTATTATAACTTCTAAAGAATAGGAGACTATAAAGAAACCATTAAAAAATATTATTATTCCTAGGTAGTCTTTAACCATACCAATTGTAGATTCTGTGGCACCTAAAAATAATGCCAATCTATCTAAGTTAAAAAAGGTTACTGCCAATATAATTAATGATAGTATAATTATTGATACTAAATTAAATGAAAAAACTTCATTTGCAGATTTGATATCTTTTTTTCCTAGATAAATTGCGATTATAGTAGATGCACCAGTTGAAAATAACAAAGAAACCGCAAATATAAAATTAATAAAAGGCATAGATATATTAACAGCAGCTAAGGCTAATTCTCCAACTCCTTTACTTACAAATATTCCATCAACCATTGTATATAATGAGAAAACCCACATTGCAACTACAGATGGAGCTAAGTATTTAAAAAACCTTTTGCCCAAACTTATGTTTTCGTCTATAGATATTTTTGTATCCATTTATTATCACTCCTTGTAAAGCTATTATAAAAATTATGAAACTATTAATTAATAATTTTATTTATTACTAATATAGATGATAAACTATAGTATAGTACCAATGTCAACAGCAAATAGTAAATAATTATAAATTTTATTAAACAATAGTGATTTTAAATGTTTTATAAGTAAATTGTATTATCTATATTACTGACATTTAACTGACAAATAGAAAAAAAGTATTTTAACTGACCATCTAAGTGATACAGTTTTACCAAAATGCAATCCAAGAGTTAGCATCAGAAAAATTGGTATACCTATAAGGATATTTTTCTATTTTTCTAATAACAATTGTGCTTCTTGTTTTGTATAAAACTTAGAATTTGAATTATTTATTTTGCTTGGAGTTGCACCAATATTATTGGATATATTTTAAATGATTCAAAGCCTACAGCAATGTTAATTGAAAGTTTTTTCTGTGACAATAAAGAAGATTATTAGAGAACTAAAAAACTTGGATATGAAAGTATGGCCAAGTTAATTGTAGAAGGTATATTAAATAAGAGTATTGTAAATAATGATGTGAAGCAAATGTATAAACAATTGTTTATAGTGGTGATGATAAAGTATCAGCAGACATTTTAGGACTATATTACAAGAGAGTAAAAGAAAGTTATCTAGTTACAGATATAGAAGCCTATAAGCCACATTAAACACAAAATCTGTATGTAATTGGTGGAGTAACTTGCAATAAAATAAAAGAAATGAGTAAGATTATAGGAAAAAAATTCACTCAGATATATGACAATGATGTGTGGTCTACAATGGATAAGGCTAGAGAGTTTGTAAAAGCCAAATTATAGATTTAATATTTTATTATAAATAATTATGAAAAATATGGAAAATATGTTTAATATGATTTTGATTAAGGTATAAATTTAATAAATAGAATGATAAGGGGTGGATAAGATGTTAATAAATGATAAGAGTTTTTATCCAAATAATATTTATCCAGCGATAGACTTTCTCAAGATAAAAAGACAATTAAAATCAATATACAAGAATGATTTATCAGATTGTGGAAGCATATGTATAATAGAAAGAAAAGAATATTCTATAAGTATAAATAGCATAGGTGAGATAAATATATATTATGATTTAGAGTATGAAAATAAGATACAAAGTATAGTTAACGAGATTGAGCAGTTATTCAAGTCTCAAGTTGAAAATTTTAGTATATCAAAACTTAAGAATTGATGATTAGAAGGTAGCAATTAAAATAGTTGTTACCTTCTTTGTCTATAAACAATAAAAATTATTTGAAGATTAGGATATTAATTTCAAAGTTTATTTCGAAATTTTATAATATGTGCTACAATTCAATTGAATAAATATTACTTTAATTGAGGTGTGGGGATGAAAACTTTAAGTAAAAAAGCAGTTATTTTATCACTTTCATTGGTAGTTGTATCACCTTTAGTACATGATATAAATGCACAAGATATTGAGAAGAATATGGAAGTTAGATATGAAGCAAGGCAAATTAATAACTTAGAAAATATGACAATGGAAGAAGCCTTTCCTGATGAAAATTTTAGAAAAGTAATTTGTGATAAATTAGGTATTTTGGATGATGGGAATCCTATTGGAACTTCGAAAAAAGCGATTATAGAATCTACAAAAGATTTAATATTAGGAAGCAAATCAATAGAAAATTTATCAGGAATTAATTATTTTATTGGGTTAGAAAATTTTAGTTGTAGAGGAAATCAGTTAACTAATCTAGATTTAAGTAACAATATAAATTTAAAAGAATTGTATTGTAATGAAAATCAGTTAACAAGTCTAGACTTAAGAAATAATAAAGAGTTAATAACAGTACATTGTGGGGAAAATAATCTAACAAACTTAGTTATAGAAAATTCTAAATTAGAAAAATTGAACTGTAGAAAAAATAATTTGAAAAACTTAGATATAACTAAAGCAACTAATCTGACAACTCTTTTATGCTTTGAAAATGAATTGAGTAGTTTGAATTTGTCTAAGAATCAGAAATTAAAAATTTTAAAGTGTGAGTATAATAATTTAAATACTTTAGATGTATCTACAAATTTAGAATTACAAGATTTAAACTTTTCATTTAATCAATTAACAAATATAAATTTAGATAATAATAAAGAACTTCTTAAGTTAAGTTGTCAAAATAATAAATTGCAGAGTTTAAATTTGAAAAACCATGAAAAACTTGTAAAAATATATTGTAATCAAGAAAAATTAAGTAATCTAAATATCGAAAATTGTATTAATTTAGAAGATTTAACTTGTAGTGAAAGTAATCTACAGGATTTATATATAAGCAGCAATAAGAATTTAAAATATCTAGATTGTGCAGGAAACAAATTAACAAATTTGAATATAGGGAATAATATAGAACTTATAGAATTATATTGTTATGGTAATGAGATAAATGTTTTGGATATAAGTAAAAATATTGACTTGGAGAATTTAACTTGTTATAAAAATAAATTAGATAGTTTAAATACAAGTAAAAATAAAAATATTAAATACTTAATTTGTGCACAAAATGAATTAGTAAATTTAAATCTTTCTGATAATGTGGAACTTGTTACATTAAACTGTCAAAAAAACCAATTAACAAATTTAGATGTAAACAAAAACGGTAAGATAAGAAATTTAGATTGTTCACAAAATGAATTAACCAGTTTAGATGTAAGTAGTAATGTCCTTATGAGTCTTTTAAATTGTTCGCAAAATAAATTAACCAGTTTAGATGTAAGTAATAATGTCCTTATGAGAAGTTTAAATTGTTCACAAAATGAATTAACTAGCTTGGATGTAACGAAAAACACAGAACTTGATAGGTTGTATTGTAGAGAAAATAGATTAACCAGTTTAGATGTAAGCAAAAACACAAAATTAGAAGAGTTAGATTGGTCAAATCAAAAAAAATCAACATCAGGAGGAAATTCGTCAGGGGGTGGAGGAGGTTCATCATCCACAAATGAAGAGTCTTCTAAACCTAGCACAGCAACTTCAAACTCAAAACTAGTTGGTTCAGACAGAAATGAAACATCAGTAAAAATAAGTCAAAAAGGATGGAATAAAGCTGATAATATAGTGTTAATAAATGATTCTAGTATATCTGATGCCTTATCAGCAACACCATTTGCCAAGTCTAAAGATGCACCAATACTGCTTACTAAAAATGATAGTTTAAATAAATTAACAGAAAAAGAAATAAAGAGATTAGAAGTAAAAAATGTGTACATAGTAGGTGGATTAAAGTCTGTAGGTGAAAAAGTAGTATCTGATTTAAAGACAAAGGGATTAAATGTAATTAGGATATCTGGAAATGATAGATACGAAACATCAATAAAACTTGCAAAAGAATTAGATAAAAACTCCAAGTTGTCAAAAGTGGTAGTGGTTAATGGAGAAAAAGGACTAGCTGATGCAGTAAGCATGGGAGCTATATCAGCAAAAGAGGAAATGCCAATTCTTCTTACCAATCAAAATGATGATATGAAAGATATAAAAGACTTAATAGGTAATAAAGAAGTATCAAAGTCATATGTAATAGGTGGAGAATCTTTATTTAATACTAAAGAAGTGAGTAATACATTACCATCTGTAACTAAAATAGCGGGTTCTGATAGAACAGAAACTAATTCAAAAGTAATAAATCATTTCTATAGAAAAGAGATACTTAATGACTTATATGTAGCTAAGAATGGAATGAATAAACAAGATGATTTAGTAGATGCTTTATCAGTAGGAGTACTTGCAGGCAAAACTGAATCTCCAGTAGTCTTAGTTGGAAATGGATTAGATAATAGCCAAAAAGAGTTAATCAAAAATAAAAAGTTCAAAAATATAACTCAAATTGGCGGGGATGGGAATGAGAAAGCATTTAGTGAAGTAGAAAACTTAGTTAAATAGACTAGAAGGTAGCAACTAGAGTTAGTTGTTACCTTCTTTTTATATATTTTCTTTCTATAAGTTTTTTATTTTCCATGTCATCCAACATTTGTAATGAAGTCATGCAATATATCTGGTATTCTTTAAACTCCATTGATTTTTTATTTGCTTTACCTAGAATAAGAATAAAGAAAATCAAGATAAAACTTTCAATGATAATAAAGTATATTTTTAATTTACTAATTATAATTACAAAAAAGGGTGTTAAAAATGCTACATACAAAGTAATATAAAATGAGGTTACAGGGTTATTTTTAGATTTCAAGGATGACTTAATTCTAGCCTTTTCTTATATTTTCAATGGAGTTCATTTCTTTCATATTATTATAAAATTTAAAACTATAATCATAATATTTTCTATATTTTTCTATATCAATTATTTCCTCTTTATGAATTTTTTTTAATTCATCCATATTATATCTCTCATTTTTAACAATTCTTTTTTTATCTATATTTCCATACATTGATTCTAATTTATTAAAATATTTTTCACTACAAAAAATAATTTTATATTTAATTAAGTATATTATTGTAGTTAATATTATAATTCCTATTCCAATAAATATAAGATAGGTATTCCAAAAGTTCATATAGTATATCTCCTTTACATAATAATTTTTATATGTTTTGCTTATATTCTTTTGTAAATAGAAATGGAACATAAAAAATTAAAATAAGTATGGATATTTCTAATATATCAGAATAAGTAATAGTTGAACAATAGGTAATACTAGAACCTGATATAAGAAAAGATGTATTATTTAAAGCGTGGATTATAGCACAAAACCATACATTTTTAGTCTTCATGTATACATATCCTAAAAATATTGAAATTCCAAATATATATATTGAGCGAGTTATTAAGCCTAATACTGGTGTTTCGGGTGTATATAATGTAAATATTAGAGGTAAATGCCACAAACTCCAACACATACTTAGTGCTAGAATACCAATTTTTTTACCAAATCTATCAAAAAATATATCTTGCAAAAATCCTCTCCAACCATATTCTTCACCAAAAAAAGGGTATATATATAAGAATAACATCATAGAAGAGAATATATAATTAAAAATACCTTCATAGTTAGGTTGATTTCCTTGTATTATTAGGCTAAGTGATTCTGGAATAATTTTGGAAAACATGAAATAAAAAATTAATAAACAACCTACTTTAATATTTTTTATAGGAGACAAATCTTTTATACTGTCAGAATAAAGAATAATAGATAAACTACTTATAATAACCAATATAGTATTTAATGATTGAAATTGCTGATTATTTATTAAGTTTAATAATTCAATAATAAGTAAAAATAAGTAAATTAGAAAAAATAATATTATTAATGAATAAAATTTATATTTATCATTAGTCATTCCTTCTGTATAAAATTTTGCGATTGCAACTGAGGATAAGGGCAATATCATCATAAATAATCCAAAATTTTCTGGGTCAATAAACTTATTGAAATATAATAGAAAACCTAATAAATAAGTTAAACCAAAAGTTATAGAAAAAAATATTATAATCTGTATTTTATTTCTTTTTTCCTCGTTTTCAATATATTTTGGGTTTAATAAATCAATCCATTTTTCTTTTAACTTCAATAGAAAAACCTCCTTTAAGATATGACTTTTTTTAAATAATCACAAAATTATATTAGATTTAATTTTCCTAATCAAAGTATAGCAGTAGTATAAGTATAAAGAGTGTCTAAAAAATTACAAATACAAATTGATTTAATTTCAAATATAATATAATAAAAATAAATTAATAAAATTTTATTTAGAAAGGCTAATTTTTATGGAAATAAAAAAGATAGATAGTAATTATATAGAACATTTACTTAATAAATTAATCAATGAAGATAGCATAAATGAAAATATTTTATCCAATTTACTTGAAGTGGAAGTAGAAAAATTAAAAAATTATAAAAAGTATGAAAAAGAGTTAACAATAGATTTAGATACTTGAGTAAATGGGTAAACTTAGCACTACAACTTGAATATACTATAAATGTTGATTAAGATTCTAGATTTAGAGGTATTTTAAGTTTATTAATTGATTTAAAGTAGCGACTTCCTGAAATATCAAGTTTTTTGACATTTGGAAAAATCGCATTTCCATCTTTTGATGCCAAGAAAAAACTGTCAGTAAAAGGGGGATATTCTTTAAATTTTTTGTTTTCATAGTACTTTTATTCTTTAAGCATATGAAAGATGTTTTAAATAATTTCAGTATATCATCGAGATGACTTATAAACAATAACACAAATTAAAAATACATCTTATTAAATTGACAAATATTTTAACTTATATTATTGATTATAAAATTAGAAACTTATATATAACGAAATGTTTTTATACAAAAATATTTCGTTATATATAAAATATGTATAAGATTAAAAGATAGTATAAAAACCAGTAAAGAGGTCTATATGTTAACCTCAGAAAGTTTAATATATAAGTAGTAGTTAGAGGATTGGAGCATATAGTAAAGAAGTTGAATTATTAAAAATTATATTGATTGTAATAACTTAACTTGGGAAGAATTTACTGTTTACAGTGCTTCATTATAGCATTTATAAAAGTATATATCTTATAAATTAAATTTATATTAATATGGAATATGTTAAATAAATATATTATTCACATATTCTGTAACAATTTTTACCACTTGCTTTTGCTAAATACAAAGCTTCATCTGCTTTAGAAAATAAGTTTTTATATGATTTACTTGAATCTGTAGCAAAAGCAATACCAATACTTAATGTTATTTGATGATTGTTTTTTACTTTTATTTTGCTTACATCAGTTAAAATATCATTAATACTTTTTATTACAAAATCCTTTGTCAACGATTTCATAAATATCATAAACTCATCTCCGCCAATACGAGCAACTATATCCTTATCATCTGCATTTTGCATTAATATTTTTGAAACAGCAACTAAAACTTCATTTCCTTCTAAATGTCCAAAAGAATCATTTACAGTTTTAAAGTCATCAATGTCAATGACCATTAAGGCTTCACTATTTTTTTGTTTAGTATTGTTAAGATACTCATCTATAAAATTTTCTGATGCTTTTTGATTATAAAGCTGTGTTAATGGATCTCGTTGAGTTTGAGCAATTAATTTTTCTAATTTAGATTTGTCTTCAGTTATATCTTTCAAAACGCCAATTGTTTTGATTGGATTATGATCACCATCATAAATAACTGAACATTGAACACGAATCCATCTCCATTCATCTTTAGTTAATGATTCTAACTGTCGTATTTCAATTGTTTCACGAAGATTTCCGCGAAGTACTTCTAATAATTTACCAATATCATCAAGATGAATGCTTTTTCCATCTTTCAATATGTTAGAATAATTTTTCGTTTCAAAATTTTCTAGTTCAATTTTTCGGTCTATTTCAACTCGTTGATATATCATAAAGTTATCGTTTTCAATGTCATATTCAAACATAATATCTGTAATGTTTTGTAAAGCAATGCGATAGCGTTCTCTCTCTAACTTTAATTCAGACTCTATATTTTTTAGTTGAGTGATATCTGTAATAATGCTATTAATTTTTACGATACCATCACTATTTAAGGATTTCATTCCAGAGTCTAATACCCACATTAATGTTCCATCTTTTTTACGTATTCTATATTCAGATGAATAGGTAGTGCCTTTTGCAAAACAACGTTGGCAATCTTCTAGTGCTTTAGGTAAATCTGGTGGGTATACAGCACCTACTGCAGAGCCACCACTCATTTCAATAAACTCATCGTATGTATATCCTAATATTTTGGGTAATCCTTCATTGACATAGAAGAATGAATATGTATCATCATCATTACTTCCTTTTAATCCACCATTGATATTATTGGTAATCATTTCAATTACTTCTGTTTTTTCCTTTAGTAATCTTTGCAAATAATCATAACTTTGTGTTCCTATTTTATTAGGGAAGAATTCATCAACTTGCATTTCACTATATGGATTTGATATGTGCATATGTCTCACCAATAACTGTCCATTATTTTCAATTATTTCAAATGTACAACGCTGACACACCTCTAAAATCATTTGGTCATTTTCTTTAGTACGAATAGTATATTTTCCTACTACAATACATCTATATTTATCTTCACTTACAACTTCAAATGTTTCATTATTCATATCACAAGAAGGGACTTCATTTTGACCAGCATAAAAATAGTCTTTTATTTCATTAAAAGAAGTGAGAAACTCTTGTTCTCCTGGACCAATCCAAGTAATATCTTTTGACAGATATCTTAATACCTCATTAATATCTCGATTTACATAAAAACTCATTAAAATATGTCTTACCAATTCAGGTGCTTTTTTTGAGAGTGTGCTCATGATATTCCCCTTTCTTAATATTATATAAATTAATTATATTATACATTAATGCTTTTAAATTAGAAAACTTTGTTGAACTATGACATTTCTATGAAATAAGAAAAATTTATGCAATATTTTAAGTAAAAGTAGGTTTTTTATATAAAAACTTATTTTATCTATGTTAACTCTGATTTATAGCATCAAATGATTTTATTATAAAAACACAAATAAATCAAAAATAGTTACTCTAAATAGCCTAGTGCCTTAAATTTAAATTAATTTTATTGCATTATATATTAACTTATAGCACATAGTGGGAATTTTATCATCAATTTGTCGAACGATTGTTATTAATTATACATAAATTGGAATTTTAATTTAATAAATCTATAACAGTATTTGTAATTTATTTATAGTTGAGACAGTTAAAATTAAATATCTATTAAATTTTTTATTTTATCAACATCAATATACATACCTTGTGCAATAGATCTTCCATCAATTGCAGAAAGATTACATTGTTTATACATAACTGTAACAATCTGACCATTACGTTTTATAAATCTGTATAAAAAAGGATTAATATTATTTGTGTCAATCATTTCTAAACTTTTTTTATAAACAAAATCTAAATCATCTGGATGAACAATTGCTCTTAAGTTGCCACTCATTTCACCAAAAAATTGTTCTTTTGTATAACCTATAATATCAAACATTTCCTCATTCATATATGTAATAATCATATCACCAAGTAAATCATAGCGAATGATACCTACAGGTAGCATTGAATAAAATTGTGATAAAGTACTACTTTCATCGAGATGAGTGTTTGTCATTTTAGGTATTGAATATGATTCAAATTCATTTATATAACCAGCAGTTTTAATTAAATCTAAATGTATTTTTGTTAAGATTAATTTATTTTCTGAAATAATACAATTTGCACTAAAATAGAAATTACTATATTTTTGATAATCAGTAGTTTCATCAGATAAAACAGCTTCTCCACTAATTAGTAATGAATCTGAACCAACATCATGTGGAGTTATACTTTTATAAAGAATAGAAAATTTTTTACCTTTGATATGTTTTTCAAAGTGTTCTATCACCTCAGAAAAAGATATAAGTTCTTTTTTGTTATAAAAATCAAACCATTTAATATTTTCAATAACATTTGCTCTTAGTTTTTGCATATCTTGCATAATAAAAAATGCATCAAAGATTTTTTCTATTAAAGATTTTCCTATATCAGAATATTTGATAAACATTTTATCTGAAGTATTTTTTTTAGATAGTAACTTTTCAAATTGCTTACATTCCATAGGTTTTGCATAATAAAAACCTTGAGCAATGTCACAGTTTATGCTTTTGATAAACTCTACTTGTTGTTTTGTTTCAACACCTTCACATACTGTAAGCATACCAAGAGCTCTTGCAATATTTATTATAGAATACAAAATTGTTGTATTTTTAAAATCATTTAAGTCATGGGATAAAAATATTTTATCAATTTTTATTATATCCAAAGGGAGATTTTGCAACATACCAAAGGATGAATATCCAGAGCCAAAATCATCTATTGATACAGAAAAACCAAAAGAACGTAATTCGTTTAGTTGTTGAATAATTGTATTTGTATCTTCTATTAATATATTTTCTGTAATTTCAATGCTAAAATTTGATGTAGATATACTGTATTTCTCAGTAATATTTTTTAAAGTACTTGGAAAATTAGGGTTAAAAAAGTGAAGACGAGAAAAATTACAACAAATTGATACAAACACATCATTGTTATCAATCCATCTTCTTATATTTCTACAGTTTTCTTCAAATAAATATAAATCTAATTCTATTATAAGTCCAGAGTGTTCAAATAAAGATATAAATTTATCTGGAGTGAGAAGCCCTTTAAGAGGATGTCTCCAGCGTGCAAGTGCTTCACATCCAACTATAGTATTACTTTTTATGTTATAAAGTGGTTGGTAAAATACCTCAATTTGTTTATCCAATAAAGCATATGATATTTCTGATAAAAATTCTTTATCACTTTCTAATTTATTATAAAAATTATTATCATTAAAATCAAATGAAATGTATCTATTTTTACCTTCACTTTTAGCTTTTTTTAAAGCACTATATACTTGATTTAAAAGTATTAAAGTAGTTACATCTGATTTCCCATTCCAAACTGTACTACCAATACTAAATGTAACATTAGAATAGACTTCTTTTTCATTAGGAAGTTGTATTTTTAATTCCCTAGCAGATTTTATAATAGATGTTCCCATATCATCTAATTTTTCCTTTGATATATTTGGGATAGCAATCAAAAATCCTTCTCCTTTTAAATGGCCAACTATTCCTTTAGATTCTGGAACATAATACAATAGTTTTTGAATGAGATTAATTAATAAATTTTCTCCAACTAGGTATCCGTATATATCATTGAATAATTTAAAATTATCAATATTTAATAACATAATTCCAATAGAAGTATTTTTTGAAATACAATTATCAATATATTGATATATACATTTTCTATTTGGCATTTTAGTAAAAAAATCTATTTCGTTTGAGACTTTTAATTTACAATTTCTTTTCTCTAAATCTTTAGACAATAGTTCTACTTTTTTATTTAACATTTTTATATAATCATAATTTGGCATAGCATTCCTCCATAAGATACTTTGATTTTTTGATACTAACTGTGTTTATACTAAAAATATTTAAATGTTAATTAATATTTGAACAATATACTGAGATAATATATCAATATTATTAAATTTATAAAGGGATATTTTGGAAATAAAAAATATCATATAAAAACATAATGGCATAGATGTAAATACAAAGTCAAATATATCTTTTGAAAAGCGTAGAGTCAGAAACATCATAATCAATATTATAATAGAATAATGAACAAAATATAGATATATTTAGATAGTTAACAAAATACAATTTATTTTTGAAAACTTGTTTTAGACGATTTTTTAGTATATTCTAAAATAGAATTAGGGAAATAGACGAGTTATTTATTTTTAAGAAAAAATATAATTATGGAGGTCTTTATATATAAATGAAAGATTATTATAAAATAGGAGAAATATCTAAAATATATGGTATAGGAAGAGATTCTTTAATGTACTATGAAGAAATAGGAATTCTAAAACCATTTAGAGATACCAATGGATATAGAATGTATAATATATCTGATATATGGAAATTGAATTTGATAAAAGAATTTAGAAGTTTGAATTTTCCGATGAAAAAGATAAAAGAATATTTAGATGATAGAAGTATAGAATCTACAAAAACTATATTAAATGAAGAACTTGATTTAATTGACAAAAAGATGCTTGAGCTTGTAAGTCACAAGGAAAATATCATAACAAGATTAAGTTCAATTGAAAGTGTGATTCAAAATACTAAAATAGATGAGATAGAAGTTGTATATATAGAAAAAAGAAAAGCCTTAGAATTAAATGCTGATATAGAAAGAGATGAGGATTTTGATTTCTTAATTCAAAAGCTTCAAAAAGAATATGAAGACAGATTTAATATACTTGGAAATAATAATATTGGTTCTGCTTTTTCTATTGAAGCAATCAATAATGGTATCTTTAATGAGTTTAAGTCTGTATTTTGTTTTTTGGAAGATAATGAGGAGATATATAATATAGTTTTTGATGAGGGGTACTATGTAACATTAAATTATACTGGAAGTAACTCTAATAATAAAATATATATGGAAAAAGTATTTAGATTTATAAAAGAAAATAATTATAAAATAAATGCTGCGCCAATAGAGATATATAAAATAGATATACATGAAACTGGAATTGTAGATGAATTTGTAACTGAAATTCAAGTTCCTATAAATAAATAGCTAAATTTTAATAAACTAGACAATAAATAACATAAAAAAATGTAAATTTACCACCAATTTGCCACTTTATTATAAAATTGGTGGCAAATTGTATTTTAAGAACTTCTAAAATATTTACTGTTTCATTTTCCATTCTGTGTGTGACATAAGAATAAGTCTTAATTATGTTTTATATTGGTTAAAGTATAAGTAGATAGTGTTTAAATTGAAAATTAGTAATAATTATCTTTATACCCAATTAACAATATATAATTTTGATTTTCGACAACATTTATTATTTGTTTACTATATAATTTAATTAATAATGTATAAACAGGGGGATATAGGATGAAAATTAAGGGATTATTAAAAATTAACATCAATATTTATCAGACTTAAATCTTATTAGATTGATAGTCATGGATGATAAAGTAGTTAACTTATTGTTTTGGAGGGGAATTTATGTTTGAGAAGTTTAAAGTATTAAAAAGTTGGCAAAAGATATTAATTGTTATTATAGGAATTTTATTATTACCATTAACATTATTATTATTGTCTATTCTATTTTTAGTAAAAAGTATAAATAAAAATAGTAATAAAATAGTGAAAACATTAAAAGTTGTTATAAGCCTATTTGTAGTGTTTATACTCTTAATGTTCAATTGGGTATGGTGGGGAGCAACGTTTAAAGTAGCAACGGAACCTAACTTAAATGAGCAACAGGAAATAAAAAGAAAAGAAGAACAGGATACAAAAGACAAGGAAGTAAAAGAAAAACAAGAATTAAAAGCAAAAGAAGAAAAAGATAACTTAGAGAAACAAAAGAAAAAAGAGTTAGAAGAAAAGAAAAAACAAGAGGAGTTAGAGTTAGCTCAGAAAGAAAAAGAAGAAAAGGAAAAAGCAGAAAAACTTGATAAAGAAAGCGTCGACAAGTCAACTGAAAACGTTCAAGTTCAAAATCCTAAAACTGAAGAATCAAATCCAAACAACCAAAAAACATCTGAAACTGTATATGCAAATGGAGGAAAATCTAAATCAAATAAATATCATTCTTCTCCTACTGCACATAATATGGAAGGTGCAATTTCAATGAGTAGAGAAGAAGCAGAAGCAAATGGATATGTAGCTTGTAAAATATGTTATTAGTAACAAAGAAATAGACTAGTTTTTAGCTAGTCTATTTTTTATATTATATCTCTAAAGATTCTATAAGAGGATTATCACTAAACAACTTTAACAGATTTGTCTTTTTATATCCTTTGGGTAATTTAGTATAGATAATTACTTCTAGCCAATCTCCATCAATGCGTTTAATATTCATATTTATAATTTCAATTTTAGACTGCTTAAATTTTTCTTCAATATATGAGATTGAATCAGTGCTGTTAGAAATTTTGAGAGAGACCTGCTCTGCTGTAGGGAGTTTCATCCATTTCCTATCTCTATGAAGTAGTATTTGCGTGATAACGATAATAATGCTTGAAACAATACCAAGTAAGTATAATCCACAACCAATTGCAAGCCCTGTACCTGCTGTCGCCCATATACCAGCAGCTGTAGTAAGTCCACTCACTGATTGATTTCTGATAAATATCAATCCAGCCCCTAAAAAACCTATCCCACTGACAACCTGTGCTGCAACACGGGCAGGGTCTAAACCAATACCTGGAGTACCTACTACATCATCAAACCCATATTTAGAAACAATGATTATAAGTGCTGATCCTAGTGCTACTATAAAATGAGTTCGGATTCCAGCTTCTTTTAGCCTATTCTTTCTTTCATATCCAATCAAAGCTCCACATAAACCAGCAATAATGATTCTTGCTATATATTCAAATTGAATAAGTATATGATTATTCATCTATTTAGCACCCCCTTTTATGTAATATTATATATACTATAACACTACATTTTTTATGTGGATATAGTAACATTTGAAAATTATATGATTGTTGCACCTAAATCTAAAATCAGAAAAAGTATTTTATATATATAAAAATACTAGAAGGGATATATAAGATTATATGATTAAAGAGCAAACTTAAATTAATTAAGTTTGCTCTTTATAATGGTAAATATTTTTATTTACAATAATTAGACAAAAAAATGTCTGTATTTTTTATATCTGCAAAACTAGATTGTAAGGATGCCATAAATACTTGATGTACAATTTCAGCATTAATCTCTTTGTCATCCCAAAATAAATTTTTTGTTGTGCAAGCATCGCTTATAAGCGTAATATCGTATCCAAGTTTCTTTGCTGTTCTTACACTTGTATCAATACACATATGACTCATCATTCCACAAATCACTAATTTATCTATGTTTTTTTCTTCAAGACAACTTTGTAAACGTGTTTTAAAAAAACTATCTGGTGTATGTTTAATGATAATTTCTTCATTCTCAAGTGGAAAAACATTTTTATTTATTTTTGCACCATAAGTGTCGGGGAGAAAGAATGATGAAGTTGAACTCATTGATATATGCTGTATATGAATAATTGGTAAGTTATTTTTTCTAAAGAGTGTCAGTATTTTTTTAGCATTTTCAGCAGTTTTTTCTGTATTAAATAATTCACATTTCCCATTTTTAAAATAATCATTTTGAATATCAATTAAAATTAAAGCTATAGACATATTTATACCTCCTTTTATATTTTAATTATAATACTGCTAAATGAAATGTAAATTACTTACTTTTTGGTATGTATAGAATTATTTATTATAACAGATTCCTTTATTGTCTAAAAATTCTTGTTGTCCATGTTCAAGCATATATTCTATACCTATTTCTTGCATTATCTCTACAGCTTGGAGCATTTTTTTGCCACGATTGGTAAGGAAATATTCAGTATGTAATGGATATCCAGTTGAACTGATTTTATCAACAATACCAAATTCTCTAAGTTCTTTTAATTGTTGGATTAACATTTTTTGACTTATTCCATCTATACTATGCTCTAAGTTAGAGAATGTTTTATTACATTGTCTCAACTTGAATACAATTATAGTCTTCCATTTCCCTTTAATGATATCATGTACAATTTCAAGAGGGCATGTATATTCATCTCTTATTTTTATAATATATCACCTCCATAAAATGATAATAAATTATATCACTGTTTTTATAATATGACAAATCTATATGAAGTATATATAAAATTTGTGTTTTATTAAGTTCTAAATTTCTTCTAATATAGTTCACACTTAGTACACAAATAGTTAGTAATATATAAGTAAGTAATATATTTGATACAAATTAGATAATTTTAAAATAATTTATGATAATTTAGAGGAGGAAAATATATGAATATATCAAGAAAAGCTATGAGAATAATAGAATTAGCACAAAGGATTGCAACCAAGAGAGGTATCTCAGTAGAAGAAGCCTGGGATGAGGCATTAAAAGAATATAAACAGAAATACCAACATATTGCATAGAAATTTAAAAATATAGTTCAATTTTGTAAAGTAGAAAATATAATATAATCACTGATTGATTTTTCTGAAAAAATTATAAATTTACAAATTTAAATTATTTAAAAAAATTTAGAATATTTAGTAGAAGTTAATAACTTTAAATGATACTATAAATTATAAGGTATATCATTATTAACACAAAAGGAGGATGTACACTTGATTGTAAAAATAGATAATACTTTAGAAAAAAAATTCTGGCAATATGTATCACATGAAGAAAGTTTAAACTTATTTATAATTGGATATGTTGAAAACTATGGATTTAGTTCTGATTCTCAAAAAGTATGGTCTCAGATAAAAGAAGGAAGTATAACTTCTATAATATTAAAAAATAAGTCAACACTTATAATCTATAGTTTAGAAAATAATTTTGATGTAGAAGAAATGAAAAGCCATATAAAAGGATTAGATATAGAAAGTATAAGTGGAAAAAAGTGTGTAATAGATAGACTAGTGAGTATATACAAAGATTTTTATGAAAAATTGGATAATAAATTTTGTATATTAAAGAAAATAAAAGAGCTGGATTTTTCTACTATGAATGAATATAGGATAGAAAAGGCATATGAAAGAGACATTGATGAAATAGGAAAACTTTTAAATGAATCAGGATATAAGGTAAGTCCAAATTACATAGAAGCAAGAAAAGAGTACTTAAAAGAAGGTAACGTAAGAGCATATTTCATAAAAGATAATAATACTATGATTAGTACTGTATCAACTGGTATGGAAACTAGTTTTTTAGCAATGATAGTTTCTGTAAGTACAGACAAACAGCATAGAAAAAAAGGGCTTGCTAGTTATATGGTGTACAATTTAAGTAAAGAACTATTGTCAGAAGGGAAAATACCATGTCTTTTTTATAATAATGAAATAGCAGGAAAAATATATCACGATATAGGATATGAAGAGATAAATGAATGGACAATGCTTTTTAAATAATTCTAAAACACAAAACTCCATCAAGAATTAAAGTATTTATAAATAGATTTATTTTTACTATAATTCATGAGGGAGTTTTATTTTAATTAAAATGTTATTTTTTACTGCTTAAATAGTCAAGTGTTTTAAGTTTGTAACCTTCTTTTTCCCAATGTGTAAGTACTTCATCCAATATCTCAGTATTAGTTGAAGAATTTGGATGTAATAAAACTATTGCACCAGGATGTGTTCTAGAGTAAATTTTGTTTTTAGCAAACTCATGAGTAGGTTGTTTCTTTTCATACCAATCTACATAAGCAAAACTCCAAAATATAGATTTATAACCCAAGTCTTGTGTATATTTTAGAGATTGTTCACTAAATTTACCCATTGGTGGTCTAAAATATTTAGGCATTTCTTTTCCAGTAACATCTTTATATGCTTTTTCTACACTTGTAATTTCTTCTTTGAATTTTTCAAAATCTGTAATCCCAGCCATTGATGGATGACTTTTTGAGTGATTACAAACCAAATGACCTTCTTTTTCCATACGTTTTATTAAATCTGGATTACTTTTTATATAACTCTCAACTACGAAAAATTGTGCCTTTGCATTGTGTTTTTTTAGTGTATCTAACAACTTTGGAGTGTTCCCACTTTCATATCCAGCATCAAATGATAAGTATATAACTTTTTCATTAGGGTTTCCTACATAATATGAATCATATTTCTTAAAAAAATTGGCTTCTTTTATAGGGGATGGTTGTTTGCCATCCTCTCTAGGATTAAAATACCAATCATATTCATGTGTATCAAGTGTTGGACTAGAAATTTGAGTTTTTGTTTTATCTAGGGATTTAAAGTTCATACTAGCAATTCCAAAAAGTATTAAAGCGAATGCTCCTATCATAATGTATTTTTTCAGGCTATCTTTTTTCACAATGTCACCTCTTATTTAAAATTTCAAGTAAATCTTTCTTATAATATAGTTTGAATATTTATAGTTAAAAATATTCATATATACAAATAATAAATTAAAGAAGTTTCTTTTAATATATATAAAATAACATTAATTATCTTAAACAAAATACATTATAAATGATAAAATATAAGGAGCAATTATTGTGTAGAAGTGAAATTGGTTTAACTTGAAGGGATAAAAAAATGAATAATATAATAAGTATATTGAATGATGTTGTTTTTTTAGATATAGAAGTTAGTGGAATAGACTATTTAAATTCAGAAATTTTAGAAGTTGGAGCTGTTAAAATTAAAGATTGGAAAGCTGAGACATATCAATCGTTAATAAAAAATAAAGCTGAAGTACCTATAGAAGTATTCTCTCTATGTGATAATCTTAAAAAAATTGATTTAGAAGATGCTTTTAATCTAAAAATGGTAGAAGAGGAGTTAAGAAATTTTGTAGGAGATAGTCTGATTATATGTCATGATTTAAGTTTTAAAAGAAAGTTTTTTGAGTACTATATGCCAAAGCTAAAAAATAAATTTATTGATTCAATTGAGTTGGCAATTATTTTAGAGCCATATCATAAGGATTATAGTTTGGTGTATTTAAAAAGTATTTTAACTAGCGATAAATCTGAGACCAAGAATAGAGCTTTATCAGATGCTATTGATACTATAAATATTGTAAATTCTCTTTTAATAAGATTTAATAACCATGAGAAAACTAATTTAGAGCCATTAAGTTTTAAAATAAATTCATATCTAAATAAGTTTAATCTTGGAAAATGGGAATGGAGTAAATTTTTAGAAGAAGCAAACTATGATTTATCTCATGATGTAAGTATTATAAAAGAACATGAGGAGTTTAATCCAAAAGAAGAAAATATAAAAGAAAAAGAAACTTTAAAAATTTTACGTGAGCAAGAAAAGAAATATGAAGAATTATTAAAATATAAGCATATATGGGAGAGTAAAGAGGGATTTACATATGAATATAGACCAGGTCAGTATGAGCTTACTAAGGCAATACGAGAATTGTTTAGAAATAATGAAGATGACGAAAAAATTGCGTGCATAGAGGCGCCAACAGGGATAGGAAAAAGTGTTGGATACTTATTGCCAGCTATATTAGAAGCTAGAATTAATAAAAAAAGATTGCTAATTTCTACTGATACAAAAGAATTGCAGATACAATTGATAAATAAAGATATTCCAAATGTGTTAAATTCTTTAGGGTTAAATGGTAAAGTAAGTTATGGATATATAAAGGGAAAAAACAACTATATATGTATAGATAGATTAGAAGCATATATAGCAGATTATGAGTCTCAAGAACCTACTAAAGAAGAAATATTATCTTTAATATTTTTAGAAAGATTAGTTGAAGGTGGTAAATATGGAGATATAGAAGAAATAAATTATTGGGTGTTGGATAACTTCAAGGAAATAAATACTCACTTAAGAAATATAAGTTGTGACCCAAACATGTGTAAACCTAAAAAATGTAAAAAAGATTGTCTATATAAAAATAGGACAGAAGAGTTAAAAGATGAACATATAACAGTAATAAACCACTCTTTACTGGCTAAATGGCCATATAAAGATGAAAAGCCTTTAGAAAATATAATAGTAGATGAGGCTCACAATTTAACTGAAAAAGGATATGATTTTTTTTCAAGTATCATAAATTCAAAGTCTTTAAGATACTTATTGCAAGAAATTTATCCTTATGAATTTATACAAGATAGTAGTTTTATGTATAAAAAAACTAATACAAACATGAAGAAAATAAAGGCTTTTGATAAATTCTATCATATATTAAAAATTGAAAGAAAAGATAAACAAAAGATTGCTAGGAGTATAAATCTTATTATTGAAGAAATAGATTCAATATTAGCATTTGGCAATTGTAGTGAATATGGTAATGTAAGCAATTATAACCTAAGATGGGAATTAAATTTACAAATAGATGAAATTGCAGGAAAAATAAAAAAAGATGATATAGATACTGAAGTTAGCTATAGATTGTATAGTGAAAAGATAAAACTAAGTTGTGAAAAAATAATAAAAAATTTAGTTTCAATAATAATTGTAATTTATAGGAATATTGATGATGATAGTATAGATAAAGAAACAGATATATATAAGTTTGGAAAAGCAAAGACAAGAGATTTAGAGGATATAAAAATTGTTTTTGAAATTTTCTTAGAGTATGATGAGAATGATGATTATGCAAGAATAGTTGAAATTGAAAAGAATTATAATGATTTTGAATTTAGAGTAGTTCCATTAAAAATAGCAGATTTATTTGAAGAAAATATTTTATCTCAGCTAGAGAAAGGAATATTTTTATCAGCAACCTTAAGTTTATCTCAAAATATGTCTTATTTTAAAACTACATTGGGAATAGATAGGGTTAAGAATATAGAAAAAATTATAGAACCAATTTTTGATTATAAGAATATGGTTTCTGTAGTAGCGTTTTCTGATATTTGTGAGTATAAAAATGCTGAATTTCCAAATGAAATAAGTAAAATTATATCGAATATATCATGCATTACAGAAGGGCATATGTTAGCTCTTTTTAATAGTAAAAATAGACAAGAAAAAACTTATGATATATTAAAAAAATATTTGCATGGTTTAAATTTAGAAATTTATGCTAATAAAAAAGGTGTTAGACATCTTAATGATTTAAATAGAAAGTGTGTAGTACTTGGCTCAAAAGGATGTTTTGAAGGTGTAGACATTCCAGGCGATGGTTTGGTATGTGTAACTTTGGACAAGCTTCCTAATTTAAACCCTAAAGACCCTTTGTATTATACTATAATGAAGAAGTATAATATAGATTATTACAGTATAAATTATCCCCAGATGACTATAAAAGTAAAGCAAGCTATGGGAAGACTTTTAAGA
This sequence comes from Clostridioides sp. ES-S-0123-01, assembly GCF_020658415.1. Taxonomy (NCBI): domain Bacteria; kingdom Bacillati; phylum Bacillota; class Clostridia; order Peptostreptococcales; family Peptostreptococcaceae; genus Clostridioides; species Clostridioides sp. ES-S-0123-01. The sequence continues at coordinate 406,834 of NZ_JACVWD010000005.1, forward strand.
AGTAAATATGATTATGGATGCTTTGTGATTTTTGATGTTGGCACTAATATAAGCACATTAAAAAGACTAGAGCAAGATTTGCATGGTTGTAAAATTTTAAAGATGAATAGTAACGATTTTTATACTTATGCAAAAAAACACTTAAATAAATCTAGAAGCCTAATACTAAAATCTGTTATATTTGATACTATAAAAGCATTACAGGTCAATACTAAAATAGAAAATGATGAAGTTGATAAAAATACTATAAAAAAAGATATCAATGAAAATATAAGGCAAAGAGCTGTAAAAGGAGAAGTATATCATATAGATATTGAAAACAAAGATATGAGAGTAAAGTATTTCGATAAAAATTATCTAATAAATCTAGATATATTTATGAGAGAAACATAAAAACTAATGGTGGGAGTGATATATTTGGCAAAACAAAAGTTTTATGCTGTAAAAAAGGGCAAAAAAATTGGAATATATGAGACATGGGATGAGTGTAAAAAACAAGTAAATGGATTTTCAGGAGCTGAATACAAGAGTTTTACTACATCACAGGAAGCAAAAGAGTATGTTTATGGAGCAACAAAACCAACATTTAAAGAAGATGAAGAATTTATAGAAGCATATGTTGATGGTAGTTATGAGCATTCAATAAAGATGTATGGTTCAGGTGTTGTAATTCTAAAGAAGAATGAAGTTATAAAAACTTATAGTAAAAATGGAAAAGAGCAAACTTTAGTAGGTATGAGAAATGTGGCGGGTGAGATAGAAGCTTCTAAAATTGCAATGCAGTACTGTATTGATAATAATATTCAAAACCTGATTTTATATTTTGACTATGAAGGTATTGAAAAGTGGTGCACTGGAGTTTGGAAAACAAATAAAGAAGGAACTATAGCATATAAAAACTTTTATGATAGTATCAAAACGGAGTTAAATGTCAGATTTATGAAAGTTAAAGCACATTCTGGAAATAAATACAATGAAGAAGCTGATAAGTTAGCTAAAAAAGCTATTGGTATATAATTAGGAATTAGCATGCTATTAAAAAAACATTGACTTATAACCAAAAAAGCAGAATTGTATTATAATAAGATAAGTTTCTGATTTCAAAATAATTGATATTATTATCAATTAAGTAAAACTCATTTAATATAATGCAATCTGCTTTTTTATATGGCAAAAGTATAAAATTTTATATTATGTCTAATTAGAATTGACCATAAAGACCTTCAAGTTCTTCTTTTAACAATTCAGGGTCATTTATACCAATAGACATAGTTCTAGCTAATATATTTGCCTGGTCATAAGTTGATGTCCAAGAGAATACCCCACCTAAACAGTTTCTAAGCACATATTGAGTTTTTAAGAATATAGATAATGAATCATCATATGACATTGCAAATTCTCCATCTTTAACTAAATATGGAACCTGAGCAACTCTATCAAATCTATATTCATATCCGTTTTTATTTATATAATCTTTTCTAAGTTCATCATAAGTTCTTGTTATAGTGGCACCTAATCTTCCATAAAATGGAAGTCCGAGAAGGATTTTCTCAGAAGGCATTCCAGCATTTTCAAGGTTTCTAACCATTGCATCAACACTATATCCTGGTAAGGATAAGTCTGAGTCAAAAAGGTTTGCCTGATGTTTTCTGCCATTTGGCCCTGTTTCACCTGCTGTGAAATCATAACTCATAAGATTAAAATAATCTATTATTGGAGCTATTTTATCTATTTCAGCACTTGAGTTTATATATCCCATATCCCCTGTTCCAGCTACACTAAGCCATTTCTCATCTCCTATAACGTCTCTTATAGCTGTTAGTAAAAGTGTGAAATTTTCTCTATCTTGAGGTCTCGATTTTATACCAGCTGCACTACTTCCAGGATATTCCCAGTCGATATCAACTCCATCTAAAGCATATTCATTTATCATTTGATTGACTTGTCTTGCAAAGTTATATCTGGATGTAGGCGTTAAAGCTGCATCGGAGAATCCTTCAGCTCCCCAACCACCAATGGCTACAATTACTTTTAAGCTAGGCTTTTCAGCTTTAAGCGCAAGCAATTGGTTTAGGAATCTAGGATAAGGAATAAATAAATTACCATATTGGTCTATTTCAGCAAATGCAAAAATAACTGCATCTAATAACTGAGCATCTACATTAGTTGGATTACCAAGAACATATTCCATTACAATAGGATTTATATCTGGACAATTTATATTTTCAACTATTGGATTATATGGGTCATTTATTTGTGGTCTAACTAACTTCTTTGAGTCTTTTAATGTTTTCATAGCTATTTTTTTAGAATTTTTTTCACTTGTATAATCATAGTTTTTATAATTTTGTTTATAGAAATCCTCATAGCTATTATCCTCTTTACTACATTTATCGTATTTGTATTTTATTTCATCACAGGATTTATCTTTAAGTTTATCCTGTTTGGAGTTATGAATTTTGTTAGTATTTTTAGTATGTTTTTGTTCGCAATCACAACTATCTTTAACATCCTTATTGTATTCTTGTTTGTGGTCATGAGATTTGTTTATACACTTAATATTTTCTTGTTCGTAATCATTTTCAATATTTTTAGTATGTTCTTTTTTACAACTGTAAGTATCATCAATATTTTTAGTATATTCTTCATCTGTGTAATTATCTGGCACAAAACATAAGTACCAATCCATACATGAATACTTTTTATTACAACTATTTACTCTATTTTTTAACTCTTTATAGTTTTTAGGATATGGCAAGATAACAGGCATTCCAGGGAACCAGTTTGCAGGAGTAACTACATTATCTCTATCACTAGTTTGAAGAGCATCTACTATTCTAAGTATTTCTGGTATATTTCTTCCTGTAGTCAATGGATAATAAAGAATAGTTCTTAATATTTGATTATTATCTATAATAAATACAGAACGGATAGTAGATGTATCACTCATTGGTTTTGATATCATGCCATATAATTTGGCAATTCTCATATCTCTATCTTCTATGATAGGGAATGGGATTTCTACACCTGTAAGTAAAAACATATTGTACATCCAAGCTAAATGAGAGCTATTGCTATCAACACTTAGGCCGATTAATTCTGTATTTCTTTTCTTAAATTCATCATAATATTTAGCAAAGCATAAAAATTCAGTAGTACAAACTGGTGTAAAATCACCAGGATGTGAAAATAAAACAACCCAATTACCTTTGTAATCAGACAGTCTAATAGGGCCATCTGTTGTATTGGCTTTAAAATCAGGAGCCTTGGATCCTAAACTTGGCAAATTTGGCATGTAAATCACCCCTCAATAAATTATCATTTATTTCATTCTATTAATTAGCACAGATTAGTGTTACTATTTTATTAAAATGAAGGAATACTAATGTCAAAAAAAGATATTTATTAAAAATATTTAATATTTTCGTAATATAAATGACAATAATAATTGCTATTTTTTTACTAATTTGGTATAGTAATGGATAAGGGGTAGTGTCAATATTAGTGATTATACGAGGTGATTGGATTGAAAAAAATTCTAAGAATTTTAGTTATCTCCATGATGATATGTTTTGCAATGACTTTTGCATTAGTATTAATAAATTCAGTTATGGGAGTACATGTAGGATTGGATTATTACTTTTTAATGGCGAGTGTGCTTACAGTATGCTTGACTACAGGAGTTGTTTTATGCAATGCTAGAAAAATATTTGCTAACAAAACTATACATACAACAAGAATGAAAAATGTCAGTGCTAATAAAAAACAAAAAAGTCATTCTAGGGATATAAAGAGAAAGATATCATAATTTATGTAAAGGAAATATTTATGTATAAAATAATGATTGGTAGGTAAAATAAAAACACGATTTAACTTGTGTTTTTATTTTTTTTCAGGAATTATGATATAATAACCAATAAGAAATTTAGTTTATCATAAATATAAATATTGCTAAATAGAGAGGGAACTATAATGAATTTTAGAGATTTATTTGAAAAAACTGTAGATTTTATTGATGAAAAAAGAAAATCTATAGTAGCAGTTTCATTATCAGCATTAGGCATACTTGTTTTAATCATAGTATTTTTCTTAAGTAGTAATGAATTTAGTGTAGGAAATGAAGCAAATGAGTTGTTAAAAATTGTAGAGAAAAGACAATACTCTATTGCTGTGGATTACTATGCAAGTGTAGATAAAAAGTTTTCTGATTCAAAAATGGAAAGGTTTAATAAATCCATTTCTAAAAAAATAAATAAATTATTATTAAATAGTGGTGACAAATATTTAGATGGAGATATAAGTCAAGAAAGTTTTATTGGATTAATAAATACAGTAAAATCATTAGATAAAATAAATATAAATGTAGATGATTTAATAACTCAAGCTAATAGAGTTGGAGAAATGTATAAAGAAGAAAATATTACTTACAATGTGGCAATTTCTTATATAAATACTATTTCAATTTTAAATGGTATAGGTGGCAACTTAGATGTATACAAGCAAAATGTAGAAACAATTAAAGAATCTAGAGATGTTTATGACTCTGCAGTAAAAGACCAAAAAGTATATAAATATTATGATGCTATTGAAAAATATAATAAAGTATTAAAAGAAGACGAAAAATATTACAACCTAGCTCAAAACGCTAAAAAACAATGTGTTGAAGAAATGTATGATTACTATATAAGTAAAGCAGAAGAAGCAAACACTTCTGGTGATTATGAGAAAGCATTACAGTATATAGACTATCTAAAAGAAGACTATTCAGACGATGAAAAGGTACAAAGTTTAGAGAAGAAATATAAAAAGAATTTATCATTGTATACTTTAACATCTGATGACATTATAAATATAATCTCTAAAAAAAGTGGGAAAGAAAAGGCAAATCTATCTATAAACTCACTTCCACAAATGGTAAAAAACGATAAATACTATTATGCTGAGGTATATGAGTATGATAAATTAATAAATGAAGTTTTAATAAGTGCAAAAACTAAAGATTTATATTCATATAAAGATGGTAAAAAAGATTATAAGGTGGACTATGGAGAAGGATATTTTAGAATATTAGAAGATGGAAGCTATCAATTTGGTATTACTAAAGATAAAGCTAAATTTGTGTTGACTAATACTCTTGATGAAAAAGAAAATAAATACAAAAAGGTTGATATATTGGATATAGAAAAAGCTGATAAATATGTAAAAAGTAAAAAAAGTTTAGAAGAATTATTTGGAAAACAAAAAAATATTTATTATTATGCTGTAGTAAACAAAGGTTTATTTAGAGGAAAAGAAGTTTATGCTATCAACATATACAATGAAAAAATATATTCTATATCAGAAAAAGGATTGAGTGAATATTAGTTATTTATATTGATAATGTTAAATTATTATATAATTAAAAAGTTTTTGGGTTTTTAAGGCACATTATGTAGTAATATAATAGTAGGTGTATATAAATAATTTTATTGTAAGGAGAAGTAAGGGATGATTAATGTGAACAAAAAGCTAGTTATAGCTATTGGAGCTGTAGCATTATTATTAGTAATATTTGTAGGTATAATGTGTATACAGTTTAAAGGGGAGAAAATAGCAAAAAACACATATGTTAATGGCATAAGTGTTGGAGGATTAACTAAATCTCAGGCTAAGCAGGAATTAGCTAAAAAATACAATTTAGATAATGTTGAATTTAATTACAACGATAGAAATTGGAAAGTTAAAAGTCAAGACCTAAATTTATCTGCTGATTTGGATAAAACTGTAGAAAATGCATATAATTTAAATAGAAAGAATGGTTTCTTTAGCAACCTATCAAAAACTATTTCAGCAAATTTTGGTAAAAAGAGTGATTTAGTAGTAGTAACAAATTATGATAAAAATAAGTTAAAAACAGAAATGGAAAAAATAGCTAAAGAAATAGATGTAGAGGTAAAAGATGCAACAATTGATATAAGTAGTGATAAGGTAAAGGTTGTACCAGATTCTGATGGCCTTAAAATGGATATTTCTAAGAGTATGAATAGTTTTGACAGTCAGATCAAAAAAGGAAAGTATACAAATAAGTTAGTGGTAAAAGCTACTTCAGCAAAAATAAAAAAAGAGCAACTTGCTAATATAGACACAAATTTAGGTAAATATGCAACAACATTTAAAACTTCTCAGGTAAATAGAAGTATAAATATAAAATTAGCAACAGATAGTATAAGTAATATTTTACTTATGCCAGGAGAAACTTTTTCGTTTAATGAACATACAGGAAAAAGAAGCAAAGCGAATGGCTACAAAAGTGCTCCTGTTATAGTAGAGGGAGAAATGGAAGAGGATTATGGTGGAGGAGTTTGTCAAGTTTCATCAACTCTATATAATTCTGTTTTATATGCAGGCTTAGAAATTACTAATGTAAAAAATCATACTATACCATCAAGTTATGTTCCAAAAGGAAGGGATGCCACTGTTGCAGACAGCGGAATAGATTTCTTATTTAAAAACAATCTTAAGCATCCAATTTACATAAAAAATTATGTTTCAGGAAATCAAATTGTTTGCAATATATATGGAAGTGCAGAGGATAAACAAAATATAACAATATCAACAAAATTAGATGGAGTTTCACAAACTACAATGAAGAGGGTCAATGATTCTTCAATGCCTAAAGGAAAAGAAAAAGTAGATAAGAGTGGAAGAAATGCATACTCTGTATCAACATATAGAACATTTAATGATGCAAATGGCAAGAAAATTAAAACTGAAAAAATAGCTAATTCATATTATCCTAAGAAGGAAGGTATTATATTAGTTGGAACTATGGAACCAAAACCAGAAGAAAAGCCAAAGACAGATGAAAATAAAGATAATCAAAATACAAATAATCAAAATACAGATAATAAACCAAAACCAGAAACACCACCAACTGATAATAAACCTAGTGAGACACAACCACAACCACAAGCTTAAAGTTCTCAAGAATAGGATTTATGTAGAGTATTAAAAAATATAAATCTAAATAGGAGGGATTACTTTGAATTTAAATAATATAACTAATTACGTTCAAAGTATTTGCGAGAATATTTCTAATGTGTTAGATGTAGATGTTACTTTAGTTACAAAAGATTTGACTAGGATAGCAGGAACAGGAATATTCAGAGGTAAAATAGGAGAAACAATATCAGAGAAATCTGTGTATTCTCTTGTTTTAAAAGATGGAAAATCCTATGTTATAAATAAGGAAATAGAAGAGAACTGTAATAAGTGTGCAAATAGAGAAAACTGTAAAGAGTTAGCAGATATCTGTACTCCTGTTAAAATGGGAGAACATATACTTGGAATATTGGGTATAGCTGCATTTAATGAAGAGCAAAAAGAAAAGATACTTTCAAAAGATAAGGAATTAACTGCTTTTGTAAGGAGTATGTCTGATTTAATATCTTTTAAATTGGATGAACTATACAAACAAGAGGTTAAGACTATGGATGACCTTGAAAGAGAAGCTATAGAAAATGCTATCAAAAAATATGGCAGTAATACAGAAGGAATGAAAAAAGTAGCAGAAGCATTGAATATAGGTATAGCTACTCTTTATAGAAAAGTAAAAAAATTCAACATTAAAAGTTAGTAATATTGTAAAAAAGGTAACCTTTTCATAAAAAGAATTGGATTACCTTTTTTATTGTGAGAATAATGGCAAAAAATGTATAGTTTTGACTTGACATATTAAATATGTTATCTTAAATATATATTTTGAAGTGGAGGTGATTATTATTTTAGTGAAAGATATAAAACAAGATATAGAAAACATGCCTAGAAAAATTTTAGATATATCTTTGATAGAAGAAAATAAAAGCGATTTAACTTTTTTTAACATAGAAGAAGAAGATGGTGATGAGACACTAAAAGCATTAAAACAAAGCTATGTGACTACTAATTATAAAGAAGAGACTCTTTTAAATTTACAAGGAGCTTTGAAGTCAAAGTCAGACACAACATCAAAGGAGTTGAAATTAGAATCATATAAGAGGTACAATAATGCATTGGACTTAGCGTATAAAGACTATATAACTAGTGCTGTTAATATGGTAAATAAAGCTTTAGAAATAAATCCTAAAGATATTGATATATTAAATCTTAGAGGGCTTCTAAAGTTATTAAAATGCGATTTTGCTAAATCATTTGAAAGTTTTTATACTGCTCTATGTTATGAAAATAATCATATATCAAGAAAATATGTTAATTTAATTTCATCTGAAGATTTCAAAACATTTTTAGGCAGATACAATCATTCTATAAGGTTTATAAATGAAGAAATGAATTATGAGTCAATACATATTTTGGAGAATATAGTAGAGGAAGAACCACAACTAATAGAACCATATGTAATCTTATCTTTATTGTATGATAAACTAGGTAATGTAAAAAAGAGAGAAGGATATTTGGATAGACTCAAAGAGATAGATAAAGATAATCCAGTATTTGAAAAAGAAGAAGAGAAACCAGAAGATACAAGTAAAAAAGAAGAGGAAAAACGAGTTAAAAAGAAGAAGAAAAATAGCTTACCATATATTATATTTGCTTGTATTGTAATTGCAATGGGTGTATATTTTATTCAAAGTAAAAAGAGAATAGAAACCTTGAATAATCAGATAAGTAAGAAAGATGAGAAGTTAACTGAAACTGATAAAAAACTGGGTGAAACAAATAAAGAATTAGAAAAAACAAATAAAGAGTTAGATGAAGCTAAAAATAAAGAACCAGAAAAAGAAATCACTGTAGCTAATGAGGAAGACTTATACTATAAGGCTTTAGATTTAAAGAAAAATAAAGAGTATGAAAAAGCGATAGATAGTTTCAAAAGTATAGTTTCCTCAGGAAAAACTAAAAAATACATTTCTGAATCAATATATCAATTAGCAATAACAAATAAAGCATTGAAAAATAAGGATGAAGCTATAAAGTATTATAAGAAGTATATAAATACGTATACTAAAAATGACCAGTACTATGATGATTCATACTATGAGTTAGGCATGCTATATTATGATAATGGAGATTTAGAAAATGCAAAAAAAACTTTTTATAGTTTAAGAAGTGAAGTTCCAGATAGTATGTATAACAATTCAAAAATAAAAGAAATTTTAAGCAAAAAATAGATTTATATAATTAAGTTTTTTGAAACAACCAAGTATGTATTTTATTAAATTAAAATAAAAATAAATTTAAAGAGAGATTGTATTAAATCATAACTTTCTATTTGAAGAAAGATATTTGCTTGTTTATAAGACTACAAATATATGGTTTGAAACAATCTCTTTAGTTTTTGGAGGTGGAAAATGAAAGTTTTCAATCAATTAGTAATAATTTTATGTATATGGGTAATAGGAGAGTATATAAGTTCATTTATACAAAGTGTTATACTTATTCCTGGGAGTATAGTTGGTATGCTATTATTATTCCTATTGCTACAATTTAAAGTGTTGGATTTAAGCAGTATAGAAAATATAAGTGGATTTTTCCTTGATAATATGGCTGTATTTTTTATACCAGCGGGAGTGTCTCTTATAAAATCACTAGACCTAATAAAAGAAAATGTATTAGTACTTTTACTAGTTATATGTCTAAGTACATTAGTAGTAATGTACACCACTGGAATTATAGTGGAAAAAATGATAAAAAAGAAGGAAGAAGGACAAAAGAATGTATAATGTATTACAAACACCAGTATTTGGTATAATAGTAACAATCGTGTTTTTTAATTTAGGGAGATACATTCAGCGAAAAACAAATAATCCTATATGTAACCCTATGTTAATTGCTATTGTAGGAATCATATTATTTCTAAGCATAACAAAAATTCCGTATGAAAATTACAAGATAGGAGCAGATAGCATAAATTTCTTTTTAGGACCTGTTACAGTAGTGCTTGCAGTTCCACTTTATAAACAGTTTGAATTATTTAAAAAGCATATGCTTGAGATTGTTATAGGAATAGGTTGTGGTATAATAATTTCTTTTGCATCTGTATTAATAATTGGTAAAATAGCTAATTCAGATGTAAGTATAATAAACTCACTTATTCCAAAATCTATAACAACACCAATGGGAATATCTTTAGCAAATTCTTTAAATGGTGTAGAGTCAATAACAGTAGTAGCTATAATTTTTACAGGTATTTTTGGTGGGATGGTTGCTTCAACTGTATTTAAACTTGGAAATATAAATCATCCAGTTGCTAAAGGAATTGCACTTGGGACATCAGCACATGCTCTGGGAACAACTAAAGCTTTTGAACTTGGAGAAGTAGAAGGAGCAATGAGTGGAGTTTCTATTGGGGTTTCTGGTACGATTACAGTAATATTAATCCCAATTATAATGAATTTTATGTAAAAATATAAAGTAACAATAGGCGTCTTTGAATACTTAAAACAAAATAAAATGAAAAAATTTTAAAGTAAAAACTGAATGAAAAAATTGCAAATAATGAAATAAAAAAATCATGTACTGAAATTATAAAAATAAAAATTTCATTTAAAACTTAATTATGAATAAAGAATTATATGGTTAAGTTTACTAAAATACTATAAAAATAAATATTTAAGAAAAAATACTATAAATTTACTATATTGCAAGTTGCATAATATATAGTATCATATTGTGCTAGAAGAATTTTAATTTGGAGCATAAATGAGAGAATTTAAGTACTTTGAAATTTTGGAATATAAAAAAATGCACTAGACATATATATAAAAGATACTATAATAGATGATGTAATAGATGACAGTTCAAGAAACTCTATGAAAAAATTTGCTTGAAATATTATCTATTACATCAGTAATAATATATATAAAAGTAAGTTTTTAAAATTCTAAAGATTTATAAGAATTGAAGGGAGAAAGAAATGAGTGAAGTTAAGAATACCCTACAAAAACATCCAGCTTTAAGATATTCAACAATGCTACTGGGGATGTTGATGACATCTATAGGAATAAATGGGTTCTTAAGACCAGCACATCTATTAAGTGGAGGTGCTACAGGTATAGCAACATCTATAAACTATTTGACAAATATCAATGTGGGTCTATTAACATTTTTAATCAATATTCCAATATTTATTTTAGGTTTTATATACCTAGAAAAAGAATTTTGTATTTCAAGTTTATTAAATATGATTGTATTTTCATTATTATTAGGTGCAACTCAGGAAGTAAGTAATATCATACCTATCAATGATATATTACTTCAAAGTGTGTATGGAGGTATATTATCTGGTTTAGGAGTTGGTATTGTATTTAGAACTAGGTCTTCTCAAGGTGGTACAGACATTATAGCTGCAATACTAAAAATTAAGAAAAATATAGAAATGAAAGATACTGCTTTAGCAATAAATGGTTTGATAGTACTTACAGGAAGCTTTTTATTTGGTTTAGATTTAGCATTATATACTCTCATAGGATTATTTCTAAATGCATATTCAATGACTTTTATTAAAGATGCAATGAATTATCAAAAATCTGTTATGGTAATGTCAACTGAAGTCGATTTGATAGCAGAAGACATAATGAGAAGTTTAGTTAGAGGTGTAACTTTCTTGGATGCAGAGGGTGCATACACTCATCAAAAAAAGAAGATTATATATACAATAGTTGCATCAAGTGAGATACCAAAGATAAAGGATATAGCTTTAAAATATGATAAAAAAGCATTTATATCTGTAAATGATGTTACAGAGGTAAAAGGAAGAGGATTTAAAGCAAAAGACTTATAAACTATAAAAATATAAGCTGAGGGTTTGTAATATGTAAATTTATATATTATAGTCCTCAGCTTCTTTTATTTAAAAATATAATAAATATGGTTTATTTACTATTTGTGTATCACTTTAAAAGAGGTTATTTTAAAATTAAAATTGAAAAAATTACTCAATGTGTAGAAAACATGACCAGTATTAGGATATAATAAATTTAATAGATTTAATAAAATATCTATGAATAACGTTGGAGGAATGGCATTATGAATTTATCTAAAGAATATGTTGATTTGTATGATAATTATTTAAAATATATAAATGAAGTAAATAAAGAGATTAAGAGCATAAAAAATATGAAAAAACGTGTTTTAAAAAAGGGTGATTTTGCATCAGAAAGTGAAGTCTTGGAATTAGAAGGAAAAACAATTCGTGATATAGATGATGTCGATACAAAAAAGCCAAAAAACAAAATATATAAATTTTCTAATGGAGATGTATATGTAGGAAAGTTTTTAGAAGGAAAGATGGAAGGTCAAGGTTCATATACTTTTTTTGTTGATGAAGGAACTGATATGGAGTACATAGGAGAATTTAAACAAGATAAAAAAAATGGAAAAGGAAATTTTGTATTTTCAAACGGTAATGAGTATATAGGTTATTTTGAGGAAGACATGATGAATGGCATTGGGAATATGCTCTATAACAGTAAAGATGAATATATTGGAACTTGGAAGAATGGCAAAAAAGATGGAAAAGGCATTTATAAATGGAATGATGGATGTATATATGCAGGAGAATTTAAAGGTGGAAAGATGGAGGGATATGGTATTTGTTATAATAGTGAAGGAGAAATACTTTATGAAGGAGAATGGAAAAATAATTTGATTCATGGAAAAGGAACTTACATATGGTCAAAAGGAAAGAAGTATGTAGGAGAGTTTATGCATGGTAAAAAACATGGTCAAGGTACTTTTTATCTAAATAATGAATTAGTTTATGAAGGAACTTGGAAATTTGATAAGCCATCTATCTTTGATAGAACTTTAGATGAAATATTTTCATTAAGATTGTAGCTTTATCTATTAATAGGTAAAGCTTTTTTATAATACTTATTAAATAAAAAACATATAAAGAGATGTTAATAGGATTTAATTAGTATATATTATCAGTATTAATACATGATAATGTATATATTAGAAATTTTTAGTGAAGCTTTTTAAAGGAGGAATATATTGAAAAAATTAATTGCTTTAGTATTAGTAATACTTATTGTTTTATTTTATAGTCCTGAATTATTGAGAGAAGTAGATGATTTGAAGGAAAAATTTTTTCAAAGCGAAATATGGAATGAGTTTTTAGATAAAATAAACTTAAGTGATAATTCAAAGAAAAAGGAAGATGAGAAAAATCAAAGCTCACAACTAAATAATAATGGAGAGAATAATTTAAACGAGACTAATATAAAAAATTTTGAAAAACTAAATTTAGGAGAAAACTTAAATCAAGTTTTAGCTAATATTGGAAAGCCTGGTAGAATTGATACTAGTGAATATGGATTTGACTGGTATGTATATAATCAATATGGAAAAGATTTTGCAATGGTTGGTGTTGAAAATGATGAGGTAGTTGCACTTTACAGTAACTCTATGAACTCATGTGAAAATCAAGATATAAAAATAAATCAAGATAGACAAACAGTAAGAAACAAGATTACTCCATTAAAATATAAGAAAAAAGGAAATACTAGATATATAATAAATTCAGAAAATCAATATGATATAATAAATAAGGAAGGTAAATATATTACAATTTTCTACGATATTCATGAAAAAAATAGAGTTTGTTCATATTTAATAATTGATAAAAGTACAGAAGATGAGTTCAAAGAATTATATCCAACTGATAAAGAAGAACTTAAAAAATGCTTTGAATTTGAAATTATAGACCTTGTAAATAGTGTTAGAAATCAAAGAGGATTGAATTCACTAAGATACAGTGAGCAAGCCACTTTAAGTTCAAGAAAACACAGTGAAGATATGAGAGATAATAATTTTTTTGACCATATAAACAAAAAAGATGAAACTCCTTTTGATAGAATGAAAAGAGAAGGAATAATATATACTTCAGCAGGAGAAAACATAGCAGCAGGACAGATTAATGCAATATATGCACATGAAGCTTGGATGAATTCAGAAGGACATAGAAAAAATATTTTGGGGAATTATAATAATATTGGAGTTGGAGTAATATTTGGAGGAAGTTATAAAACGTACTACACTCAAAATTTTTATAAATAACTAAAATATTTGAAAGGAAGTTTAAAAATGACACCAGGGAAAAAAAAGACAATATTTAAGAGTTTAATAGCAGTAGTCTTGTTTTGTGGAATAATACTAATAGCCAATTTTAGTAAAGTTTCTGCTTTAATGATGGAAACGAATGAAAATATTTTAATTAAACATGGTTCAAGGGAAAAGAAACTAATAGCAATTACCTTTGATGATGGACCTCATCCTAAAGAAACTGATCAAGTTTTAGATGTGTTAAAGAAGTATAATGTAAAGGCTACATTTTTTATAGCTGGAAAACATGCACAGTGGTATAAAGAACCACTGGTAAGAGCAAGTAAAGAAGAGCATGAAATAGGAAATCATACTTTTAATCATCCTGATATAAGCAATTTAACTTCTAGTCAAATTGAAGAGGAGATTGTTAAGTGTGAAGAAATTTTAAAGAAAGTTACTGGAAAGAAGCCTACATTATTTAGACCACCATTTGGGAGTTACAGAGAAAAGGATTTAGTAGAAATTGCAAAAAAGCATAATTACAAAGTAGTTTTATGGACAGGTGTAGATGTGAGGGATTGGAAAAATCCTGGAGCTAATAGTATCGCAGATAAAATAATTAATAAAGTACAAAATGGAGATATAATACTTTTACATGACTATGCAACTGATGATACAGTCAAAGCTTTGGATATATTTATTCCAAAGATGATAGAAAAAGGTTTTAAGTTTGTTACAGTTTCTGAATTAATTAAATAATTTTTTTGGGGGGAGATTTATAGTATGATTCTCATGATAGACAATTATGATTCTTTTGTGTATAACTTAGTACAATACATAGAAGAATTGGGGGAAACAGTTATAGTAAAAAGAAATAATGAAATAACATTAAGAGATATTGAAGAACTAAATCCAGAGATAATTGTGTTATCTCCAGGTCCATGTTCTCCAAAAGAAGCTGGGGTTTGTATAGATATTGTTGAATATTTCAAAGATAAGAAGCCTATACTAGGAATTTGTTTAGGTCACCAAACTATTGGACATGTTTTTGGTGGTAACATAATAAAAGCACAACAACCTGTTCATGGAAAAGTATACAGTATAAACCATAGTAATAAGGGAGTTTTTAGTAGTCTTAAAAATCCTTTAAATGTTACTAGGTATCATTCGCTTATAATTGATTCTGATACAGTTCCAGATGAACTTGAAGTTACAGCAACAACAAGTAAAGGTGAAATAATGGGAATTAGACATAAGAAGTATTTAATAGAAGGAGTACAATTTCATCCAGAAGCTATTTTATCAGAGTATGGTCATGAAATGCTGAAAAACTTTATAAAAGAAGCTAGGGAAAGGATACATAGATAAAATGATAAGAGAAATAAAAACTAAATTAAATTCTTTTGAGATATTTACTATTTTTAGAAATGAAAATGATAGTTTTATATTAGATAGTGCTATGGACAAAGAAAAGTTAGGAAGATATTCTTTTATAAGTAGCCAGCCATTTAAAGTGTTAAGATATAAAAATACTGATGAAAATCCATTAGAAAATTTGAAAAAAGAATTAGATAAATATAAAGTTGTAAATAAAACTGACTTACCGTTTATAGGTGGAGCTGTAGGATATTTGTCTTATGATTTGGGAAATTATATAGAAAAATTACCTAGAACTGCTATAGATGATATTGAGATGCCTGATATGTATTTTGGATTTTATAACCATGTTATAGTAATAGACCATTTGAAGGGAAAAACTTACATAGCCACTCCAGATATAGATATAAAAGTAGAAGAAAAAATAATAGCTGATATAGAAGAAAAAATATTAACAGGAGAGAAAAAAGGAATAGATAGTATATGCTATCAGGAAAAAGATGTAAAACCTATTCAACTTAAATCTAACTTTACAAAGGAAGAATTTAAAAATGCAGTTGGAAATGTTAGAGAGTACATAAGACAAGGTGACATATATCAAGCTAATTTGACACAAAGGTTTAGTGGGGAAACAGAATTGACAAGTTTTGAGTTATATAGAGATTTAAGAAGATTTAGTCCAGCACCATTTGGAGCATTTTTAAATTTTGAAGAAGCACATATCTTATCAAATTCTCCAGAGAGATTTATAAGATGTATTGATAAAAAAATAGAGGCAAGGCCAATAAAAGGCACTCGACCAAGAGGGAAAAATAAGGAAGAAGATTTAAAGCTTCAAGAGGAGCTTAAAAATAGCGAAAAAGATAGAGCAGAGTTACTTATGATAGTGGATTTAGAAAGAAATGATATTGGTAGAATATCCAAAACTGGAAGTGTCAAAGTTCCAGAGTTGTTTGTAATTGAACCTTATGCAAATGTAAATCATCTGGTTTCAACAGTTGTAGGTGAACTAAAAGATGATAAGGATGCTACTGATATAATAAAAGCAACTTTTCCAGGTGGTTCTATAACAGGAGCACCTAAAATTAGAGCAATGGAAATCATAGACGAACTGGAACCAACACAGAGAAATGTATATACTGGTTCAATTGGATATATAGGTTTTAATGGTGATATGGATTTTAATATAGCAATTAGAACTATAATAAAAAAAGACAAAAAAGTATACTTCCAAGTTGGAGGAGGCATGACTTGGGATTCTGACCCAGATGAAGAATACCAAGAAACACTAGATAAAGCAAAATCTATAATGAAAGCCTTGAGGGGATATTATGAAGAATAATTTAAGCTTTAATAGTAGCTTGAGTAAATTTGGAATTGGGTTATTTGAGACTATTAAAGTTAAAGATGGTATAGCTATAGATTTAAATACACATATAGATAGGATGCTCAATTCGATAACATGTTTGGATTTGAATATAAATTATGAAAAGCGATTTCTAATAGATGAAATTATTAAATACATAAAAAAAGAAAATATTATTAATAAAGCACTTAGGATTACCGTTTTTGATGAAGGTTACAATATATCTATTAGAGAAATTCCATATAATAAAGAAGCATATAATAAAGGTTTTAAATTGACTATATCTCCGATAGTTAGGGGAGATAGCCTAATTTATAGACATAAGACTACTAATTATTTTGAAAATATATATACTAAAAATATTGCAAATAAGAATGGATACAATGATGGTATATTTATAAATTCAGATGGTGTGATTTTAGAATGTTCTATGAGTAATATATTCTTTATAAGAGGAAGTAAAGTATATACACCCAGTAGTAAATTACCAATTTTAAATGGAACAATAAAAAAAAGGATTATAAAGATTTGTGACGAATTACATATAGAGTTGATGGAAAATGAAATTAACATATCAGAAATTAGTAGTTTTGATTTTGTTTTTGTCACAAATAGTCTTATGGGAGCAATGAAAGTTACAGAAATTGACAAGACAGAATTTGGCAAAGAAAATATTATTTTTAATAAAATAATAGAGTGTTTGTAATAAATTAAAATATTAACAATTTATTGGAGATAAGAGATGGCAAGTCATACTTATAAAGTATATAGTGAAAATATTAAAAAAATAATAGACAATCCAAATACATTAGCAGTATTTCTAGTGGGTTCTAGTAAAGATGTAGATTTTAGTTTTTATAATGTAGAAGTTAATGATATTGATGTATTCGTTTTTGTAAAAGAAGGGGAAAAACAAGAGCGAGTACTGTTTGAACAAAAGGGAATAGAATTTGATATAAATTATTTTTCAAAAGATGGTGTAAAAAAATTATTGTCAGATAGAGAGTACTTCTTTGTGAAAGAGATGAAGGATGCTAAAGTACTATTTGATATGGAGAATATATCCAATACTATAAAAGATATGAGCAGAGATATTTACTTAAAAGGTCCTAGCAAATTGTCTTTAGAAGAAAAGTCTTTTTTAAAACAAGATATTGAAACAAAAATATCAAAGTTGAAAAATAAAGAAAAATTTGATGTTTTTGAATATCATTTTTTGACGAATTTATATTTAAAAGATATAATAATTGGGTACTTTAATATAAATGATAAATGGGTACCAAAAGATAAAAAATTGCTAAAAGTTTTGAAAAAAGAAAATAAGGAACTTTTTAACCTAGTATCAAAGGTAAGTGAAAGTTATGACTATCAAAAACTTTTAGATGTTTATAATTATATTTTTAAAGAAATTGAGACAAAAAAGATTATAAAATTAATCTTCTAGTCACGAGTCAATGGGGGGAGTTTAAATGAATAAAGTAGATAAAGAAAAAATACAACATGCAGTAAGAGAAATATTAGAAGCAATTGGTGAAGACCCAGATAGAGAAGGTCTAATAGAGACTCCAAATAGAGTTGCTAGAATGTATGAAGAGATATTCTCTGGTCTTAGTGAAGAACCAAGAGACCACTTAAAAGTTCTTTTTGCAGATGAAAAGCATGAAGAACTAGTACTAGTAAAAGATATTCCATTTTATTCATGCTGTGAGCATCATTTGGTTCCTTTTTTTGGAAAGGCACATATCGCTTATTTACCAAAAGGTGGAAGACTTACAGGGCTTTCTAAGCTTGCTAGAGTAATAGACACATTAGCAAAAAGACCTCAATTACAAGAAAGAATTACTAAAAATGCAGCAGACATAATAATGGAAGAGTTACAGCCATATGGTGTTTTAGTAGTAGTGGAAGCTGAACATATGTGTATGACAATGAGAGGTGTAAAAAAGCCTGGTTCAAAAACTGTTACATCAGCAGTTAGAGGTATATTTGAAAAAGATATTGCATCAAGAGCTGAGGCTATGAGTTTAATTACTATGAAGTAGTAAATTATTGTAGATAAAAATCGTTTGATAAGATATAAATTTTAATTTAAGGGAGTGTCATTAACTGTGTTTGATTATGGTAAAAGAACTTATATAATGGGTATATTAAATGTAACTCCAGATAGTTTTTCTGATGGAGGAGACTTTAGTAATTTAGACATAGCAATAAAACATGCAAAAGAAATGGTTGAACAAGGTGCTGATATAATTGACTTAGGTGGTGAATCTACACGTCCAGGTCATAGCTATGTGGATTCAGAGGAAGAACTAAGAAGAGTAATCCCTGTGATAAAAAAACTTAAAAAAGAATTAGATATACCAATATCAATAGATACTTACAAGTCAGATGTTGCAGAAGAAGCTCTAAAATTAGGTGTCACTATGGTAAATGATGTTTGGGGGCTTAGAAGAGATAAGAATATGGCTTCTGTGGTAGGAAAATATGATGCAGAAGTATGTATAATGCATAATCAAGATGGAACAAACTATGACAAAGATATAATGGAGTCAATAAAGGACTTCTTTAAAGAGAGCATAAAAATGGCAATAGACTGTGGTGTAAAAAAAGAAAAAATAGTTCTTGATCCAGGGATAGGGTTTGGGAAGACATTTGAGCAAAATATAGAAGTATTAAGAAGATTAAATGAATTGAAAGAATTAGACTATCCTATTTTACTTGGAACATCCCGAAAATCAGTAATAGGGAAAGTACTTCCAGTTGAACCTAAAAAGAGATTGGAAGGAACAATAGCTACTACTGTACTTGGAATAAGAGATGGTGTAGATATAGTTAGGGTGCATGATGTTTATGAAAATTTAATGGCAGCTAAAATGACTGATGCAATATATAGAAAGTAGGTGTAGTATAATGGATAAAATATTACTTAGCAATCTAGGATTCTATGGATATCATGGTGTGCTTAAAGAAGAAAATTTTCTAGGTCAGAAATTTTTTGTCGACATGGAACTTTATGTTGATTCAAGAGAAGCAGGACTTAGTGATGATATAAATAAATCTGTAAACTATGCTGAAGTTTATAGTGTTGTTAAGGATATTACAGAAAATAAACAATTTAATCTTTTGGAGGCTTTGGCAGAGAACATTGCTGAAGAAGTCTTAAATAAATTTAACCTTGTAAATGGAGTTATGGTTAGAGTTAGAAAGCCAGAAGCTCCTGTAAATGGAATTTATGACTACTTTGGTGTTGAGATAAGGAGAACAAGAGATGAATAAGGCTTATTTGGGAATAGGGACGAATATGGGCAATAGATTTGATAATTTATCAAAAGCATGTGAACTTTTGAGAGATAGTGATTCTATATATGAAGTAAAAGAATCAAAATTATATGAAACAAAGCCATGGGGATATACAGAACAAGCAGATTTTCTAAATATGTGTGTAGAGATAGAAACAGAGTTTGAACCTTATGAGTTGTTAGAATATTGTCAAAAAATAGAAGAAGAATTGCATAGAGAGAGAATAGTACATTGGGGTCCAAGAACTATTGATGTAGATATACTATTTTTTAATGATGTAGTTTCAACTGATGAAAGATTACTAATACCACATCCAAGGATTCAAGATAGAGCTTTTGTTTTGATACCACTTATGGATTTGAATGAGGAACTTTTAATAAATAAAAAATCAATAAAAGAATATTTAAATCTCCTATCTGCTAAAGAAATAGAAGAAGTAAAGGAGCTTGTAGGTTATGAGAAAAAACCTATTTAATGATAATTCAAAGATAGTGATAAATACAAATAATAAAGAAATAACTGTAAAAGAAGATAAACTTGTAATAGCTGGGCCATGTGCAATAGAAAATTATGAGCAACTTTTAAAGACTGCTAAATTTGTAAAAAGTCATGGTGCAAATATTTTAAGAGGAGGAGCATATAAGCCAAGAACATCACCAAACTCATTTCAGGGATTAAAAAAAGAAGGTCTTGAAATATTAAAAGCAGTTAAAGAAGAGGTTGGGATAGCTGTTATTACAGAACTTATGGATATAAGAGATATGGATGAATTATATAGTATCAGTGATATAATTCAAATTGGCTCAAGAAATATGCAAAACTTTACTCTTTTAAGTGAAATCGGAAAACAAAATAAGCCTGTTATGTTAAAAAGAGGAATCGCATCAACAATTACTGAATGGATAGGTGCAGCAGAATATATAGCAATAGAAGGAAATAGTAACATTATAATGTGTGAGAGAGGTATAAGAACATACAATGATTATACTAGAAATACATTAGACTTAGCGGCTGTACCGATTATTCAAAAAGAAACGGGACTTCCTGTTGTAGTAGACCCAAGTCATGCTACTGGAGTTAGATATTTAGTAAAACCTATGTCAATGGCATCACTTGCATGTGGAGCAGATGGAATAATGGTAGAAGTTCATCCAGACCCAGAAAATGCTCTATCAGATGGGATTCAATCTCTCTGCTTTGATGAATTTGAAGATTTGATGAAATCAATTAGTGTTTATTAAAAAGAGGCAAGAGCCTCTTTTTTATTCGTGATAGTTTTGATGTAAATTTATAAGATAATAGATATATAATTTAATAGTTAGATTATTTGACATAAATAAAAATCTAATATTGATGTAATTAACATAAAAAATAAAAATTTTTTGATTAATAAGAAGGATATCAATAAAAAAAGTCGAATTCTGTATATTGAGTGATTGACAAATTTAGAATATAGTGTAGAATAGAAATGTTAACACAAAAAATTACACCAGAAGGTGATAATATGAATGATATAAAAGACGTTATCGAAGAAATAAAAGCTAGATGTGATATAGCAAGTATAATATCTGAATATATGAATATAAAACAATCTGGAGCTAATTATAAAGGATTATGTCCATTTCATGGAGAAAAAACTCCATCTTTTTATATAAATACATCAAAACAAATTTATAAGTGTTTTGGCTGTGGTGAAGGTGGAGATGTGATAAATTTTGTCATGAAAATGGAAAATTTAGATTTTATGGATGCTGTAAAAATTTTAGCAAATAAATGTGGTATAGAAATTAATACCAACATGAATGAAGAAACTAGAATGAAAATAGAGAAATCTAAAAAGTTTCAAGATATTCATACAGAAGCTGCTAGATTTTATCTTTCAAACTTATTGGGAAGTAAAAATCTTGGGTATGAATATTTAAGGATTAGAGGATTAGATGATAAAATAATTAAAAAATTTGGTCTAGGATTTTCTTTGGATTCATGGAATTCTCTTATGAATGCTCTTATTAATAAAGGGTATACAAAACAAGATTTATTGGAGTGCGGTCTAATTGCAAGAAATAGAGATGGAACTAATTGCTATGATAAATTTAGAAATAGAGTTATGTTTCCTATATTTGATTATAGAGGAAATATAATTGGATTTGGAGGAAGAGTACTAGATGATTCTTTACCAAAATACTTAAATTCTCCAGACACATTAATTTTTAATAAAAAACAAAACTTATATGGACTAAATTTTGCTAGAAAAAATTTAGATAATAAAACTATAGTCTTAGTTGAAGGATATATGGATTTAATTTCACTTTATCAGTATGGTATAAGAAATGTAGTAGCAACCCTTGGAACAGCCTTGACTGAACAACAAGGTATTTTAATAAAAAGATATGCGGATACTGCTATTATATCTTATGACTCTGATGAAGCTGGAATAAAAGCGACTTTAAGAGCTATAGATATACTTATTAAATTAGGTATTACTGTAAAAGTTTTGGATTTGAAAGACTCTAAAGACCCAGATGAATTTGTAAGAAAGTACGGACTTAGTGATTATAAAAAGGCAATGGATGTTTCTACTCACTACATAAAATATAAAATAGATCATCTTAAAAAAGAATTCAATATTCAAAAAGATGAAGAACGAGTGAAGTTTGCAAAAGAAGCTTCTAAGATTATAAAACAATTGACAAGTCCTGTAGAAATTGATTTTTATACAAAATATTTAAGTAATCAAATAGATATTAATGTCGAGTCTATAAAAAGGGAAGTGTATGGTAAAAACTACAATAAGCCATATAATAAAAACCAGAAAAAGATAGAAGAAAAAGTAATTGAAAAAGTCGAAGTTAGACAAGATGGAAAACAATTAGTTGAAGAAACTCTAATAAAAATAATGTTAGAAGACAAAAAAATTAGAGAAATAGCTCTACTTAAAGTAGAAGAAAGTGATTTTTTATTGAATGAAAGTAAAGAAATTTTAAATTACATGATTAAAAATCAAGAATTGGACAAAATAACTATTGACAAATTGAAAAGTTTAAACATATCCGAAGAATACTTAAAAGAATTAAATTCAATTTCTTTGAATAGTATAAACTTAGAGAACACAAAAGAAATAGAAGGAATAATAACAAATATCAGAAAGAACTCATTAGAAGAACAAATTAATAACTTGTTGAAAGAACAACAGGAATTAGAAAATAATAATGATATGAAAGAGGTAGATGGTAAAGTTATGGAAATTGCTTTAAAAATAGTTGAGATAAATAAAATTTTAAAAAGCTTGTAGAGAAAGGAGGTTTGAGTGTGGAAAATAAGTCGAATAAAAAAGAGTTAAAAAAAGTTACCGCTAAGACACTAATAGAAAAAGGAAAAAAGCAAGGTTCATTGACGCTTGCAGAAATAATGGAAGCTTTTTCTGAAACTGAACTTGATAAGGATCAGGTAGAAAATCTTTATGAAACTTTAGGTAATTTGGGAATAGAAATAACAGAAACAAAGAACTATAAAGCTGATATAGACTTTTCGGCTACTGATGACGATTTAAATATGAGCCACATAGATGAAGATGCAGAAGTAATTTCACATGAGGACTCTTCTGCAATAGAAATAGAAACTGTGGATTTATCTTTACCAAAAGGGATAAGTATAGACGACCCTGTTAGAATGTACTTAAAAGAAATAGGAAAAATTCCTCTACTTAAGCCACATGAAGAGGTAGAATTTGCTAGAAGAATGCATGAAGGTGATGAGATAGCAAAGCAAAGATTAGTTGAAGCGAACTTAAGACTAGTTGTAAGTATAGCAAAAAGATATGTAGGTAGAGGTATGCTTTTCTTAGACTTAATACAAGAAGGAAATTTAGGTCTTATAAAAGCTGTTGAAAAATTTGACTATACAAAGGGCTATAAGTTTAGTACTTATGCAACATGGTGGATAAGACAAGCTATAACACGTGCTATAGCAGACCAAGCGAGAACTATAAGAATACCAGTGCATATGGTAGAGACTATAAATAAATTAATAAGAGTATCAAGACAACTACTTCAAGAACTTGGAAGAGACCCAAAACCAGAAGAAATTGCAAAAGAAATGGAAATGACAGAAGATAAAGTAAGAGAGATAATGAAAATAGCTCAAGACCCAGTGTCTTTAGAAACTCCAATAGGCGAAGAAGAGGACAGTCATTTAGGAGATTTTATTCCAGATGATGATGCACCAGCTCCAGCTGAGGCAGCAGCATATTCTTTACTTAAAGAACAAATAGAAGATGTACTTGGCTCATTAAATGATAGAGAGCAAAAGGTATTAAAGCTTAGATTTGGTCTTGAGGATGGAAGAGCTAGAACTCTTGAAGAAGTTGGAAAAGAGTTTGATGTAACTAGAGAAAGAATAAGACAAATAGAAGCAAAAGCACTAAGAAAATTAAGACATCCAAGTAGATCAAAAAAACTTAGAGATTATTTAGATTAAAAAGATACATCATTAATGTTTTTGCAATAAAGGCCATGGGATAAGTGATATCTCATGGCTATTTTGTGGTAGAGATTTTATATTATTTTTTATCTTGGTTTTAGTTTAAAATCAAGAACAAATAAAAAGATTGAAAGGAGATATATCTTTGAAACTAACAGATAGATTATTAAAAATAGCATCATTGGTGTCAGATGGTAAAAAGATAGCTGATATAGGAACGGACCATGGATACATACCAGTTTATTTGCTAAAGGAGGAAAGAGTTCCATTTGCAGTGTTGGCAGATGTTAATAAAGGACCTCTTGACAATGCACGAAAAGAGGTCATACAGAACAATCTTTTAGAGAAAGTCGATTTACGATTGGGTTCTGGTATAGAGGTACTAGAAATAGGTGAAGTTGAAGAAGTAATAATTGCTGGTATGGGAGGTATATTGATAAGTGAGCTTCTAGAAGCTAAAAAAGAAGTAGCACATAGTATAGAAAAATTGATATTACAGCCTATGCAGGCACAAGAAGAGCTTAGACGCTATCTTCTGAATAATGGATATGAAATTTTAACAGAGGCTTTAGTGAGAGAAGATTTTAGGATATATGAAATAATAGTTGCCAAATATACAGGTAAAAATACTATAATAGAAGATGAGATACAGTTTGAAGTTGGAATAAAACTTTTAGAAAATAAAGATTCTCTTTTTTATGACTTTGTAGAAAAAAAAATAAAAACATATAGTGCTATAGTTAATCAACTAGAAGGTAAACATGGAGAAGAAATAGATAGGAAGAGAGAAGAAAGTAAAATAGCAATAAGAAAACTTGAAAATTTAATAAAATAAATAGGAGGTAAATATGTTACTGAAGAGTCTTACTAGAAAAATTGAAAAAAAGTATCCTCTAAGCTTAGCTGAAGATTGGGATAATGTAGGTCTTATAGTTGGAGATTTTGATATGGATGTAAAGAAGATTCTGGTATCCTTAGAAGCCAATGAAAATGTAATCAATGAAGCTATATCTCAAAATGTTGATTTAATTGTTACACATCATCCTTTTATATTTGGAAAAATTAATAAGATTAATAGCGCCGACTTAAAAGGTAGACTTATACAAAAACTCATTAAAAATGATATAGCCCTTTATTCTATGCATACCAATTTTGACATAGCATTTGATGGTCTAAATGATTATTTCATGGAGATTATGGGATTTAATAACTCAAAAGTTTTAGATGTCACTGAAAATGAGACTTTATACAAACTTGCAGTATATGCTCCATGTAATTATTCAGAAGTGTTGAGAAAGGCACTAAGTAATTCAGGAGCAGGCCATATAGGAAATTATAGTAACTGTACATTTTCTATAGAAGGAGAAGGTCAATTTAAGCCATTAGAAGGCTCAAATCCGTTTCTTGGAAGTATAAATGATATAGAAAGTGTAAATGAGGTTAAAATTGAAACTGTAGTACCACAGAAGCATTTAGGTGGAGTGATAAGTTCTATGATAGATGCACATCCTTATGAAGAAGTTGCTTATGATTTGTACAAGCTAGAAAACAAAGGAAAAACATTTGGATTAGGTAGAATAAGTAAACTTGATGAAAGTACAACATTAGAAAATCTTTCTAATAAAATAAAAGAAAAATTAAATATGAAGCATATAAGGGTAGTTGGAAGTCTTAATACCGAGATAACAAAAATTGCTGTTGTAACAGGAGCTGGTTCTGAGTTTGTGAAAAAGGCTAAGAGACAAGGCGCAGATGTTCTAATAACTGGTGATGTAAAATATCATGAGGCACAAGATGCACTTGATATGGGAATATGTATAGTAGATTGTGGACATTTTGATACAGAAGATATATTTAAACATGTTATGAAGAGATTTTTGGATGAATTTGAAGAGATTGAAACAATAAAAAGTAATGTATATTTAAATCCATTTAGTATCATTTAATGGTACTTGATAATAAAAGCACTATATAAAAAATAAATTTGATTTTGATTAGGGGGATAAAAATGAAAGTAGCAGTGATTTTTCATAGCGTTTGTGGAAGTACATATTTATTAGCAAGGGAGTATAAAAAGGTACTTGAAGAAATGAATATAGAGGTAGATATATTTAAAGTAAGTGATGAGGTTGCAAAAACACTTCCTCAGTACTATTTGATAAATTCAAAGGAACATAAAGATGAATTTGAAAGTATAAATGTAATTAAATCTGGAAAAGAATTACTAGATTATGATGCAATATTTATGGGTTCACCAACATATTATGGAAATGTATCTGGTCAAATGAAGATGTTTATGGACAGTTTTTCTGATGTATGGGTAGGAGCACCTTTAAGTGGAAAAATATTTGGTTGTTTTGCTACTGCAGGTTCACAACATGGAGGAGGAGAACTAGCTTTACAATCAATGAATATATTTGCTCAACATATGGGGATGACGCTTTTATCAGTTCCATGTACAGTAAGAGGAGGTCATCCAGCATATGGAATACTTCATATAGCAGGAGATAACTCTGATATAAGACCAAGTGATGATGTTAAGTTTGGTATAAGAGATTATCTAAACAGTCTTAGTATATATAAAAAATAGATATATTTTCAGCAATGGTTTAACCTTACAATTCATTTTATACTTGGACAGATATTATAATCTAAATAAGAGCTAATTAGAGTTTCATTAGACTAAAAAGATGTGGTGCGAAGGTTGTTTTATATAATAGGAGGATAGCAAAATGCGCTTTGAGAGGCTAAGAACATATGAAGATAAATTGTATTTAGAGGCAATAAAGTTATACAATGTAAGTTTTCCTTTTCATGAACAGAGAAACCCATCTTTACAAGCAGAAATTATGGGTCATGAAGAATATCAATTTAACTTAATTTATGATGAAAACGACATGGTTGGTATCATTTTATGCTGGGAAACAGAGAATTTTATTTATGTGGAACATTTCTGTATCAATCCTGAAATGCGCAATAAAAAGTATGGAAAAAGAGCTTTGGAGCTGTTAAACCAGCGAGGCAAAACTGTTATTCTAGAAATCGACCCTCCCATTAATAAAATTTCCATCAAGCGACAAGGTTTTTATGAGAGGGTTGGATATAAGGTAAATGATTTTGAACATATTCACCCACCATACCATGAAGAATGCAATGGACATCAGTTAATTTTGATGTCTTATCCAGAAACATTGACAAAAGTTGAGTATGGTAATTTCAATCAGTATTTAAGAAGAACAGTAATGGGGTTATGATTCAGAGTAGGTATAATTTATATGTGCCTTATTGAGATATTTTACGAAACATCATTTTTGCTGTTTTTAAAAATGGCAAGCATGAAAGAGTGGTATATACCAGCCCATTCTTGCCAATCATATTTTCATGCAAGTCAAGAATAAGGAAAACACCAAAACTCGTATAAACACTACATTTTTATGAGTTGTTGGTGTTTTCTATATTTTTAACTCAGTTTTCTTTGCTTACTCATAATAACGAGGCCAAATCTTATATCAGTTTTTAATGCCATTTTCTCTCAGATATACTTTTGATGTCATTGTTCAATTTTAATACATAGATGTTCATTGTCGATATTCTCTTATTCTTCAAACAAGCTATATGGAACTTGTAAAGTTCTGCATAGTAAATTTATAATTAAAAGCATCTGTTTTTCTTTGCTTAATTCAGCAAATGATTTATCATGTAATAATCCACTGATACCTTTTAGTACAAATGGCGCAAGCCATTTAGACTCACTTAAGTCTTTTTTATCTGCTAATCTGAGTATTTCAATAATCATTGTCCTAAAAGAGGGCAGAATTGCTTCTAAGGTTAAGCTGTGAATAGATGATAAAACTGACCAATGAATAGCTCCATCAGATAATTTCGAAAATTCATCCATTCCGCTGTCATAGCATTCTATAAGTTGTTCCAATCTCATTCGTGGGGAAATCTTATCGGATTTCTGACTCATCAGTTTAGAAGTTCGCTCTCCTTGCATTTTCATGAAGAGTCTTAAGGCTTCATCAAATAATTCTTGTTTGGAAGAAAAGTAATGGTAGAACATTCCAACTTCTCCACCAACCTCATTTAATATCATGCGAATAGAGGTGCTTTCATAACCGTTTTTTAGAAACAACTGTAAAGCGCATTTAAGTATTTCTTCTCTTTTACCACCTTCTAAAATAGGTTTTCGTGCCATTTATTTAATCCTCCCTTAAACAGAATGGTGTTTTGCTTAAAGAATATCACAATGTATAAATAACGTCAATAATAAAAAGAATAATGTTCTTATAATTATTATTTGTGGATGAGTAATATGTTCAATTTTACCTAGTGCTATGATATATGTACTCATATCCAAAAGGAAAAATAAACAATAAAATATAAATATGAATACAGAAAGTCAAAGAAAAAGAAGGCTAAAGTCTTCAATTTTTTATGTTTTAATCTCTAAAATCAACATTAGTAAATCCTGTTAGCGAAATGTCAATTTGATTTTTTCTCGTACCATTCTTATATTCAAATCCTTTATTCATCTTAGTAAAATAGTCTGGATAATTAATTAGACCATATTTAAGAAATTCTTTATCTGTTGCGGATAGAGAAATAGTGCTATTTTTGTATTGATTTTTTGAAGTAAATTCTATACTTGAATCTTTTGAAGTAACATTTATTGCATCAATACAATTTTCGGGTAAATCATAACTAAAGCTACCATCAAGCACATTTACATCCATATTGCATTTTATATTTGGAATATGGAGTTGAACATAGCTAGAATTGCCCATTTTAGCTGTTTTTCCTGATATAGATACAACCCATTTTCCGTTTTGTTCTATCATTTTAATATTGTAGTATTGGTTGTTGTAATTTGCTATTATTTTGTTGGATGAGGTTGGTAGTATTTCTACTCCTCCATTGCAGATGTCTAAAGAAACATTAAGGTTTTGTGCATTGTGAGGTAAGCTATCACTGCTTTTTTGTGAGTCTGCACCTACCTTGGAATTAGCAGAGGTATTGAAATTTCCTCTATTGCTGATATCACTATCACCATGTACTTGTGATGATGTATGGATTTCTAAAGCTGTTGCTCCTGTTGATAATATAGTTATTATTAAAAATGTAATGAGGAGTAAAAACTTTGGTTTTTTCTTGAATTTCATAATTATTTTCAACCTCTCTTTCAATAATTACTTACTTTTTTTGATAGTTTTAATGGCAAAAAAATTCTGTAATTTATGTTGATATTTGACATATATGACTGTATTATTTTCAAGTTTTTATATGGGTGTGGAAAAATTTATGTCAGCTTGGATACAAGTAACTTTGTGTTGTATCTACATAGGTATTGAGGAAGTTTCTTAAAGTGTTTTGAGCATTTTCAATTAATAAAAATAATGATAAATAAATATATTTAAAGTGACCATACATATAGCCACTTTATTATATCGTATTAGATTATTATAAACGAGAAGCTTTACCAGAAATATGGTCTATTTCTATTTTAACTACAGTTGTCAAATTTATATCTTTTTCTATGTACTTCATACCTTCTTCAATAAAGCCCTTAGAATATTTTTTTATTATTTCTACAAGAGCATTTTTCTTTTCCTCATTGTCTACTGTTGAAGCTTTTCCAAATACTACAGCGCTAGCATATGTAGTACTAAATTTATCTGGAAGAACACTTTCATTAGCTACTACTAAGAAAGAAACCTTGTTATTTGCTGAGATATTATCTAATTTATGTCCACTTCTTGCACAATGAAAATATACAGAATCATTAAAGTATACATAATTTACAGCAACTCCATAAGGATAGCCATTTTCACTTATAGTAGAAAAAGTACCAAATTCACCATTTTTTAATACTTCTATAGTATCTTCTTTTGTCATTTCTCTCTTTTTTAATCTCATTTCTCTAAACATAATATCATCCTTCCTAATTCAATATTTAAATAAAAGTTTAAAGCATTTATAAAAATTATTCTACACTTTTTGTAAATTTTAAATAAAATAAAAAATACAGTTGACAATTATAAAAATTTAGAATATTATAATAGCAACAGCAAATTAAAAATCCTATGACAAGGAAGAGTAATTATGTTTAGCTTCAACATAGAGAGCTGAGGATGGTGGAATCTTAGCAAGAAGGAATATAGTGAATGGACCTTAGAGGAATAAATTGAAATCATATTTTTATGAGAGTAGACTTTATCGTCAGTCGCACGTTACAGCGAATAGGGTATGTAAGTACTTGATAATGAGATATATAAGAATTAAGTTTTAAGCTTATTTTTTATATAATTTAGGTGGCAACGCGGATAATCTCCGTCCTATTGATTTAGGACGGAGTTTTTTATTTTGCAAAAACTATTAATAAAGAAATTATATAATTTAAAATAAAAGGTGGTGAGAGAGATGTTATGAACTTCTAAAGCTAAAGAGAATGATATGGAAAATTGGAACGAAAATGAAATAAATATTAAACAAATTAGGGGGAAATATTACAATGAAAACAAATACAAAAAAATTAACTTTAAATGCAATACTTTTAGCTATGGGATTATTGATACATCAACTTACACCTGCTATAGGACTTCCAATGCAACCAGATATATCACTAGCAATGATGTTTATAATAATGATACTAAATAAGGATGATTATAAGATTTGTTTGGTAGCAGGAATTGTAACAGGAATATTTGCAGCATTAACAACTAAATTCCCAGGTGGTCAGATTCCAAATATACTTGATAAAACTATTACAATAAATATAATGTTCATGATAATGTATATAATTTATAAATTACCATTTATGAAAAAATTGAACAGTAAAAAACAAGATTTAATAGCTGCAACAATAATATTCCCAGTAGGGACAGTTATAAGTGGAACTCTATTTTTACTAGTTGCTCAAGCTATAGTAGGTCTTCCTGGAGGTTCATTCACAGCGTTATTTATGGTAGCAGTGGTACCAGCAATATTGATAAACTTAATAGCTGGTATGTTATTATTTAAAGTAGTAAGTATCTCTATAAGAAGAATAAGTTATCAAGGATAAGATTATATTTTATAAGCATATGACAAAAATAAATAATAAATTAATAAAGAGGTATTAAGTTAAATGTAATCTTAATACCTCTTTTTAAATTAAATCATAACAATATCAAAGACCTATTTTATATGTGATAAGGAGAGAGTAGTGAGTGTATTCTTAGAGTCTCAACTAGACAACAAAATTTATCTAATAAGCAAACAATTAATGCTTCTTTGTATCTAGGAGGTCTAACAGTAAGTGGCCACATATGTTTTAAAATAATGTCTGTTTCTTTTTCATTTATTTGAAAGAATAAATTTGCGTTTTTTAGTGCTTCTTTAGGATGAGTAAAACCATGTAATCCCTTTCTATCACCTTTATAATGCCAGTCATAAAGAAAAAAATCATGCAGTAGAGCCCCTCTAATAACGCTTTGAATTTCAACATTTAAATGCAATTTTTTACATAATAGATAACTATAATATGCTACTGATAAACTATGTTCAAGACATGAAACATTGCCATGATGAGGAAATGTTCTCATAAGTTGTACTTTTTCAGATGAAAGTATCTCAGAAGCACAATCATTAAAGTATTTAATTTCAGTTTTTGACAACATTATGCAAATCTCCATTCCTAGTAATATATAAATACTATATTTCAATGATAATATGAAATATTTCTTATCTTACAAAATATAATACCCAATAATACAAGTAAGATACCTTTTATGGTATTTAAAGTAAAAGAGATTTTATAACACTAAAAAGTGAAAAAATTAAAAATATAGCTATAAGAATATATAATATCTTTCCAATCGGATTTCCCAAATTTATAGTCCATCCTATGCCAAATCTTTTATCAACCATAAATGATGGGTCGTTTGGATTATTATATATAATACCTCCTATCCAGTACTTTTCATCATTATCTGGAGTATAAGAAGAATTGGATTTTAAATTTGGAGAATTAATATATGTTACCATTAAATAAATTATAACTAAAAGCATTATTATATTTATAACAGTTAATAAATTTGGATTTGTTTTTAATGATAAAAAAACGATAAAGAATTGTACTATCATCATAATCATCAATATAAAAAACAAATAACCAATTTTATTTAGATATTTAATGTTTTTAGTTTTACTTTCTTCAATTTTATTTGTATCTACTTTAATTCTCGCTTTTATAGCTCCAATAGAAGTTATATATAATAAAATCATTATACAAAACTCAAGACCTATTAATTTAAACACACCAAGATAGGATTTTTTCATAAATCCATCAGGTTTTCCTGTTATAGTAGAGTGCGTAGTAATTAAATCTGGTAATTGATTATAGTTAAGCAATATAAAAATACTTATTCCAAAAGTAAGTAATACTGGTATTAAATACAATATCTTAAATTTTTTTATTATTTTATTTTTTTCATTTATAAAATCCATATCTATTACTAATTTTGAGTCTGCACTTATCTGACTTAATTCAGTGAAAAACTTGGATTTAGTCATTTTAACTTCTTTATGAATATAGATATATAATATACTTTCATATAGTAAAAACCCTATAATACTAATAGAATAAGAAAATTCTATTTTATCAAACATAAAAACTAGAGCTAAAACTAAAATAAAAATCACAATGAGTCCTATAGATAAAAGTTTTTTAAATTTTTTATCAAGTATTATAAAATCAGGATAGTTTCTATGTTCTTGGTTTATAGAAACACCATAAATGTGATTTTTGCCAATAAGATGTGGCATAAAATAAAAAGTAGCATACATCAAAATTAAAGTTGAAAATATTGTAAATAAACATTCAATCTTATTCATAGTATTTCACCTCATACTTATCAAATAGATTTTTACTTAACGTCAAGAACTCTTCTTTATTGATACCTGATAAATAAGATTTTGCTACTAAAAGTTCTAAATCAATTCTATTTTTTTGGCGAGTTGAATTTTCTGTTTCCATTGGAAGTTGAGCTACAATTGCACCTTTTCGCCTATCAATATTTAAAAATCCTTCTTCTTTTAGTTCATTATAAGACTTATTTACAGTATGTAGATTTACACCAATATTTTCAGCCATACTTCTTACAGATGGAAGTGATTCATTTATTTTTAATTCTCCTGAAGCTATAGCTTTAGTTATCTCTTCTTTAATTTGTACATAAATAGACTTATCACTATTAAAATCTAAATTTAAAATCATAAAAAACCTCCATAATATCGTTATAAATAAAAATACTTGTTATATATATAGTATAACACAAAAAACATTATCAAGTACAAAATATAAATTTATATTCTACAAGATGATTTATATTATTTGTAAAAATTGTAATTTAAAAATAACATAATTTTTATCAAAATAATACAGATACTATCTATAAATAGAAATCAGAAAGGAGAAAAAATATGTTAACATATTTAATTAAAAGACAAATGAATAAAAAAGATGATAGAATGAGTAAGCCAATGATGTTTGCAGGAGCCGTGATTACAGGAGTGGGTGCATATGCAACTTATAGGATGATAAAAAACATTAAATCTAAATCTCAAATGTCTCAAATGATTGATACAGAGTATTATGGAAATAATCAATACAATGACTATAAATATGATGAGTTTGGTTATGAATGTGATTGTAGTGATAAAAAACAAGATTATGAATATGAAGAATTAAAAAAAAAAGTAAGAGAATTTAATTCAAGAAGAATAAATTGTGAAAATTGTCCACATGTTTCTCAAGAAGAAATGATGCATTATGTAAATAGTGTTAAAAATGATAAAAAAGACATTGATTTACATGAAGATGACAAAAAAAATAATATTTATAAAGAAGAAGAATATAAAAAATATGAGGAAGAATAAAGTAAGCTTTAAATAGTTAAACAGATGAGAATACCAGTTTATATAAAATTAAATATCTAAAATGTGAGTTGTAGCTTAACTTGAGAAAAATCTATACTATTTTCAAAATAGTTAAGTGTCAACTTGCATTTTTATTTTTATGTTTTTTAGTAATTGTTTATGACTATTTTGTAATTCTAAATATATTTTAGTATCTAAAACAATTGTGTATAATAAAAGTTGTATATGTAAATAGTTTAAAATTAAAATGTTAAGAAGGGAAATAGTTATGTTAAAGTTATTGATAGTTGAGGATGACAGTACTATCTCTTTTGGAATAAAGTATGCATTGGAGCAAGAGGGATTTAGTGTAGATATATCAAAGGATTTATCAAGTGGAAAAGAAATGATATCTTCTAATGAATATAGTATGGTACTACTGGATGTAATGTTACCAGATGGAACAGGATATGAATTTTGCGAGTATGTAAGAAAGTTTTCTCAGATTCCCATAATATTTTTAACTGCTTGTGATGAAGAAGTAAACATTGTACTGGGTCTTGATATAGGTGGAGATGACTATATAACAAAACCTTTTAGAATTAGAGAATTAATATCGAGAATAAAAGCTGTTTTAAGAAGAAAAGGTGACGCTACAGAAGAAAATAAGAAGATACTTAAATATAGAGATTTAAATATATATACATTAGAAGCTAGAGTATATAAAAATGACAAGGAAATATTTCTGACATCTGTTGAATATAAGCTTCTTTTAATTCTTATACAGAATAAAAATACAGTTTTGAGTAGAAGTCAAATACTAGAAAAGCTTTGGGATGTAACTTATGATTTTGTTAGTGATAATACTTTAACTGTTTATATAAAAAGACTTAGAGAAAAAATAGGAGATGACTTATGTAAACCAATTTACATAGAAACTGTAAGAGGACTAGGTTATAAATGGATAGGAAGTGAAAATAATGTTTCTATATAATCCTGAAGTAAAGAACTTTTTTAGTAAATATATTATTTTAATGTTGATGGTAATTCTTATATCAATTGGATTTGGTATAATCAATATAAATACAACTAAAAATACGATTGTAAAAAATAATCAAGCTATAATAGGAACCTTAGTTAACAAGTATCCAAAACTAGAAAGTGATATCGTAGATATAATAACACAAGGAAAGTCCATGCAAAATGTAGAATTTGGTGAGAAAATATTAAGTAAGTATAACTATGACAAAACTATTAGAATAAATTCTGAGCCTCTTACTTCCAAATTACTTTCAAACACTATAAAAATAAATATAATCTTAGTTTGTATAATTTTTATAATGATATTTATGTTGATACTTAAATATTTTAGAACTATGTATAATGATTTATCAGATATGACTAAGTATGTTTACTATAGTTCAGAAGGAAAAGAATTTGATATGAAAAATAGAAATCAAGAAGGGCAGATAGGTCTTTTAAAAACAGAGCTATTGAAGATGACAACAATTCTTAATGAAAAAGTTGAACTTTTAAATTCAGAAAAAATATTTTTAAATAATACAATTTCAGATATATCACATCAGTTAAAAACTCCCATGACTTCCTTAATCATACTAAGTGATTTATTATATAATGATGTACCATATGAAGTGAAAATAGATTTTTTAGACAAGATAAAAAATCAACTAAATCGTATGGATTGGTTGATTAAAAGTATGCTTAAATTATCAAAAGTAGAAGCTAAAGTTATAAAGTTTAAGAGAGAAAAAATAAAGTTTAGTGAACTTATACATAGAGCAATCCAACCAATGAAAATACCTATGGAGATTAAAAACCAAAAGTTAAGTATAGAAGGCAATGGTAATGTATCTTATGTTGGTGATATTGATTGGTCAGTTGAGGCTTTAGTAAATATAATAAAAAATTGTATAGAACATACTCCTGAGTTTGGAAATATAAGTATAATTTACAAAGAAAATCCATTATTTTCAGAGTTAATAATAAAAGATGATGGTGAAGGTATAGATAAAAAAGATATACCACATATTTTTAAACGTTTCTATAGAGGGAAAAGTAGTTCAAAAGAGGATAGTGTAGGTATAGGGCTTGCAATGGCAAAATCCATAATAGAAAGCCAAAATGGAGATATTTATGTAAATAGTGAAAAAGGTAAAGGAACTGAATTTCATATAGCATTTCATAAGATATATGATGATAATAGTGACTAATCTGTAATATTTAATTCACTTTATAGTAATAGCTTGAGTCTAATATATGAAGTATAGAATATAAATATTGGAGGTAGTTATGGAAATTTTAAGAGTAGAAAATCTGACTAAAAGTTATGGTAAAAATGAAACAAAAGTCGATGCAATAAAAAATGTAAGCTTGTCTATAGAAAAAGGTGAGTTTATAGCAATAACAGGTCCAAGCGGAAGTGGAAAGAGTACATTATTACATTTATTAGGAGGTGTTGATAGACCTACTAGTGGTAAGGTTTATATAAATGATGTAGATATATATAATCTAAAAACTAAGGATTTAGCAATCTTTAGAAGAAGAAATATAGGTCTTATATATCAATTCTATAATCTGATTCCAGTTTTAAATGTCAAAGAAAATATATTACTTCCAGCAGAGCTTGATAATAGAAAGATTGATAAAGAATACTTGAATGATTTGATGAAAACATTGGGTCTAAGCAACAGAGAAAATCATCTTCCTAATCAATTATCAGGAGGTCAACAACAAAGAACATCTATAGGACGTGCCTTAATTAATAGACCATCTATAGTATTAGCAGATGAACCAACAGGTAATCTAGATAGCAAAAACTCAAAAGAAATACTAGAGTTATTAAAATTATCAGTGAAAAAATATAATCAAACATTAATAATGATAACTCATGACAAAAATATAGCACTTCAGGCGGATAGAATTATAGGCATAGAAGATGGAATTATAAAAAGTGATGAGGTGATATAAATGAATCTATATACATCTCTAACTGTTAGATATTTAAAACAAAATAAAAGACGAACTATTGTAACTATAATTGGAATAATACTTTCCACTGCTTTAATTTGTGGTATAGGTAACATATTTGAAAGTTTTATGGATTATCAAATAAGAGAAACCATAAAAAATGATGGGAGTTTTCATGCTAAATTCTATAATGTAAACAAAAAAAATATAGACTATGCAACAAAATCAGCTGAAATAAAAAGTTATGCACTTACTAATCAACTTGGATACTCTAGAATAGAAGATACTGTAAATGGTATATTAAGCGTTAAGCAATATGATAAAAATGCTATGGAAGGATATAGAGTTTCTATAAAAGAAGGTAGATTTCCAGATAAAGATGGAGAAATTATTTTAAGTGAAAACATAGTTAATCTTATGGAGAAAAAGCTAAAAATAGGAGATAAGATAACCTTAAAAGTAGGTGATATGTTTGATAGTAATAACAAAAAAATTGATGATATGAGTGTATTTCATGAAGGCGATTATATTGCCAATGAAAAAGAAAAGACATTTAAAATTGTAGGTATAATCAAAAGGCCAGGATTTGAACTAACTGACCAAGTTGCTACTGGTTTAACTTACTTTAATCCTATAGATAATAATAAAGAGACAGTGAATATATCAATAACAGCAAAAAATCCTAAAGATATATATGAAATAACAAGAAAAATAAGTAATAATATATATACAAATAAAGATAAAGCATCAAACTCTGAAATGATAAAATACAATGAACATTTATTGAGATTACAAGGAGCTAGTAAGTATGCAAATATAAATAGTTCTATAAAAGCTATAATTACTATGGTAACTATTTTAGTAATTATATGTACAATTGCTACAGTATATAATTCTTTTAGTATTTCTATAACTGAACGAAAAAAGCAGTTTGGAATATTAAATTCTATAGGAGCTACTACTAATCAAATTAAAAGATTAGTTTTTATTGAAGGTATTATAATTAGCTGTATTGGAATACCAATAGGACTATTGTCTGGAACAGTAGCTATAGATTTAGTATTTAAAGCTATAAATAAATATCTTACAGAATCAGTTGTATCACAGATGGGTTTA
The DNA here is from genome assembly GCF_020658415.1 of Clostridioides sp. ES-S-0123-01. Lineage (NCBI taxonomy): Bacteria > Bacillati > Bacillota > Clostridia > Peptostreptococcales > Peptostreptococcaceae > Clostridioides > Clostridioides sp. ES-S-0123-01. Next base: position 445,382 of record NZ_JACVWD010000005.1, read on the forward strand.
CAAATAGTATATAATCCATTAATAATAATTATCAGTATAATAATTGTTTTACTTACAATTTTTATATCAATTCTCCTACCTGCAATAACAGCCTCTAATATTTCTCCTCTTAGTGTAATAAGAAGTAGTGGAGATTACAAAGTAGGTAAGGTTAAAAATTCGAAACTTATTAAATTAGTTTTTGGAACAGAAGGTGTACTTGCATATAAAAGTGTAAGAAGAAATAGAAAGAAATTTATTGTGACACTTTTTTCTTTAATAGTAAGTATAGTAATATTTATATCTTTTAGCGGATTTATGGCGAATTTCTTAAAAGGTGAAGAAATCAGAAATTCTCAAAGAAACTACGATTTATATTTAAGTTCAAGACAAATATCTAAGTCTATGGATGATACTATAAATAAACTAAAAAATATATCTGGAATAAAAAACTTTGAAGTAGCTGTAGGAGAGTATATTTCTATAGGAGTAGATAAGGATAAAATAAATAAATCTAAAGAAAATCTAATTAAGGATTATTATCAACAACGTAAGGTTGGAGATAGTTATGTATATGAGTTTAACAACAACGAACTAATTTTTCCTGGAGAAACTGCAATACAAAATAAAACAAAAAACTTAATAAAAGGCTCTTTTGATAAAGAAAGAGCGATTAAAGAAAATGGAGTGATATTTGTTAGAAAAAGTTACTTTGAATCAAAGGGTAAGAAAGGCGTAATAGAGTTAACTAATTACAAAGTTGGAGATACTGTAACTTGTGAATATACTGGCGAAAATGATTCAAAGAAAAAAGTAAACATAAAAATTCTTGGTATAACAGATGAAAAACGTCTAGGAATGGGTTATCAAAATATGGGATTGCAATTTTTAACTTATGATGAGGTTGCTGAAAATATGGATTTAAAGTTAGAGAAAGGTATTGTCTTTATTGACTCAGGGGGAAGTGCTCAGACTAGGAAGAGTATAGAGTCTTTGGCTAAGAAAAATAATGTCAATTTTCATGATGAAAATACAAGTGACAAAAGTGAAAAGCAAAATTTAAAAGCTATTAAAGTTTTTGTATATGGGTTTATAGTAGTGATATCTCTAGTAAGTGTTACAAATATACTAAATACAATAAGTACAAGTATAAATCTAAGAAAAAGAGAACTAGCAATAATACAATCAATAGGTGTTACTCCTGTAGGTTTTAGAAAAATGATATACTTAGAAAGTTTTATCTATGGTATTTTATCTTTATTGTTTGGCGTACCAATTGGTATTGGGTTGATATTAATTATGAATAAATTAGTTTCAGGTGTAATTGAATTTTCTACAGTTATACCATGGACAGCAATTGGCATATGCATAGTTAGTGTTTTTATAATAACCTTTATAGCAGCATATATACCTATGAACAAATTAAATAAGGAGAATATAATAGATAATATAAGAAAGGAAAGTATATAAAATACTATAAAAATAATTTATAGATATGTAAAATATTATTAAAATCGTTTAATTGGTATAAACTATAATTATGCTGATTAAACGGTTTTTATTTATATAAGAAATCTAATAAATAAATTGCTAGAGGTATTTAACTATTTAGAAAGAATTGGTATTATATAAAGTAGGAGTTTAGATAATAAAGAAAGATATTTGATTATATTGGAAAACAAAAGAAAAAGAAGGTGATTACTATTTCTCATATAACTGCTAAAAACATGTATAAAAGCTTAGAGGAAAGAATAAATAAATTTCCACAGGGTGCTCCACCCTCTGATACATTATATAAAATACTAAATGTACTTTTTACAGAACAAGAGGCAAAATTAGTGGCACAACTTCCAATAAAGCCTTTTAGAGTAAAAACAGCAGCTAAAATTTGGAGTATAAGTGAAAGTGAAGCATATAGGGTGCTAGATAAGCTAGCTAGCAGGGCACTAATACTAGATATAGAAGATAAAAAAGGTAAAAAATATATAATGCCTCCTCCAATGGCTGGTTTTTTTGAGTTTGCCATGATGAGAACAAGACACGATATAGACCAAAAACTTTTATCAGAACTTTACTATCAGTATATGAATGTAGAAGAAGATTTTATTAAAGATTTATTTTATTCAACAGAAACAAAACTTGGAAGAGTTTACGTTCAAGAAGAAGTATTGACTAATGATAATGAAGTAAGTATTTTAGATTATGAAAGAGCTACTCATATAATTGATGAATCGACTCATATAGGTATAAGCATGTGTTATTGTAGACATAGAATGCAACACGTTGGAAAAGCCTGTGATGCTCCTATGGATATATGTATGACATTTGACAATGTAGCTAATTCTTTAATAAACAATAAATTTGCAAGACGTGTAGATAAAGTAGAATGTAAGGAATTACTTCATCAAGCATATGAACATAATTTAGTTCAATGTGGAGAAAATGTTCGAAAAGGAGTTACATTTATATGTAATTGTTGTGGTTGCTGTTGTGAGGCGCTAGTAGCAGCAAAAAGATTTGGAAATCTTCACCCAGTACAAACAACTAGTTTTATACCAAATATAAACCATGAAAGTTGTGTAAAGTGTGGTAAATGTATATCTGCATGTCCAATAGATGCAATAAGTAAAGTAAAAGAAAATGATAAAGAATATATAAAAGTTGATGAGGATAGATGTCTAGGTTGTGGCGTTTGTGTTAGAAATTGTCACAAAAATAGTATTATGCTATTAAAGAGAGATGAAAAAATAATAACTCCTGCAAATTCAGTACATAGAGCAGTTCTCATGGCAATCGAGAAAGGGCAATTACAAAATCTAATTTTTGATAATAATGCTTTAGCTAGTCATAGAGCTATGGGAGCGATACTATCAGCTATATTAAAACTTGAACCAGCTAAAAAAGCTTTGGCTAGTAAGCAGCTAAAGTCAGTATACTTAGATAAATTACTAAGTATGAATGATAAATAAAGATTAATTTTATAATTGTAATAAAAACGGGCTATATTCAAATAAAATTATTTGAATATAGCCCGTTTTAAAATATTAAGCTATTTCTTTAATTTGTTTAAATGAATTTTCATTTCCATTTCCACCAATTTGTGTTACTGATTTAAATCTCATAGTTTTAAATAGTTCTTTTTGACTATAGTCTAGTAAATTTCCTACTAGTATTACAGGAGATTTAGTTTTTCCAGCTAAAACCCCAACAGATAAACCATCTATTAAATCATCTTGTTTATTGATTCCATTTTTAGCTACATATAGGTTATTTATATTAGAATCCTTGTAGAACTCTTTTATTACTTTTGCATTTGTTTCATTTCTAGTACTACCTGATATTCTTTGTGGATTTTTAAGTTTGTTTTCTATATTTTTAGAAACTGTGTATTCTCCACCTATTATATAAGATTTATCTATTTTTTTATCTTTGAATAAATTATTTATTTCAGTTATATTACTATTTTCATTAGTAAGTATTATAGGCATATCATTTTGAGCTGATGCTGCACCAATACTTACTGCATCTGCTAATCCTTTTTCACCATTAACTACTGATATTTTTGATACATTACTAATTCCTTTTAATTCTTTAGCAAGATTTAGAGAAGTCTCATATCTATCATTTCCTGAAATTCTAGATACAGACATATTATCTGACTTTATAGTATCTAAAGATTTTTCGTTTACAGAAGCTTCACCACCGATTACATATACATTTTTAACTTTTAATCTCTTTAATTCAGCTAAAGTTTTTTCATTTATTTGAGAGCTTCCAGTTAGCAATATAGGAGCATCTTTTTTATATGCAAATGGTGTTGCAGCTAAAGCATCTGCAATTGCAGAATCATTTATTAAAACGGCATTTTCAGCATTTTCCCAACCTGCTTGGCTTATCTTAATAGAAGTTTCATATCTATCAGTTCCTGTTAATGCATTTGCATTTACTTCATCTTGGTATGTAACTTCAAATTTGGCATTTGGACTTCCTAAGAAAGCTATTACGCCTCCTTTTGGCAATCTAACTCTATTATTCTTTGTCACTAAAGAGTAATTTACAGGAGTTCCTTTATCATCATAAACTGCAAAAGATGAATTTTGAGGAAGATTAACTTCTATTTTTTTATTTGCTATATCATCGCCAATTTTGTACCATTTTGCATACCCCTTTGAATCTATTTGATATGTAAAAGATTTTTCTGATGATAAATTAGTTAGGGAATCTTCACTTACATATGTTTGTGTTGCAAATTTTAGGTATTCTGTACCATTTTCTTTATACAGTTTGATATCACTCAAATCACGACCCATTACACCAGGTATTTCTATAAAAGCATTTGAATTATTCTCATCTATTATTTTAGTATTAGCTAAAAAACCTGGAGTTTTATCAGAAACACCAAGAATTGCTTTAACAGAACCAAGCATATAGTGTTGAGAACTATATTTTTCATCCACTATATAGTAGCCTTTTTCACCTCTTTTTTCCCATGCTTCTTTGACACTATCTGATATATCATTGTCATCTACCTTTTGAGCTACGTAGTATAAACTTGCTGTCTGACCTAATCCAGGAACATCATCATAAGAGCTCATATTTAAATATGTGATATTATTTTTTTCTTTTACAAATTTTAGGCAACTATTACCTTTTTCAGATACAAATCTATCTTGACCTATGTATACATATTTATCTTCAGGTCCATTTTCTATGTATGGAGAAGATACTGTTAGAGTACCATTATCATTAACATCGATTTTTAGCATATTTGAAGAAGCATAAAGTCCACTATTTTCTTTTAAGTAACTTGGCATTTTGACTTGTTGTGGCTTACTAAATGTTTTATCAGGTTTTATTTCTTTAATTTTACCTTTTTCTTTTAATGCAGATAGTAAAAGTTCTTGACCGATTACTTCGTCAAGTTGACTACTTCCACCAGAAGAAACAACTGCAACTGCCATATTTTCATCTGGAAGCACTGTAAGATTACTATGGAATAATAAAGAATCTCCACCTTTTGTAAGTGCTTTTAGATTATATTGATTAAATGGATAAGTGTTGACACAATCCCATCCTAAACCATATCCAAGGATAGAGTCTTCTCCCTCAGGCCATAGACCATTTAAATATTCTTTATTTTCCATAGCTTTTACTGAAGCAGGAGAAAGAATTCCATTTGATTTTTTCATAAATGTTTGTGCAAATGTACATAGATTTTCTGCACTTGAATATAAGCCACCCATACCTATAGTATTAAAGTTATCTTGTGGAACTGCATCTTCCCAATAAGGTACATAGGCTTTTGCAAGTTTTGAACTATCAAAGCTATTTTCTGGAGTTTTTGTGTTTTGTAAGTTAAGTGGATTATTTATGTACTTATCAAGAAAATTAGTAAATGACATACCAGATACTTTCTCTACTAAAATTTCAGCTAAAGTAAATCCATCATTACAATAAACGGAAAAAGCTCCTGGCTTAGCTTTTAATCTTTGTTTCTTTAATTCTTCCAAGAAATTATCATGGCTATAAGAATCATTGTCTCCCAATAAAAGGGCATTTTTTAAACTTCCTCCCATTAACCCTGATGAATGATTTAATAACATTCTTGGAGTGATTTCTTTATATCTATCATCAGCCATCTTAAATTCAGGTATATATTTTACAACAGGAGTATCTAAATTTACTTTTCCCTGTTCAACCAACTTCATAACAGCTGTAGTAGTAAATACTTTACTGATAGAGGCAATATTATACATATTATCCTTAGTTAAATTTTTATTATCTTGTTTGCTGTATACTCCACCATTTCCAGAAATCTCAATTTTACCATTATCAATTAGAGCATATTGAGCGCTTACAGCACCATATTTAGATAGTAAAGTTTGAATTTTCTCTTTAGCAAGAGCTCTAGTTTTTGTGTAAGACTCCGAACCTTTACTATAATCATTTAACTCTATATCAGAGCTTTGATACTTATCGGAGATATTGTTTGTGTCATTATCAGCAAAAGTAATACTTGGAGTAGCAGTAAATAACATACTAAGTACCAATGTGCTAGATAATAACTTACATAATCTTTGCTTAAACATATTAAATTACCTCTTTTCCCTTTTAATAATTATAATTAGCATAACATTCTTAATTATTTTAATCAACAGATTATTGTTCAAGAAAAGTGTATTTATAATAAGTATACATTTTATATATATGAGAAAAATAAAAATACAATATTTTGTTATCTGATAAAAAATAAAGGGTATAAGTAATATATAAATAAAATGGAGGAATCTTAAATTATGTACAAAACTATAAATAAAAATCAACTTAAGGAAATGATGAAAAATGAAAAAGATGTTTTATTGTTAGATGTAAGAACTAAAGATGAATTTAATGAAAGTAAAATAGAAAATGCGATAAATATATCTTTACAAGAGTTAATTAATAATATAGATGAAATTTATGAATATAAGGATAAAAAGGTAATAGTTTATTGTAGAAGTGGTCACAGAAGTGTTACAGCATGTAATTTATTAGCCGAGGAAGGTTTTAAGCATTTGTATAACTTAAAATCTGGAATAACTGATTATATGAATTAAATACTTAGGTTATGTTAGGTGAAGTAATTTAATATTAAATTTTTATGATATGCTTTTATAAATTATAAAGGCATATTTTTATTTAAAGAAAATAAAGCTAGAATATATGTAAAAGTTATATTTATTTTTTAGAGGAAGAGAATTACAAAGGATTAATGTAACTACAAGTTTATCTAAAGATATGCAGAGTGGTATAAAAAGTGTCAATCTGTGTATCTTTAGATATAGAAGTAAAAGATGGAATGTAATACAAAATTATATTTGTAAAATATATGTATCTCTGATTGTTGAGTAGGGATATATTTAAATATTCATAAGATGAGTTAGGAAAGAACGAATTCTTTCTATCTTTTCATCATTAGAAATGTCATTACGTAGTAATATACCTTGTTGACCGTATACACAAAAGTATGCTGTTGTATCGGAATCAGGAACATCAATTTCTCCTCGCAAATGAGCTAGTTCAATTTGTTTTTTTACAATTGGCACAAGCTTTTCACAGACTTTTAAAGATAACTGGTCATGAATTTTTTTGTTTTGTTCTCCATGACATATTTTGTAATAAAGATTATCATCAGTTTCTATATCAATAAATGTTGGTACTTCTTCAATTATTTGTTTTAATGTTTTATTTTTATCGTTTAGTATAGATAGCATTTTATCTACTAAAGTTTGTGCATACTGATCTATAGCACTATCAAATAAGATTTCTTTTGATGGAAAATAACGATAACATAAACCTTGTGCAACATTCATATATTTTGCAATATCAGTAATAGAAGTTTTTTCATATCCATTTTCATAAAATAACTTCATTGCAGTATCTAAAATTTCTTGTCTACGCTCATTAGGTTCTTTAGTAATACGTGGCATATAGCATCCTCCTTCTGATTTCAAGTACATAATAGCATATGGGATTTTGAAAGTCAATGAATGAATATCAGTCATTTATAAGTAATTGTGAGGGATAGTCTATTAACTAGAAAAAGGTAGTAACTGAGAAGCTACTACCTTTAATATAAACTTAAACTATAGATTATTTTTATAGGATTTTTAAAGATATAATCAAGTGTTTAATGTCCAGTTAAATTACTATCACCAAATTTTTTGTTAAATGGTTTTATAACTCTATTTATAGGCCCTTTTAAAAGTACATTTAAGCAGATGAACAAAATCATAAATAATAGTAATACTAATACATCCTTAATTAAATTTGGAGGATATATACCACCAACAGCCTCCCTTGTGGCACCTATTGCGTAAGTAAATGGCATTATAGGGTTTATTCTTTGGAAGAATGTAGGTGTAACTTGTATAGGGAATGTACCACCAGAAGAACCAATCTGTACAACTAGTAGTACTATTGCAATTGCCTTTCCTATATTTCCAAACACAGACACTAAAGAGTAAACTATAAAATTAAACACCATACTAGTAAACATGAGTAGAATTATTAGTAAAATTGGATGTTCTGCTGTTACTCCTAATAATAATATATCTCCAGTTCCAATTATAAATCCTTGAACGAGGGCTATACTTAAAAAAGTAAGTCCTCTTCCAAAATAAATCTCATAAGGTTTATAGTTTCCATGTACAGATGTAGATAATAATGCTGAAAGCAGTAATATACCTACCCATGTAGAAAGAACACTATAAAATGGTGTCATTGCAGAACCATAGTTGGCAATTGGATATAATTTTTCTGTCTTTACTTCAACAGGTTCCTTTAAAAAGTTTGATTTTGTCAATATATCACTTTCAAGTAAGTTAACTAATTTTTTCATATCCTCGCCATTGCTAATTTTACTTAAAGTATCAACTAAGTCATCCAACATTCCTTTTGCCAAAGGAAGTTTTTCTCTTATTAATGATATACTTTCTTGTGCATTTCCTGAAAGACTTAAAGAAGTAGTAAGAATTTCTTCAACCTTTGGAAGTTTTGCTTCTGCTTTATCTAAAACAGTAATTATATCATTTGCTACATTTATGCTTTTTTCAAATATACTGTTTATAGGTTTTGATATTTTTGAGTCAAAATTATTCAAAATATTTAAATTAATTCTTCCTATACCATTTGATAAACTTAAAACATTATTTAAGGCACTTATAGATGGCTGTTGCCCAGATATAACCTTATCTTTAATATCATTTAATGTTGATATAGAAGAATCTATTTTATTGCTGGAATCTTCAAGGCTATTTATTACATCATCCAGTCTATTGTTGGATGTAAGCTGATTCAATTTAGTTAAAAAATCTTCTAAAGTATCATTTAAAGATTGTAAGTTAGAAAGCTTTTCTGATAAATTGTCTATCAATTTTGGTACATCTTCACTTCCACTGTTTACAGCATCAATTAAATTTAATGTAAGAGAAGAAGCAGAAGATGAAAGGTCAACCATTAAATTTAAATCAGACTTTATAAGAGGAGAAAGTTCATCTACATTGTTATTTGTATCCTCTAAGAATTTTTTTACATCACTTGATAATAATTTTGTATCATTTAAAGTCTTTTTAATTGTAGGTAAATCAGCCTTAATATCTCTAACTGTACCTGATAATTTTGAAGTAGCATCAGCAGCTAAATCGACCGTTTTATTTATATGGTCAAATCTTTTTTGAAGGTCCATAAGAGAGTTTTCAACTTTTGTTAGTTTTGGAAGCCCATGTTCAATTCCTGCACCAACTCCATTTGATACACCAAGAACTATTTCACTCACTGTCTTTATTATTGTTTGATTAACTTGTAACTGTATTGCAGAAGCTCCCTTGTCAGTAATCTTTGGTGCAACTGCATTTATCTTTTCATTTACTGTATAGATAAGTTCACCCTTTTTGACATCATCTGTAATTAGGGAAGTTAAATCTTTTGTGAAATTCTTTGGAATCTTAAGTGATGCATAATAAGTACCTTTTTTAACACCTTCAAGAGCCGTTTTCTCATCTACAAACTGCCAACCTAAACTTTTATTATCTTTAAGTTGTTCAATTAACTGGTCTCCGATATTAATTTTCTGTCCTGCTATCTCATTACCTTTATCTTCATTTGTTACTGCTACAAGCATATTAGCAGTACTCCCATATGGGTCCCAAGATGCTTTTATGTTAAACCAAGCATATAAAGATGGTAAAAAAGCAAGTCCTACAACTATTATAAGTACTGCATAATTTCCACGTATATCTTTTAGGTCATTTTTAAAAATTTCTAATATATTTTTTAAACCCTTTGAAGGTCTTAAATTTTTCATATTATTCCAGTTTAAAATTTCTTTTAAACCATTTGTTTTTTTCAAATCTCTCACCTCCTGAATATTTTAATAGATAAAAAAGTTAGATTTATAATCAATTTTAAATTATATTACTTTTTACACAAATAGTAAAGTTAAAGTTTTGTCTTAATTTTAATACATATATATTATATATAATAGTATGCTATAAATATATATAAATATGGGAAATAAAAACAAATAATTTATAAAATATATAGTATAAAAATTAAGAATAAATCAAATATTTATAATTGATATAATCAATTAAATTATTGATTGTGATATACTTTTAATAGTTAGAAAATACTATGAAGGGATGGTTGAATGAGGTATTTTAAAAAATATATAAAAAAATATATAGTGTTGTTTTTAACAGCAATATTTTTCTTAACATTGGAAGCTTTTTGTGATTTGGCACAACCAACTATAATGGCTAAAATAATTGATATAGGGGTTTCAAATAAGGACTTAGATTACATATTATCAACGGGAGCATTAATGATAGGTATAACTTTTTTAGGAGCAGTATTTTCAATAATAAGAAGTATAATCTCAGCAAGAGTTTCTCAGTGTTTTTCTTATGATTTAAGACAGGATGTATTTGAAAAGATAAATACATCTTCATTGAAGCAAGTAGATAAATTTGGTAGAGCCTCACTAATAACAAGAATTACTAATGATATTAATCAGATACAATTATTTGTTCATGGAATGATGAGAGTTTTTATAAAATCACCAATTATGTGTATAGGAAGTTTAATTATAGCGATAAAATTAAATTTAAAAATGTCAATAATTATTTTAATTGCAGTTTCAATTATATTTATTATAATATTGCTTAACATGAAGATTGGATATAAGTTGTTTAAAAAAGTACAAGAAAGTACAGATAAGATAAACTCAAAATTGAGACAGTTTTTAGGTGGAATAAAGGTAGTTAAATTATTCTGTAGATATGATTATGAGAATAAACGTTTTGAAGAATTAAATAATGAACTTTTTCAAAATAGTAGAAAAGCCACAACAATGATGTCATTTTTTAGACCAACAATTACAATAATTATTAACATTGCTATAATAATAATATTGCTAATTGGGAGATATTTAATTTATTCTGGAGAAATTAAAATTGGAATTATAGTTGCCTATGTAAACTACATGACTAGAATATTAACATCACTTATAATGATTTCACACGTTTTTAATGTTTTTGTGAGAGCAAAAGCTTCTTATGAAAGAATAAGTGAAGTCCTAATTGATGAGAATGAAGAAGTAATTATCAAAAATACTGATTTAGATGCTAAAGAAAGAGAGTTAGAATTTATAAATGGTGATATAATTTTTGAAAATGTAGATTTTTCGTATAATAAAAATATAGATGAGAAGATATTAAAAGACATATCTTTTAAAATAAAAGAAGGGCAAAATATTGGCGTGATTGGTCAAACTGGTTCAGGAAAGACTTCTTTAGTCAATTTAATCCAAAAACTATATATAGTTGATAAAGGAGATATTAAGATTGGAGAGCATAGCATATACAGTATATCTAAAGATAGTTTAAGAGAAAAAATAGGTGTAGTCTTTCAAAATAGCAGTGTGTTTGGAAAGAGTATATCAGAAAATATAATTATGGGAAGTAAAGATATAAGTAAAGAAGATGTTGTAAAAGCATGCGAAATAGCAAATGCAAATCAATTTATAACAAAACTTGAAAATTCTTATGATGAAGTTTTGTTTCAAAGGGGTAAAAACCTATCAGGAGGACAAAGACAAAGAGTTACAATAGCTAGAGCTATAGCAAAAAAACCACAAATATTAATTCTTGACGATTGTTTTAGTGCGATGGACATCAATACAGAAACAGTTATAAGGAAAAATATAAAAGATTATATAAATAATTTAAGAGAAAATGAAAACAAGAAATGTACTATTATAACTATTTCACAAAAAATTAGTTCTATAATTGACTGTGATAAGATTTTAGTTTTAGATGAGGGAGAGGTGGTTGGATTTGCTGCACATGAAGATTTACTGGTTAGTTCTCCAACTTATAAAAAGATTTTTGAGTTGCAAAATCTAGTAAATGAAGATGTAAATTAAGGAGGAAGTGTATTGAATTTGAGTACTGGAAATCAAAAGGTGAGTAGACTAAAGAAAAAAGCAAAGCCTAAAGATTTTAAAAAAACATTTAAAAGAGTTTTTATGTACTTTAAAAAAGATAAAAAAATTACTAGATTAATTTTTTTACTAGTAATAATTGATTCAATTATATCAACTATAATACCATATACTCTTGGAAAAGTAGTTGACATAATAAATATTGATATATATTCAAAGTCTATTTTCTTAAAAGGAATACTTATTTTACTTTTATTTTATATAATTGAATTTTTAGTTAAGTTGTTCAAGGGGATATTTACAGCTAGATTATCTCAAAGCATAGTTAGAGATATGAGAAGTAATTTATTTCTAAAATTCAGGAATTTACCAATAACTTTCTTTGATAAGAGTCCTACTGGAGATATTATGAGTAGAGTAACAAATGATGTTGATAATATTAGTACAGGTATTTCAACTTCATTAGTACAATTAATTACAGGAATTTTGAACATATTGCTAACTTTCATTATGATGTTTATATTAAGCCCTATTTTAACTTTTTGCAGTATCGTGTTAATACCAATAGTAATGTTTCTAAGCAATTTCATTGCAAAGAGGACTAGAGTTTTTTTTAAGCAACAACAAGTAGAATTAGGAAAACTAAATTCTCATATTGAAGAAATGATATCAAATATAAATGTAGTAAAAGCTTTTAATTATGAGAAAAAATCTGTAGGTGATTTCAAAGCAATCAATGATAGGCTTTTGAGTATTTCACTTAAATCACAGATTTATACATCTCTTTTAATGCCTATTATGAACGTAATTAGTAATATAGGATTTGCAATTATATGTATTATAGGTGGAGTACTTGCGTCTAAAGACGTTATAACTATAGGAGTTATAGCAAGTTTTTTAAGTTATGTAAGACAATTTACAAGACCTTTAAATGAATTAGCTAACTTATTTAATACATTGCTTTCAGCTGTAGCAGGATGTGAAAGAGTCTTTGAAGTTATGGATGAGCAAGAAGAAGAACAAATAAATAGTAACACTAAAAGTGACATTTACAACAATAAAAATAATAATTTAAAAAAATCTTTTATAAATGGAGATATTGAATTTAAAGATGTAAGTTTTTCATATGACTCAAAAAAGAATATTCTAAGTGATATAAACTTAAAAATCAAGGCTGGAACATCAAATGCCATAATAGGAGAAACTGGCAGTGGAAAAACGACAATTATAAATCTGATTACAAATTTCTATCAAGTAGAAAAAGGGAAGATATTTTTAGATGGGAATGATATATATTCAGTTGATAGGAATTGTTTAAGAAATTATTTTGGAGTAGTTCCACAAGAAAGTTATATATTTAATGACACTGTTATGGAAAATATAAGGTATGGAAACCTAACAGCAACTGATGAACAGGTTATATCTGCTAGTAAAATAGCAAATTTACACAAGTTTATAATTAAAATGCATGGAGGATATGAGACTGTTTTATCAGATAGGGGTGAGGATTTAAGTGAGGGGCAAAAACAATTAATTAGTATTGCTAGGGCGGTATTAAAAAATGCACCAATACTTATTTTGGATGAAGCTACGAGTAATATAGATATAGCAACTGAAGCTAAGATTCAAGATGCAATAAATAATGTGACTTATGGAAAGACTAGTATAATTATAGCTCATAGACTAAGTACTATATCAAATTGTAACAATATAATAGTTTTAGAAAATGGACGAATTGTAGAATCTGGAAATCATAAAGAGCTAATGAAACTCAAAGGTCATTACTACAGAAATATACTGCTGACAAATCGAAATTAAAAATTAATAAAAAATTTTAAAAAAAATTGTTTGAAGGTATATGACACGGGTATATATAGAATAACTTAGAAAATAAAAAATTAAATTTGATATATAAAATATTAGGAGGAAATTAATTATGAAAAAATTTGTTTGTACAGTATGTGGATATATACATGAAGGGGATGCTGCACCAGCACAATGTCCAGTATGTAAAGTTGGAGCTGATAAGTTTGAAGAAATGAAAGGCGAAAAGAATTGGGCTGATGAGCACAGAATAGGAGTAGCTCAAGGTGTAGATGAGGAAGTAATCGAAGGATTAAGAGCTAACTTTGTTGGTGAGTGTACAGAAGTAGGAATGTATTTAGCAATGAGTAGACAAGCTGATAGAGAAGGATATCCAGAAGTTGGAGAAGCTTATAAGAGAATAGCTTTTGAAGAAGCAGAACATGCTGCTAAATTTGCAGAACTTCTTGGAGAAGTTGTAGTTGCAGATACAAAAGAAAACTTAAGAGTTAGAGTTGACGCTGAATATGGTGCAACTGATGGAAAATTAAAATTAGCTAAAAAAGCTAAAGAATTAGGATTAGATGCTATACATGATACAGTACATGAAATGTGTAAAGATGAAGCTAGACATGGTAAAGCATTCTTAGGATTATTAAATAGATATTTTGGAAAATAAATTTAATATAAATTAAGTAAACTTTTAGGAGTATTCCATTCATGGTTTTTAAAGATTATGAGTGAAATACTCCTTTTTGAGTAAATTAGATTCTAAAACAGTAAATTGACATACATATAGGAATACATTAAACTAAGTATAAAAATATTGACTATTTAATAAAGGTGGTGGATAAACTGATTAAGTATACACATAAAAGTAATATAGCTATTGTAGTGCTACATGAAATTTATGGAGTTAACAATTTTATAAAGGATATTTGTGAAAAATACTATCAAGATGGATATGATGTATTTTGCCCTGAACTTTTGGGTAGCGGGAAAGTTTTTTCTTATTTAAAAGCTCAAGATGCATATAATTTTTTTATAAGTAATATAGGATTTAATATCTATGAAAAAGTAGAAAAACTTATAAATGATTTAAAATTAAAATATAAGCATGTATTCGTTATTGGATATAGTGTAGGTGCAACAATTGCATGGAGATGCAGTGAAAATTCCTTATGTGATGGAATAATTTGCTGTTATGGTTCTCGAATTAGAGATTATATGGATATAATTCCAAAATGTCCTGTTTTATTAGTATTTGCAAAATACGATTCATTTGATGTTGAGTTTGTTGCCTCTCAACTTCTTGCCAAAAAACAAAATATTCAAATTGAAATCGCAGATGCAAATCATGGTTTTGTTGATACATACTCAAAAAATTATTCCAATATTCATACACAAACATTTAATCTTCAACAAATAGAGTTTCTATCTAAATATTCAAGTTAATAGAGAATATAATTATTTATAATAGAATTTAAACTTTGTTTGTCACACTCTCATACATAGAAGAAGAGAGTATGTCAAAATACATTTGTTTGTTGATATTTTAAAATTAGATAAAGACATTTTTACAGAAAAAGATGAAAGTAATAATGAAAATGTTTCCAAGTAAGAATTAAGTATATAAATAAATATAAAATAGATGAAAAATAAAGATGCTTTTAGATAGTCAAAGATACTATCTAAAAGCATCTTTATTTTATAAAAATTATGTTAAGATAAATAAGATTTGTATGAGGAATAAAATTAATTGAGAGAAAAAATCAAAAGAATACAATAATCACTTGCAAAAACTATACTATTATGATAGACTTAAATCAAAATTAAGAATTGTAAAAAGAAGGAAAAAAATAGGTAATCATTTTAATGAACCACAATTTAAAAATAAGATACTAGAATTTAAATAGAAGGAAAAGTCTACATATAAATTTAAATTAGTATAAGGAGGAATATCGTATGCCATTAGTATTATCAAATATAGGAGAAGAAGTAGTTATAAAGAAGATTTCAGGAAGTGATAAGACAAGAACATTTTTAAATAGCATAGGATTTGTAGTAGGAACAAATGTTAAAATAATTTCTAAGATAGATGGTAATTTAATAATAGATGTAAAGGATACTAGAATTGCATTAGATAAAAAAATGGCAAGTAGAATAATAATATAGGGAGGTAGTAATATGAACAAGCTAAAGGATATTAAGTGTGGGGAAACTGTAAAAGTTAAAAAATTAGAAGGAGAAGGAGCTACACGAAGACGTATAATGGACATGGGAATTACAAGAGGTGTTGATGTATTTGTGAGAAAAGTAGCTCCTCTTGGAGACCCAATTGAAATAACAGTTAGAGATTATGAACTATCAATTCGTAAATCAGATGCAGAAAAAATTATTGTGGAATAATAAAGTTAATTATAGTAGAGTTAATGCAATTATATAGTGAGAATGATTTTCTGTATCAAAAATAATTTATATATCTAAATATTAATGGAGGGAATGGAAATGTCAATAAAAATAGGTCTCATAGGAAATCCTAATTGTGGCAAGACAACAATGTTTAATGGACTTACAGGTTCATCACAATATGTTGGTAACTGGCCAGGAGTAACAGTTGAAAAAAAAGGTGGAAAATTAAAAGGAAATAAAGATGTAGAAATAGTAGATTTACCAGGTATTTATTCTCTATCACCATATACATTAGAGGAAGTTGTTACACGTAATTTTATGCTTGATGATAAACCAGATGCAGTAATAAACATTGTAGATGCATCAAATATAGAGAGAAATTTATATTTAACAACTCAGGTTTTGGAATTAGGTATACCTACTGTTATAGCTCTTAACATGATGGACGTTGTTAAGAAAAATGGAGATAAGATAAATATTAAAAAATTATCAGAGGTTATAGGTTGCCCTGTAGTAGAAGTAACAGCTGTTAAAGGGCAAGGTATTATGGAAGCTGCTCAAAAAGCAATTGAAATTGCAAGTGGTAACAATAAATTAGATTTTAAGTTACCTTTTGTTGATGAAAGCAAAGGAGCAATAGAAAAAATCGAAAAGATAATAGAGGAAAAAACTCCATATATAGATATGGAAACACGTTGGTTAGCTATAAAGTTATTTGAAAGAGATGAAAATGTTATACAAAAGCTTGATATTTCTAAAGTAATATTAAATGACATAGAAGAGATAACTAGAAATTGTGAAGATGAATTGGATGATGATAGTGAAAGTATAATCACAGCAAATCGTTATGAATTTATTAGTTCAATAATTTCAAGCATAATAAAGAAAAATAGAAATGGTAAAGAAACTGTTTCAGATAAAATAGATAAGTTTGTAACAAACCGTATATTAGCACTACCTATTTTTGCACTTATAATGTGGGGAGTTTACTACATAGCAGTAAGTTCATTGGGTGCTATAGCAACTGATTGGACAAATGATGTATTGTTTGGAGAAATTATTCAAGGTAATGTAAGTAATTTCTTAGCTTCCGTAAATGTAGCTGATTGGTTACAAGGTCTTGTAGTTGATGGCTTAATTGGTGGAGTTGGAGCTGTATTAGGATTTGTACCACAAATCATGCTTTTATTTTTGCTATTATCAATACTTGAAGATTGTGGATACATGTCACGTGTGGCTTTTATAATGGATAGAATATTCCGTAAGTTTGGTCTTTCAGGAAAGTCATTTATACCGATGCTTATAAGTTCAGGTTGTGGAGTTCCTGGTGTTATGTCAACTCGTACTATAGAAAATGACAGAGATAGAAAAATGACTATCATGTTAACTACATTTATTCCATGTGGAGCTAAGATTCCAATAATAGCTTTATTTGCAGGAGCACTGTTTGGAGGGGCTTCATGGGTAGCACCATCAATGTATTTCTTAGGAATTGTAATGATAATTGTTTGTGGAATTATATTAAAAAGAACTTCTTTATTTGTTGGAGAACCATCTCCATTTGTTATGGAACTACCTCAATATCATGTTCCTAGTGCAAAAGGAGTTTTAATTCATATGTGGGATAGAGGAAAAGCATTTATAATCAAAGCAGGTACAATTATCTTTGTTGCTTGTGGAGTAATATGGTTCTTACAATCATTTAACTGGTCACTACAAATGGTAGATGCAGGAGATAGTATATTGGCTAGTCTAGGAAATATAGTTGCACCAATATTTGCACCTCTTGGATTTGGAAACTGGCAATCATCAGTAGCAACAGTTACAGGTCTAGTAGCAAAAGAGAATGTAGTTGGAACATTTGGCGTTTTATTTGGTATATCAGATGCAACAGAACAAGACCCAACACTTCTTGGTTCAGTTGCAAGTATGTTTACAGTAGTCAGTGCATTTTCATTTATGGCATTTAACATGCTTTGTGCACCTTGTTTTGCAGCTATTGGTGCTATAAAAAGAGAAATGGGTTCATGGAAATGGACATGGATTACATTAGGGTTCCAAACTTTAACAGCTTATATAGTTGCTCTTCTTATCAATCAAGTTGGAAGTGTACTTTTAGGAACTGGTGGAAGTATTGCTGGGGCAATAATATCTATAGTTATAGCAATAGCTGTAGTATTTGGGGTTTTAACTTATTCAAATCGAACAATAAAAAAAGATAAAATTGGTAATTTGAGCTATATGAAAAATTAGTTCATATAAATAAGGAGTGATGATTATGGCTACATTTATTATAGCAGCTATTGTGGTAGTATTAATGGCATTGGCTGTGATGCATATGGTTAATAACAAGAAAAAGAATGGCAGTAGTTGTGGATGTGGTTGTTCTGGATGCTCAAGTAGTAAGAGTTGCCATGATACTAAAAGATAGATAAAATAAGAGTCTGATAATAAAGTAAGTTAAACTTTTTATCAGGCTCTTATTTTTTATATAAATAATAAATTTCATATTTGAAGTCAATTAGACTATATTATATTTTTACTGTATAATTATAGACAAATATATGATTAGGAGGGATTATTGCTAAATACAGCAATATAAATGTTTATTATGTTTAAATTTGATGTAACAAATGAACTTATGTGTATAGCAAGAGGAAGTGGTAAATTTTTTGCTAAAAAAGGTGCTATGGTAGCATTTAAAGGAAATTTTAACTTTGAAAAATTAATATTAGGCCCAAATAATGGTGGTGGTTTAGGTAGAGCATTGCTAGGACATGTTCAAAGGTCATTGACAGGAGAACAAATGCCAATAATGGTTGTTGAAGGTGAAGGTGAAATTTACCTAGCACAAAATGCTTATCATGTAGATGTAATATCAATTGACCCAGGTGACTCGATTTGTGTTGAGAGTGAAAACTTATTAGCATTTTCAGAACAACTAGATTATAGTGTAAAATTAATTGGTTCAGGAGTAATATCTCAAAAAGGACTTTTTACTACACATTTAATAAATAAAACAAGTCAAAATCAAGATATTGCCATAATAACAGATGGGAACCCTCTAATACTTGAAGGGCCTTGTTGTGTCGACCCAGATGCGTTAGTAGCATGGACTGGAAGGGAACCATATCCTAAAGTAGCAAAACTATCATGGAAAACTTTTGTTGGTCAGACTTCAGGGGAATCTTATCATATGGAGTTTGTTGAGCATGGTCAAATTGTTATTATACAACCATCTGAAAGATTGTCCAGCTTGAATACAGATGCAACACCTTCTGACAGAATGAGGTCAGGTGGAGTAAGAATTGGTATAGATTAATTTTTATAGTGAATTTTAATTGTAGCTTAAAATATATTTAAAGAATAAAAAGGGTAGCAGGGGTAGGTATATTAAAAAGGAGTATTAGATGCTGGAGAGAATTCATAGAAAGTTTAAAGGATATTACATTTTCTTACTAATCTTAGTTTTATGGAAAATTGTATGTGTTTTAGGTATATGGAGTAGCTATATTTTGCCTCCGCCTGAAAGAGTTTTGGAAACTTTTATAAAAATGATAAATGATGGTTCTATTTTTTTAAATGTTTATGCTAGTGTGAAGAGGATATTTATAGGTTTTTTAATAAGTTCATTGATAGCAATACCACTTGGAATCGTGTTTGGTGTAAATAAAAAAATGTATGAATATTTCAAGCCACTATTTGAATTTATGAGAAGTACACCTCCACTAGCCTTAATACCTATGCTGATTTTATGGTTTGGTATAGGTGAAGAGTCTAAAATTATAATTATAGTTTTAGCATCGTTTTTTCCAATATTTTTAAATACACTAAAAGGGATAAAAAATTGTGACAGTAAATTAATTGAAGTAGGCAAGTCTTTTAATTTATCTAAGAAAAGAATTTTTTGCAAAATAATAATTCCTAATTCTATGTTAGATATTGTTGTTGGACTTAGTTTAGGTCTTGGGTATAGCTTTAGAGCTATAATTGGTGCAGAACTTATTGCGGCTTCTTCAGGTTTAGGATACTTGATTTCTGACGGTAAGGATATGTCAAGAACTGATATTGTACTGGTTGGAATTTTTGTTATTGGTTTTTTAGGTATACTTTCAGATTATCTATTTTCAATGGCAATAGCAAAATTTAGTAAAGGGAAGCAGGTTGATTTAAATGGTTAGAAATGGATTTTTATTAGAGAATATACATAAAAAGTATTTAGTTGATAATAAAGAACATTTAGTGCTTGATGATATATCATTAAGTATATCTAGCGAAGAAATAACGGTTATACTAGGGGAAAGTGGCTGTGGGAAGACAACCTTGCTTAGAATTTTAGCAGGTCTTGAAAGTACTACTAGTGGAAATGTATATTTTTTTAATAATGATAAAAAGTGTATCCCAAAAGTAGGAGTTGTTTTTCAAGAAAGTAGACTAATGCCATGGCTAAATGTAAGTGAAAATATACTTTTACATACTGAAAAAAATAATAGAAATAAAGTTGATTTAGATAGATATTTAAAGATGATGAAACTTGAAAAGTTTAAGAACTCATATCCAAATGAGTTATCAGGAGGAATGGCTCACAGGGTAAGTATTGCAAGAGCTCTTTCTTTTAATCCAGATATTCTATTGATGGATGAGCCATTTGCAGCATTAGATTATTTTACAAGAAGAAAAATGCAAAAAGAAGTAGTAAATATCCATAAAAATACTAAAAAAGGGGTAGTATTTGTAACTCATAATATAGAAGAAGCTATGGAAATAGCAAAGAAAATAATTGTTTTTAGTAAAAATAAAGGGATTAAACAATTTAGTGTCGAAGATGAATATAATAGAGATTTAACTAAAAGCTATTATATAAGCTTAAAAAAAGAAATATTAAGGGAATTGGGGGAGTTTTAAGTGATTAAAAGAAACAAAAAAATTTTAGCAGTAATGACATCTTTAGTAATGGTATTGGTTGGGACTGTGGGATGTTCAACCAAAGAAGAGGGTAATAAAGATGTTCCTACAAAAAAAGAGACTAGTTTACCTAAGGAAATAAATTTAACCTATGTGAAGTCTCCACTTAACGTTCCAAGTATACTGGAAAAGAAAGATGATTCATTTGGTAAGGAATTTAAAAAGGATAATATAAAAGTTAATTTTCATGAACTAACAACAGGCCCAGAACAAACTCAGGCACTAGCTGCTGGAGAATTAGACTTTTTACATGCATTAGGTGGAACATCTGCTATAATAGCAGCATCTAATGGAGTTGGACTTAAAGTTACAAATATCTATAGTAGATCACCAAAAGGATATATGCTTATAACTAACAATGAAAATATCAAATCTATAAAAGATTTAAAAGGTAAGAAAATTGTAGGTCCAAAAGGGACTATACTTCATCAATTATTGATTGCTGCACTTGCTAAGGAAGGTTATACGATAGATGATGTTGAATATGTAAACATGGATATTCCTAGTGCTGCCTCTGCATTAGAAAGTAAAAGTGCAGATGTTGCAATGCTTGCAGGGCCAGTGGCTTTAAAAACAATAAATGCAGGTAGCAAAATGATAGTAAATGGAGAAGGTTTAGTTAGTGGAATAATAGTTACTGCAGTAAGTGATGATTTTGCTCAAAAATATCCTGAATTAGTAAAAAGATTTATGAAAGTTCATGAAGAGACTTTAAAATATATGGATGAGAATAAAGATAAGGTAATGGAAGAGGTATCAAAAGAAGTTGGTTTAACTTTAGATGAAACAAAGGAAATGTATTCTTGGTATGATTTTAGTTCTAAGATAACAGATAAGGACATAAAAGAGTTAGAGGATACACAAGAATTCTTGATGTCTAATGGAATGCAAGAAAAGAAAATAAATATTAAAGATATGTTATATAACCAAAATTAGTATATTAAGAAATTAGCATATTAAAATAGAAAATACATCCTTAAGTTATTGTGATAATAACATGATAAAAAAGGATGTATTTTTATTTTTAATTATTTTATAGAATAAAATCTAATTAGAAACAGCTTACTATTTTATCTACACTTATGTAGTCAAGTAATTTTCTCATTTTTTTACGATGAAGCAAGAACTTAGAATATGTGTCTTCTGATTGTTTTGGATCACCATAAACTTTCCAATACCTAATCATAGAAACTTCATAGTTACTATATCCCATAAATCCAATTACATCTTTAAGGGGATATCCTAAAAAAATACCTATTTCATCAGGAAAAGTATCAGTTTTAAGCTTTTCAACTAGATGCTCTAAATAAGCATTTACATTAGTATTTTGTTTGTATCCTAAAAACTTCAAGAAATTTACTGTTTTTTTACATTTTAATCTTTCTGACAATGCTGTTTTATTTACAAATAAAATTTTTAATCCTTTTTTTTCTTTATCAATAACTATAAAATCTATTCTTTTACAATTATATAGATATTTGTAAATATCATTAATTTTTTCCTCTCTATTTACATCAGTAAATGAAATATTTATTATTTCAGCAGGTTTAGAGCCTAAAAAAACTGGACCTAAAACTTCTAAAAGCCATTTTATATATGATGATTCAATTTTATTCTTACAACAAAATTGTGAATTGCAACAATGCATAAAAGATAACCTCCTTCAAATGAAAATTAATATCAATTAATTAAATTATACTATGAATGATAATCAATATCAATAATAAAATTATATTTTTTTTATTAATTACTTATCTATTATAATTTCCCAAAAAATAAATTATAAATTGTTTAATTTTAGTAAATAAAAAATAAAAATATAGAAATACTAAATTGAGAAAGAACTTTATTAAAACTTTTTGTAATATAAAACATCTAGGAGGATAATAAAAATGAAATTAAAAAGAACTTTATTTGTAGGACTAGCGTTAGTATTAGCTATAGGTATGACTGCTTGTACTAAAAAAACTGAAAAACCAAATGAAAATGCAGGAAAAAATCCAAATGAATCAGTAAACAACAATGAAGGTTATATGAATTATTATTCAACAAGCTATAATGATTATATAGCAGGTTTAAATAGATATTCTATTTATGATACTCCAGAAAGTATAAATAATCAATTTAAAGATAAAGAATATCCAGGAAATGAAAAATATTTAAGTGATGTAAAGGCTGCATACAAAGACAGTAGAGACAAAATACAATCATTTGTAACATCTCTTAAAAAAGATGGTAAAACAGAAGATGCTGAATTAAAGAAAATGAATGATGAATTAATAACTGAAGGTGAAAGATTAGTAAAAGATATAGATGCTAGATTAGAGAAATTAGATAAAGTATCTGATGAAGATATGAAAAAAGGTCAAAATGACTTTATGAAACTAGTTCATGGAACAGAAGATGTTGGAAATGATATAGGTAGTGGTTTTAGAAAAATGATAAAAGACATGAATGATAGATTAGGAATAACAGGAAATAATAAAAAATAGTAGAATAACCTGCCAATATCAACAATAAAAATTATTTTATAAAGCGCTGTAAAGCCACACGAACACTATGTTTGTGTGGCTTTATGTGTTTCTGTTTTAGTTGCTTAAAAATTCCGTTTTACGCCTATTTGATTTCAATATTTAATGATGGCTTATAAAAACAGTAAAAAAATATAAAACGAGAAATTTTCAGGTATAGTATCTAATCGAATTTTTAGCCTTGTTTTGTTGCCACATACAGGATAGCGTATCTACTCTATTTTTATAATGCTTTACTTTATTTCGATAAATAATTTAGAACACGATTATTAAAATCTTTTGCTTCCTCATACGCAGCATGTCCAAGACCTTTATATATAAATAATTCGCTGTCCTTAATTTTATCAGTTAATTCAACAGAAGAAGTTACACCAACTATCTTATCGTTATCGCCCCCAATTATCAAAGTGGGACATATAATATTATTCAACTCCATATATGCATCATGCTGAATACAAGAGGATGCTTGTATGAGAAACCGTCTAAAATCTTTAGGTTTACCGATTTTCCCAAGCAAGGGGTAAAGAAAACGATATTTTTTTAGATAATTCTCTGAATAAGAATTTTCTGATATGTCAATCATTAGATGCTTATATTTTTCTTGCTCTGCCAATGTAATCCAATTCCCAACAACTTCTTGTATGTTTTTATTCTGCTTTGATAGCGTAACTGCCAGTACGAGTTTCTCAATTAAATCGGGATAATCAATAGCAAGGTATTGTGCTATCATTCCACCTTGAGAAATACCTAAAACTTTAGCTTTAGTGATACCAAGTATTTTCATGGCTTTCGCTTGGTCTTTAGCCATATCTCGTGTAGAATAACCTTCTTTTAAATGGTTTTTTCTGCTAAAAACATATACTTTATAGTCTTTGGCGTACATGCGATATGCTATAGCCATTGCGATAGCCATTCTTTTGACTGTGGTTAATCCATCGCCTAGTCCAGGAAGCATGATTAAAATATCACTACCATTTCCAAAAGAGATATAGTCCATATCTGTATCGTCAATGCTGACGCATCCACCTTTTGCCTTCCAAAACATAACTGTATCCTCCTTTTATTTTAAAAGCCCCATTTTTAATATTTCCAGATATTCTGTTAGACTTTTTACATATTCATTTTGTATGTGTTCGAATGAATAGTTATCTATTTGAGTACTTACTAAAAAAGAATCGTTAAAACCTTTTAGAAACCACTTCAAAATGTCGATAGTTTTCTGCTTATCCCAACGAAAATTACTCAAATCAATATCTTTAACTAGATTGTCATATACATCAAATTCCTTAATACTATATCGTTCTATGGTCTTTTGGTAAATCTCAGTATCACTTCTTGTAAATGCACCTATTAACAATTTTGCTTTTTCAGGATTTTGAATATACCAAGAAAATTCTAAAGCAGAATATTCAATTATTCGTTGGAATAACTCTGGTGAAATGGCGATTGTCTTTTTTTCTAAACTTTCAATAAAGTCTGCTGTGACGGTATCAAGTATGAAAAAATACAATTCTTCTTTAGTAGAAAAATATTTAAACAAGCTACCTTTACTAATACCAGAGCTTTTAACTATTCTATTGGTGGAACTATTTGTATAACCATATGTTGCAAATTCAGATATTCCCACACTAATAATATTCCTTTGTTTGTCTTCATTAAGCTCAAAAAATAATTTTGTAGGCATGATATCTCCTTATGTAATGACCGACTGGTCATTTCCGTTGTACAATATTAGTGACCATGTGGTCACTGATATTTAGTATACTTATTAGTCACTTACTTGTCAATGAGTTTTTCAAAAAAATGTTACAAGTGGAGATATTATAATGCTTTATTACAATCTTTTCTTACATAGTGACGTATTTGGTTTTTGCCTGCCAACGAGACTGTATTTAAAGTTCCAATAACTCCAGTTCAGATGATTAGTATTTTCACAAATATTTACTTCGCATTTTAAAATAGTTCGTTTTTATTTTTTACTCCAAGTTCTTTGCAAATAAGTTCTTTATATGCTTCTACTTTTGCTGGAAAATCACTAACATTCTACTCGAAGAAATCCACATCCAAATAGAAATTAGATAGAACAAGTATCAGTTTTGTCAAAATAATTGAAAGAGTAGTATCTTTATATCCATTTTCTAAACTGATATGAGGTTTTATGAACTTTGTTTTCAATTCAGAATAATAAAAAATAAAAATTTCAAATAAATTTATTGACAAATATTATTAATAAATATATTATATATAACATAGCAAGAAATGATAATCGAATTAAATTAAATAACGTCTTATCAAGAGTGGTGGAGGGACTGGCCCTTTGAAACCCGGCAACCAGTATATTTTATATACATTGGTGCTAAATCCTGCAACTAATATAGTTGATAGATGAGTATAAATAGCTTTCTAAGCCTGAGTTTATACTCAGGCTTTTATTTTGTTAGATACAAATTTAAAATACATAAATAAAAATAAACATACAAATTGAGCAGAATATGTGGGGAGGAAATTTTATGATTAGCATAAAAAATGTTAATAAGTATTATGGAAAGACTCAAGTACTTAAAGATGTAAGTATTGAGATAGAATCTGGAGAAATTTTTGGAATAATAGGTCATAGTGGTGCTGGAAAATCAACACTACTTAGATGTATAAATGGGCTAGAAGAATATCAAGAAGGTAGTGTGCTTGTATCTAATAAGGAAGTAAAGTCATTAAATGAAAAGCAAATGAGGGATTTAAGAAAAGAGTTAGGTATGATTTTTCAACACTTTTCATTACTTGAAAGAAAAACAGTGTTTGATAATGTAGCATTACCTTTAGAGTGCTTTGGATATACAAAGGCAGAAATAAAAAAAAGAGTTTTAGAGTTACTAGAAGTGGTTGGTATATCTGAAAAGAAAAATGATAAACCAAGAAACTTAAGTGGTGGTCAAAAACAGAGAGTTGCAATTGCTAGGGCTTTAGCACTAAACCCACAAGTACTTCTTTGTGATGAAGCAACTTCAGCACTAGACCCAAATACTACAAAATCAATTCTTTCATTACTTGAAGATATAAACAAAAACCTAGGAATAACAATAATAGTTGTAACTCACCAAATGGAAGTTATAAAACAAATTTGTGGAAGAGTGGCAATAATGGAAAATGGAGAGGTATTAGAAATAGGAGATACAGAAGAAATTTTCTTGAGAAATACTAAAGGACTTAGAAAATTAATAGGTGAAGAAAGTATAATTTTACCAAAAGGAACAAATATAAAAATACTATTCCCTAAAGACATTTCTAATGAAGCTATTATTACAACAATGGCAAGAGAGTTAAACATAGATGTATCTATAATATTTGGGAAATTAGAACAATTTAAAGAAGATATTTTAGGTTCACTTATTATAAATGTTTCAGATAAAAGTGGAGATAAAGTAAAACAGTATCTTACAGATAAGGACATAAGATGGGAGGAAATGATAAATGAATAGTCTAATTGATTTTTTAACAACACTATTTCCAAATGCATTACTACAAACTTTATATATGGTCATAGTACCAACTGTAGTGGCAACAATATTAGGATTTATACTAGCAATTATATTAGTAGTGACAAAACCAGATGGATTAAAACCAAATAGTACGATTAATAGTGCACTAGGATTTATAGTAAACATATTTAGAAGTTTCCCATTTATGATACTTATAGTTGCAATGATTCCAATAACAAGATTAATTGTTGGAACAAGTATAGGAGAAACTGCTGCAATAGTACCAATAACTATTGGTGCAGCACCATTTATCGCTAGGATTATAGAAAGTTCATTAAACGAAGTTGATAAGGGACTAATAGAGGCTGCCAAATCTTTTGGAGCTACAAAAAAACAAATAGTATTTAAAGTTATGATAAAAGAAGCAATGCCTTCAATAGTATCTGGAATTACATTATCAGTAATTTCTATACTTGGCTATACAGCTATGGCAGGTGCAGTAGGAGCTGGTGGACTAGGTAATATAGCTCTTATTTACGGATACCAAAGATTTGACACAGCAGTAATGGTTTATACAGTAATAGCACTTGTAATACTAGTTCAAATAATACAAGGTTTAGGAAATCTAGCTTATAAGAAACTAAAATAATTTAATCAATAAAACATTTTTAAAGGGGGAGTAAAAAATGAAATTAAAAAAATTATTATCAGTAGCATTAGTGTCAGCAATAGCAATATCAGCAGTAGGATGTTCAAACAAAGAGGATAAAAAAATATTAGTAGGGGCATCATCAAATCCACATGCAAAAATATTGGAAGTTGCAAAACCTTTATTAAAAGAAAAAGGATATGATTTAGAAGTAAAGATATTTGATGATTATGTGCTTCCAAATACAGCTTTAGATGAAGGTTCTTTGGATGCTAACTTCTTTCAACATATTCCATTTTTAGAGGAGACTGTGAAGGAAAAGGAATATAAACTTACTTATACATCTAAAGTTCATATAGAGCCAATGGGATTCTATTCAGAAAAAGTTAAATCATTAGATGAAGTAAAAGATGGAGCAGTTATAGCTGTACCAAATGATGCGACTAATGGAGCTAGAGCACTTAAATTATTAGCAAAGCATAAATTAATAGAAGTAAAGGATGGCGAACTTATAACTAAAAAAGATATAACTAAAAATCCTAAAAATATACAAATAAAAGAAATGAATGCAGAACAATTACCAACAGTATTAAAAGATGTTGATGGAGCAGTAATAAATTCTAACTATGCTTTAACAGCGAATTTAAATCCTACTAAAGATGCAATAGTAATAGAATCAAGCGATTCTCCATATGTAAATATAATTGCTTGTAGAGAAGATAATAAAGATAGCGATAAGATTAAAGCTTTATCAGAGGCTATGAACAGTAAAGAAGTTAAAAAGTTTATACAAGATGAATATAAAGGAAGTATAGTTCCAGCTTTTTAAATTAAATATACAAAATCTATAAAATGAGTAAAATTTTAAAAACTTTACTCATTTTTTTTTATAACTAGAAAGTGACAAATTTTTTGGGAGAATTGTGGTAACATATTTATAGATAAAACTATATAAAAATGAAGAAGTGGTGGAGAATATGGAATCTAAAGGAACTTTAAGGAAGAATAAGGGCTATATATTGGCTAATGGGTTATTTTTAATTATTGCACTTTTGAATATAAATTTGTATACAGTTTCCATAAATATGTATAGAATAATTTTACTTTGGATATTTGGATATTCTATAGTTTATATAACTAGTTTTGAAAAAGATGAATTTATAAACATACTAAAATTAGGATGCCTTGTATTAGTTTTTGTGGGGATTTTAGGCATAGCAGAATTAGAGATTCAAAAATTCCAAGTTATGATACTCAATTTAAGTATAATTAATATATCTACATTTATATACTTAACAATTTCTAAAATAAAAAAACTGAGAATAAGTCATTTGTTGATTTTCAACAGTACTTTTGTAATAGTAGATTATCTTCTAAGAAGTATTTTTAATAACTTTTATTTGAATATGATTATTATGGCAATTAATGTTGCCATGTCCTTGTTCAATTTATTGTTTGTATTAAACAAAACTAATAGTGAAACTGAACATTATAGCTTAATAAAAAATTTATCATACTTTGCTTTATTTGCAACTATTATAGGTTTTATAACAACTTGTCAAATTAGTATAGTAGATACAGATAGATTAATAGGAGTAGTGTATTTATTGTTATGTAATTATACTTACTATGTGTATGTATACAGTCTAATTAATAGAGTGGTATATCCATATTATGAATTAAATTCAATAAATAAGAAATTAAGTAAAAAGTCAGAACAATTAAGTAAGATAAATCTAGCAATAGAAAAGGACATGACTATACAGAAAACATTAAAAAATTACATAGATGAAAGAAAAGAGTTATTAAGACAAGCACTTGATACTATACCAAATGTATGGATAATAACAGATTATGATTTTAATATAAGTTATACAAATAATGCATTTAAAGATGAATTTTCAAAGGACATGAAAAACTTTTATCACATATTAAATTTTATAAAGGAAGATGAGCATGTAGCTGAAAAGCTAAAGAAATTTGATACGGATATAAGTATAATTGATAAACAAGTAGAGTTGAATAATAAAATATATTTGTTAAGTTTAAGTAATAATGAAGAAGAAAGTAATTATTTAATAAGCTTAAATAATATTACAAATGAAATAAAAATGGATAAAGAGATAAGGGCTATAAATAAAGATTATGAAAATATAATATTAAATATACCATCTCCTATACTTGTAAGAAGTGCAGAAGGTGGTATAAAGAAGAATAAAGTAATAAGCATAAATAAAAAATATGAAAAGAGTTTTAAATGTACACCAAAAGAGCTAGTTAATATGACATTAGAAAAATATTTTGAAACCTTTAACATAGATTTTTTTGATAATAGAGAGTTTAAAAGATTAAATCTAACAAAAGAAAAGAAAGCTGAAATAGTAAGTTATAATGATACAGCAAATTGTATAATTAATTTTGTAATGTCTGATTCAGAGGGCGAAGAACATGTTGAAGAAGTAAGAGTTGGAGATTATTGGTCAAATAATAAATTATTTAAGTTACTTACATTTAGAGATATAACTAAAGAAATAAATATACTTAGAACAGTAAATGAACAAAAAATAATATATGAAAAATTATTAGATGCTATACCAGAGGCTATTTTTCTTGAAGATTTAAGTACATCAAGAGTACTCTATACGAATAGAGCTTTTAGAGAATTATTTGGAATATCAAGTGATGTACTAGGCGTAACAACACAAAAATATAGAAATATCTTAGTAAAAAAATACATAAACAATTTAAATATAGGTGAAAGAGAAAAAAGTATTCATATAGTAAATGAAAACAATCATATTAAAGAAGTAAAGATGATATCAAGAACCTTATACTTTGGGCAGAAGAGAAGTAGAGTGAGAATAATTAAAGATTTAAGTGTACAAAGAGAGTCTGAGAGACTTAAAAAAGCATTAATAAAACAAAGACAGTATGACCAGATGAAGATGGAGTTCTATGCTAATATATCTCATGAACTTAAGACCCCTTTAAATAATATCTATAGTTCAGTTCAGCTTATCGAGAATCTTTATAAAAAAGGAAAGATAATTGACTGTCAAGATATATTAAGAGAACACATAAAAATAACTAAACAAAACATGTTTAGATTATTAAGATTAATAGATAATATAATAAATATTTCTCAAGTTAAATCAGAAATATATAAGATTAAAGCGGTTAACTTTGATATTATCGATATAACAGAAAGAATAGTTACATCCATTAGCAGTTATGCAAAATCTAAGGGAATAGACTTAGTTTTTGATACAAATGAAGAAACCATGAGAGTAGGACTTGACCCAGAATCTATAGAGAGGATAATATTGAATATATTATCAAATGCTATAAAGTTTACTTTAGAAGGTGGAGAAATACTTGTAGGAATATATAAAGAGGGTGAAAATGTAGAAATACTTATAAAAGATACTGGAATAGGTATAGAAAAGGAGAAATTAAACGACATATTTAATAGATTTAAACAAATTGAAAATAGTGGTATATCAAACGAATTCGGCAGTGGAATAGGATTGTGTCTTGCAAAATCATTAATTGAAATTCAAAATGGAGAAATTTATATAGATAGTAAATTAGGAGAAGGAACAAAGGTAAAAATAATATTCCCAATTAAAGAAGTAGTTGAAGAAGTCTATGATAAATCAAATTACAACGATAATATTGAAAAATTCGAGATAGAATTTTTTGATATATATAAGTAGTAAATATTGAAATCCATTATTTTATATATTAATATACAATTAAAAGCAGACTAATTTTACTTATGATTTTAGCTGTATTTAACTGACTATAAATAAACTTTATGAGGTGGAATTTTGGAAAAGGATTTTTTTAGGAAAAATGGAATTGATTTAGCTAAATCTATATTAGGTAAATATTTAATAAGAAAATATGAAAATAAAACAATTGTTACCAAGATAGTAGAGACAGAGGCATACATGGGTATAAATGACAAAGGCGCACATGTATATGGTGATAAAAGAACTGAGAGAACTAAGCCTCTCTATTTAGATGGTGGACATATATATGTTTATTTAATTTATGGTATGTACAATTGTCTAAATCTATCAGCAAATATAGAAAATGTACCAGAGTGTGTGTTAATAAGAGGTGTCGAACCAATAACTTCTTTAAATGAGATATCTGTAAATAGATATAATAAACTGTATGATAATTTGAGTAAGTATCAAATAAAAAATATTACTAATGGACCAGGAAAACTTTGTAAGGCTTTAAAAATAGATAGAAGCTTAAATAGTAAGAGTATAATGGGTGAAGAATTATATATAAGTGACTTTTATTATGATAATGAAGGAAAAAAAGTATTTAGTGAAGATAAATTGGATATAAAAACTAGTAAACGTATAAATATAGACTATGCAGAAGAAGCAAAAGATTTTTTATGGCGTTTTTATATAGAATAGGTACTGATATCAATAAGATATATATTTATAAAAATTATTTTTTATAAATATATATCTTATTTTTTATAGAATTTTTATTTTAGTATAAATAAATTTATAAAGCAGGAGATGTATTTTCAGTAGATTTTTATAATTATTTTCAATTGTTTTGTTTATACAAACAAAGATATATTTCAACAAAATAAGTATGATAATATTATACTATAAAATAA
Organism: Clostridioides sp. ES-S-0123-01; assembly: GCF_020658415.1. Lineage (NCBI taxonomy): Bacteria > Bacillati > Bacillota > Clostridia > Peptostreptococcales > Peptostreptococcaceae > Clostridioides > Clostridioides sp. ES-S-0123-01. The sequence goes on from NZ_JACVWD010000005.1 coordinate 477,831, forward strand.
ATGAATATTAACTTTTGGACGCATTTTATTAAGAATAGTCGTGTTTATATATAAAGTTAGTTTATTTTATATTAAACAGATTATTTATTACAACAAATAATTATTTATAAAAAATAGAAAAATTTTGACAAAAAAAGAAAGTATCTTTAGAATAGAGATATATTTAAAATCGTATGATTGAGGTTATAAGGTGATTTCATATGGTTTATTATGAAAATTATTGTTAGACAGAAAATTTAAAAATGGAATTTAAAAAGATGATAAATATTTTGATAACGATTGTTAAATTAGGAAATAACAAGTCTGTATCTGTATAAATATTAGAAAAATATGTATAGTTTTAGACTGTAAAATATAAGATATTGTAGAAATAAAAAAAGGCATTGAATAGATACTATTAAATTGTAAAATTATGTTATAATTATTGTAAAGGATGTAAAAATCTGTAGAAATAGCAATATAATAAGCTTGATTTTTAATAGTTAAATTCAAATAAACTATATAATGCAATATACATAAATTAAAGATAGTAATCTGATAAAAATTATACTAATAGGATTTATATATTATGAACTATATAAATAATAAAGTAAATTATAGGAATAACTTAAGTTTTATAATATAGTTTTATAATATAAAAAAAGTCATTATAATCAGATATATTAAAAAATAGAAAAATGATTAATAAATTTTATTAAATTAGGTAGAGAGATATATATAATAAATTATAAATAATGATAAATGTGTAGACAAAAGAAAGTGAATAAATTATATTTATACTAATAAAGTTTTTTTGAGGTGAAATATTATAGATATAATAGCCTATATTTATATTCTTATATTTATATTATGAAAAAATTAAAATTATTTAGGGGTGATGGTTTTGAATAAGGACATAGGAGCAAAAATAAAGCAACTTAGAACTCAAAAACAAATGACACTGAAAGATATGAGTGAGAAAACAAACTTATCAATTGGATTTTTGTCACAGCTTGAAAGAGGATTAACAAGTGTGGCAACAGATTCATTAGGTAAAATAGCAAATGTATTGGATGTAGATTTAACTTACTTTTTTATGAAACCAAAGGAGCATAAGAGACCTGTATTAAGAAGTTATGAAAAAGAAGTTTTTGATGTAGAAAATTCAACATTTATACATTATCATTTATCATCTAATTTAAAAGAAAAAACTATGTTACCAAGATTAATTGAAATTCTTCCAAGTAAAAGTAGTGAAGAAATTTGTTGCTATGTACATAGTGGTGAAGAATTTGTATATGTTTTAGAGGGCACTCTTACAGTGTTTTTGGGTGACGAGCAAATTGAAATGTATCCAGGTGATACAATACACTACAATAGTGAAAAGAACAATCACAATTGGGTTAACTATACTAATAAGATGGTAAGAATTTTAGTGGTAAGTATACCAAATCCATTTGAAAATTCTGATACAGTTAAAGAAGCTTAAAGTTTAGTTATTACTTATTTAAGGAGGAGTATTACAGTGAAAAGAATTGGATTTATAGGTGCAGGGAATATGGCCAGTGCTATGATAGGTGGTATAGTAAATTCAAAATTAGTTGAACCTAATATGGTAACAGCATCAGCATATACTCAAGGAACTCTTGATAGAATACATGCAAATTTTGGTATAAATACTACAAAAGATTCAAAAGAGGTTACTAGAAATTCTGATATAGTAATTGTAGCTGTTAAGCCAGACATATATGATGATATTTTAGAAGAGATAAAAGATTTTGTAGATGATAGTAAGATTATAGTTACAATAGCAGCAGGAAAATCTATAAAAGATATAGAGGCAATTATAGGTGAAAATAAAAAAATAGTTAGAACTATGCCTAATACTCCTGCACTTGTAAATGAGGCTATGTCTTCAATATCTATAAATAAAAATATAAAAGATGAAGATTTAGAAGCAGTGGTAGAAGTATTTAGTTCTTTTGGAAACACTGAAGTCGTACCAGAATATCTTATAGAAGCAGTGATTGGAGCGAGTGGTTCTGCACCAGCCTATGTGTTTTTGTTTATAGAAGCTATTGCAGATGCAGCAGTAATTGCAGGAATGCCAAGACAACAAGCATATAAATTTGCAGCACAAGCAGTTATGGGTTCTGCAAAAATGGTACTTGAAACAGGAAAACATCCTGGTGAACTAAAAGATATGGTATGCTCACCTGGAGGGACTACTATAGAAGCAGTTAAAGTCCTTGAAGAGGAAGGTTTTAGAGCCTCTGTTATAAAAGCTATATGTGCATGTATAGAAAAATCTCAAAAAATGAGCAAGTAATAAGAATTTATTTGAGATAAAAAGAATTGCCTTTTATAGAAAATTTCTATATTAGGCAATTCTTTTATTTACTTAATTTTTAAAATAAACCTGAAAGCCAATTCTTTATTTTTTCAAAGAAACCAACTGAGTCATTAGTATTGGATTGATTTTCAGAATTATTAGTTGTGTTATTTTCACTTGATTGAGTGTTATCATTATTCTCGCTATTATTTTCTGAGTTATCCGTATTATTAGAGTTAGTACTATCTTCTGAGTTATCTGTATTATTAGAGTTAGTATTATCTTGTGGATTTATTTGAACACCTTCTGTAGAGTTTATCACAGCATTTGAGCCAAGAGACTCATCATTAGTGTTATTTAAGATTCCCAAATCTTTTTTATCTCCTCCTGAGAATAAACCAGAGAACCAATCTCCTATTCCACTAAACCATCCACCTATAGTATCTAGTATTCCAGAACCTTTAACACTATCACCTAATTTTTTTAGTTGTTCATTTACATTGTCTGATACATTATCCAATGTATTTTTCATATTATTGTAATCATAATCTTGGTCAGCTATTTTTTTCATTACACCTTGAATTTGTTCTTTTTGTTCTGGTGTAATAGTAATATTGTAATTGTTTACAACATTATTTATCGTATTAGCTATTTGATTAGTATCCTTTGTACCATTTTTTACAATTTCTGTTTTGATATCATTCATCACACCAGTTGCTTTTTCTTGACCTATATCATCTCCTAAATCACCTGTAACCACTAACTCTTCAGAAGCAATTTCCTTTTTTGTTTCGTCAAGTTTTTTTCCTGATGCATCTTCAAATGCTTTCATAATTCCTGTCAATGCACCAGTACCACTTACAGGATATGGAGCAGCAGCAATAACATTTGCATTTTCAAGACCAGCTGTTGTAAGTGTTGAAGCAATCATTGAGCTAGTTACCCAAGTTAAATTTGCTGTTTTAACATTAATTCCATTGCCATTTGTTGTAGGCTCAACATAAGAGCAAGAAATAGTAACTTTACCAAGTTGGCTCTCTGTTGCAACACCTTGTAAATATTGTCTTTCTTCTGCATTTGTTACATCTAAAACTAAGACTTGGTCTTTTTTAACTCCAAAATAATTAAGCATTTGTTGTTTTTGAGATTCTGATAAGTTAGCTCCAAGTGTAACAACATTTGTTCCATCTGCATAAGCAAGGTTTAAACTTCCAAACACAAGCATAGTAGATATAATAATAGAGCTAATTTGTTTTTTAAACTTCATAATAATCCTCCTAGATTTAACATACATTACATTTTCAATATATATTTTTATCAATATATTGAATAAAAATATGTGCTACATTTCTATTATACTAAATATAAACTATTTTTTAAATCAATGCGATTACAAGTTTGTAATAAAAAAGGTAATATAAGGTAAATAATAAAAAAATAATTTTTATAAGAGATTGAAAAAACAATTAATGTAGTATACTATAATATAGAAATGATTATGATAATGTTATAGAATCGGAAGGAGAAAAAATAAATGTCAAAAGAATTAGTAAAAGACAGAGTAATAAAATATTTAATAGAAGATTTATTAGTACCTCAGGACATGATTGATACAAATGTTGAATTAGCAGAATTTGAAGAAGGTGCAGAGGGAACTTTAGATATTATTGTAAATGTTAAAGATGATGAGGATTATTACGCTCCAGTAATGATAGTGCAGTGTTTAGATGAAGATGTAGAATTAGAAGGGGAAGTTTTACAAAAACAAATAGAATTTTTAGAAGAAGTAGATAACATAACTATGTCAGGTAGATTGGTTTTAACTAATGGTGATGCTATGATGTATGCTGATTGGAGAGGCGAAGAATATGATACTGAGGCAGCACTTCCAACTTATGATATAATGGTAAAAGAGTTTAATGAGATGGAACAACAAGTTAAAGATTCAGAAGAAGAACATCATCATCACGATGAAAATTGTGGATGTGGATGCAATCATCATGAAAAGTAAATAACAAGCATATATATTAAAAAAGACTGTTTAATCAACAGTCTTTTTTTAGACATATATCAATCTAAAAACTTAGGATATAACAATATATAATAAAATAAATTATATATATAAGGAGGATATTAGGGTTAGAGGTAGAATAATATTATAGGTATAGTTTTTATAACTTTGTATACATAATATACAAAACAACTTATTTGAAGAAGGGGATATTATGTAGTTGTAGATTATGTAGTTTTAAATTATTTATTTTTGTTTTAGCAAATTCTATGAATAGAAGGGGTTTGATTATGGATACTAAAAAAGAAAATAATTATGAAAATTATATTTGTGTGGGTTCATCAAATGTATCAAATGCGATGAAAATGTATTTAAAGGAAATTGAGGAATACAAAATGTTGTCAGCAGGAGAAGAGGTAGAGCTGGCAAAGGAAATAATCAACTCATCTTCAGTAGCAAAGGAAAAGTTTATAAATTCAAATTATAGGTTGGTAGTGAGCATAGCAAAAAGATATAAAAGAGATAGTATTGATATGCTAGACTTAATTCAAGCGGGAAATATAGGACTCATAAAAGCAGTAGAGAAGTACGATTATAAAAAAGGATACAAATTTAGCACTTATGCTACATGGTGGATAAAACAAAGCATAACAAGATATATTGATGATTGCGAAAATACTATTAGAATACCTATACATCTTCACCAAAGAATAAATTTTGTAAAGAAAAAGAAACAAGAACTTTTAAATGTATTATTAAGAGAACCAACTGTAGATGAGATTGCAGATGCTTGTGGTCTTGAGGTTGAGAAAGTATTGGAATTATTAAAACGAGATAAAAATGTTGTATCTTTGGATACACCATTAAAAGAAGATGAAGATAGTAGTTTAGTTGAATTTATACCATCAGATGCTGATTTTAAAGATGTTGTAATGCATGAAGTGGAACAACATAATTTAAAAGAAAAAATAGAAGAATTACTTACAGGTCTTGGAGAACAAGAACAGCAGGTTTTGAGAATGAGATTTGGCATTGATGATGATGACCCTAAGACATTAGAGCAAATTGGAAAGGTGTTTGGAGTTACTAGAGAAAGAATAAGACAAATAGAAGCTAAAGCAATAAGAAAATTAAGACATCCAAGTAAATTAAAACAATTAAAGCATTTTTATTAATATTTATAAAGCGAATATAAAAGAAAGTAGGAGAAAGATTCTCCTACTTTTGTTTTTTCTTTTGTTATACTTACACATAATCAATAATGGTTTTTCAATAGGAAAATATGAGATTAATAAAATAAAAATTACCTTTACATTACTTTAACTTGCAGAAAAGTTGAGTTTTTATTAGCTTATTGACGACTATTAATAATCATATTGATGTACTTTATTTAAAATGCACTTATATATCTCTGTTAAGTATTCTTCATTGAGGAGAATACTTTTTTGGATTTTCTTTAAATAAATAATTATTTAGTAAAAGTGATTAAAATTTTTCAAAATAGATAAAATATGTTAAAATATAACTTAAAAATGATTATATATTTTCCTTATGTTGAGATTATTAAGTTATAAGAAATGAATAAAATGAAATTTAAAGATATTGCTAATATAAGTGTTTTGTTTTACCTAGATTAGAAAATAATAACTCCATTTCTGTGAATTCAATTAAATTTATTCTATTAGATTTAAATTGCGATTATAGAAAATGTTGTATAAATAAAAAACATAAAAAATAATGTTATTTATGATATATTAAAGAATAAACAACTACTATTATCTTCAGAAAATGTAGGAATAATAGATTAAATTATATATAAGAGGCTAGCTTTTACTGAACTAAAAGAAGTGTGTTAGAAGTGGAGTGATGAAATGAGCAAAGTGGCTAAAGCAACTTTTTATTTGATGATAGTTACTGTAATATCTAAGATTCTTGGCATGGGTAGAGAATTGGTTTTATCATCAATTTATGGAACAGGTTTGTATACAGAAAGTTATTTGACAGCTATGAATATACCAAATATTATATTTGCAGCAATAGGAACTGCTATAGTTACTACTTTTATACCAATGTATCAAGACATAAGTAGTAAACAAGGTGAAAAACAAGCAGTAAAATTTTTAAACAATGTCTTAAATATAATAGTTGGTATATGCATAATTGTAGCTATACTGGGTGTGATTTTTTCAAAACAACTTGTGAGTATATTTGCTATAGGATTTGAAGGCGAAAGATTTGAGCTTACTGTAAAATTTACTAAAGTACTTATAACGGGAATAATATTTATAGGTATTACTAGTGTTATGTCAGCATTTTTACAAATAAAAGAAAATTTTATCATAGTTGGATTTGGTAGTATCCCCTATAATATAGTAATAATTATTTCAATAATGATAAGTACCGTGTTTGGACCATATGTACTTCCAGTTGGTGCTGTAGTTGCTATGATAGTTCAGCTACTTTTTTACATGTTTTTTGTTAAAAAAACAGATTACAAATATTCATTTTACTTAGATTTTAAAGATGATAGTCTTATAAAATTGCTGGCATTACTTTCACCAGTGTTTATAGGTGTTGCTGTTAATCAAGTAAACTCATTAGTTGATACAACTTTAGCATCTACATTAGTTAAAGGTAGTATACCAGCACTTACTTATGCAGATAGGTTAAATGGTTTTGTTACAGGGACATTTACAGCCTCAATAGTGTCTGTTATGTACCCAATGCTGTCAAAATTAAGTGCAGAGAATAATCAAAAAAAATTTACTAGTTCAGTTAAATCTAGTGTCAATATGATAATAATTTCTATGATTCCTATTTCAGTTGGGTCTATTGTTTTTGCAAATCCAGTTGTTAGAATTATATTTGAAAGAGGAGCTTTTGATGCTAGAGCAACTCAAATGACAGCAACTGCTTTAGTTTTCTATGCAGTTGGAATGACTGCATTTGGACTTAGAGATATATTAGGTAAAGTTTTTTATTCATTACAAGATACAAAAACACCTATGGTAAATGGTATTATATCTGTTTGTGTAAATATAGTGCTAGATTTAATTTTAATAAAACCTATGGCTCATGGTGGTCTTGCTCTTGCAACTAGTTCATCATCAATTGCATGTATATTGTTACTTTTCATAAATTTAAGAAGGAAAGTAGGTTATTTTGGACAAGATAAGATAATAAAAGCAACCTTAAAATCATTAGTAGCATCAGTTATTATGGGAATTTTATCATATTTTACGTATAAATTTATATTTGGACTTTTAGGCGTAGGTACACTTAACGAGTTAGTATCATTAACCATTTCAGTAATAGTTGGAGGTGGAATTTATACATTACTAATGACCATTTTTAAAGTTGAAGAAGTTGATATGATATTAAATATTGCAAAAAGAAAGTTACACTTAAAAAACTAGTTTAACTATATTAATTATATATTTAGGAGGATTTTATGAAACACATATTAAAAACAGTAGACCATACTATTTTAAAGGCTACAACGACATGGGAAGATATTAAGATTTTATGTGATGAGGCTATAAACATGAATGTAGCATCAGTTTGTATACCACCATCATATGTAAAAAGAGCAGTAGAATATTTAAATAGTAAAATAAAGGTATGCACAGTAATAGGATTTCCCCTAGGATATCAAACTACTGCAACAAAGGTATTTGAAGCTGAAGATGCAATTAAAAATGGAGCAGATGAAGTTGATATGGTTGTAAATATTTCAGATATTAAAAATGGGGACTATGAGAAGATAGAAAATGAGATAAAAGAAATAAAAGCAATTATTGGAGATAAAATATTAAAAGTTATTATAGAAACATGTTATTTAGAGGAATATGAAAAAGTAAAGATGTGTGAGATAGTAACAGTGTCTGGTGCAGATTTTATAAAGACATCTACTGGAATGGGAACAGGTGGAGCTACTTTAGAAGATATAAAGCTTATGAAAGAGCATGTTGGAGAAACTGTTAAGATAAAGGCTGCTGGAGGTGTTAAATCGATTTCTGATGCAGAAAAATTTATAGAGGCAGGTGCTGAAAGATTAGGTACTAGTTCAATATGTAAAATATTAAAAAATGAAGACATAACAGGTTATTAAAACTATTAATTAATGGATAAAACAATGACAACTAGATATTAGTTTAATTATAAATTTATAGAATAAAAGGCAGAGGGAAATTTCCCTCTGTTTTTTTTATTTAATCTTGACAGAGAAAACTTTATAATATATTATAGTCTTATAGTTAGTTACTTAAGTAATTAACTAACTTAGGAAGGAGGAACCTATGAAATTAATATTAAATAATGAAGAACCCATATTTATTCAGATAGCACGAGCAATTGAAGATGAAATACTATCAGATGGAATAAAAGAAGAAGAGCAGGTTCCATCAACAACTGAACTTTCAAAGCTTTATAAAATTAATCCTGCTACAGTCTTGAAAGGAATAAATACATTAGTTGATAAGAATATTTTATACAAGAAGAGAGGGATAGGAATGTTTGTATCAGAGGGGGCAAGAAGTATAATAAAAGAAGTTAGGAAAGAAAACTTTAAAAATAATTTTATAAAAAATCTACTTCAAGAAGCAGATAAATTAGAAATAAACAGAGAAGAATTAGTTGATATTATAATAAATTTTAAGGGGGAGTAATGTATGAGTAACTCTATTAGGATAAAAAATTTGTCTCATAGCTTCAAAAAACAAAAGATTTTTGATAATGTATCTCTGAATTTTGAAGAAAATAAAATATATGGTTTATTAGGAAAAAATGGTGCTGGGAAAACTACATTATTGAATATAATAGTAAATCAATTAATTCAAAGTGAAGGAGATATAGAAATTTCAGGAAAAAATATAAAAGAAGATTTAAAAGTATTGGAAGATATTTGTATTGTAAGAGAAAAAGAATTTTATAATTCAGACTTTAAGGTAGGTCAGATATTTGAGTTTTCTTCTAGCTTCTATAAAAATTATGATAAGGCATTAGAAGAAAAACTATGTAAATATTTTGATTTAAATATAAAGAAAAAGTATAGACAATTGTCTAGGGGAATGAAGACTATACTTTCAAATATAATAGGAATTTGTTCCAATTCAGCTATTACTATATTTGATGAACCAACAATTGGTCTAGATGCAGTAAACAGGCAAGAATTTTATAATGTAATCTTAGATAATTATATAAAAAATCCAAGAACGATAATAATATCAACTCATTTGATTGATGAAATAGATGATTTATTAGAGCATGTAATAATATTAAATGAAGGTAAGATTATTATAGATGAAGATATTGATACTATAAAACAAAAAGCTCATTATATTACTGGAAGCAGAGAAGAAGTAGAAAAATTAGAAGCAATAAGAAATGTAAAGCCTAAAAAATCATTTGGAAATACAGTTGCCTATTTTTACTATGGTGACTTTAATAAAAACGATGAAAATATACTTAAAAATTCAAATATAGATGTAGGATATATAGGATTACAAGATATGTTTGTAAGTATGACTAAAAAGGAGGTTTTGTAATTGAATGAATTAAGACCATATATGAAATTTTTTAATAAAAATACAAAAACGTATATAATTTTATTTTTGGTAATAGGTGTTTTTTTAAATGTTTTACCACTTATTATTGTAAATTTTGCTAATTTACCTAGAGAAGACTTATCTTCATTTACAACTCCACTTTTAAACTATATAAGTATACTAATATTTGTATATGGAATATCTATAGTAAATAAAGATTTTTCAGGTGCTTTAAGTATAAGGGCAGATAGAAAGAATTGTATAAAAGCTATTATACTAACTTTAATTATTTTAGCCTTTGTTCTTTCTATTGTAAGTATAGTTTTGATATTTTTATCAAAGTTATCTATTGAGCTTATAACTGGTTATAAGGTAGATATGTTAGCTTTACTGAAACAAGATTTAATTTGGACCTCTATACCCATGATAATAAAATCATCAACAACAAATATGCCACTAGCTTATTTAAATTATTTTATAAATTTATGTATTAGTGAAATATGTATAGGTTTGATAGGCGCTTTATTGGGTGCTTTTACGTATAGGGTTAGAAAAGCTACAAGCTTTACCATATTAATAGGACTACCAATATTGATATTAATTTATGTAGTTAATTTTGCAATTAAACATATGCAAAAAATGATTACATATTTAGATAAAATTATTATTTTATTTGAAAATCCTTCTATTTTATTAGGGTTAAAAGTAGGAACTATATTTGTTTGTATAGCCTTAATAATATTACTACTTAGAAGAGCTCCAATTAAGGATTATGCAAATGATTTATTATAATTAAAATAGAAATTACCTTAAAAGTAGATTTAAATATTACTAGTAAAAAGCCCTTAAAAACCATTTGTTTTGGATTTTAAGGGCTTTAATTTCATTACAAATATGAAGTTTCTAAAGCGAAATTTGAATACAATTACTTTAAGCTAGCTTTATTAATTTTAACAATTATATATTTTACTAATACTTATATTTACTCTTATATTTTTTTATAAACAATATAGATATAAATATAGTTATAATTTCAGCAAATGGAACAGTAAGCCATAATCCATTTAGATGCAATATAGGAGGAAGAATTACAATTCCTATAATTACAAAAACAAAGGCACGACTAAAAGATATAATAGCTGAAATTTTTCCGTTGTGAAATGCTGTGAAAAATCCTGATGCAAATATATTTATACCAACAAATAAAAAAGCAAAAGCAAATATTTTTAGACCTTGTAAAGCTAAACCAAATACCCCATTATCAGGATTTACAAAAACTCTAACAATAAGTGGTGCAAAAACTAAAGCTACAATAAAAACTAAAATAGAAGAAACAAATATAAATTTTAAAGAATGCTTAAATGTTTCTTTTAACTTATCACTATTTTCAGCACCAAAATTATAACTTATCAATGGTGATACTCCAGCAGCAAAACCTAGATAAACCGATGTCATCAAAAAGTGAGCATAAAGTACTATAGTAAGAGCTGCAAGTCCAGTTTCTCCTGCTAATCTTAAAGCAACTATATTAAATAAGAATGTTGTAATTCCTGTAGATAATTCTGTAACCATTTCAGAAGAACCATTTATCATTGTATCTCTTATAAGTCTAAAATCAGTTTTTGGTTTTTTTAATTTTAATGTAGACTTACTTGATAAGAAGTAGGCTATACCTAAAATACAAGTTAAAATGATACCTATAGCAGTTGCAACCGCAGCACCTAGAAGACCCATTCCAAAATATTTAATAAACACATAATCTAATATTATATTTGTTACACCTCCAATTACTGATAGAAATAAACTAAATTTAGAGTTTCCATCAGTTCTTGTAAAATATTCAAATATAAATTTTAAAATATAAAAAGGTGTACATAAAATCATAACCTTACCATAAGTTATACAATAAGGTAGTAGTTTATCTGTTGCTCCAAGTAAAATAGATATTTCTTTGACAAAAAAATACGAGATTATTGTGAATAAAATTCCAATAATCAATGAAAATAAAACTATAAAAGAAAATGTAGAATTGGCTTCATCTTGTCTATTTTCCCCCATACGTATAGAAACTATAGCTCCTCCACCAGTTGCCATCATTATTCCAAAACCACAAACAAGGTTGATTATGGGTAGTACAATATTTATACTAGCAAGAGCATCTGAGCCAACTAATGTTGACACAAATATACCATCTATTATTGTGTATAAAGATATAAATACCATGGATATAATTGCAGGAGAAACAAATTTCAGAAATTCAAAAGTAGTGAATTTTCTTGTAAATAAATTTTCCATAAATTTTACCTCCTTTTATTACTCTCTATATATAATAAGGTATATAGTAACTATATAGTCAAGAAAAACTTTGCTAATACTATAAATGGCTTTAAATCAATAATAACTTATGTTTCGTATAATTTATAGAATAGCGATTAATGAACTTTTATTGAAAGAATAATTATACTCTATTGAAAAAGATAATTATATCTTAAGAAAATCTTTAGAAATATAGGTATATAATCTTAAGTTTTACAGCTTATCATATATATAAGATTTTGTTTGATAAGAAGTATATTTTAGTAACTATATATATTCAATATAGTTTTCCTTAGGTTGGCTATTATTTATTAAATGTAATAACTATAGTATAGAGAATAGGTTACTTTTATTTCAATCAACAATTTTATATATTATATAGATATTAGGAGTGTGAAGTATGAAAAGGTTTTTTGTATTAGTTTTGGGATGTGTTTTTGTTTTAGGTATACTTTCTGGTTGTAGTAAAAAAGAGTCTAAGCCTATAGACACAAGCGAAAAGAATAGTGAATGGTTTTTTAATCTAGAAACAAAAGATGTAGATGGAAATAAGGTAACAAAGGAGGTGTTTTCAAGTAAAGACCTTACTCTTATTAATGTTTGGACTACCTGGTGTGGTCCATGTGTAGGTGAGATGCCAGAACTTGAAGCTTTATCAAAAGAATATGAAAGTAATAATTCAAATGTAGCTATAAAGGGATTAGTTGTAGAAGTGGATGGAGTTGATATGAAAACTGGTCTTTCAGATGAAGAGAGAGACTTAGTTAAAGATATTATGAAAAAATCAAATGCTACCTATCAACAATTAACAGTATCTGAAGGTTTGAAAAAGACTGATTTTAAAAGAATTATAGAGTTTCCAACAACTTATTTTGTAGACAAGAACGGGAAATTTGTAGGTGACAAAGTTGCAGGTGCAAATAGCAAAGAAGAATGGAAAAAAATTATAGATGAAAGATTAAAGATGGTAAAAAGTAATGAGTAACTTTATTAAAGAAAATAAAAAAGGTATTTCTATTATTGTAATTGGTATTTCATTTATTGTATTGGGCATATATCGTGGAGAAGCAAATATAGTATTAACTAAAGCAATTATGATTTGCCTTGAATGTATTGGTATTGGTTAGGAGAGCAATCATGAAGTTATTATCAAAAATAAACAATAATATAAGAATTATTACTCAGATTGCATTTACAGCATTAACAAATGGATATATAAATGGTTTTTTGCAAGGGACTATTTATGGTGGAGAAAGTAAAAACTTGTGTGTACCTGGATTAAATTGCTATTCTTGTCCAGGGGCACTAGGTGCATGTCCAATAGGTTCACTACAAGCCGTTTTATCAAGTAGGGATTATAAATTTTCATTTTATGTTGTAGGATTTTTAATGGCATTTGGAGCTTTTTTTGGACGCTTTGTTTGTGGATGGCTTTGTCCTTTTGGACTTATTCAAGATTTATTATATAAAATACCATTTCCATTAAAAGTAAAAAAAGTTTATGGTGACAAATATTTAAAATATCTAAAATACATAGTTTTAATAGTTTTTGTAATTATTTTACCAATTACTATTGTAAATGTAGCAGGTGGTGGTAATCCTTGGTTTTGTAAGTGGATTTGTCCTTCAGGTACACTATTAGGTGGGGTACCTCTTATTTTAGAAAATGAAAGTTTAAAAGAATCCATAGGATTCTTATTTAGCTGGAAATTAAGCATTTTGATATTGATTTTATTAATGTCAATAATGATTTATAGACCATTTTGTAGGTACTTATGTCCTTTAGGTGCAATTTATAGTTTCTTTAATCCTATTTCAATATATAGATTTAAAATTGATAAAGATAAATGTACAAATTGTACAGTATGTCAGTCAAAATGTAAGCTTGATATTCCAATATATGAAGATGTAAATAGTTTAGAATGTATTAGATGTGGTGATTGTATAAAAGTGTGCCCTAAAAATGCAATTACTGTAACTTTTTCAAAAAATATAAAGAATAAATCAATATTTAAAAAAAATGTAAGGGGAAATAATTTAATGAAGAAGATTACTATATGTATTATGATGTTTGCAATCTCAGTATTAGTATTAACTGGGTGTAATAATGACAATAAAATAAAAAGTGAAGTAGATAATATGTTTAATGCAATAAAGACTCAAGATTCTGATAAAGTAGATAAATATTTTCCAGAATCAGGGTTAGGTAGTTTTATCTATAGTGACAAAGAAGGATTTAAAATGTATTCTAAAAATATGTCTTGGAAAATCGAAAATATAAAGAAAAAAGACGATAAAGTTATTGTAGATTTAAAAATTAATAATACAGATATGGTTTCTATATTAAAAAAGAATCCTCCTAAATTAGGAGAAATGATGCCTAATCCAACTATGGAGGACATTGATTCTGCAAATAAAAAAGAGTTTACAATTGCTTTAGAAGTCGTTAAGTCTGGGGAAAATTATATATGTAAAGCTAGCCCTGAATTTGCAATGAAACTTTTAAATGTAATTACTGGAGGAGGTACAGATTATCTAGCTGAGTATAATAAAGATTATTTTAAAAAACTTGATGGAGAATAAAAAAACTAAATTTATAGATAAAACATACTCAATAATTTATTAAAATTATGGTCAATATGTAGAAGTTTATTATGTAAAAGTTGTTTCTTATAGAAATAAAGATGCTAATAAAGAACATAATTGGCAATATAAATATTTGCTTGAATTATATAAAAATAATTAAATATGTAACATAAATAGTATAATAAAAGTGGCACTTAATTATAAGTGCCACTTTTATTATACTATTTATGTTATTTATAAGAGTTTATGTAGGTATTTTTTATAGGTTATAAATAGATTATATTGATTTGAAAAATTAAGTATTATAGTAATTATAAGTTTTAAATTTTAAGTTTGGGACATGATATAAAGGATGATTCATATATTTTTCATAATTAGAACGAAGAATAAAATTATGTGTAGCTATGTATATTTGTTCTCCAATGTCATTGTTTAGTTCAACTCCCAATTCTTCACTTGCCTCTTTAGGAAATCCAATATGACCTTCATTTTTAATTGTATTGATAACTTTTTGGATGTTCATCATTTCGTTATCTTGAATAGATATATCAGGGCGTTCTTGGTAATTATCATTTACTAATTCTGGATAGAGTGATAACATATTAGATGTTTCAATCCAGCCTGCGTGAAAATCATTTGGAAATAATTTGATTTTTTCTTTAATAGAATTAGAAAATTTTCTTAAGATTCCCTTTTGTTCGCAATTAAAAATTGAACCCATAGGTGCAATGGAAATTATGCCATATTCTTTGTTGATTGATTCACAGGCTTGTTCTATAGCAATTGTATGTAGTGGGTCAGCATGAGCAGATATAACAACGATATTTTTAACACCCCATTTGACTATGTTCTTTAATGTACTATAAATTATTTTGTAAATTAATTCACGGCTAATATGAATATTACCTGGGAAAGTTCCCATATCTGCAAAGCCCAAAGGTATTATAGGCAGTTTTCCATAACAATAGCTAGGTAAAATTGAGTCTAGTTTATTAATTGCAAGGTTAATCCATTCATCTGTTTCATAAATATCCACACCTATTGGTAAATGTCTACCATGTTCCTCAATTGGAGCTATACCAACAAATACTACTAGTTTTTCTTTGTCTAAATTCAAAATATCTTCCCATGAAAGAGTAAGTAAGTTATAATTCATAGCCTTGAACCTCCTGAAAATTTATTTTAGTAGTGATATTATTTTCTATATACATAATAATTAACACTAATATGTATATATAGTACTTTATATAAATAGTAATATATATACATATTAGTGTCAAGAAAGAAATAACTCTGATTTTAAAAACAACGACGATTCTTTTAATAATTGTTAAGTGAAAAAGTTAATGCTTATAAATTTATTACAATATTTTTTAGACTAAATATAAAGAGCAAGTATAGTACTATTAAAAAATAGAAGATATTTATTCAAAAAACACCAATCGGAAATTAAAACAAAAAACTTTATGGTATTTATGAAAACTTTATTAGAAATACAATTTAAATTATATATTATAGAAGTTTAAATAATAAAAGTAGTAGATATTTTGATTTCTAAGGGAAATAGTATTTAAGAAAATTGGAATATAGAAATTTGAGGACAAGGTAAAAGTGATAGAGAGAAAATTTTATATAGAATTTTCTCTCTATCACTTATGTAGGTAAACTATGTAACATTATTTTATTATTTATGTAATTATTTTTGTTTACAGATGTATTTTATAGACCAAGATTTTCTCCAACTAATATTACTTTTATCTTATTTGCTGGACGACTGATTCTTGTAGTTACCATATATGCACAAATACTTTCAGGACTTGTGCAATCTATACAACTACCATTAATATAGCAAGGAGTATTAACATCTTGAAAACGCTGTACAACTGCTGGTGCAGCAATTGTTCTAGTTCTTTGTATTGCATCACCAATATTTTTTACAATCTTATTCATGCCAGCAACAACTATAACATTTTTTGGTCCAAAAATCATTGCAGCTACACGATTTCCATTCCCATCAATATTAAAAAGCTGACCATCTTCACTAATAGCATTACTACTCATTAAAAAAGTATCACATAGAAGTGCTTGACGCATAATTTCTGTTCTTTCTTCTGGACTTTTTGCCAAATCCCTATCAATAACTTTATATCCTTTATTTTTAACAGCAATTTGTACACCCATTTCCTTAAGAGTTTCAGAACCTCCCCATGAGACTGTATGATTTTGAGGAATTAAATCTAAAATTTGTTGTAAAGCATCGTTTTTAGTTTTACAGTAATAAGCATCAAAATAGCGTTTTTTAAGAGCTGTAACGATGTTTGGACCTAACTTATCGTAACGTTTTTCTAATGGTGTTTGTCTTATCATACTAAAATCACTCCTGTATTTAAATTTTAAAGTTGTAACTATTATGCTAATTAAATTTACCTACTAGATAATTGTATAAATAAAGATAAAGAAAAGATTATACAAAATAAGCTTACATAAAACCAATTTTATTATTAACTTTTCCTAAAATTATGAAAATAGTTACAATATAGTTATAACACAAATAAGTTTTTATTATAAGATGTATATTATTAATTTTTAGTAAATAATCAAGTGGAAAAATAGTTCTGTTAAGAGTTCTTATTTTTAAAACTACTATATAAGAATGTTGTAAATTGTAGTTGATTATATGATTTTTTCACAAATATTTATTATAAATAAATGACTTAAGTTCTATTGAATAATAAAAAAGTAAAGAAGCAGTTTAGATGCATCTTTACTTTAATTAATTTTATGTTATATAAATTTGTTTAGAGTTTTTTAATTACATATTTTTGTAGTTTTCCAATATTCTGATATAATGATTGGCTTCTCTTAACACATGGTCTGCTAAAAGTGGCAATATTATAGATTTTATTTTACATTCTTCTATTCCAGATACTCCAGCCTCTTTAAAATCTTTGAATTCAACTGTTTCATCTAGAGTTTTATCTGTCATACTATTTATAGTAGCATCATTCATTTTATTTGCTTCTTCTATTAATTCCTTAAATTTTGCAGCAAATTCGTTTGAAGTATTGATTAGTTCATTTTCAGATGGGTCAAGTAATCCTCTTATAAACAATGCATGCTCCATCATAATTTGATCCCAAAATAATTCTATCTCTTTAAAATCTTTTGAATCAATATCTATTTTATTTTCTAGGTCAATTACATAGGAACGATATAAGTTAGCTTCATGTATTATATGTTCAATAAGTAGAGGGTAATTTGAGGTAAATAGATTGCATGATAGCACTCCATCTAGAACTCTTTCCTTTAGATTAATAAGTCCATCAAGTAACTTTAGTGAATCTGAGTTAAGCTGAGCTACATAATTTACTAAATCTTGGCTAACCTGTGGATTTACACCACTTTGTAAATTTAATTCTCTTGTGGTTATGTTTTGATTTATTTCTATTCCTGTAAATTCCTCTGTCTTTTTTTCTGCATTCAATGTATGACTAGTGACAATTTCTTCTGAATATAATATATCAGGTCTAATTACACCATTGCTAGCACTAACAGCATATGATAATAATTCCTCAAATTGCTTTTTATAGTGGTCAGCTTCTAGAGCAAGATTGTAATCCTTAGGTGTGAATCCTGCTTCCAAAAAAAGAGAATGCTCTTTCATGATTCTTGAAAAAAATAAGTGTAATTCAAGTGATAAAATAACATATTTTTGATTATCTATCATAACTTCCTCCCTTTAAAAATTATCTTGTTTATAATACTTTATTCTTAAGATTTGATTTTATGTATATTAGAAATAAATTAATTAAATTCTCTTGTTACTAGTTTTAAGATTTATTATTAGATTTTAGTTTTGAATACATAACTTTTGGATAAAACTATTAAAGCTAAAATACATAAAAGTAGGCAAGAAGAATCTTATATAAAATTCTTTTGCCTACTTAATATACTTGACTTTATGCCAAACCACACTCACATAATAAAATCATTATTCTATGGAGACATGACTCCACAGTATCTTCGCCATATTTTTTAATAAAATCATCGATTTGAGTTTCTATAAATGAATAGTATTCTTTTAAATTAGCAATATATGCAGTCATTATATGGACACATTCATCAATTTTATCTTTAAACACAACCAATCCCCCTAAAAAACGAAAAATTAAAATATTCAGTAAATAGCATGTATTATTTCATTTGATAACCTATATAGTATGATATATTGGCTAGAAAAATTTTACAAGTGGGTATGCAAAACTGGTTGTTATAATTGCAAAACTGGATAGCTGTTTTGTTATATATTCATGAATAAGAAACCAAGTAAGATATTGGGCAAATCCATTATCAAATAGATTTTTTATATATCATTTAAATTGGTAAATAGGATATTGATGTATTTTTTTTTATCAACTATAATTTAGAATATGAAGTGATAAATTTCCCCAGTAAATTAAGCTATTTAATGTGTATATATAAATGATTAAGCAATCCTCTGTAATAAAAAATAATTTTGGAAATGTTGTTATAAGTAATAGTAACAATGAAGGAGGCATGTATATGAACAGACATAACATTGAAATTATATTAAATCAGATAAAGACTAATATATATATTACAGATATTCATACTAATAAAATTATTTTTATGAATGAAAATATGAAAGAAGAATACAGTATTTTAGTTCCAGAAGGAAAAGTCTGTTGGGAAGTATTATATCCCGAAAAAAATATTCCTTGCAGTTGTTGTAAGATTTCAGAATTACTAGCGAGCAATAAAAAAGGAGTATCAATAAAATGGTATGAAAAATGTAATAAGTTAAATAGAGTTTTTGAGAATTATGATAGTTTAATTACATGGTATGATGGGACAACTGTTCATATACATCAATCTATAGATATTACAAACTCTATAGATTTAAACAAACAACTTAAGATTGATGAGTTTTGTCACGTATCAGATAACGATGAAAAAAAAGAGAACTTTGAGTATTTAAATATATCAAGAGATAAATTTGATTATGATTCCACTTTACTTTATGATGCTCTTATTAGAGGTACAGATGAATATATATATATATGTAACTTCAAAACAGGAGTATTTCGATATTCACCATCACAAGTTGAATTATTTGATTTACCAGGAGAAATTGTGGAAAATCCACTTGAATATTGGAAAAAAATTGTACATCCAGAGGACTGGAATCGTTTTTATAAGTCAAATATGGAAATAGGTAAAGATTATATGGATTATCATACAGTTGAATTTAGAGCTAAAAATCGTAGTGGAGAATATATATGGTTAAAGTGTAAAGGCCAATTAATGCGTGATGAATTTGGAGAGCCAAGTATTTTTGCAGGAATTATGACGCAGTTAGGTAAACAAAATAAGATTGACCCATTAACACAGTTATTGAACTACTATGAGTTTATGAGTGTATTTGAAGAAAAACTTTCAAATCCCATGATTGAAAAATTATGCATAATGCTACTAAATATTGATGACTTTAAGAATGTTAATGAGATGTATGATAGAGCCTTTGGAGATAACATAATAAAAACTTTAGCACAATCTATAAAATCTATTTTGCCAGGTAATGCTGAACTTTATAAACTTGATGGTGATGAAATGGGAATTCTTGTTGATAATGTTGAAGAAAATGACATTCGAATTCTATATGAACAAATACAGAATTTGATTATACATCTTCACTTGTGGAGAAAATATGGATTAAATATAACAATTTCTACTGGATGTGCTATATATCCAAAGCATGGAGATACAGTAAAAGAACTTTATAAATATGCTAGCTATTCTTTACAGTATGCTAAAGAACATGGAAAGAATAAACTTGTTTTTTTCTCTGAAAAAATCTTGAAAAATAAAATGCATTCATTGGAAATGATGTGGGAGTTGAAAGCATCAATTAATGATAATTTTCGAGGATTTAGTCTTAGATTTCAGCCACAAGTAGACACGCAAAGTCATAAAATAATAGGTGTAGAAGCACTTTTAAGATGGACTAACCAAAAAGGTGAAGCAATTTCTCCTTTAGAATTTATTCCGATTTTGGAAGAAAATGACATGATAAATGATGTGGGAGCATGGGTACTTCGAATGGCATTACGTACTTGTAGTGATTGGATTGATTATAATCCTCTTTTTACAGTAAGCGTAAATATTTCAGCTGTACAAATATTAGAGGAGACGTTTATTGAGGATGTAATTAAAATTATATCTGAGGAAAGTTTTCCTTATCAAAATCTTGTATTAGAGTTGACAGAAAGTCATACAGTACAAAATATGAGTATTTTACAAGATAAGTTTGAAATTCTACAATGTTTAGGAATTCGTATTGCTATGGATGATTTTGGTACAGGGTACTCTTCTTTAGAGATTTTAAAATTTTCTCCAATAGATATAGTTAAAATTGATAGAGTATTTGTCAAAGACATATTAAAAAGTAAGTTTGATGCTACATTCATACGATTTATTGTTGCAATTTGTCATGATGTAGGCATAAGAGTGTGTTTAGAAGGAGTAGAAACACAGGAGGAGTATGATTTAGTTAAGCAAATGAAACCAGATTACATACAGGGATATTTTTTTGGAAAGCCGCAAACAGCAAGAGAAATTTTAGCTATTTTAAAATTAGATATCTAATACTAATCAAATTTTCAATTTCACATTTACTTATATAATCTAGCAAGTAAATATATTTTAATTTTAACTGACATTTAACCTTAGATAAAAATAAAGAAAAAGTAAAATATAGGTAGATTATGTAAATATATATGCTATAATAGGGTTAACAAGAAGAAGCAGTCTACAATCTAAAGAGTGAGGTTCATGCGTAAAGAATATCCTCCCAACGTTAAGAAGGGAGGTGAATTGTGCATGGATATTTTTTTACGAGGTGTACTAGAACGTTTAGTTGCCAGTTTTATAGTTAACAAACTATTTGGAAAATGTAAAAAACCACTCGAAGCGGCAACTAAGAGTGGTTGGGAATTTGATTTAAAAATCACATTCCGTAAAAATGAGTAATTTTAAATTACGAACTCCACTCTACTGACAATAGATTGTAGTTCTTCTTGTTTTTTATTATACCACAAATTGATACAATTATTCAAAAAAAATATTTATATAATATGATTGATGATGCTAGTTCAATTCTAATTGTGTTCAAAATCTATTAATACACTATATTAAGTATTTGAATTGAGATTAAAATCTCATACAATTTTGTATCTTAGTTCAAAGTCTAAAAATCGGGTGGGACTTGGTAACTTCACTCATTATACAGGTACTGGTGATTAATCTAGGTTCGATTCATAGAACTTGAGACATAATATGTAATTCCACCTTAAAAAGACTAAGTTTGGGTAAGTTTAGTCTTTTTAAATTCTAAAATTCTTCTAATGCAGTTCATATTCAGTACACAAACTTTTGGTAATATATAAGTAAATCAAAGAGTGTATAGACACTAAATGAATTCAAATATACATACTTGTACATAAAATATATGATAATTTTGGGAGGTATAAACATGAAATGTCCTAACTGTGCTAGTGAGAAAATTCAAAAAAATATTAAATGGGGAGGAAAAGGAAATGCTGGTAATGTTGGACTAAGATATAGTTTACTAGGAGTAGCAACCGTATATTCTGATTTATGTTTGGATTGTGGTGAAATAGTTAGAACATACATAATGGAAAATACTGATGAGGATTGGCAGATAAAGAGAATAAAGAATATAAAAAAATAGAATAAGTTAAAAGGCTATCTTTGTAGATGGTCTTTTTTTATATAATAAATTGAAAAGGAGAATGAATTATGAAATTTGAAGAAGTATTACCACTAATAAAAAATGAAGAAAAAGCATTTAGATTATATTTGAATGGTAAAGGAATGTACATGCAAATGGATAAAGGCAGAAATTATGAGTTTTCATAAATTTATCCATTCTTTGTAATAAAAAACACATTAAATTCTTTTAATACATGGGTTCCAAGTGTAAGTGATATATTTGCAGAGGATTGGGAAGTAATAAGAGGAGAATGATAAGGGATGGATAGGAGGTTAATAAATGATAAGAGTTTTTATCCAAATAATATTTATCCAGCAATAGACTTTCTCAAGATAAAAAGACAGTTAAAATCAATATACGTTTATGAGATTGAACAGTTATTCAAGTCTCAAGTTGAAAATTTTAGTATATCAAAACTTAAGAATTGATGCTTAAGAAGGTAGCAACTGGAAATAGTTGTTACCTTCTTTTTTAATAAATTTAAAGTTTATAGAACAATATATCTTTTCCTAATTAAATAATAGGATATTATTGTTATGATAGACACTAATATTACTGATATTATTGCAGTATCAAGTCTTCTTATTAATAAACCCATGATTATATATTCTAAACCTATTAAATAGTGATAAAATATTTCTAGTTTAGTAGCTTTTTCTCTATCTATATTCCCATATTTTAATTCTAATTTATCTAAATATTTTTTCTTACAATAATTAGTTTTACCCTTGATTAAATATCCTACAGTAACTACTATTGTAAATGTTACTCCATAACTTAAAAATATAATGTTCCAAGAATTCATAGTAGAGATACCTCCATTTAGATTTATTTTCTTAATCAAAGTATATCAGTAGTATAAACATAAAGAGTGTCTAAAAAATTACAAATATTAACAAAGGGAATAAAATTATAGTAAAAGTTTTAATAATAAAACGAACAAAAACTATCATACTAAAACATAAGACATGTTATAATTGTATTACAAAGTTTCATTAATTACACTAAAAGCACTTCTGCAAAAGAGTGCTTATTTTTTTGGAATTCATTAATATATATGAACTATTAAGAACATTACTCAACACACTTTAAAATTGATTTAAATAGGTCTTTTTAACAACCTAAATCATATGATATAATAAAAAAATAGAAGTGTACTGCCAATACACTTCTATAGTTATAACTAAGCATTCTCATGTCGGGGAGTGCTTTTTTCATTTTTCCAAACAATATTATTTACTTCATCAATAATTATCAAATCAATCTCATTTTCTTCTAATATTTCTGTTGCAGTAAAAATTAGATTATCTAAGTCAAAACTTCGAGTTATTTCTAGTTGATTGTTGTTTAGAGTTCTTTTTAGTATGTAAGTCTTAAAACACACTTATATCACCTCTCATATTTATAAAAAAATTAAACATATATTAGCCTCTAAAATAGTTACATTAACTTGTGTTTTTAATAAACTTGTATTTACTCTTTTTTATCTAAAAGTATATTTATGAGCAAATATGCAACAAATAAAAAAATCTCAATGACACATAGTGTTATAGCTATAACTAGAAGTGATTGATTTTTCCATGCACTATAAGCTATGATGAAAAGAAATGTAAAAGCGCATAATGTATAATTCATAATTTTAACTAATATATGACTTGTTTTCATTGTTAAGTATAAGTCTCTTTCATCTGCATTATCTTGTAATTCTTCAACAATGCCTTTTTTTGAAAAAGCATTGTAAAAATTAAAGATTGCTATTGTAATTAAAAGGAATGATGAAATTAGGAATCTTTGTTCTTTTAAAATGCAGTAAATAACTATGCTAGCACAGCATAACATAGAAGCTATAACAGCTACTATAAAACCTCGTCTATTCTTTACCTTCATGTTTTTTGTCCTCCATTTCTTTATTTTCTTTTAAACAACATAGTTCTTCAATAGTTATACCAAACACTTGTGCCATACGATAAGCAAGCATAAGAGAAGGACTATATTGCTCTTTTTCAATAGAAATAATTGTTCTGTTTGATACATGGACTAAATCAGCAAGTTGTTGCTGTGTTAAACTCATATTTGTTCGAAATTCTCGCACTTTTGTTTTCATTCCATACCCTCTCTCTATATGAAGCTAACTT
>NZ_JACVWD010000006.1:0-224763 GCF_020658415.1 Clostridioides sp. ES-S-0123-01
TCAAGATAAGATTTCCCACCGCAAGGGTAAGACCCCAGAAAGACTATCTGGTTGATAGGTCGAAGGTGTAAGTGCAGCAATGTATTTAGCTTATCGATACTAATAGGTCGAGGACTTGACCAATATTATTTGATGTTCATTGATTAAAATATATATGTAGTTTTTAGAGTGTTAACTCTAAAGAATCTAGTTTTACTAGTTTCAAAAACTTAATAGTAATATTAAGCATAGAGATTATGTGGTTACAATAGCAGAGAGGATACACCTGTTCCCATTCCGAACACAGAAGTTAAGCTCTCTAGCGCTGATGGTACTTGGTGGGAAACTGCCTGGGAGAGTAGGACGTAGCCACGTTGAATATTCCAAGGTAGCTCAACGGTGGAGCAACCGGCTGTTAACCGGTAGGCTGTGGGTTCGAGCCCCACCCTTGGAGCCAAAAAAGCCGAAGTGGCGGAACTGGCAGACGCACAGGACTTAAAATCCTGCGGGACTTACCTCTCGTACCGGTTCGATTCCGGTCTTCGGCACTTATAAAACAATATCGCGGAGTGGAGCAGTTGGCAGCTCGTCGGGCTCATAACCCGAAGGTCGTAGGTTCGAGTCCTGCCTCCGCAACCATTAAAATGGCTCGTTGGTCAAGAGGTTAAGACACCGCCCTTTCACGGCGGTAACAGGGGTTCAATTCCCCTACGAGTCACCAAAAAACAATTAAATAAGCGGGTGTAGCTCAATGGTAGAGTTCTGGCCTTCCAAGCCAGCTGTGAGGGTTCGATCCCCTTCACCCGCTCCAAAAAATGGGATCATAGCTCAGCTGGGAGAGCACCTGCCTTACAAGCAGGGGGTCGCAGGTTCGAGCCCTGCTGGTCCCACCATTTGCGGCCTGGTAGTTCAGTTGGTTAGAATGCCAGCCTGTCACGCTGGAGGTCGAGGGTTCGAACCCCTTCCAGGTCGCCAAATTAAATAAGCGGGAATAGTTCAGTGGTAGAGCGCAACCTTGCCAAGGTTGAAGTCGCGAGTTCGAATCTCGTTTCCCGCTCCATAATGATTTGGGTGCATAGCTCAGCTGGATAGAGCAACGCCCTTCTAAGGCGTGTGTCCGGGGTTCGAATCCCTGTGCGCTCATTAAGAAAAGTTTACTATATTTATAGTAAACTTTTATATTGTTTAAAAAGACACAGGATACATGCATGTCACCTGTGTCTTTTTCTTTATAAATATAAAATTATATAAGAGTTACATTATATTCATTAATATTGTAATCATATTAATGGTAATGTATAATAGTCTACAAGAAGTTTATAGAAAGATTTATTGCATAGATTTAATTAATTAGTAAATAGGCTCATATACATTATACTGTATACTTTATAGTACTAAGATATTAGAATACTATTTAAATTTATAAATTAATTTCTTATACTGAAAAAGAACGATGAAATCTACTATGAAATACTAGAGATTCTAAATACTTGATAATATAGTGCTTGTAGATTATTGTATTAAATGAATTGTTATACTTATAAGTAATATATCTATGACTTTGAAATAGATAAGTTGTTTTAATTATTTTTATAATAAAAGATAATTTCTAGAAAAGATACATAATAAGATATTAATAGAACTTGATATAAATTATTTATAAGATAAATTATTAGTATAAGATAAAAATAATATTACTAATATAATATTAATAGAAATATAGAAATAATGTTACAATTTTATATAATTAATAAATAGATTATTAAATTTATTGTAGCAAACATATATTGAAAAATAATATGTATTTTGAAATAGATTTTATAGTATAAAATTGCATCAAGGCGCGAGTACTATTTTGTATTCGCGCCTTGATGATTTGAATTATTTAAACTAGATTTAACTTTAATAAAAAATATATATTTAATGAGCAATATTTTTAATGTATTTAGAGATTATTTAACAATCTCAATCTATAAAAATAGAATTATTTACACAAAAGTTAAATAGTTTGTATAGAGTTAGATTTATATAGTATAATACATAGTGTAAATAATTAAGAAGTTATCGAACAGGAGGATAAAACTGTGTTAGATATAAATTCTTTTTTAAATGAATTTTTTAATATAATATTAAGAATGAGTATATATGATTTAATTGACATATCCATAGTAGCATATATTTTTTACAAAATATTTATGTTTATAAAAGATACAAGAGCAGAACAAGTATTTAAAGGTATAATATTTCTTTTGCTAGCAACTCAACTTAGTAACACTTTTAAATTGCATACCGTTTATTGGATATCTCTTAAGGCTCTGGATTATGGAGTTATAGCAGCTCTTATAATTTTTCAGCCAGAATTTAGAGCAGGACTTGAACATATAGGAAGAGCAAAGTTTAATTTATTTGGAAAAAATGTAAATACTTCAGAAGAAACTCTTAATAGAACTATAGAAGAGATTGTAGAAGCTTTATATTCACTTTCTAGACAAAAAATAGGAGCTCTTATCATAATGGAGAGAGAAACCAGAATAAGTGATATAATAAATACAGGAACTATAATTGATGCTGAAATTTCTAGGCAATTATTGATAAATATATTTATACCAAATACACCATTACATGATGGCGCTGTTGTAATTAGAGATTCTAAGGTAAAGGCAGCTGCATGTTTCTTGCCGTTGACAGAGAGTAAAGATTTAAGTAAAGATTTAGGCACTAGACATAGAGCGGGAATAGGTGTAAGTGAAGTATCTGACTGTATAACACTAATCGTATCAGAGGAAACTGGAGGCGTATCAATTGCTAAAGCTGGTAAGTTATATAGAGATATTTCTAGAGAAAGAATGATGAATATATTACGTAGTAATCTAAAAACGAATACGGAAACAAGAAGTTTTTTCAAAGGTGGTATATTTAAATGATAAATAGACTAAAAAATAATACCAAAATAAAAATAATATCATTTTTAAGTGCAATTGCTTTATGGATGTATGTCATGGCTGTAGTTGACCCTGAAGAAACTAGAGGGTTTGAAGATATACCTGTATCTATAAGTAATATGAGTGATTTAAATGATAAAAATCTTGTTATATATCCAGACGAAAAATTAACAGCAGATGTGTATATAAAAGGTAGTTTATCAAAGGTACAAAAAGTTAAAAAAGAAGATATACATGTATATGGAACTGTTGAAGACCCAATACAAGGTAAGAAAGAAGTATATTTAAAAGCAAATATTCCTCAAGGTGTTACTTTAGAATTTAAGCATGACGTTTTAATAGTAAATCTTGAGAAAAATATAAAAGAAAAAAGAGATATAAAGGTAGAAGTAAGTGGAAATTCTAAAAGAAATATAGATAAAATTGAACTGAATAAAAATTATGTCGATATATCGGGTCCAATGAGTCTAGTTAAGGAAGTTAAGAATATAAGAGCTAATCTAAATGTAGGTAATGAGACAGAAGATTTCTCTAAAAAATTGGATTTAATACCTTTAAATAGTGATGGAACTAAGGTTGAAGGTGTGACACTAAGTTCAAATTCTGTAACAGCAAGTGTACAATTATTAAAAGAAAAAACTGTACCAATAAGAGTAGATTTAAAGGATAATAATCAAGATAATAATACATTGAAAAATTATAAATTAAGTAAAGATGAAGTTAGCATAAAAGGTAAAAAAGAAAGTATAGACAAAATAAATTATATTAAGACAAAACCTATTGATTTAGTTGATTTAGCTAATGGAGAGGAAAAAGAAGTGAGTCTAGAGATTCCAGAAGGAATAACTATTGATGATAGCTCTATAACTATAAAGCTAAATGAAACAAAACAATTAAGTGCTGAGTTTGTATATAGTTCAGAAGATATTATGTTAAGAAATATTCCAGCAAATATGGACAATCCGAGTATAATTTTTACTGGAGATATTCAAGTTGTTGTAGAATCAACAGAAGATTTAAGTAAGCTAAATAAAAAAGATATTTCGTTATATATCGATTTATCAGAAGCACCTACTGAAAATGGTAAATATAAAATAAAATATGAAACAACATATCAATTTAAAAAAATAAATATAGAACCTAATATTGTTGAAGTGGAATGAACAAATATTTTGAATATTTAGTTGTTACAAGATGCGACAAAAAAATCTATAAAATTAAGTTTGTTAATTTTATGTTTTTGTTGCATCTTGTTTATTTTAGTTATATTATAAAATAAGGACAATGAGATATTTGTTAAATCTAAAAAGTGTTAGATATATGAAAAAAGACTGATAAATAGATTTAAATAAATATTTTTGAATTAAATATTTCAATTATCCCTAGGAAAACGTTGCTGAACGAGTTATAATTTAATTGAGATATAAAAGTTCTATTTCAAAAAATTCAAGATGAGGTGGAAATGCATGAGAAGTTTTGAAGAAGTAATTAAGTTTGCAAAAGAAAGAGGACCTAAAACTATATCAGTAGCATGTTGTCAAGATAAAGAAGTTTTAATGGCAGTTGAAATGGCTAGAAAAGAAAAAATAGCAAATGCCATTTTAATAGGTGATATAGAAAAGACTAAAGAAATTGCAAAAAGCATAGACATGGATATCGAAAATTATGAAGTAATAGATATAAAAGATTTAGCAGAAGCATCTCTAAAATCTGTTGAATTAGTTTCACAAGGAAAAGCCGATATGGTAATGAAAGGCTTAGTAGACACATCAATAATACTAAAAGCAGTTTTAAACAAAGAAGTGGGTCTTAGAACTGGTAATGTATTAAGCCACGTAGCAGTATTTGATGTAGAGGGGTATGACAGATTATTTTTCGTAACTGATGCAGCTATGAACTTAGCTCCTGATACAAATACTAAAAAGCAAATCATAGAAAATGCTTGCACAGTAGCACATTCATTAGATATAAGCGAACCAAAAGTTGCTGCAATATGCGCAAAAGAAAAAGTAAATCCAAAAATGAAAGATACAGTTGAAGCTAAAGAACTTGAAGAAATGTATGAAAGAGGAGAAATCAAAGGTTGTATGGTTGGTGGACCTTTTGCAATAGATAATGCAGTGTCTTTAGAAGCAGCTAAACATAAAGGTATAGATCATCCTGTAGCAGGAAGAGCTGATATATTATTGGCTCCAGATATCGAAGGTGGCAATATATTATACAAAGCTTTAGTATTTTTCTCAAAATCAAAAAATGCAGGAGTTATAGTTGGAGCTAAAGCACCAATAATATTAACTTCTAGAGCAGATAGTGAAGAAACTAAGCTTAACTCAATAGCCTTGGGCGTTTTAATGGCAGCAAAGGCTTAAATTTAAGGGGGAAATAGGCAAATGAGCAAAATATTTAAAATCTTAACAATAAATCCTGGTTCGACATCAACTAAAATAGCTGTATTTGATAATGAGGATTTAGTATTTGAAAAGACACTAAGACACTCTTCTGAAGAAATAGGAAAGTATGAGAAGGTTTCAGACCAATTTGAATTTCGTAAACAAGTAATAGAAGAAGCATTAAAAGAGGGTGGAGTAAAAACATCTGACTTAGATGCTGTAGTAGGTAGAGGTGGTCTTCTTAAGCCTATAAAAGGTGGAACTTACTCAGTAAGTGATGTTATGATAGAAGATTTAAAAGTAGGAGTTTTAGGAGAACATGCTTCAAATTTAGGTGGTATAATAGCAAAACAAATAGGTGATGAAGTTAATGTTCCTTCATACATAGTAGACCCAGTTGTTGTGGATGAACTAGAAGATGTTGCTAGAATTTCTGGTATGCCTGAAATAAGTAGAGCAAGTGTAGTACATGCTTTAAATCAAAAGGCAATAGCAAGAAGATTTGCTAAAGAGATAAACGCAAAATATGAAGATATAAATCTTATAGTTGCACATATGGGTGGAGGAGTTTCTGTTGGAGCTCATAAAAATGGTAGAATAGTAGATGTTGCAAACGCATTAGATGGAGAAGGTCCTTTCTCTCCAGAAAGAAGTGGTGGATTACCAGTAGGAGCATTAGTGAAAATGTGCTTCAGTGGAGAATACACTCAAGACGAAATTAAAAAGAAAATAAAAGGTAATGGTGGATTAGTTGCATATTTAAATACTAATGATGCTAGAGAAGTTGAAGAAAGAATTGAAGCTGGTGATGAAAAAGCTAAATTAGTATATGAAGCTATGGCATATCAAATCTCTAAAGAAATAGGAGCTAATGCAGCAGTTCTTAAGGGAGATGTAAAAGCAATATTATTAACTGGTGGAATCGCATATTCAAAAATGTTTACAGATATGATTGCAGATAGAGTTAAATTTATAGCAGATGTAAAAGTTTATCCAGGTGAAGATGAAATGATTGCATTAGCTCAAGGTGGACTTAGAGTTTTAATTGGTGAAGAAGAGGCTCAAGTTTATGATAACTAATGATAAAAGAATAAGAATCATAACAGGTCACTATGGAAGTGGTAAAAGTGAATTTGCGATGAACTATGTTGTTAAATTAAGAGATATGGTTTCTGGCAAAGTTGCTATAGCTGATTTGGATGTGGTGAATGTATACTTTAGAACTAGAGAAAAGAAAGAGTTAATGAAATCTTTAGGTATACAACCAATAGATAGTTCAATTAATGCTCCAACATTAGATTTACCAGCAGTATCAGCAGAAGTAATGTCACCTATGGTTGATCATTCATACAATTCTGTTATAGACTTAGGCGGAGATAATGTAGGTGCTAGAGTTATAGGAAGATTTAGTCATTTATTAAAAGAAGGCGACTATGACATGCTTTTTGTAATAAATGCAAATAGGGAGAAAACTCAAACTTCTGAAGAAGTTATCCAATATATAAAGGAAATAGAAAAATCTTCTAAACTAAAGGTAACAGGTCTAATTAATAATACTCATCTTATTAGATTTACTACTATTGATGATGTATTAAGAGGCCAAAAAGTTGCAGAAGAAGTTTCTAAGGAATGTAATATACCTATAAGATATGTTGCATGCTTAGAAAATCTTGTTGAACAATTACCAAAAGATTTAGAGGGAGAAATTTTTCCAATAAAATTATATATGAGAGAAGACTGGATGTAGTTTGAGCTCAAATATATAGAAAGTTTAAGGAGGCTTAGGTAAATGGCTAAAGGAAAAGTATCTTTTAATCAAGAACGTTGTAAAGGTTGTGGATTATGTGTTGAAGCATGTCCAGTAAAAATCATACAATTAGACTCAAACACAATAAACAAAAAAGGGTATAACCCAGCAACTGTTTCTGAAATGGAAAAATGCATAGGATGTGCAAGTTGTGCGACTATGTGTCCAGATGTAGTTATAACAGTAGAAAGAGATTAATTTAAATTAATATTTAAGGGGGAATTTTAATGGCTAAGATACTTATGAAAGGTAACGAAGCATTTGGAAAAGCAGCTATAGAAGCTGGTTGCAAATATTTCTTCGGTTACCCAATAACTCCACAAAGTGAATTACCAGAATATTTATCAAGAGAGTTACCTAAAATAGGTGGAGCGTTCGTTCAAGCTGAATCAGAAGTTTCTGCGATAAACATGGTTTATGGTGGAGCAGGTGCAGGAGCAAGAGTTATGACTTCTTCATCTTCACCAGGAGTTGCTTTAAAACAAGAAGGTATAACATATGCAGTAGGAGCAGAAGTTCCTTGTGTTGTACTTAACGTAATGAGAGGTGGTCCAGGACTTGGAAGTATACAACCTTCACAAGCTGACTACTTTATGTCTACAAGAGGTGGAGGAAATGGAGACTACAGAACTCCAGTATTCGCACCAGCTACAGTTCAAGAAGCTGTTGACATGATAATGGAAGCTTTTGATGTTGCAGATTACTACAGATCACCTGTTATGGTAGTTGCAGATGGTATGATAGGTCAAATGATGGAGCCAGTTGAATTCAAAGCTCCTGAAAAGAAAAGAGAATTGCCTCCTAAAGATTGGGCAACTGTTGGAACTAAAGGAAAAAGAGTACCTAATGTAATAAACTCTTTATACTTAGAGCCAGAAGTATTAGAAGATCACTGTTGGCACTTAGAAGCTAAATTCAATGAAATGGAAAAAAATGAAGTACAATATGAAATGTACAAAACAGAAGACGCTGAATTTATATTTGCAGCTTATGGAACTACTTCAAGAATAGTGAAAAGCGCAATTGATATATTAAGAGAAGAAGGAATAAAAGCAGGTCTTATAAGACCTAAAGTATTATGGCCATTCCCATTTGAAGCATTTGATCAAATCCCTAGTGCTAGAAACATATTAACTGTTGAAATGAGTATGGGACAAATGGTGGAAGATGTAAAAATGGCAGTAGAAGGTAAATTACCAGTTTACTTCCATGGAAGACCAGGAGGAATGACTCCAACACCAGCAGAAATAGTTGAAAAAGCTAAAAAAATTATTGCCGGAGAATTGGTTGCAGGAGGTGCTAGATAATGGCTGTTGTATTTAAGAAAACTGAAGGGTTACAAGATACTCAAACTCACTACTGTCCAGGATGTACACATGGTATAATCCATAGATTAGTTGGTGAAGTATTAGAAGAATTAGGAGTATTAGGTGATGCTGTAGGTGTTGTTCCAGTTGGATGTTCAGTTTTAGGATATAAATATTTTAACTGTGACACTCAAGAAGCAGCTCATGGTAGAGCACCAGCTGCTGCTACAGGAATAAAAAGAGTTCATCCTGAAAACACAGTATTCACTTATCAAGGTGATGGAGACTTAGCTTCAATCGGTACTGCTGAAATAGTTCATGCAGCTGCTAGAGGAGAAAAAATAACTACTATATTTGTAAACAATACAACATATGGTATGACTGGTGGACAAATGGCTCCAACTACATTAGTTGGACAAAGAGCTACTACTGCTCAATCAGGAAGAAATGCTGAAACTCAAGGTTATCCAATAAGAGTAAGTGAAATGTTAGCTACATTAACAGGAGCTGTATTCGTAGAAAGAGTAGCAGTTGATACTCCAGCTCATGTTAGACAAGCTAAAAAAGCTATAAAGAAAGCATTCCAAGTTCAACAAGCAGGATTAGGATTTGGAATAGTAGAAGTATTATCTACTTGTCCTACAAACTGGGGACTAGCTCCAAATGATGCTTTACAATGGTTAAGAGACAATATGATACCATACTATCCATTAGGAAATTTCAAAAATGTTGAAGTTGAGGAGGTGAAGTAAATGTCTACAGCTAGAGTAATATGTGCAGGCTTCGGAGGCCAAGGTGTTATGTCTATGGGACAATTACTTACTTATGCAGGAATGTTAGAAGGTAAAGAAGTTTCTTGGTTACCATCTTATGGACCAGAAATGCGTGGAGGTACAGCAAACTGTGCAGTAACTGTATCTAGTGAACCAGTTGGTTCTCCACTTATAACAAATGATGCAACTGCAGCTATATTATTAAATATACCAGCATTTGAAAAATTTAAAGATGATGTTGTACCTGGTGGAAAAATAATAGTAAATAGCTCTTTAATAAAAGAAAAAGTTGAAAGAACAGATGTAGATGTTTATTATATCCCAGCAAATGAATTAGCTGTTGAATTAGGTAATGATAAAGTTGCTAATATGATAATGCTAGGAGCTTACTTAAAAGTAGCTGATACAGTGGATATAGAGTCTGTATTAGAAGCATTTAAAAAAGTTTTCGGACCTAGAAAAGAAAAATTTGTTCCATTAAACAGAGCAGCTTTACAAAAAGGTATGGATGCTACATGTTGCGGAGCAACTAACTAATAAAGAAAAAAGATGTCAAAAAAAAGACAATAGAATTATTTCTATTGTCTTTTTTGCTTAGAAGTATTAAAATATTTTTATGACTGAAATTAAGAATATAATAGTATTTTATGAATTATAAAAATATAATACAAATTACAAGCTTTTCAATTATGAAAGGAGAATATTTAGTGAGAAAGTATTTTGGAACAGATGGAGTTAGAGGAATAGCAAATACAGAATTAACATGTGACTTAGCATATAGACTTGGTAGAGCTGGTGGATTTGTTTTAGCTCAAGGAGACCATAGAGTAAAAGTAGTAGTAGGTAAAGATACTAGAATATCAGGAGATATGCTGGAGGCATCTTTAATAGCAGGTCTTATGTCTGTTGGATGTGATGTTATTACTGTTGGAATAATACCAACCCCTGCAGTTGCATATTTAACTAGAAAATATGGTGCTGATTGTGGTGTGGTTATATCTGCATCTCATAATCCTGTTGAATATAATGGAATTAAATTCTTTAATAAGAATGGATATAAATTGGATGATGAAATAGAATTAAAGATAGAAGAATATATAGATGACATGGCTAAAGTAGATTGTATGCCAGTTGGTGAAAATGTAGGACGAAGATTACATGAGCATTATGCACAAAGAGATTATGTAGATTATTTAAAATCAATAATTAACACTGATTTTAGAGGATTAAAAGTGGTTTTGGACTGTGCTAATGGTGCATCGTATAAAGTAGCACCAATAGTATTTGATGAATTAGGAGCAAGTGTAATTTCAATAAATAGTTCACCAGATGGAAACAATATAAATTATAAATGTGGCTCTACACATCCAGAACAACTTCAAAAGGCTGTTTTGGAACATAATGCTGACTTAGGTCTTGCGTATGATGGAGATGCTGATAGATTAATTGCAGTAAATGAAGAGGGTCAAATTGTTGATGGAGACCATATAATGATATTGAGTGCTTTAAATTTAAAGAAAAATAATAAATTAGCACAAGATACTTTAGTAGTTACAGTTATGAGTAATATAGGATTAACAATAGCTGCAAAAGAAAATGGAATAAAATTATCTACTACAGCAGTTGGAGATAGATATGTTTTAGAAGACATGGCTAAAAATGGATATAATCTTGGTGGAGAACAATCTGGACACATGATATTCTTAGATTACAATACTACAGGAGATGGAGTTCTTAGTTCTTTAATACTTGCAAATATAATATTGCAAGAAAAGAAACCTTTATCAGAACTTGCATCAATAATGAGTCAATATCCACAAGTACTAGTGAATGCAACAATAAAAAATGAAAATAAAACCAAATATATGGAATATCCAGAAATAAAAGCTGAAATAGAAAGAATAGAATCTATTTTAGATGGAAATGGTAGAGTCTTAATAAGACCATCAGGAACTGAACCATTAGTTAGAGTTATGTTAGAGGGTAAAGAGGAAGGTCAAATAAAAGAATTAGCAACAAATTTAGCTAATCTTATACAAGAAAAATTATCGTAATTTATAAGGGTATTCTCAGATATAAACCCTGAGGACACCTTTCTAAGCGCCAGAACTTAGTTATAGGCACAAGAATTAAGTATTATTGGAACTAAGTTGACGAGGTCAGAGTTAATCGAATTGTCGGCGGATGCTCTGCGGTGTGTTTACCATCGAAAGACTTCTTTAAATAATAGGAGTAATCCTATGGACAAAGGGAAGCCAAAGTAAACTTATATGACCTAACTCTTAAAATATATAAATAATATTTTTAGGAGGACACAAATAATGTGTGGAATAGTTGGATATTTAGGAAGTAGAAAGGCAGCAGAAGTTATCATAGAGGGGCTTTCTAAGCTAGAGTACAGAGGTTATGACTCAGCAGGTGTAGCAGTTAATGGTTCTAATTGTGATGAACTTAATATTAGAAAGTTCAAAGGTAGACTTTCTGTGCTTGCAGAAGATTTAGAAAAAAATCCTATTGATGGAAATTTGGGAATAGGACATACAAGATGGGCAACTCATGGAGAACCATCTGATGTAAATTCACATCCTCATTTTAATCAAGCTAAAACAATAGCAGTTGTTCATAATGGGATAATAGAAAATTATATGGAAATCAAAGAAGAATTAATTTCTGAAGGTGTTAAATTTGAATCTCAAACAGATACAGAAGTAATAGCACATTTAGTAGATAAATACTATGAAGGTAACTTATTAGACGCTGTATATAAAACTATATCAAAATTAAGAGGAGCTTATGCATTAGGTGTTATATGTAAAGAACATGGAAATGAATTAGTTGCAGTAAGAAAAGATAGTCCTCTTGTAGTTGGTGTGGGTGAAGGCGAAAACTTTATAGCATCAGATATACCTGCTTTATTAAAATATACTAGAGATGTTTATTTCTTAGAAAATGGAGAGATAGTTCACCTAAAAGATGAAAATGTAACAATTTATGATTCTAATAGAAATGTTGTAGAAAAAGAAGTATTCCATGTAACATGGGATGTAGAAGCTGCATCTAAAGGTGGATATGATTACTTTATGTCAAAAGAAATACATGAGCAACCAACAGGAGTTAGAGAAACTCTAGAAAGAAGACTTGATGATAATGGAAATATAATTTTAGATAGTATAAATATTTCTAAAGAAGATTTAGATAAAATAAATAAAGTTTATATAGTAGCTTGTGGAACGGCATATAATGCTGGATTACTTGGTAAGTATGCTATAGAAAAATTTGTAAATATACCAGTAATAACTGATATAGCATCAGAATTTAGATATAGTGACCCATTTGTAGATGAAAACTCATTAGTAATATTAGTTAGCCAATCTGGTGAAACAGCAGATACTTTAGCAGTACTAAGAGATTCAAAAGCTAAAGGAGCAAGAATACTTTCAATAACTAATGTTGTAGGTTCATCTATAGCAAGAGAATCAGATGATGTTTTCTATACTTGGGCAGGACCTGAAGTAGCAGTTGCATCAACTAAGGCATATACAACTCAAATAACTTCTTTATATATGATAGCTTTAGATTTTGCTATTAAAAAAGGAACAATAACTAGAGAGTTTTATGATGGTATGATTACTAAGATGAAAGAAATACCATCAAAAATACAAGAAATATTAGATAATGAAGAATATATAAAAGAAGTTGCTAAAACAGTTGTTAGCTCTGACCATGCTTTCTATTTAGGAAGAGGTATAGACTATAGTTTAGCAATGGAAGGTTCATTAAAATTAAAAGAAATATCATATATACATGCAGAAGCTTTTGCAGCAGGAGAATTAAAACATGGAACAATAGCATTAATAGAAAAAGGAACTCCTGTAATTGCTATAGCTACTCAAGAAAAATTATTTGAAAAAATGGTTTCTAATATGGAAGAAGTAAGAGCAAGAGGAGCTTATGTTGTAGCAATTGCTCAAAGTCATAATAAAGATGTTGAAAAAGCTGCTGAAAAAATAATTTATATACCAAACTCAGATGATATTTTATCACCAATATTAGCAGTTGTACCAATGCAATTACTTGCTTATCATGTTTCTGTATTAAGAGGTTGTGATGTAGATAAGCCAAGAAACTTAGCTAAATCAGTAACAGTTGAATAAAAATATATTAAAAAGTGCATAGATAATATCTATTAGAAAAAACTCATTCTATTTGTTATAATTTTATAGAATGAGTTTTTTATTATAGAAAAAAGCTATTAATCAATATGGAGGTGTATTTGTATAAAAGAGGTAAAGTTAAAATTAGAGACGTTAAAAAAAATCGAAAAAAATAACAATGATTGTATAAATTGCAAAAAATGTTTTAAGGTATGTCCTATGATGAAAGAATTTGGAGACTCACCAAGAGAACTTATGATAGACATTTTGCAAAATAAATCAATAAATAAAAATATACCATATTCTTGCATGTTATGTGGAATATGCAAGGTAGAGTGTCCAAAAGATATAGATTTAAAAGAAATGTTTTTTGATGTAAGGAAAGAAATATTTCATAGCAATCAAAAAGAATTAAATGATATAGGATATAGAACAATAAAATTTCATCAAACTAATAGTTTCTCTTCATTATTCTCAAAAAAATTTATTAAAAAAAACACTAAAAAGATTTTTTTTCCAGGATGTAGCCTTTCTAGCTATAGTAGTGACTTAGTATTAGCAACATATAAATATTTAGAAAATCATATAGAAAATATATCCTTAGCTTTTGAATGTTGTGGCAAGCCAACTTTAGCTATGGGAGATACAAATAAATTTGATAAATATTATTCTAAAATAGACAAGCTATTTAGAGAAAATTATATAGACGAAGTAATCGTAACTTGTCCAAATTGTTTTAATACTATAAGAAATAATAGTGATATAAAAGTGACTTCAATATGGGAAGTGATAAAAGAATATGGACTTCCAGAAAATCTAAAAAATCATTATGATGATTTAAATCAGGAATTTTTATTACATGACCCATGCCCTATAAGAAATGAGCATAATATACATGAGTCAGTCAGATATATACTAGGTTTTATGGGAATAAAAATAATTGAATTTGAAAAAAATAGAGAAAACACAGAGTGTTGTGGCTCTGGAGGTATGGTAAGAGTTACTAATAATGAAGTTGCTATAAACCAGACCAAAAATAGAGCAAATAATGAAAAAACAGATTATGTAATCTCATACTGTCAATCTTGTTGTGAGTCTATGTTAATGGCAGATAAAAAAGTACTACATGTATTAGATTTAATTTTTGATGTTGATGTTATAAACAAAAATAAATTAACCCAGAAGAAAACATCATCTATTAAAAAATGGAGTACAAGGTATAAAGGAATAGAAGTAGCAAAGACGATGAATATAGAAACTTAATAAATTCCCATAAAAAGTATATAAGCTAATGAAAGGAAATAATATGTTAGATACACATGCAAGAAAATATGTAGAGCCATTTATAATCAAAGGAGCAGAGTTCTTTTTAAAACTTAAATTAACTCCAAATAACGTGACAATAATAGCACTTATAGTTGGAATATCTACGTCTTTATTTATATATCTCGAT
Organism: Clostridioides sp. ES-S-0123-01; assembly: GCF_020658415.1. Lineage (NCBI taxonomy): Bacteria > Bacillati > Bacillota > Clostridia > Peptostreptococcales > Peptostreptococcaceae > Clostridioides > Clostridioides sp. ES-S-0123-01. The sequence continues at coordinate 14,806 of NZ_JACVWD010000006.1, forward strand.
ATGAAAGTGCTAGCAATAATTACATTATGGGTTTCAGGATACCTAGATGCTGTAGATGGTGATATGGCGAGAAGTAGTAATAAAACATCCTTATTTGGAACATTAATGGATATTACTTTTGACAGAATAGTAGAAATAAGTATGATTTTAGTATTTGGCTTGAATATGATTGATGTAAGGTTAAATCTAATGATTCTTTTAAGTAGTATTCTTATGTCAATGACTATATTTTTAACTGTTGGGGCCTTAACTGATAAAAAAGGTATGAAATCATTTTATTATCAAGCTGGTGTAGCTGAAAGGAGTGAGGGATTTATACTTTTTACTTTGATGATTTTATTTCAAAGTTATATTGGAACGATAGCAAATCTATTTTCTATAGTCGTTTTATTTACAGCAGTTCAAAGACTACTAGAAGCAAAAAAAATATTATAAATTAATTTTTGAGAGGGGAAAAAATGAAAAAGAGGATATTAACAATATTATTATGTTTAGGGCTTGTATTTGGATTGATAGGGTGTTCAAATAACGATAAAAAAGAAGAGCCTCAAAAAGATATATTAAAAAGTAGCAATGAAGAGATTTTAAAATCTGCAAAAGGTACAACAGTTAACTTTTATGGATATGGTGGAAATGAAGTAATGAATAAATGGTTTGATAGTTATGTAATTCCAAAGATGAAAGAAGACTATGACATAACTGTAAAAAGAGTAGGAATGGATATAGAAAACATTCTTAATAAACTATTGTCAGAAAAACAAGCTGGAAATGCTAAGGGTACTATAGATGTGGTTTGGATAAATGGAGAAAACTTCAAAACAGCAAAAGAGAATAAATTGCTATTTGGACCTTTTGTAGAGAAACTTTCTAATTATGAAAAGTATGTTGATTCATCTTCTGAAGATATTACTACAGATTTTGGAGTTAAGGTAGAGGGGATGGAAGCTCCTTGGGGTAAATCTCAATTTGCAGTTGTAACAGACACATCCAAGATTAATACAAAAATAACTGATGCAAAAACACTAAAAAAAGTAATTGTATCTAATCCTGGAAAATTTACCTATCCAGCCCCACCAGATTTTACAGGAAGTGCATTTGTTAGAAATATAATATATGATGTAGTAGGATATGATAAAGTAAAAAATTTACCAGAAGATGAAGCTAAAGTAAAACAAGTCATACAACCCGCTATGGAGTATCTTAAAGAAATAAAACCATACTTATGGAATAAAGGTAAAACTTATCCTGCGACATCTTCTCAGTTAGATAATATGTATTCAGATAATGAAACCTATTTTACAATGACTTATGCTCCCAATGTATTATTAGGAAGGATAGAAAGTGGAGAGTTTAGCAAATCTACAAAAGCAATAGAATTTGAAAAAGGAAATATAAGTAACACACATTTTGTTGCTATACCAGATAATTCTCAAAATAAAGAAGGTGCAATAGCGTTAATAGATTTTTTGATGAGTATAGATGCACAATCCTCTAAGACAGAAACTAAAAATTGGGGAGATACATCTGTTTTAAATATGAAGAAGATTCCAGGTGAAGATGTTAAGAAATTTAGTGAAACTATAGTATTAAAAAATTCAGTTCCAGAATTAAAAGCAGGAATAGTTCCAATAATAGAAAAAATATGGACTCAAGAGGTACTAGAAAGTGAAAAGTAAAATAATTAATGATAAAATAATTCCATATTTATTAATAGCACCTGTATCTATCATACTGATACTTATAATGGGTGTAGGAATTATAAATTGCATCTCACAAAGTATAGGATTTTTTCCTCAGATTGGTCTTGAGCAAATTACATTAAATTATTATAGAGAAATTTTTAGAGATTCTAATTTTTTAGAATCTCTTATCTTTAGTTTGAAGATTTCTTTAGTGTCATCAATTTTGGCTATTATTATAGGTATACTTTTAGCATATACAATGTCTCAAAATAAATTTTCTAAAGTTAGATATATGATTCTAAATGTTCCACTAGTAGTTCCACATATAATAGCTGTATTATTGGTATTTATAATATTTTCTCAAACAGGTATAGTTTCAAGAGTATTTTATTTTTTCAATATAATAAAGGATTCATCTGAATTTATACCAATGGTTTCTGATAAAAATGGAATAGGGATAATTTTAGTTTATCTGTGGAAAGGAATACCATATATAACACTAATGGTTTATAATATATTGAAAAATGTAAATGATAATCTACAACAAGTGTCTATAAATTTAGGTGCAAGTAAACTTCAAACGTTTAGATATATAGTGTTGCCGCTTGCTATGCCTACAATAATTTCTTCATTTATAATAATTTTTGCCTTTTCATTTGGTTCTTTTGAAGTACCTTTTTTAATAGGTGCATCAACTCCAAAAGCATTACCAGTTCAAGCATATCTGAGTTATTCTAGCTCAGATTTAATGCAAAGACCAATCTCAATGTGTATCAATGTTGTATTATCTGGAATAAGTTTTATACTATTAATAATTTATGATAGATTTTTTAATAAAATATCAAAATATAATGTATAGGAGTATCTATGAGTAAAAAATTTAATATAATTCTTAATATCATGTTTGTAGTTATTATAGCTCCTATAATATTATTGGCAATATGGGGAGTTGTAAATACATGGCCATTTCCAAATCTTTTACCTAAGGAAATTTCATTAAGAGGATTTAGATATATTTTGGATATAAATAATCTGAATATCATTTTGAGAAGTATTATAATATCAATAACTGTAGTTTTAGTTACTATTTTATTAAGTATACCAGCATCTAAAGCGTTAGCACTATATGACTTTAAAGGAAAAAGGTTTTGTGAGTTACTGATATTGTCTCCAATTATAATTCCACTAATATCTGTTGCTATGGGCATACATATAGCATTTATTAGAATAGGTCTGGCCAATAATATTTTGGGAGTAATTATTATAAATATACTTCCATGTATACCATATTCAGTTCGAATAATAACAGATGTTTATAAATTAATAGGTGATAATTTAGAAATACAAGCGAAAGTACTTGGAGCAAGTAGATTTAATACATTTAGATATGTAACCTTCCCTTTGATTTTGCCAGGGATATTGGGTGCATCAAGTATGTCTTTCATAATATCCTTTAGTCAATATTTTTTGACTCTTCTTATAGGGGGAGGTAGTGTCATAACTTATCCAATGATTATGTTTCCATATATACAAAGTGGAGACAGGACAATCGCATCTTTGTATAGTATGCTCTTTTTAATAATAAGTTTATTTATCTTGATAATAATAGAATACAATGTAAAAAAGAACTATAAGCATATTCAAAATACAAGGCTATTTTAGTACGATTGGAGGTGTAATAATTGTCATCAGTTAAACTTATAAATTTATGTAAGAGTTTTAACAAAATCAAAGTTTTAAACAATATGAATTTAGATATAAAAGAAGGAGAAATAGTTTCTCTTTTAGGTCCATCAGGTTGTGGAAAAAGTACTACTCTAAAATTAATTGCTGGTATTTTACATCCTGATTGCGGAGATATACTTTTAAATAATGAATCAGTATTAGATATACCTATAGGAAAAAGAGATACTGTAATAGTTTTTCAAGATTATTTATTATTTCCACATATGACTTTATATGAAAATATAGAATTCGGTCTTAAAATGAAAAAAATAAATAAGAATATAAGAAAAAGTAAAGTAAACGAACTTATAAATTTAGTTAAGTTAAAAGGATATGAAAATAAATATCCAAACGAACTCTCAGGAGGACAACAACAACGTGTTGCAATAGCAAGGTCTTTAGCAATAAATCCAAAGGTACTGTTATTAGATGAGCCATTTTCAAATTTAGATATTAATTTACGCAATGAAATGAGGGAATTTGTATTAGGATTACAAAAACATCTAAAGATAACAACGGTATTAGTAACACATGACAAAGAAGAAGCGTTAATGATGAGTGATAGAATAGCAGTTATGTTAAATGGTGAGGTTAAACAATTCGACACACCAGATAATCTTTATGAAAATCCCAAAAGTAAAGAAGTTGCAAATATATTTGGAGAAAAAAATTATTTAATCGGAAATATAAGAAATGGAGAATTTGTAAATGATATAATTTCTATTAAATTAGATAAATATAAAAATATAAATATAGATAATGTAGAGTTAATGATACCAAAAGAAAGTATAATCCTAAAAACGATTGATAATGATGTAGGAAGACAAGGGTCTATATTAAAAAAAAGATATGCAGGAGATAAAGTTTACTATGATGTAGATATTGATGGAACGGTATTAAAAGCTAGTAGCAACAATAATTTATATGAAATAAATGAAAAGGTAGATGTGTTTATGGAACAAAGAAAAATTCTATTCTTTCCTGTTGAACTATAGAAAAAAACTATGGCTGTAAACAAGTAAATAAGTATCAAATATATTTTAATTTTGTTATAATGAATTCGAATACTATAATAAAATAAGATTTTATATCAAAAAAGGGAATATTTTTAATATTTGGAGGGTAATTTTATGAAATTTAGTAAAAGATTTAAAGTTTTAGCTATTGGTTTAACTTTAGTATTAACATTAGGGAGTGTAGTTGGTTGTGATTCTAAAGAATCAGAAAAACCAAAAGAATCTTCTCAAAGTCAAGATAAGGCTAGTTATAAAGAAGCCACAGGGGAAGAGGCTGTAAAAATGATGAAGAAAAATAAAGAATTATTGATATTAGATGTAAGAGGTGCAGAGGACTATGCTAAAGGTCATATTATAAATGGTATAAATATATCAGTAGATGATTTAGAAGATAAATTAAGTGATTTAGAAGGATATAAGGATAAAACTATATTAGTGTATTGTAACTCAGGTAAAAAAAGTGCAAAAGCTGCTGAAATATTAGTAAAAAATGGATTTAAAGATGTTTATAACGCAGAAGGTGTGAAAGATTTTGATTATGAATTAGTTACATATAATGATATAACTGCGCCTGAAATGTTAAAGTTAATAAGCGAAAATAAAGATTCTATAGTAATAGATGCTAGAAAGTCAAAAGAATTTGAAACTGGACATTTAAAAGAGGCTATCAATATACCATTAGAAGACACAGAAAAGAAAATGGGAGAACTTGATAAAAATAAGGATATAATCTTATACTGTAGAACTGGAAATAGAAGTGGGCAAGCAGCTAAAATACTTTCAGAGAATGGATTTACAAAAGTATATAATTCAGTTGATGGTGTGGATGAATATGATTTTGATTTAGTTAAATAGATTTAAAATAATAAAAGATTGATTAGAAATCGGAGTACAAATTATGTCGAAGAAATTAAGAGAAGAAATAGAAGAAGGTTTTTGTGCTAATGTTAAATCAATTTCTACAGAAGATTTGAAAGAGAAAGTACAAGATGAATCTTGGGTTATAGTTGATACTCGTTTAAATGATGCATATAATGGCTGGAAATTAGATGGAGTAAAAAGAGGTGGACATATAAGAGGAGCAGTAGATTTTTCTGCGAATTGGTTATATGTAGACTCAGATAAAAAAGACAAAGTATTAGAACAAGCACTAAAAACAAAAGGTATTGATTTAGATAAAAATATAGTACTATATGATGCTAATGGAAAAGATGCTTTACTTGTAGCTACTTACTTATCTAAAAAAGGATATAAAAATCTATATAAATATGATATTAAACAATGGGCAAATAATGAAAATCTTCCAATGGAAAGATATAAAAATTATCAAATGATAGTACCTGCTTCCATAATAAAAGATATCTTGGATGGAAAAATTCCAGAGACATTTGAATATTCTAAGAATATAAAAATGATTGAAGCAAGTTGGGGAGAAGAAAAAGAATCTTATGCAAAAGGGCATATACCTACAAGTGTTCATATAAATACTGATATTATAGAACCTCCTCCAACATGGATGCTTACTAACAATGATAATTTGGCCAAATTTGCTTTAGACTATGGATTTACAAAAGATGATACTGTGATAGTTTCAAGTAGCGCATCTATGGCTTCTTATAGAATTGCTATTATATTACGATATATAGGAGTAAGAGATGTAAGAGTTTTGAATGGTGGAATAAACTCATGGTTATCAGAAGGATATGAGCTGGAGTTAACTAGTAATCCAAAAAGTTCATGTACTACTTTTGGGGAAAATATACCAGCTAATCCACAACTAATTGTTAGTATACCAGAATTAAAGCAAAAACTAAGAGATAAAAATAAATTTACATTAGTGGACAATCGTTCTTGGGATGAACATATAGGTAAAATATCTGGATATAGCTATTATGATAAAAAAGGTCGTATACCAGGAGCCTTATATGGTCATGCAGGTAGTGACAGTGTATCACTAGAAGAGTATCGTAATATAGATAACACAATGAGAAATCAATATGAAATATTGGCAATGTGGGATAAAGAAAATATAGATACTAATAAACAACTTGCATTTATGTGTGGCAGTGGATGGCGTGCTGCAGAGGTATTAACATATGCAAATGTTATGGGATTTGAAAATACTTTTCTCTATAGTGATGGATGGATGGGATGGAGTCTTGATGATTCAAATCCAATTGAAACAGGAGATTCAAAATAGAATTTTGTAAAAAATATAATATAATTGTTTAAAATGAAGGTATATTCAGTTTATTAAGTTGAATATACCTTTGTTATGTTTTAAAATATAAACATAGTTAGAATATGCTTATATGGATGTGCACTTATTTAAACATATTATTAGCAATATAGAATTATAAAATTATATATTATGAGGTGTGAAATATGATTAGTAAAGATGAAAAAGCAAGGTTAAAAGCTGAAGGTATATTAGCCCAAAGCCAAGAAGGGTATTTCTCAATAAGAATATTGAGTAGAGCGGGAAACTTTACAGCAGAACAGCTTATCAACTTATCAAAGTTATCTGAAAAATATGGTAGAGGTTATTTAGGTGTTACTACTAGATTAGCTGTTGAAATACCATGGATAAAGTATGAAGATATAGATTTAATGAAGGAAGATTTAAAAGCTGTAGGGCTAAAGCATGGTGGTACGGGTAAAAAAGTAAGACCATTAGTCGCATGCAAAGGTACTGTATGTCAACATGGAATATATGATACACAAGAATTATGTGGAAAGTTACATGATTCATATTTTGGATATGATTTACCATCTAAAACTAAAATTACACTAGTTGGATGTCCAAATAACTGTGCAAAAGCAAATACTAATGATGTGGGTATAGTAGGTCAAGTATACGTAAAATTTAATGAAGATAAATGTAAAAATTGTGGATTGTGTACATCATCTTGTAGACAAAAATCAGTTTATATGGAAGATAAGAAATTAGTGTGGAATAAAGAAGAATGTGTAAATTGTGGAAAGTGTGCTCAAGCATGTCCATTTGGAGCTATGGAAGTTGATAAAAAAGGACTAGCTGTTTATCTTGGTGGTAGAATGGGAAGAGGCTATAGATTTGGAGATAGACTTAGTAATTTGTATACAGAGGATAATATAGAAGAATTAGTGCAAGATGTATTTTATACATATAAACAATTAGCAAGTCCAGGAGAAAGAATAAGTAAAGTATTAGAGAGAATTGGAATCGAAGAGTTTGAAAAACATTTATTTAATATAAAATTACAAAATGCATAAAAATACATATTGATAAAGTATATCTCTCTTAAATTTGTTAATAATTCTGTTATAGAGAAAAACAAATTTAAGGGGGATTTTTATTATGAAGATAATAAAATTAGTTGTAAGTTTTTTTATGTTAATGGCTATAGGCATGACAATATCTTATGCAGATGCAAATATAAATACTAGATATAATAAATTAATTAGTGCTCTTGAAACTTCAGAAGCCGATTTTAAATATTATAATATGAAAATTAATTCTGTTATAAATTACAATTTATCAAATAAAGAATTACATAATATTTTTCTAGAAATAATTAACAATCTAAAGTTAGATGAAAAAGGAATAAATTGGAACCAAAAAGGGTATGGCGATGAAATACAATTATATGCTACTATAAAAGATAGCGATAAAGAAATTTCTATAAAAGGAATAAATAAAAATAATAAAGAAAGCTACATAATAGTTGACATATTGGACAACAAAGTATATAAACATAAAGAGGATATTTATAGTAGTGTAGAAAACGTGTTAAATAAATATTCATCTCAAGTAGATGTATCTGCTTGTATTGTTGGAGAATACACAAAAAGGTTACAAAACCACAAATATGATGATATTTTACAAAAAATATTATATAATATGAGTGCTAAGCAAATAGATAAAGTGAAAGACGTAAACTTTTTATCTATAACAGCATATAGTAAAGTATTAAATGATGATGATTTAGAATATTTAGGGGAAAAAATCAATTTAAATATAGGAATTAAATATAATGAGGACGATGGAAAAACACTCATATATATTGCCACACCAATTATAAAATTAGATTATTAATTATGAGGAGATCAGAAAATATGGCTAAGATAATAGTAAAAAAGAGTAATCCACTTAAAGGTAGTGTTAAAATAGATGGCGCAAAAAACGCAGTTTTACCAATAATAGCAGCAACTTTATTAGCAAACGGGAAATCAACTTTAAATGGAGTTCCAAATTTAAGAGATGTTCATGTTATATCAGATTTATTAAGACATGTAGGAGCAGAAGTTGAATATAAAGAAAATACACTTACTGTTGACGCAAGTAATATAAGAACTTGTGAAGCTCCATATGAGCTTGTAAGAAAGATGAGAGCTTCTTTTTTGGTTATGGGACCATTACTTGCTAGATTTAATAGTACAAAAATTTCTATGCCAGGAGGATGTGCTATAGGAACTAGACCTATAGATTTACATTTAAAAGGATTTAAAGCTTTAGGTGCAAAAATAGAAATGGACCACGGTTTTGTTGAAGCCGCAACAGAAAAATTAGTAGGAAATAAATTGTATTTAGATTTCCCATCTGTTGGAGCTACTGAAAATATAATGATGGCAGCTTCTTTAGCAGAAGGAACTACAATAATAGAAAATGCAGCAGAAGAACCAGAAATAGTTGACTTAGCTAATTTCTTAAATGAAATGGGAGCAGATGTTAAAGGTGCAGGTACTAACACTATAAAGATAAAAGGTGTTAAGGAGTTAAAAGGAGCAGAACATAATGTAATTCCAGACAGAATAGAAGCAGCAACTTATATGGTTGCAGCAGCTATGACAAAAGGTGATATAACAGTTGAAAATGTTTTAATGGAGCATTTAAAGCCAGTTGTAGCTAAATTAAGAGAAGCTGGTTGTGAAATTACAGAGATGGACAATTCTGTTAGAGTAGTAGGTCCAAAGGTATTAAAGCCAATAGACATAAAGACTTTACCACATCCAGGGTTTCCTACAGATGTGCAAGCTCAATTTATGGCTATGCTTACTGTAGCTAATGGAACTGGTGTAGTTATAGAAACTGTTTTTGAAAATAGATTTATGCATGTTGCTGAATTCAATAGAATGGGTGCTAATATAAAAATAGATGGAAGAAGTGCGGTTGTTAATGGAGTAGATGAATTACACGGTGCAGCAGTAAATGCTACTGATTTAAGAGCAGGAGCAGCGCTTATTTTATGCGGTCTTATAGCAGAAGGAGAAACTCAAATAGGAGAAATATACCATATTCAAAGAGGTTATGTTGATATAGATAAAAAGATAACAGCATTAGGTGGTCAAATCAAAATAGTAGAAGATTAATAATTGGTTTAGATAAGTAAGTTATAAATTGATAGGGTTGTTCATATACTTAAATACAAGGTTTTAAAAGCTAAGGAGGAGAGTATATGAAGAACCCATTGGTTGTTTTGTTAGGATTTGTAACTTGCTCTGTGTTAGTCCCTTCATTGATAACTTTAGTTTCTTACAAAAATGTGGAGCTAACTGAAAAACCAGAGAAAGTAGTTTCCATAAACAAAACCATTAAAAAAAATGATATTAAAAATGAAGGTAATAAAGAAGATAAAAAGGTAGTAAACTATGAAACTGTAGACAAAAAAACACCAGTTATAAATGTCTATAATCACATGTCAGGTAAAGTTGAAAAAATGGACATGGAAAACTATTTATGTGGAGTACTAGCTGGTGAGATGTCCTCGGATTTTGATATAGAGGCCTTAAAAGCCCAAGCTGTAGCAGCTAGAACGTATGTAGTATATAAGCAAGAACATGGGAAATCAAGTAAACATAAAAATGCAGTGGTATGTACTGATTATAAACACTGTCAAGAATACAAGAGTTATGCGACTCTTAAAAAGTTGAATGGTGAAGAATGGATTAAAAATAAGTATTCTAAAATTAAAAACGCAGTTAAAGGTACTAAGGGGCAGATAATAACTTACAATGATAAGGCTATACTTCCTCTTTATTTCTCTACCTCATCAGGGAAAACAGAGAATAGTGAAGAGGTATTTTCATCAAAATATCCTTATTTAAAATCTGTAGAAAGCCCATATGATAAGTATTCTCCCAAATTTGCATCAACACTTAAAATAAGCAACACAGATTTTGTTAAGAGCCTTAGAAAGTCTTATAGTAGTATTGTGATAGATGTAAATAATTTAAGTAAACAAGTTGCAATAACTGAAAGAAGCGATGCTGGAACTGTAGAAAAAATAAAATTAGGAAACAAAGAAGTCACAGGAAAAGATGTGAGGACTGTTTTTAACTTAAATTCTGCAAACTTTGATATAAAATTTGGAGAAGGATACATAGATTTTGTAGTAAAAGGATATGGTCATGGAGTTGGTATGAGCCAATGGGGAGCTGAAGGTATGGCAGAAGAAGGCTATAAATACTATGATATATTATCACATTACTATACTGATACAAAAATAAAAGATATATACTAATAATTGTATAAAATACCAAAAACACGTCAATAATCCAAATGTAGAAATATATTTGGAGGTGCGAAATGAAGAAAAAACTGTTAGAAAAAGATGGTTTTTATTTATCTTTATTTGTATGTGTTTGTTTATTAGCAGTAGGTGGAGTTTGGTTTACAAATAATAATGTAGATAAATTAGCTTCTAATAAAGGCATGATAGAAAAATCTAATAAAGATAGTGAAGAGGAAATACATTTAATTGAAAAAGATAAGAAAGATGCTATCCCTACTGCGACAGATTCAAAACAAAACTTAGAAAAAGCTAAGGCAAAAGAAGAAAATAAGTCAAGTACAACAAAATTAAATTACATTGGTGATAAGATAATAAGAGAATATTCAGAAAAAGAACCTAGTTATTCTAAAACATTGGATGTTTGGGAAACTCATAAAGGTATAGATGTTAGTTGTACTAAAGGTAAAGAAATAAAATCTCTATTAAACGGAATGGTAGTAGATGTATTTGATGATGAAGAATATGGAAAATCAGTAAAAATAAAAAGCGACAATAATACTGTAGTAGTATATTCAAATCTAGATGAAAATGTTAGTGTTAAGAAGAATCAGAAAGTAACAGAAGGACAATCATTAGGGACTGTAGGAAGTACTTCTCAGATAGAAAGTGAAGAGGGTATACATGTGCATTTAGAAGCATATAATGGAGAAAAATCTATAGACCCAATGAGTCTAATTAAGTAAAAGTATAACAAGTTTAATCATATTTGGTTAAGCTTGTTATATTTTTTGGTGTTTTTACATATATATCATTAAAGCTATTATGTGAGGGGGGTAATCTTTGAGATCTCATATAGAGGAAAGAGCCATAGTGGTAGCAAAATATATACTTGAAAAAAACACTACAGTAAGACAAACAGCCAAGACATTTGGAGTAAGTAAGAGTACAATTCACAAGGATGTTACAGAAAGATTAAAGGAAATAAATCCATCCCTTGCCAAAGAAGTTAAAAGTGTGCTAGACAAAAATAAATCAGAGAGACATATTAGAGGGGGATTAGCAACGAAATTAAAGTATGAGAAGGAACATAAAAAAATGTAGGTTAAAAACCTACTTTTTTTATTACATTAAATTATTGTAAGAAATATATTATATAATTATAAATAGCAAAAGAATAATACTCTCAAAACATTTATTTTCTCTTGATTAAAGCGAGATTTTTGTATATGCTTTATTATAGGAGTATTAATAAATAGGCTTATAATATAATCTAATATATAAATGAAGGAGTTGAAAAAATGGCTGGAGCTGATATAGGCATAGATTTAGGTACTGCAAATGTACTTGTTTATGTTAGTGGTAAGGGAATCGTTTTAGAAGAACCATCTGTTGTTGCAATAGACAACAGAACAGATTCTGTTTTAGCTGTAGGAGAAGAGGCTAAAAAAATGATAGGAAGAACACCAGGAAATATAGTTGCAATAAGACCTTTAAGAGATGGTGTAATTTCAGATTATGATGTAACTGAGAAGATGTTAAAATCTTTTATAGATAAGATAGTTGATAAAAAGGGATTTGGAAGATTTTTCATGCCTAGAATTATGGTATGTGTGCCAACAGGTGTTACAGAAGTAGAAAAGAGAGCAGTAGAGGATGCTACTAGACAAGCTGGGGCTAGAGAAGTGTATATCATAGAAGAGCCAATAGCAGCAGCTATAGGAGCTGGTGTAGACATATCACAACCTAATGGTAATATGATTATAGATATTGGTGGAGGAACTGTAGATATAGCCGTAATATCACTAGGGGGAGCAGTTGTAAGTGAATCTATAAAAGTTGGCGGAGACCGATTTGATGATGCTATAGTTAAGTATATGAAAAAACAACATAATCTTCTTATTGGAGAAAGAACCGCAGAAAAAATTAAGTTTGAAATTGGTTCTGCATTTAAGAGAGAAGAAGAAAAGTATATGAAAATAACAGGAAGAAATCTGATTACAGGTCTTCCTAGTTCTATAACTATAAACTCAGCAGAAATGTTAGAAGCCCTTAGAGAATGTGTTGAACAAATAGTTGTTGCAACTCATGCTGTTTTAGAAAAAACACCACCTGAATTAGCAGCAGACATAGGTGATGTTGGTATAATAATGACTGGCGGAGGCTCATTATTATATGGATTAGATAAGATAATAGAACAGAGAACAGGAATAACTGTTACAATAGCAGATGAACCACTATCTTGTGTTGCGAAAGGAACAGGGATTGCTTTGGGCTCTATAGATTTACTTGAAACAGGTGGGTCTTTCAAAAGAAAATAATTAGGAGAGTTTAAAATGTTAAATATAGATGAAATAAAAGAACTAATACCACATAGATATCCATTTTTATTAGTGGACAAGATTACAGAGTTAGAAGTTGGAAAAAGAGCTGTTGGTATAAAAAATGTAACAGTTAATGAACCATTTTTTCAAGGTCATTTTCCAAATTACCCATTGATGCCAGGAGTGCTGATAGTAGAAGCTCTAGCACAAGTGTGTGGAGTAGCAATGATGTCTTTGGAAGAAAATAAAGGGAAATTAGGTGTATTTGCTGGTATTGATAAAGTTAGAATCAAGAGAGAAGTAAGACCAGGAGATACATTGACTATGGAAGTTGAAATGACAACGCTTAGAAGAAATATAGCAAAAGCAGATGCTAAAGCTTATGTTGGTGAAGAACTTGTCTGTAAAGGTGAGTTAATGTTTGCTCTAGTAGAAAAATAAAATTTTTAAAAATGAAAAGCATTAAAACAGAAGAATAAATATCAAAATAAAAAGGTAGATAATTTGGAGTATTTATTAAATTAAATACTCTATAGTATCTACCTTTTTAATACAAAAAATTTTATCAGTTACCTTATATAAGATTTAAGTAGATACCAATAGTGCTAAGGCTATTGTTTCAGCTAAGTCTAGTATAAAGCTAAGACGTATATTATTAAATGAAAGTCTGTTATTTTCATCAATTTTATCTACAATCCCTACTATAGAATAATTTCCTATTTGAGGTAGTTTTTTTCCCACACCTTTTCCGGGCAGGATAGGTCCTTCTCTAATCTGTATATTGCCTATGTTACTCTGTGACCCCAAGCAAGCATCTATAGCCAAGAAGTTACCTTGCATATGTGTATTTTTTATAGTATCTAAAGACTCATATATATTTAAGGCGTGAATAGGGTTATCTAGTGTACCGTAAACGGGGTATTTAAATTTACTGTTTTTAAGTATTGTTCCAACCAAAGGGCCTAAAGTATCACCTATAGCCCTGTCTGTTCCTATGCAAACAACAATCGTATTTTCATTAATTATGGTTTTGAGAACTGAACTTAGCATCTGTATAACATCATCATCGCTGTAATTTACTTTAGCTAAATACAATAGGAACACCCCCTTCAAAAAAATATATGAATAAAAAACACTAAAAAGACCTAACTTTAAATTTCAGATAGAGATAATATTTTATTTGTCTCACAAAAAAAGTAATGGCAAAAATATGACTAAAAATCTTGACAAAATTTTAAAAAAATAGTAAGCTAATAAAGTAAAATAAAACTTAAATCTTGATTACCTTATCAAGAGCGGCTGAGGGATAGGCCCTGTGAAGCCCAGCAACCACCCAAATGGGAAAAGGTGCTAATTCCTACAAGACAAAAGTCTTGAAAGATGAGGTCAGTTAATTAGTATGCGATTACGATTATTAACCTCTTCTTATAAGGAGAGGTTTTTTATTTTGAGTAAAATTTCTAAGAATTGAAGATAAGGTAAAATCTATAATAAAAATTAAGAATGAATAAGGAGGAACAAAAATGGCAAGACATTTATTTACGTCAGAATCAGTTACAGAAGGACATCCTGATAAGATATGTGACCAAATATCAGATTCAATATTAGATGCATTGTTAGAAAAAGACCCACAATCTAGAGTAGCTTGTGAAACTACAGTAACAACAGGCTTAGTTTTAGTAGCTGGAGAAATAAGTACATCTGCTTATGTAGATATACCTAAATTAGTAAGAGAAACAGTAAAAGAAATTGGATATACAAGAGCAAAATATGGATTTGACTGTGACACTTGTGCAGTTATAACTTCTATAGATGAACAATCTGGAGATATAGCTATGGGAGTTGATGAAGGTCTAGAAAGTAAGACTGGAGAAGAAATAGAACAAGAAATAGAAAAAGTAGGAGCTGGAGACCAAGGTATAATGTTTGGATTTGCATGTAATGAAACTCCAGAATTAATGCCACTTCCAATATCATTAGCTCATAAATTATCAAGAAGACTTACAGAAGTTAGAAAGACAGGTTTAGTTGATTATTTAAGACCAGATGGAAAAACTCAAGTTACTGTTGAATATGAAGGAAATAAAGCTGTAAGAGTACATACAGTTCTTATATCAGCTCAGCATTGTGAAACAGTATCAAATGATAAGATAAGACAAGATTTAATTGAGCATGTTATAAAATCAGTTATACCAGCTGAATTACTTGATGAAGATACTAAAATTTATATAAACCCAACAGGCAGATTCGTTATAGGAGGACCTCAAGGGGATACAGGTCTTACAGGAAGAAAAATAATAATAGACACTTATGGAGGATATTCTAGACATGGTGGAGGAGCTTTTTCAGGAAAAGACCCTACAAAAGTTGATAGATCTGCTGCTTATGCTGCTAGATATGTTGCTAAAAATATTGTTGCGGCTGGACTTGCAGATAAATGTGAGATAGAACTTGCATATGCTATAGGTATAGCTAGACCATTATCTATATTTATAGATACTTTTGGGACAGGTAAAGTTTCAGAAGAGAAGCTTGTTGAACTAGTAAACAAACACTTTGATTTAAGACCAGGAGCAATAATAAGAGATTTAGATTTAAGAAAGCCTCTTTACAAAAAGGTTGCTGCTTATGGTCACTTTGGTAGAACGGATATAGATTTACCATGGGAAAGAACTGATAAAGTAGAACAATTAAGAAAAGACGCATTAGGTGAATAATGCTTAGATAAGGAGCTGCTAGAATGTAATTTTAAAATTACGTTTTAGCAGTTTTTTATTTTATGATTAAATATATTTAATAAATACTAATTTTAAATCATATAATAAATAAACATTATTTAGTGAGATTAATATATTTCATTATATAATATTGCATTAAATTAATACATAGTAGAAGGCATATGTTAAAAATTGGTTAAGATTTCGTTAAGTAATGTTAAATAATTCAAAAAATATTGAAAAGCATCAATAATACAACTAATATAGTCTTAATAAACTTACATTAAATTTTACTTATTAAAAAATTTATTTTATTTAGGAGGGAGTAGTGTGTATGTCGGATAAAATAAACATCAAAATGGTTATAAGTTTTGCTGGAGCATATGTAGCGACTGTAATAGGTTCTGGATTTGCAACTGGTCAAGAGATAGTACAATTCTTTACGTTTTATGGGTATGCTGGAATTATAGGAGGAATAATATCTATGGTATTATTCTCATGGTTTGGAGCAGAAGTTATAGAAAAAGGGAGAGAATTAAAGCTTAAAGAACCAATAAAGATTTATCAAGTATATTGTGGAAAATATCTTGGTACATTTTTTGAGTGGTTTGGACCATTGTTTTTGTTTGGTACATTAGTAATAATGATTGCAGGAGCAGGAGCTACATTATCAGAGTATTATGGTCTAAATCCATATGTAGGTAGAATTGGTATGGCAATCGTTTCCCTAATAACTGTATCTCTAGGTTTGACAAGGCTTTCAAAGATACTAGGTAATATAGGTCCTATAATAATAATATTTACACTTTTAGTAGGAGCAATTAGTCTATTTAGTAATATTGGCGCTTTATCAAATGCAGGAGCTATAATTGATAGTCTAAACGTTAAAACTGCTACATCAAATGGATATTTCTCAGGAGTACTTTATACTTGCTATAATGTAATAATAGTAATAACATTTTTAACTGGAATGGGAGCTTCAGCAAAAAATAAGAAAGATGCTGTATGGGGAGGTATAGTAGGTGGAGTAGCCCTTATGGCAGCTGCTATAATGATGAATCTAGCATTACTTTCAGATGTAGGAAATATATACACAAAAGAAATACCAGCTCTTTATTTAGCTGACAAGATATCTCCAATTATAGGTATTTTATTCTCAGTAGTACTTTTATTAGGAATATATACTACAGCTGTACCATTATTATGGTCAGTAACTAATAGATTTGTGGAAGATGACCATCCTAAATTTAAAATAATAACAGTAGTAGTAAGCATATTAGCATGTATAGGAGGATTATTACCATTTGATAAGCTTGTAGGGACATTATATCCATATACAGGTTATATGGGAATTTTAATTTTACTATGTATGCTTTATCGAAGAATTACCAAAACTGAAGGATACAAGGAAAATAAATCTGAGGTAAATTAATATCAAAATAAATTTGTGAAATTTAATCTATGTTTTAGAAGTAAGCTGGTTGAAATAAAATAATTATTTATATATGGTACCTTTACTTTAAGGTACCATATTTTTAGGGTGCAGATTTTTTTTGTTTCTGATAAAATGTATAATAGTTAGAAATTAAGTTAAGTATAAAAATATAGAAAAATTTTCTGATAGAATCCTATCATAGAACTTAATATATTTAAGTATACTAACATACGAACGGAACAATTATTAGTATTTTTAGGAGATAAAAATGGAAAAATTAGAAGGAATGATAAGTGAAATAGTCTTTAAAAATGAAGATAATGGCTATACAATAGCTCATCTGGTAAATGAAAATGATGAAATTGTTGTTGTAGGATGTATGCCTACTTTAGCAATGGGAGAGAGTATAGAGGTTGAAGGTAAATGGGTAAACCACAAAATTTATGGAACTCAATTTGAAGTGAATAGTTTTATGCCAGTGACACCATCATCTTTGGAAGGAATTTATGTTTACTTATCTTCTGGTATGATACATGGAATTGGCGAAAAAATGGCTAAGAGAATAATTGATAAGTTTGGTGTTGACACACTAGATATAATACAAAACTACCCAGAAAAATTACAAGAAGTAGAGGGTATAGGTAGTAAAAAGGTAAAGCAAATAGTAAAGAGTTATGAAGAAGATAGAGAACTAAGAAGCATAATAATTGAACTATCTCCTTTTGGAATAACACCCAATTACTGTCTAAAAATATATAAAAAATATAAAAGTAGTGCAATAGAAATTATAAATAAAAATCCATATCAGCTTGCTGAAGACATAAGAGGAATAGGGTTTAAAGTAGCTGATAGTATAGCTAATAAAATTGGTATAGATAAGAATTCTAAAGATAGAATATGCCAAGGAATATTATATACCTTAAATAAATCACTAAGTAATGGGCATACATATTTGCCAGAACATATTCTAATACAAGATTCGGAAAAATTGTTGGAGTTAAGTGGAGACATAGTAAAAGAATGTGTAATGATGTTGGTATATAATCAAAAAATACATATAGAAAAAGTAAATAATGAAAATCTCATATATCTTATGCCCTACTATTTGTCTGAAAATGGAGTATGTAGTCAAATAGTAAAATTGTCGCAGTATGAATTTGAAGATTTGAATATAGATATAGAAAATGAAATTAAAATTTTAGAAGATGATAAGAATATTAAGTTAGCAGAGAAGCAAGTTTTAGCAGTTAAAGAATCTGTGAACAGTGGCGTATTAATTATAACTGGTGGGCCAGGTACTGGAAAAACTACCACTATTAATGCAATTATAGATATATTTGAAAATAATGGGAAAAGTGTAACTTTAGCTGCTCCAACGGGAAGAGCAGCTAAGAGAATGAGTGAAACTTCTAATAAAGAAGCAAAGACTATACATAGATTATTAGAAATGGGATTTTCAACAGATGATGATTTAACATTTTTTAAAGATGAAGAAGACCCAATAAATTCAGATGTAATAATAGTCGATGAAGTATCAATGGTAGATATTATCTTAATGTATAATTTACTTAGAGCAATAAAATTAGGAACAAGAGTAATATTAGTTGGGGATAGCGACCAATTACCTTCTGTAGGTGCAGGCAATGTACTTAAGGACATGATAGATTCAAATATTATAAATGTAGTCAAATTAAATGAAATATTTAGACAAGCTCAACAAAGTATGATAATTGTGAATGCGCATAAGATAAATAATGGAGAACCACTTCATTTAAATACAAAGGGAAAAGACTTCTTTTTTATAAGAAAATCAACAAATGAAGAGATATTAAATGAAATAATAGGTTTGGTAAATGAAAGATTACCTAAATTTTATAATGTCGATAAACTAAAAGATATACAAGTGTTATCTTCAATGAGAAAAGGAGAGCTAGGAGTTACCAATCTTAATATAGAGTTACAAAAGTATCTTAACAAAAAGGAGAAGTTTAAAGTAGAAGAAAGTTTTTCTAAAAGGTTGTTTAGAGTTGGTGACAAGGTAATGCAAGTAAAAAATAATTATACAAAAAAGTGGGAGACAGAAGACCAAAAGGAAAGTGGGGAAGGTATATATAATGGAGATATAGGCTATGTATATCATATAGATAAGGATAAGAAAACTATTTATGTACTATTTGACCAAACTAAAATTGTATCATACTTATATGATGAATTAGATGAGATTGACCATAGTTTTTGTACAACCATACATAAAAGTCAAGGAAGTGAATTCCCAGTCGTAGTGATACCAATAACTTGGGCTCCTCCTATGTTACTAAGTCGTAATTTATTATATACAGCAGTGACAAGAGCAAAAAAATTAGTTGTGTTAGTTGGAGATGTGAAATATTTGGAATATATGATAAAAAATAACAGAGTAAATCAAAGATATTCAAACTTAGGATATAAGTTAAACAAATTCAAACAAGAAGGGCTGTTGATAGAGTAAATATGAAAATATGCAATGATAATTTTATTAAGAGTCTTAGAAATCTAATTAATAAATGTCTGGATTTTATTTATCCTGAAAATATAAATTGCATAATTTGTGATAAATCAATAAAAAAAACTAATACCTATTCAGTCTGTAAAAGTTGTTTTAATGAAATGAATTTTATACTAAATGGGTGTATAAAATGTGGAAAGCCAATAATACATCATTCACTTGAAAAAGAATTTATTGAAGGATGTAGCTATTGTTTTGATAAAAGTTTTTATTTTGACAAGTCAATCTCCTGTATTGAATACAACGAGATAACTAAAAAAATAATATTAGGATTAAAGTACAATCAAAAAACATTTATGGCTAAATACATAGCGCAAATAATGAAAGAAAAGTTGGATTTAGAAAATGTGAAATTTGATTATATATTATTTGTTCCACTTCATAAGAAAAGACTTAATAAAAGAGGATTTAACCAAGCACAAAAAATAGCTTTGAGTTTGAGTAAAATAATCAATGTTCCAATGTTAGATTGTATATCCAGGGAAAAAAATACAAGGATGCTTTATAAGTTAAGTAAACAAGAGAGAAAAAAGGAATTAAAAAATGTATTTGCTGTTAATGAAAATATTAAATTAATAAATAATAAAAATGTACTTTTGATAGATGATATATTTACAACTGGCGTGACAACAAATGAAATATCTAAGATTTTAAAGTTATCTGGTGTTAATAAGGTTTTTGTAATGACGTTGCTTACAAGAGCAAATGACAACTACGTTATGGAATAATCTTATATATTGACAATTTTACTTTAAAATATTAAAATGAATAAGTGATATTTAGGTCTGTGGTTGAAAGTCCAAGCCAGTCGCAGGCAAAAGGATCCACGTAAGTTAACACTAAAAATTGGGTTAATGAGCATGGTGCGGCTTAGAAGTAAGACCTACCGATAATAAAATCGAGAGAGAGTAGTAGTGCGGCGAACCCAAGCGAACCCTCCAGTAGGCGAGTGTGGGGTCAAAGACCAGGTCAGCTAAATATCATATTAAAAGAGAGCTAGCATAATGTTTTTATGTGTAGCTCTTTTTTATATATAATAAATTTAGATTGAATCATAAAGAGGTGATATATATGAACAAAAGACAAGAGAACTTGTTGACAGTATTGCTATTGAAAGAAGAATTTATAAATATCAATGACATTGCTAACGATTTTGAGTGCTCAGAGAGAACAATAAGAAATGATTGTAAGTACATTGATGAATGGTTGTCTACTTTTTGTAGTGCTTATATTAAAAGAAAGCCTAAAATAGGAATTAAGTTTAGTGGAGATGATACAGATAAAATAATAGTAAACCAGAAGTTAAGAGGTGAAGTTAAAAGAGTAAATAGTGAACTCCATAAACAAGTTGAGATATTGAATCTATTACTTTGCAATAATAAGAAGATTACCTTAAATGATTTGTCCAATAAATTGTATATAAATAAAAATATTGTTAGGGAAGAAATAAATACATTATCAGTAGAATTAAGTAATTATAATTTGAAAATTTCAACTAAAACGGGCAGTGGTATATGTATTGAGGGAAATGAGAAAGACATAAGGATAATGTTAGTGGCATTTTTATTTAAATATATAGATAAATACAGACTAAACATGGATGAAATAGAATATTTCCATATAGTAGACATAATAGTTGTCAAAAATATAATGTCTATAATAGAAGATAAAATGGATATAAGACTTACAGATGTTTCATTCAGGCAATTGATGTTATTTTTACTTATAAATATCATACGAATAAGGTTGGGGAATTCTTTTGAAATAGTAAATATTAAAAAAGAATTAAAGTTAGAAATTCTTATATTAGATATAGAAAATGAGTTGAAATCCAGTCTATCTATAGTATTAAACCATGAAGAAAAATTATTTATAGAATCACTAATACTTGGCATGAATAAACAAATAAATAGTAAAGATACTAAAAAATCACTATACCTTAATGAAGAATTATCAGAGTATACAAAAAGAATTATAAATCTGGTATCAGAAGAATCGGGTATAAACTTTAATAATGATATATTGCTTTATGACCAATTAATATGTCACTTAAATGTTACAATGCACCAAATGCAAAGTAACGTTTATTTGGAAAATCCACTTTTAGATAATATAAAAAATAAATTTTGTTTTTTATTTACAGTAATTTCAAATTCAATAGGAATTGAGCAAAAAGGAACACAAATAACTGAAGATGAAATAGGTTATCTTACTCTTCACTTTCAAACATCTTTAGAAAGAAAAAGTAATAAGAGAGAATCAACTAAAAAAGCAAGTATCGTGTGCCCATTTAGTTTTGGAGTAAGTATGTTACTAAAAGTAAAGATAGAAAAGAGATTTAATAATATAGAAATAGTTGAAACACTAAGAGAAGAAGATTTAAGAAGAGATAACTTCAATAAAATGATAGATTTTATAATTGCATTTCAAGAATATGAAAATGTACAAAAGCCAATTTTTATAACAACACCACTATTTACTGATGAAGATGAAAATAAACTCAAAGAATTTACCAACAAAATAAAAGAAAAAGATACATCATATAAACTTATGAATAGATTAATGATGTCTGATTATTTAATAAGAGAGCTAGAACATAATGATATTTATGAGGCTATAGCATACTTAACTAATTTATTAATCGAAAAGCATTATGCAGATAAAGAATATTTAAATTCTATTATAGAAAGAGAAAAGGCATATCCAACTAATGTTGGGAAAGGAATATTATTTCCTCATGGAGATATGAAGTATATAAAACAATCTGTCTTATGTTTTGCAAGATTGAAAACACCAATAAAAATTAGAAATGGAAAATACATAAAGATTATACTTTTATTAGCTTATAAAAAAGAGGATGATAGAAAAGTATTTAGAGAATTATTCAAAGAAATATCTAAATTGACAGAAGATGAAAATATGCTTGATGTGCTAAGTAATTGTGATATTAAAAATATAAAAAATATTCTTATATAAATTTATATCAAAATGTGAATAAGCACAAAATTTTCCATGTAGTGGAAAAAGTTGTGCATGTTTTTTTGTTTTTATAAGATATTATATATCTATCAGATAGAAATCAGTTAAAAGTAGACAAGTAATTTAGGAGGAAGAAATGGAAGAAATAGTATTAAAGATTATAATTCATGCTGGAAATGCAAAATCTATGCTTTATGAAGCTCTTGATTGTGCAAAGGAAAACGATTTTGAAAAGGCTGATGAATTAATCGAAAGTGCAAATGAAGAAATATTAAAAGCACATAAAGTACAAACAGAACTTATACAAAAGGAAGCAGGAGGAAATAAATCAGATATATCTATTTTACTAATTCACTCTCAAGACCATTTAATGACTTGTATGAGTGAAAGAAACCTTATAAAAGAAATGATAGTGCTAAGAAAAGAAATTCAAAAATTAAAATAAAAAGTAATTAAGGGGGATTTAAGATAATGAAGAGAAAAGTATATTTATTTTGTAGTTTTGGTATGTCAACAAGTTTACTTGCAGGAAAGATGCAGAAAGTAGCAGATGAACACAATTTACCAATAGAAGTAGAAGCATTTCCAATAGCAGAAATTGATAAGATAGTTGCAGAGAAGAATCCAGATTGTATATTGTTAGGACCTCAAGTTAAATACATGCTAAAGGAGTTAAAGCCAAAGTTTGAAGCTCAAGGAAAACCTGTGGATATAATAAATGAAACTGATTATGGAACTATGAATGGAGAAAAAGTACTAAAGCTTGCTATAAAATTAATAAAATCTAAACAAGCTTAAAATATAGTAAAAAGATACTGAGAAATGAGGGTGGATAGATGAATAAATTGGAAAGAATACTTATGCCGTTGGCTGAAAAAATAGGTAAAAATAAATTATTAATTGCAATTAGAGATGGTTTTTTAGTATCATCACCATTATTGATAATAGGGTCATTATTTTTATTAGTAGCAAACTTCCCAATAAAAGGATGGGACGAATTTGTAGGTCAAATTTTTGGTCCAGATTGGGCAGTAAAATTACAACAGCCAACTATAGCGACTTTTGAAGTAATGACTTTACTTGCAGTTTTAGGAATTGGTTACTCTTATGCTAAACAAATAGATGTAGACCCAATTGCATCAGCAGCAGTTGCAATAGTCGCCTTTTTTATAGTTACACCATTTGTAATACCATATACACCAGAAGGAACAAAGGCAGTCTATATGGTAACTGGTATCCCATTAGGTTGGATGGGTTCTAAGGGAATGTTTGTAGGAATGATAACCGCAATAACATCTGTTAAGTTATTTGCAGTAGTTGTCAAAAAAGGGTGGACATTGAAGATGCCAGATGGAGTTCCTCCAACTGTTTCAAAATCATTTGCTGCATTAATACCAAGTGCAATAGTTATGGTAGTTTTCTTTTTAGTTAAGATTGCTTTTGAAGCTACACCATATGGAAGTATACATGAATTTATATTTAAGTTTTTACAAATGCCATTATTAAAATTAGGAAATAGTTTAGGTGCTATGGCAATAGCTTATATATTCTTACATTTATTCTGGTTCTTTGGAATAAATGGTAGTAGTGTTGTTGGAGCTGTCTATAATCCAATATTAAAAATTTTATCAGCTGAAAATTTAGCGGCTTTTCAAGCTGGTTCAAAAATACCAAACATAATAACTGGTCAATTCCAGGATATGTTTGCAACATTTGGTGGGGCAGGTAGTACACTATCCTTAATTATAGCTATGTTACTTATATGCAAAAGTAAACGTATAAAATCAATGGGTAAATTATCAATTTTACCAGGGATATTTGGAATAAATGAGCCATTAATATTTGGTCTACCAATAATGCTTAACCCAATATTATTGATACCATTTGCAATAGTTCCAACAATAAACATAATAATAGCCTATTTCTGTATGTCAGCAGGATTAGTACCACTTACAAATGGAGTTCAATTACCATGGACAACTCCAATTATATTCTCTGGATTTCTAACAACAGGATGGCAAGGTGCTTTATTACAAATAATACTTCTTGTACTAGGAATATTTATGTACATGCCATTTATAAAGATGTTAGATAAACAATATTTAAAAGAAGAAAAAACAAATGTTGAAGAGGAAGATGATGATATATCTTTTGATGATTTAGTATTATAGGAGGAAAATTATGAAGAAAATAGTTATGATATTGGATCAAATACAAGCAGGTGCAGGTGGGAAAGAAAAAAGCAATATACCTCCTGCTGGAAAATCAAGTCCATTAGGTCCAGGTGTAATGATGGAACCATTTTTAAAAGAATCTAAAGTAATAGCGACACTTTTCTGTGGGGATGAATTTTTTATAAACAATGAAGAAGAAGTGACAAATAAAATGATAGCTATGGTTAAAAAGTTAAATCCTGATGTAGTAATTTGTGGACCAAGTTTTAACTATGAAAATTTTTCTAAGATGTCAGCAATATTATCTAAAAATATAAATAATAAAACAGATATACCAGCTTTTGCAGCTATGTCAGAAGAAAATACATACGTAATAAACGAATACAAAAATGATATATGTATAGTTAAGACACCTAAAAAAGGTGGAATTGGTCTTAATGATTCACTAAACAATATATGTAAATTAGCAAATTCAATAGCAAATAAAGAAGACATAACTTTAATGAAAGAAGAATTTTGTTATTAATTAACACTTTACTAGGGGACAGGTTTAAGTAAAATATTATTTACATTAAAGTATGTGGATAGAGTTTCTATAATTAAGGAGGGATTTTCTGATATGTGGGGAATGATAGCAACATGGAGAATGGCTATAGAAGGAATCACTGAAGCATCAGAACATTTAGAAAAAGGAATGGAAGCAGGAGATGCTGTAGAACTTGCTGTAAGAAGAGTCGAAGATTATCCATTCTATAAATCGGTTGGATATGGAGGACTTCCAAATGAAAATTGTGAAGTAGAACTTGATGCTGCATTTATGGATGGAAACACATTAGATATAGGAGCAGTTGCAGGTATAAGAGATTATTCTAACCCTGTCAGCATAGCTAGAAAACTAAGTTATGAGAAAGTGAATAATTTCTTAGTTGGAATAGGAGCTGAAGAATATGCCCATAAAAATGGATTTGAAAGAAAAAATATGTTAACAGATAGAGCGAAACTACATTATAAGAAGAGAAAAAAAGAAACTTTAGATAAAGGATTAAGCCCATATGCTGGTCATGATACTGTTGGGATGATATCTTTAGATAGAGATGGAAAGATGTGTGCAGCAACCTCAACAAGTGGTCTATTTATGAAGAAAAGAGGTAGAATAGGAGATTCTGCACTATCTGGTTCAGGGTTTTTCGTTGATAGTAACATAGGAGGGGCTACAGCTACTGGTCTTGGAGAAGATTTGATGAAAGGGTGTATATCATATGAGATAGTTAGACTTATGAAAGAAGGAAAACATCCACAAGAGGCATGTGATATAGCAGTAAATGAGTTAGATGAACAACTTATCAAAAGACGAGGAAAAGCTGGAGACTTATCATTAGTTGCTATGAATAATAAAGGAGAATGGGGAGTAGCTACAAACATAGCTGACTTTACATTCTCAGTAGCTACTAAAGCAGAAGCACCTACAGTGTATATATCAAATAGAATAGATGGTAAAACTATACATAAGGTTGTGTCAAACGAGTGGATGGAAGCATATGAAGCTAGGATAAAGGCTCCAATAGAAGTAAGTGAATAAAGTTTGTATTTATGCAGTAAAGTAGAGTCTTTAATATTTAAAAGGAGATTTTTATGAATATTATAAACAATAAAGTAGACGAGATAAAAGAACATTTATTAAGTGATATTGTAGATATTGTAAAAATACCTAGCGTTGAAGGGGAGTCAGAAAATGACTTCCCTTTTGGCGAAAAGGTAGGAAAAGCACTCAATAAAGCACTAGAAATTTCAAGAAAATTAGGATTTAAAGTTAGAAACTTAGACAATTATATTGGTTATGCAGAATATGGAGATAGCGAAGATTATATCTGTGTAATTGGCCACGTAGATGTAGTACATGAAGGGGAAAATTGGATATATCAACCTTATGGAGGAGAAATATATAATGGAAAAATCTATGGTAGAGGGGTATTAGATAATAAAGGACCTATAATGTGTGCTTTATATGGATTATATGTTATTAAGGAATTAGGTTTAAAGTTAGATAAAAAAGTTAGGATAGTTTTTGGCACAAATGAAGAAAGTGGATTTAAAGATATACCATATTATTTAAAAAAGGAAAAACCTCCTATAATGGGGTTCACACCAGATTGTAAATATCCTGTTGTATATGGTGAAAAAGGTATGGCGAAAATTATAATCAAAAATAACTGTAACTATAAGGAAGATACATTTCTAAGCTTTATAGAAAATATGTCTGAAAAGGTGATTGTCACAAATCAAGAGTTACATAAAGAGAATAGTTACATAATACTGGAGATAAAGGTAAAATATGAATTTAGTTATAAACTAGAAGATGTCTTAGATGAAATAAAATCTAATTTTCCCAATGGTACAGAGATAGAAGTAATTTCTAATTTTAATCCTGTATATTTTGATAAGGATAGTGAGCTTGTTAAAAAACTTCAAATAGCTTATGAAAGAGTAACATCATTAGATGGTACTCCAGTAACAACTAATGGAGGTACATATGCAAAAGTAATGCCAAATATAGTTCCATTTGGACCTTCGTTTCCAGGACAAAAAGGAATAGCACATAATCCTGACGAATATATGGATATAGATGATATAATCTTAAATGCAAAGATATTTTCAAATGCAATATATGAATTAGCAAAGGAGTAGTTATGCTAGAGATAATAGGAATGACAGTAGAAGACGCTAAGATTATAGAAGATTGTGGCGCAGATAGAATAGAATTAGTTAGTGCTTTAACTGAAGGAGGGCTAACACCAAGTTTTGGACTTATAGAAAGTGTTGTTAACAGTGTAAAGATACCTGTGAACGTAATGATAAGACCACATGCTAAAAGCTTTGTATATAGTAAAGAAGACATAAATATAATGTTAAAAGATATAAATACAGTCAAAAAGATTGGAGCTAATGGAGTTGTATTTGGAATGTTAGACAAGAATAATAATATAGATGAAGAAAATTTAAATTTTTTGTTGCAATATTGCGATAATCTTGATGTTACATTTCATAGAGCAATAGATGAATCAAATACAATAGAAAGTGTTAATCTTTTAAAGAATTATGACAGAATTACAAATATATTAACGTCAGGGGGAAAGGGAAGTATAAGAGAGAATATAAAAATTATAAAAGATATGATGCTTAACTCTAATAATATAAAAATTCTTTTAGGTGGAGGTCTTAATTTTAATAATATAGTTGAAATAAAGGGAGTAACTAAGGCAAATAATTTTCATTTTGGTACAGCTGTTAGAATAGATAAAAATCCATTTGAAGATATAGACAGACAAAAGCTAAAACAATTAGTGGATATAATTTCGAAATAATATAAACATATATAATTTATATAACTTATTAGATTAAATAAAGAGTGTTAGTCAATTGTAGTTTGGGTATATGAATATTATGAGTATTGATTAAGAAATTATTGTTATGATGCTTTACTATTTTTAGATAATTTTGAAGTTAAACTAAATAGTGAAAGAAAAAATGAAATATGGAGGTCTTAGAAGGTGGATAACTATGAAAAATTTATAAAAGTTAAGTAACATATAATACATATAATTTCCTAAAATTACCACTTTATGACATGAATTCACATATTAATAAACAATTATTGGAGATATTTGTGGATAGAAAGGATAATAAAAATAGCTTTAAATACACAGGAACAAGAGTTATTAACAGTTTTATCCACATTATCCACAGGGTATTGTTATAATATTAATCCACATAAGCATTAAGGTGATTAAAAATGAAAAATAATTCTATCAATTGAATAGAAAAAATCACAAAAGTTAATAATAAAAGAAGGATTATGAGATTTCGTGTAGAATATATTATTTAAGTATAAATTTTCTTATACTGGCATAATTGAAGGGAGATGTACTTATGAACATAATTATATCTGGAAAACAAATCGAATTAACTGATGCAATAAAAAATAAAATCGAAAGCAAGTTAAGTAAGTTAGATAATTACATTCATCCAGACACTGATGTAAAGGTTACAGTAAGTGCTAAAAAAACAAGACAAAAAATAGAAGTAACAATAGCTACTGTAAATGGTCCTATAATTAGAGCAGAAGATATGCAGGAGAATTTATACACAGCTATAGATGTTGTATATGATAAATTAAGCAAACAATTAAAAAAATATAAAAAGAGATTACAAGATAAGCATCAAGACAATAAGAGTATAAGATTCCAAGATGCAGAGATAAATCTAGCAGATGAACAAGAAGATTATGAAGATGAAAATCAAGATATAGTAATTCAAAGACGTAAGAAATTTAGTGTTAAGCCAATGAGCGAAGAAGAAGCTGTATTACAAATGGAATTAGTAGGACATGATTTCTATATGTTCAAGAATATAGATTCAGATGAAATAGCTGTAGTTTATAAACGTCATAATGGCGGATATGGTATAATAGAACATGAATAAAGCAATTTAGATTTAATCATATTAGCTATCGATAAATTATTTATCGATAGCTTTTTAAATTAATATTAAAAGTATAGTTTTTATGGTAAAATGAATAATAGTACAATAAAGAACGAGGAGAGATGTAAAATATGAGCTTTATGGATAGTTTATTCAACATGGCAGATAAAAAAGAATTGAAAAAGTTCAATAAGACTGTTGATATAATAGATTCATTAGAACCTAAATTTGAATCTATGGCAGACTCGGAACTTAAAAATATGACAAATACATTTAAAGAAAGATTAGAAAATGGAGAAAGTATAGATGATATACTTCCAGAAGCATTTGCAGTAGTCAGAGAGACTTCTAAAAGAGTATTAGGTCTTAGACACTACAGAGTTCAAATGATTGGAGGTATAGTATTACATCAAGGAAGAATAGCTGAGATGAAAACAGGTGAAGGTAAAACTTTGGTTGCAACTGCTCCTGTTTATTTGAATGCTCTTACTGGAAAAGGTGTACATGTTGTAACGGTAAATGATTATCTTGCAAAACGTGATAGAGACCAAATGGCAAAAGTTTATGAGTTTTTAGGAATGAGTGTAGGTGTTATTGTACATGGTCAAAATCCAAAAGTTAGAAAAGAACAATATGATTGTGATATAACTTATGGTACAAATAATGAATATGGATTTGACTACTTAAAAGACAATATGGTAATACACAAAGAGCAAAGAGTTCAAAGAGGATTAAATTATGCGATAGTGGATGAGGTCGACTCTATACTTATAGATGAGGCTAGAACACCACTTATTATATCTGGTCCTGGAGATAAATCAACTCACCTATACTCGGATGCAAATACATTTGTGTTAACTTTAAAACCTGATGACTATGAATTAGAAGAAAAAGATAAGGCTGTATCTCTAACAGCATCAGGTATACAAAAAGCAGAAGTATATTTTAATGTTGATAATATAACAGATATATCTCATACAGAGTTATATCACCATATAAATCAGGCTTTAAGGGCACATATAATAATGAAAAAAGATGTTGATTATGTTGCTAAAGATGGAGAAATAGTAATAGTTGATGAGTTTACTGGTAGACTTATGTTTGGTAGAAGATATTCAGAAGGCTTGCATCAAGCAATAGAAGCAAAAGAAGGTCTTAAAATACAGAGAGAATCTAAAACACTAGCTACTGTAACATTCCAAAATTACTTCAGAATGTATAAAAAACTTTCAGGTATGACTGGTACAGCAAAAACAGAAGAAGAAGAGTTTAAAGCAATATATAAAATGGATGTCTTCCAAGTGCCTACTAATAAGCTTATGGTAAGAGAAGACTTGCCAGATTGTGTATATAAAAGTGAGATAGGTAAATTTAATGCTGTAGCTGAAGAAATAATTGAAAGACATAAAGTTAATCAACCAATACTTGTAGGTACAGTTTCGATAGAAAAGTCAGAACTACTATCACAAATATTAAAGAAAAAAGGTATTAGACATGAAGTATTAAATGCTAAACACCATGATAAAGAAGCAGAAATAATAGCTCAAGCAGGTAGACTTGGAGCTGTTACAATAGCTACTAACATGGCTGGTCGTGGTACTGATATAGTTTTAGGTGGGAATCCAGATTTCTTAACTAAGAGAGAAATGAGAAGAAATGGATTTAAAGAAGATGTAGTAAATAGAGTTGATACTCCAATAGAAGGAATACCTGTGGCAGGAAATGAAATTTTATTTGAAGCTAGAGCAGAGTACGAAAGATTATATAAACAATTTAAGCAACAAACAGAAGACGAACAAAAACAAGTAGTAGAAGCAGGTGGACTTGCTATAATTGGTACAGAAAGACATGAATCTCGAAGAATAGATAACCAGTTAAGAGGTCGTGCTGGTCGTCAAGGTGACCCAGGTAGCTCAAGATTTTATATAGGTCTTGATGATGACCTTATGAGATTGTTTGGAAGCGATAGAATATCTGGAATCGTAAATAAAATAGGTCTTGAAGAAGACATGCCTATAGAACATAGAATATTATCTAAGTCTATTGAAGGTGCACAAAAGAAAGTCGAAGGTAAAAACTTTGGAATAAGAAAACATGTACTTCAATATGATGATGTTATGAATAAGCAAAGAGAAATAATATATGCAGAGAGAAAACGTGTATTAGAAGGTGAAGATTTACAAGAGCAAGTACAATCAATGACTCATTCTATAATAGAAGAATCAGTGACTCTTTATACAAAAGATAAAGGATTTGATGAAGAAGGATTTAAGGAACATATGTATAATCTGTTCTTACCAAAAGGTAGTATAGAAATCCCAGAGATAGAAAAGCTTAATCCAGTTGAAATAACAGAAAAAGTTTATGAAATAGCTATGAAGATATATACTGCAAAAGAAGAACAAATAGGTTATGAAAGAATGAGAGAAGTTGAGAGAGTTATCTTACTTCAAGCTGTTGATAATCATTGGATAGACCATATAGATGCAATGGATCAATTACGTCAAGGTATAGGGCTTCGTGCTGTAGGTCAACAAGACCCAGTTATTGCTTATAAAATGGAAGGTTTTGATATGTTTGATGAGATGAATAAACATATTAAAGAAGATACTGTAAGATATTTATTTAATATAACAATAGAGGCTCCAGTAGAAAGAAAAGCAGTTGTAGATGTTGAAAATCTAACTTCTCCCTCAGATGGAACTCTTCCAACAAGCAAAACTATTAAAAAAGATGAAAAAGTTGGAAGAAATGATTTATGTCCTTGTGGAAGTGGTAAGAAATATAAAAACTGTTGTGGAAGATAGTTTTGGAGGATTAAATGTTAAAGATACAAGAGTATAGACATAGTGTGGAGCAAATAGCTTCAAATTTAGAAGAATTGAGGGTTTCTCTTTGACGTAGCTTCATTGATGGAAAAGATAAAAATTAATGAAGAGAAGATAAATAAACAAGATTTTTGGAATGACAATGAAGTAGCGCAAAAAGTACTTCAAGAAAACAAAGCTTTAAAAGAAACTATAGATGAATATGAAAGTCTAAAAAACTTATTAGAAGATGTAGAAGTATTGATTGAAATAGGCCTAGAAGAAGAGGATGATTCTGTTGAAAAGGATATAGAAATGTCTATAGAATCAATAGAAGAAAAATTATCTGAGATGAAAATAAAAACTCTTTTAAATGGCGAGTATGATAAAAATAATGCTATATTATCTATAAATGCTGGAACTGGGGGTCTAGATGCTCAAGATTGGGCTCAGATGCTTTTAAGAATGTATATAAGATGGGCAGAAGGTAAGGGTTATAAAGTTAAGCTTTTAGATATAATATCAGACCCTGAAGCGGGAATAAAGACAGCTACAATTCTTGTAGAAGGAACCAACACTTATGGATATTTAAAAAGTGAAAAAGGGGTTCATAGATTGGTAAGAATATCTCCATTTGATCCATCAGGAAAGAGACATACTTCATTTGCTTCTATAGATGTAACACCAGAGTTAGATGAAAATATAGAAGTAGAAATTAATTCATCAGATTTGAAGATAGACACATATAGAGCGTCTGGTGCTGGAGGACAACATGTAAACACAACTGATTCAGCTGTTAGAATAACACATATTCCTACTGGTGTAGTGGTTCAGTGTCAAAATGAAAGGTCTCAACATTTAAATAAAGATAGAGCTATGAGACTTTTGATGGCAAAATTGATAGAGTTAAAAGAATTAGAGCAAAAGGAAAAAATAGAAGATATACAAGGCAAATACTCACAAATAACGTGGGGTAGCCAAATTAGGTCCTATGTTTTCCAACCATATAAGTTAGTCAAAGACCATAGGACAAATGCTGAGTTTGGAAATGTAGATAGTGTGATGAATGGGAATATAGACTTGTTTATCAACGAATATTTAAAAATGAATAAGACAGTTTAATAAACAATGTACAGTAATTAAGATAGATATATAAGAAGGTTAGTGCTTACTATGCACTTTACAGCACTTAGGCTGAGGACTACAACCCTCAGCCTTCGTTCTGTTTGTTATACTTATGAAAAAACTAACATTAGGAGTGAAAAAAATTGGATATAAATCAAATCTTAAAAAATGAATTTAATCTCAAAGATGAACAAATAAATAATACGCTAAAGCTTATTGATGAAGGAAATACAATACCATTTATAGCTAGATACAGAAAAGAAATGACTGGTGAGATGAGTGATGTCACATTAAGGGAATTCTATGAAAAATTGATGTATCTAAGAAACCTTCAAAGTAGAAAAGATGATGTAGTTAGATTAATAGATGAACAAGGAAAATTAACAGATGAGATAACACAAAATATAGAAAAAGCAAAAACACTACAAGAAGTAGAAGATATATATGCTCCATATAAACAAAAGAAAAGAACTAGAGCAACAATAGCAAAAGAAAAAGGGTTAGAAAATCTAGCAGTATCAATACTAGAGAGTAATCTAGATAATATAGATTTAGAGGCGAAGAGTTATATAAATGAAGAAAAAGAAGTAACTTCTGTTGAGGATGCCTTAAAAGGTGCAAGAGATATAATTGCAGAAACAGTTTCAGATGATGCGAAGATTAGAAAATACATAAGAGAGCTTGCTTTAAGAGAAGGAATGATAGTTAGTAAAAGTTCTACTGATGAGAAATCAGTTTATGATATGTATTACGATTATAGTGAAGCAGTGAAAAGTATGGCTCCACATAGAGTTTTAGCAATAAATAGAGGAGAAAAAGAGAATTTTTTAAAAGTTAAATTAGAAATAAATAATGATAAAGTTTTAAATTATATAGTAAATGAATATGTAAATGATAAAAACTTTAAGAATAAAGATGAAATTGTAAATTCAATAGAAGATTCATATAAAAGATTAATTTTCCCATCGATAGAAAGAGAAATAAGAAATCATCTGACAGAAATAGCTCAAGAAAGGGCCATAAGTGTATTTGGAAAAAATGTTAAAAGTTTATTACTTCAACCACCAGTTAAAGATAAAGTAGTTATGGGATTTGACCCTGCATTTAGAACTGGTTGCAAAATAGCGGTTGTAGATAAAAATGGTAAATTATTGGACTATACAACAGTATATCCGACAGACCCTCAAAATAATGTAGAAGGGGCAAAGAAGACTTTAAAAGAATTAATTGAAAAATATAATATAGACATAATTTCAATAGGAAATGGGACAGCATCAAGAGAGTCAGAAACATTTGTGTCAGAAATGATAAAAGAGATAGATAGAGACGTTCAATATGTTATAGTCAGCGAAGCTGGTGCATCAGTTTACTCAGCATCTGAACTCGCAAATGAAGAACATCCAGATATAAATGTATCAATAAGAGGAGCTATATCTATAGCGAGAAGACTACAAGACCCCTTAGCAGAACTTGTGAAAATAGACCCCAAGAGTATAGGTGTAGGCCAATATCAACATGACTTAAATAAGAAGAGATTAGAAGAAGTATTAAATGGAGTTGTTGAGGATTCCGTAAATAGTGTTGGAGTAGATTTAAATACTGCATCATATTCTCTATTAGAGCATATTGCAGGAATAAGTAAGGTTATCGCAAAAAATATAATAGCATATAGAGAAGAAAATGGAGACTTTACATCAAGAGTACAACTGAAAAAAGTAAAAAGACTTGGCCCTCAAGCATTTACTCAATGTGCTGGATTTATGAGAATCTTAGATGGAAAGAATCCTCTAGATAATACAGGTGTACATCCTGAAAGTTATGATATATGCAAAAAAATGATTGAAATAATAGGATATTCTCTGGATGATGTAAAAAATAAAAATATAGAAGAAATAGATGAAAAAGTTAAGGAAATTGGTTTAAGAGAATTAAGTGAAAAATTGGAAGTAGGCCAAGTTACTTTAAGAGATATCATAGCTGAGATTAAAAAACCAGGAAGAGACCCAAGAGAAGAAGGAATAAAGCCTATACTTAGAACTGATGTCCTAAAAATTGAAGATATACAAGAAGGGATGTCTTTAAAAGGTACAATAAGAAATGTTGTAGATTTTGGAGCATTTGTAGATATTGGAATAAAAAATGATGGGCTAGTTCATAAATCAGAAATGAGTAATAGCTTTGTAAAAGACCCTATGAGTATTGTTACAGTAGGTGATATAGTAGATGTAAAGGTAATTGGAATTGATTTAAATAAAAAAAGAGTTGCATTATCAATGAAAAAATAGGTTAATTTATGTTTAGTTATGATACTTATGTGTAACAATTATAAATGTAAGTAGCATAATAAAAAATTTAAGAAATTATGAAATGAGACTGTAAAGAGATAATATTTAAAATAGTTAGTATAGTATTGAAAATCAGGAGGAAAATGAATGGTTTTTATAAAAAATGGTAATATAAATACCATAACAAATGGAATAATTCAGGGAGATATACTTATAGACCAAGGAAAAATAATAGAGATAGGAAAAGACTTAATAGCACCTTTAGATGTAGAGGTGATAGATGCAAGTGGTAAATTTGTGTTTCCAGGGTTTATAGATGCCCATACTCATTTAGGATTGTGGGAAGATGGTATAGGATTTGAAGGAGCAGATGGAAATGAAGAAACTGACCCAATAACACCACAATTAAATCCTATAGATGGGATTAATCCAATGGACAGAACATTTAAAGAAGCTTTTGAAGGTGGTATAACTTCTGTATGTACAACTCCTGGAAGTGCAAATGTTATGGGAGGTCAATGTATAGCTATAAAGACCTATGGGAAAAGAATTGATAAAATGGTAATAAAAAATCCAGTAGCATCTAAAATAGCCTTTGGAGAAAATCCAAAAAGCTGTTATGGTCAAGATGATAAATCTCCACAAACTAGAATGGCAATAGCTTCATTACTTAGAGAGAATCTTAAAAAAGCAGAAGAATATTTAGAGGAAGTCGACCTGTATGAAAGTCATGATGATGAAGATTGTGAAAAACCTGAATATGATATAAAAATGGAAAGTTTAATACCCGTTTTAAGAGGAGAAATTCCTTTTAAAGCACATGCCCATAGAGCTGATGATATGTTCACAGCCATAAGGATTGCAAAAGAGTTTAATTTAAAGCTTACATTAGACCATTGTACAGAAGGTCATCTTATAGTGGAGGAGCTATTGGAAGAAGGATTTCCTGTAATAGTAGGGCCATCATTATCAGAAAGGTCTAAATTTGAACTTAGAAATTTAACGTTTAATACAGCTGGAATACTTTCAAATGCAGGACTTGATGTATGTATAATGACAGACCATCCAGTAATACCAGTTCAATATCTTCCAATATGTGCAGGGATAGCAGTTAAGCATGGAATGAAAGAAGAAAAAGCAATAGAATCCATTACAATAAATCCAGCTAAGACTCTAGGAATTGAAGATAGAGTAGGTTCTATAGAAGTTGGTAAAGATGCAGATATAGTAATTTGGGATAATTCTCCACTAGAGATTCAAAGTAATGTACTTTACACTATAATAAATGGGAAAGTAGTGTATGAAAAAAAATAACTTGACAATTATTAAAAAATTAACTAATATAAGAGTGTAAGGAAAATTAAAAAATCAAAGAAGATCTTCGGGGCAGGGTGAGATTCCCTACCGGCGGTATAGCCCGCGAACTACTTATGTGGTTGATTTGGTGAAATTCCAAAGCCGACAGTAAAGTCTGGATGAGAGAAGATATTTATGGAATATAAATAAGTTTATTTTAGTTTGTTTAAACTATATCCATAAAAACTCGAAGATAAGGTCTTCGAGTTTTTTGTTTTTCCTAAAAAAATATAAATATATTTATTAGGAGGATAATAATTATGCAAAGTACAGCAAAAAGAAGTAATATGATTTCAACAAGAACTTTAGTAGTAATGTCAATTTTATCAGCAATATCTTATTTACTAATGTTTATTCAAGCACCAATACCAGGTATATTTCCAGATTTCTTAAAAATTGACTTATCAGATATTCCAGCAATATTTGGAGGGATGTCTTTAGGACCATTAGTTGGATTTGGAATAGTTGTAGTAAAAAATATACTACAAGCGATTACAGCAACAACAACTGGAGGAGTAGGAGAGTTTGCAAATATATTAATTGGTGGTTCTTATGTAATGATACTTTGTTATTCATATAAGAAAAGTAAAGATTTAAAAGGCATATTAATTGGATTTGTATTAGGAACAATAGCTATGACTATAATTGGCTCAGTGTTAAATTACTTTGTAATGTTACCACTTTATGGTCAATTTATGGGACTAGATGCTATAATAGGGTTAGGTTCAGCTATAAATCCTAAGATTCATGACCTATTTACTTTTGTAATTTGGATGATAGCTCCATTTAATGTACTAAAAGCTGTGATAATATCTTTAGTAACATTACCACTTTATAAAAAAATGGGAAATGTAATAAAAAAATAATCAGACAAGAAAATATAAAATTTTAAAATTAAATATATTGGAAAGCCATAATTTATTTATAACTTCAGTCTCATGTTGTGATTGATGTATTAAATACATTATGGCTTTATTAATTTATCAAAAAATGTATTTAAAATAAGAAATATTTAGACAGATTTAATTTTTAAAATAAAGGAAGAATTAAAACGATTAACTATTAAAATACTAAAAAGGTATCTACAATATGCAGAGCGAATTCATAATAGACAAAAAATAAAGTTATTATTAAGAATAAATAATGTTTTGAATTGTAATTCTTAATAATAACTAATTTAATGATGATAGGAGAGTAGATTTATGAAAGTATGTAAAAAAATGAAAAAAGTATTTTTAGACGATAAAGGGTATTATTTTAATAGTGATTGGGAAAATATTCATATAGGCATTGATAGTAAAATGTTAGGAGATTCTTTAAAGTATATTACGAATGAATATATTGAAAATATGGAAAGAGTGAAGTATGACTATCATGAATTAGAAAATATAAATAATCAAACAGATGGTATGTGTATTTTAGCTATAAGACAGAATTATAAAGCTTTGAAGTATGTAAAAGAGCAAACAGAAGAATTATGTTTAGAAGCTATAAGGTACAATTATAGAGCACTTGAATATGTAAAAGAACAAACTGAGTATATATGCCTTGAAGCAATAAAAAAAGATTGCAATGCACTTAAGTATGTAAGAAGTCAAACAGAAGAACTTATTATAAAAGCAATAAGATGTTCTTCTAATATAGATGTTGTAAGTATATTAAAAGCTTTAGAGGTTCAAACAAGAAAAATATGTTTAGAAGCAATTAAAAAAGATGGCAGGTGTCTTGCATATGTTAGAGAACAAAGTGAAGAATTATGTATAGAAGCAATAAAACGAAACTATAAAGCACTTAAATATGTACAAAACCAAACAGAAAAAATGTGTATTGAAGCTGTAAGTCAAAATGGTATGGCATTACAATATGTAAATCAGCAAACAGAAAGAATATGTTTAGAAGCAGTTAAACAAGATGGAAGAAGCCTACAATTTGTTAATAATAAGACAGAAGAAACATGTATAAGAGCTATAAGATACTTGGATAAAAAGTACAATATTAAAGATGTACTAAATTACATAGATAACTATACAGAAGAGATATGTACAGAGATTGTAAGACAAAATGGAAAGATGCTTATGTATATAAAGAATCAAACAGAAAAAATGTGCATTGAAGCAGTAAAAGAAAATTATAAATCTCTCAAGTATGTAAAAGAGCAATCAGAGGAAATATGTAAAGAAGCCCTGAAACAAAATTGTAAGGCAAAAGAATATGTAAGGATTGCTATTGATGATTATATATAAGTTTTAATAGAATCATTAATATTGAAAGATAAACAAAAAAGATAAATAGAAGTACTTTATAATAGTTGGGGCTTATACTATAATTAATTAAGCAGTGATATAAATTCACACGACGATTATATCAAGATGGAGATGAATTAATGGCAAAAATATATTTAGAAAATGAAAGTAAAACTAGAGAAATAGGATATAAATTAGGTAAATTATTAAAAGAAGGTAGTGTAATTTGTTTAGTGGGGGATTTAGGAGCTGGAAAGACCACAATGACACAAAGCTTAGCAGACTCATTAGGTATAAATGATTATATAACAAGCCCAACTTTTACTATAATAAACGAATATGAAGGAAAAATACCTTTGTATCATTTTGATGTTTATAGAATTGGTAGTAGTGATGAAATGTATGATATTGGATATGATGAATATATAAATTCAAATGGAATCTGTATAATTGAATGGGGTAATTTAATAGAAGATATACTTCCAAAAGAATATTTAAACATAGAATTAAGGTACAAAGATGAAGGAAGAGAAATGATATTAACTCCAAAAGGAGATTATTATAAAAGTATAGTTGAGGAGTTGATTAAATAATGAAGATATTAGGTATAGATACATCTTCTATGGCAGCAAGTGTAGCAGTTGTTGAAGATGATAATTTAATCTGTGAGTTTACAGTAAATAACAAAAAAACTCATTCACAAAAGCTTATGCCAATGATAGAAAATATGTTGGATATAAGTGATTTAAACATAAAAGAGATGGATTTGTTAGCTATATGTATAGGCCCTGGTTCATTTACAGGTCTTAGAATAGGTATGGCTACAGTAAAAGCTATAGCCCATGTAAATAATCTACCAATAATAGCAGTAAATTCTTTA
The DNA here is from genome assembly GCF_020658415.1 of Clostridioides sp. ES-S-0123-01. NCBI lineage: Bacteria > Bacillati > Bacillota > Clostridia > Peptostreptococcales > Peptostreptococcaceae > Clostridioides > Clostridioides sp. ES-S-0123-01. The sequence goes on from NZ_JACVWD010000006.1 coordinate 55,069, forward strand.
GAATCTTTAGCAGGTAATATGAATTTATGTGAAAGAAAAATATGCTCTATATTAGATGCACAAAAAAATCAGGTGTATTCAGCTAAATATAAGTTTGAAGATGGAGAGTTAATAGAGTTAGATAGTGTCGATGTTGTAGAATTTGAAACTTTACTAAAGGAAATTAAATCAAGTGATGAAGAATTTATAATAGTTGGAGAAGCTGTTTATAAATATAAGGATGAGCTAGAAAACGTAAAAAATATAAAGATACCTTCACCAGCTCATAATGTATCTAAAGCAGGAAGCTTATGTTCTGTAGCACTAAATAAATATAGTAAAAATATAGATGTACATACTTGTTATACAATAAACCCTATGTATATCAGAAAATCTCAGGCCGAAGTACAATATGACGAAAAAATGAAGAGGATAAATAATGAAAGATAATACAAAACAAATAATAGATGATGTAAAAATAGAAGAAATGACTATTAAAGATATAGATGAAGTTTTTGAAGTGGAAAAAAATTGTTTTGAAGATTATTGGTCAAAAGAATCTTTTAGAAAAGAGTTATCTAATGAAGTAGCAAAGTATATAGTAGCAAAACTAGATGGAAAAGTAGTTGGATATGTTGGAATTTGGCTTATACTTGATGAAGGTCATATAAATAATGTGGCTGTTCATAGTGACTATAGAGGCAAAAAAATAGGAGATAAGTTAATAAAAAGATTAGTTGATTTATGTAAAGATAATAATATTGCGTCTATGACATTAGAAGTTAGAGCATCAAATAAAATAGCACAAAATCTATATAGAAAATATGGATTTAAAATGGGTGGAATCAGAAAAGAATACTATAATGATAACAAAGAAGATGCAATTATAATGTGGAATCAATTAAAAGAGGTGTAGAGTTTATGGGTGATATAATAACATTAGCTATAGAGAGTAGCTGTGATGAAACAGCTGCATCAGTTTTAAAAAATGGTAGAGAAGTACTTTCAAACATAATCTCTACTCAAATAGAAACACATAAAAAGTTTGGCGGAGTAGTACCAGAGGTGGCTTCAAGAAAACACGTTGAAAATATTGATATAGTTGTTCAAGAAGCTTTAGATGGGGCAAATATAGGATTTAATGATATAGACCACATTGCAGTTACATATGGCCCAGGACTAGTAGGGGCTTTATTAGTAGGATTATCTTATGCTAAAGCACTTGCATATACATTGGATATTCCTCTTGTAGGAGTAAATCATATTGAAGGACATCTAAGTGCAAACTATATAGAGCATAAAGATTTAAAACCTCCTTTTATAACATTAATAGTATCTGGAGGTCATACTCACTTAGTAGAAGTTAAAGATTATGGTAAATATGAAATTTTAGGAAAGACTAGAGATGATGCATCTGGAGAAGCCTTTGATAAGATTTCAAGGGCTATGAATTTGGGGTATCCAGGAGGACCTATTATTGATAATTTAGCTAAAAAAGGGAATAAGCATGCTATAGAATTTCCAAGAGCTTATTTAGAAGATGATAGCTATGACTTTAGTTTTAGTGGTCTAAAATCTTCTGTATTAAATTATTTAAATGGAAAAAGGATGAAAAACGAAGAAATAGTAGTTGAAGATGTTGCTGCATCTTTTCAAGAAGCAGTAGTTGAAGTTTTAGCTACTAAAGCATTAAAAGCGACAAAAGATAAAGGTTATGATGTTATAACTCTTTCTGGTGGAGTTGCTTCCAACTCTGGTCTTAGAGCTAAAATAACAGAACTTGCAAAAGAGAGTGGAATTATAGTTAAATATCCTCCTTTAATTTTATGTACAGATAATGCTGCTATGATAGGTTGCGCAGGATATTATAATTTTATAAACAATAAAACACATGATATGAGTCTGAATGCAGTTCCGAATCTTAAGATAAACCAGTAATATAAACTAAGTTTAAAAATATATTGATTAAGTATTTTTATAAAATTAAATATAGTATATGTTAAAGCTTAAAACAAGACAATGGACAATCTTTATATTTTAATAAATCAGTAGGTTTTTAGATATTTAGATATAAGGTAAATTTATGGTCTAAAATGTTTTAAGTTTTATTTTTTTGTAGAAAGATTATTTTAGAAAGTGGGTAATAGACTCTTTTTTTCCCTTCTTAAAAAGTTTTATACTAAGTATAGAAAGTTTAAGGAGGGGAAGAAATGAGTCAAAGTAAAGAAGATAAAATAAGAAGTATTTTAGAAGCAAAAAATATTAAAGCAAATTTTCAAAATCAGGAAAATTTAGATGAACTTAGTGAAAAAAAAGCAAGTAAAAGAGCAGATGATTTATTGAATGTATATTACAATACATTGTCTACAGCTGATATGGAATTTCCATATTGGTACAATAGAGAATATAGAAAATCAGATGGGGATATAGCAGTAGTTAGAAGAGCTAAAGCTCTTAAAGCTGCTTTTTCTCATATGACACCAAATATAATACCTGGTGAGAAGATAGTAATGCAAAAAACACGCCATTATAGAGGTTCTTTCCCAATGCCTTGGGTAAGTGAAAGTTTCTTTGTTGCTCAGGGAGAACAAATGAAAGAAGAAGCAAAGAAATTAGCTAGTAATACAGCAGATGAGCTTACAAAATTTGGTTCTGGTGGAGGAAATGTAACTGAAAGTTTTGGAAATGTTGTTTCAATAGCTGGTAAATTTGGAATGAGAAAAGAAGAAGTACCTGTTCTTGTAAAAATGGCAAAGGAATGGGTTGGAAAATCAGTTGAAGATTTAGGATTTCACTATGAAAAGATGATGCCAGATTATGATTTAAAAGAAAATTTAATGAGTACACTTATATGTATGTTTGATTCAGGATATACACTTCCTCAAGGTAGAGAAGTTATAAACTATTTTTATCCTTTAAATTATGGATTAGATGGAATTATAGAAATGGCAAAAGAATGTAAAAAAGCAGTTGCAGGAAATGCATCTGGAGATGGGCTTATCGGAATGGATCGTCTATATTTTTATGAAGCTGTTATTCAAGTCATTGAAGGGTTACAAGCTTGGATTTTAAACTATGCAAAACATGCAAAATATTTAGAGAGTATAGAAACAGATTTAGAATCAAAAAAAGAATATTCAGATTTAGTAGAGATATTAGAACATATTGCACATAAACAACCTCGTACATTTAGAGAAGCTCTTCAATTGACTTATACAATTCATATAGCATCAGTAAATGAAGATGCTATATCTGGTATGTCTATAGGTCGTTTTGGTCAAATTTTATATCCTTGGTATGAACAGGATATGGAAAAAGGACTAATTACAAAAGAAGAAGTTATTGAATTATTAGAACTTTATAGAATAAAAATCACTTGTATTGACTGTTTTGCTTCAGCAGGTGTAAATGGAGGAGTCTTATCAGGAAATACATTCAATACTTTATCTATAGGTGGCTTAAGAGAAGATGGTTCTACAGGAGCTAATGAATTAGAAGAATTATTATTAGAGGCAAGTATGAGATGTAGAACTCCTCAGCCTAGCTTAACTATGTTATATGATGAAAAACTTCCAGAAGATTTTTTAATGAAAGCTGTTGAATGTACAAAACTTGGTTCTGGTTATCCAGCATGGGTAAACAATTCAAATGGGACAACATTTATGATGAAGCAATTTGCTGATGAAGGAATGACTGTTGAAGAAGCTAGAGCATTTGCATTAGGTGGATGTCTGGAAACATCTCCAGGATGCTGGAAACAACTGACTTTAAATGGAAAGACATATTCTATTGCAGGTGGAGCAGGACAATCTGCTGGTTCTGGAGTTCACTTTATTGCTAATCCTAAAATATTAGAACTTGTTCTCATGAATGGTAAAGACCATCGTATGAATATACAAGTATTTGAACCTCATAATAAGCCATTAGATACTTATGAAGAAGTTGTAGAAGTATTTAAAGACTATTATAAACAAGCAATAAATGTTCTTGAGAGAGCAAATAATATTGAGTTAGATATATGGAGAAAGTTTGATACTTCTATAATAAATTCTCTATTAAAACCAGACTGTTTAGATAAAGGTCAACATATAGGAAATATGGGATATCGTTATAATGCAACATTAAATGTAGAAACTTGTGGAACTGTTACTATGGTTAACTCATTTGCTGCACTTAAAAAACTTGTATATGATGACAAAGCTTTTACAGTTGAAGAAATGAAGGATGCTGTATTAAATAATTTTGGATTTAAAGATGCATTAGAAGTTGGTAATTATTCTATGGCAGACCAAGTAAAAGTGGATAAGACTGGCAAATATGATGCTATTTATAAGGCCTGTCTTGATGCACCTAAATATGGAAACAATGATTTGTATGCAGATATGATTCTTAAAAATTATGAAATATGGCTAGCAAAAGTGTGTGAAGAAGCACAATCTTTATATGCTAAAAAAATGTATCCTTGTCAAATTTCTGTATCTACACATGGACCACAAGGAGCTGCTACTTTAGCTACCCCAGATGGTAGATTAAGTGGAACAACATATTCAGATGGTTCAGTTTCTGCATATGCAGGAACAGATAAAAATGGTGTGTATGCATTATTTGAATCTGCGACTATTTGGGATCAAGCAGTAGTTCAAAATTCTCAAATGAATTTAAAACTTCATCCTACAACTATTAGAGGACAACAAGGAACAAAAAAACTGTTAGATTTAACAAGAAGTTACTTGAGAAAAGGTGGATTCCATATTCAATACAATGTTGTGGACTCAGAAACTTTGAAAGACGCACAAAAAAATCCTGATAATTATCGTCAACTAATGGTACGTGTTGCTGGATTTACTCAATACTGGTGTGAACTAGGTAAACCAATACAAGATGAAGTAATTGCTAGAACAGAGTATGAAGGGGTGTAAAATATGAGAAAACATAGTGATTGTATGAATTTTTGCGCAGTAGATGCGACTAAAGGGATTTGTAGATTATCAAAACAAATGATTAATTTAGATGATGAAGCATGTTCAGAAATAAAAGTAATGCCAAAATGTAAAAATTGTAAAAATTTTGTTGATGCTAATGATGAAGGTATAGGTAAATGTGTTGGGCTAGAGAATGAAGATTGGGTATACTCAACATTAAACGCAATTACTTGTGAAGGGCATGTGTTTAATGAATAGTCAAAGACAATTAGAAGGAATGATTTTTGATATACAAAGCTTTTCAGTTCATGATGGGCCAGGTTGTAGAACAACTGTGTTTTTAAATGGATGTCCACTTAGTTGTAAGTGGTGTGCAAATCCTGAAAGTTGGACTGTTAGACCACATATGATGTTTAGTGAGTTGTCTTGTCAATATGAAAATGGATGTACTGTATGTCATGGTAAATGTAAAAATGGTGCATTGAGTTTTGACCTTGACAATAAGCCAGTCATAGATTGGGGCATATGTAAGAATTGTGAGAGTTTTGAATGTGTCAATTTGTGTTATTATAATGCGTTTAAATTATGTGCAAAGCCATATACTGTAGAGGAACTTGTAAAGGTGATTAAGCGTGATTCTAATAACTGGAGAAGTAATGGAGGAGTAACATTTAGTGGAGGAGAGCCACTACTTCAACATGAATTTTTACATGAAGTGCTATTAAAATGTCATGAAACAAATGTGCACACTGCTATTGAAACGAGTGCATGTGTTTCAAATGAAATTTTTAATAATATATTTAAGGATATCGACTTTGCATTTATTGATATAAAACATATGGATAGAGAAAAGCATAAGGAACAAACAGGTGTGTATAATGATTTAGTATTAGAAAACATATCAAATCTTGTAAACTCTGACTGGGGTGGAAGATTAGTACTTAGAGTACCAGTTATTTCAGGATTTAATGATAGTATAGAAAATATAAATGATATTATATCTTTTATGCATAAAAATAATTTAGTAGAAATTAATCTGTTACCATTTCATAGACTAGGAGAGTCAAAATGGATTCAATTAGGTAAAGAATATGAGTATTCTGATAAAGGAGATGTTGATGAAGAGCATCTTGAAGAATTACAGGACATATTTTTAGATAATGGCATAGCCTGTTATGTTGGGCATGAGACTGCTTTTTAGAAATAAATATTATGAAAATTAAATATTAGTTTGTAGAATCGAGTTATCGCATGAGTAAATTAAATTTGTTCTGTGATAGCTCTTTTTTACGTATTTTAATTAAGTATATTTTAACTTGTTTTATATAAAGTTTATATTTTAAGTTAAAAATATGTACGAGAATAAAGGTATACAAATACTCTTTTTTAGATAATATTTGAGTATAAATAATATATTTAGAATATTTTTTTTAATAAGGAAATATCAACAAAAGGGAAAATACTAAGAATATAACCATTACTATTCATGCTTTACTATGTAGTTCATCAAGTATTAATTAAAAATATAATGGACATAAAAAATATCATAAATATGTGATAAGATAAATATATAGAAATATTTTACTTATTTTTGGGTTGTTATATATTTAGGTACTGGGGTGATATAGTTGAACCAAGAAATATTTTTTAAAGTAATGAATGAAATATTGGAAAATATTGATGAAGGGGTACATTTTGTTAATAAAGAAGGGAAAACTATAATCTACAATGATTCTGTACAAAAAATGGAAAAAATGAATAGACATGATGTTTTAACTAATTCATTTTTTGATATAGTCAGCAAAATGAAAATAAATAGAAGTACACTAGTAGAAGTTTTGGAAAAAAGGGAAATTATTAAAGACAATATTCAAAAATATCTAGATAAAAATGGAAAAGAAATAACAGCAATAAATACTACGATACCAATTGATATTAAAGGAGAATTTGTAGGGGCACTTGAAATATCAAAGAATATGACAACTATAGAAAATTTATTAAACAGAAGCTATAAAAAAAATTTAATTAATAAAGTTGACAATAAACAAAAAAAGGGCTATGAATTTGATGATATTTTAGGGGAAAGTAATCTGATTAAAGAGGCAATAGCAAAATCTAAGAAAGCTTGTAAGTCTGATGCCTCAGTATTTATATATGGTGAAACTGGGACAGGCAAAGAGCTATTTAGCCAGTCCATTCACTATGGAAGTAATAGAAAAAATTATCCATTTATAGCACAAAATTGTGCAGCTTTACCAGAATCATTATTCGAAGGAATACTATTTGGAACTGCTAAGGGAGGATTTACAGGGGCAATAGACAGGCCAGGTTTATTTGAGCAAGCTAACAAAGGGACATTATTATTAGATGAAATAAACTCCATGCCTATTATGTTACAGGCTAAATTGCTAAGAGTTTTGCAGGAAGGTTATGTAAGAAGAGTTGGAGGGACTAAGGATATACCTGTTGATGTAAGAATTATTGCAACAACAAATGAAAGTCCAAAAGTTATTTTAAATGAGAATAAAATGAGAAAAGATTTATATTATAGGCTTAACATAATAGATATAAAAATTCCTCCTCTTAGAGATAGAAAAGAGGATATATCTGTATTATGCAAAAAATTTATTTCAAAGTATAATAAAAAGTTAAATAAAAAAGTAGTAGGTATTTCAGATGAAGCTATCAGGGTTTTAAAAAATTATGACTGGCAAGGGAACATAAGAGAACTAGAAAACATAATTTATTGTACTATGAGTATGATGGAAAACGAGATACAAATAGAAACAAGCATGATTAATTTAAATGACTATTACAATCTTAAAGAGAATAAAGAGGGGAATACTTATTCTTTAAATGATTTAGAGAATAAGACACTTAATAATGTTCTCAGTGAGATAGAAGAGAAGTATATATATGAATCATTAGAAAAGGCATCATATAATATAACTAAGGCTGCATCAATTTTAGGTATGAATAGGCAAAATTTACAATATAAAATAAAAAAATATAATATTAAAGTCCTATAAAGAAGTAAAATAAAGGCGCAAAATTATTATAAAAGAGCAAATTTTTTTGCTCTTTTTTTATTTCTCAGAAAAAATATTATTTTTTATTTATGAAAATACATAACAAGATAATTATAGTTTCAACGTTCTAATAAATATTTATTTTTGTTTTGAAGTTGGCACGATTCATGCTTTAACTAATAATTAAGAATATAAATTTTTAGGAGGGTGTATATATGAGAAAAGTAAGAGTTGGTATATGGGGATTTGGAGCTATGGGGATAGGCATGGCTAATATGATTTTAAAAAAAGAAGGTATAGAAATAGTATCTGTTTGCAGTAGAAGTACTTCAGGTAAAAGTATGTATGATGTCCTAGGAATTGAAAGAGGAGAAAGAACAGAAGTTATTATCAATGGAAATTATGAAGAAGTTTTTAAAGAAAAAAGTGTAGATGTTGTTTTATTAGCAACTGATTCATTTACTAAAAAGGCTTTTGATAAAATAATGTTCTTATTAAATAGAAAAATAAATGTTATATCAACAGCAGAACAAATGGCATATCCACAAGCTGATGATGCAGACTTGGCTAAGAAAATGGATGAAGTTGCAAAAGAGAATGGAGTAAGTATTCTTGGAACAGGAATCAATCCAGGGTTTGTACTAGATTTACTAGTATTAGCGCTTTCAGGTACTTGTGAAGAAGTTAATAGTATAAAAGCGAAGAGGGTAAATGATTTATCACCATTTGGAAAATCTGTTATGGTAGAACAAGGTGTTGGAGTAACAAAAGAAGAGTTCATAAAAGGTGTAGAAAATAATACTATAGCAGGTCATGTAGGATTTGTAGAATCAATAAATATGATAGCTGATGGATTAGGGTGGAAACTAGATAAGATAGAACAAACAAAAGAACCAATAATGACTACAGTAGATAGAAAATCTAAGTACGGAGAGGCATTGGCTGGAAATGTTGCTGGTTGTAGACAATGTGGATATGGATATGTAAATGGAGATGTTTTAATTGAAATGGAGCATCCACAACAGATAATACCTGAAGCAGAAGGTATTAAAACAGGAGACTATGTATCAATAAAAGGGATACCAAATATTGATTTACAAATAAATCCTGAAATACCTGGAGGGGTAGGTACTTATGCAATGATAGTAAACTCTATTCCATTAATAATAAATGCTAGACCAGGCCTTAAAACTATGTTGGATATACCAGTACCTAGAGCAATAATGGGAGATATAAGAAATCAGATAGAAATTGAGTTAGAAGAAGAGTCAAAAGCAAATTAATAAAATAACAGTTAGCTGATAAGGGGATGAAAAAATGGATGCTAAAATTAATGATTGGGTTATTATACACAATATAGTGTTGACTCCAGAAGAAAGAGCTCCACAAGTTCCAGAGGATACTAAGAAAGTATCCTTAGAAATGTGGGTTAAAGGGTTTATACAAAAGGATGCCTCTATAGGTGATTTAGTAGAAGTTAAAACAATTACGGGTAGACTTGTAAAAGGTGATTTACTTAAAGTAAATCCATATTATACTCATGATTATGGTAAATGTATACCTGAGTTACTCCAAATAGGAATACAGGCTAAAGAAATATTATTTGGAGGTGTATATAATGAATAATGCAGCATCAATGAAAGATATGAGCTATCAAGCTGTCATGGGAAGAAACAATGAAATAATGAAAAACGCAATTGGATTGGATTACTCATCTTTTGAACAAGAAGGAATAGGATTTGACTATGAAAAAATGATGGGTGAAACAGGATATACATTACAAGATATTGAAGCAATTCAATCACAATATGCTGTTGGAAATACTCCTATAATAGAACTTAAAAATTTAACTAAGTTGGCCAGAAGATGTGCTCCAGAAGGTAAAGGTGCTAGAATATTTGTAAAAGATGAAGCAATGAATGCATCTGGTAGTTTTAAAGCAAGAAGAGCAGCTACTGCAGTATATCATGCTAAAAAAATGGGATATAAAGGTGTAATAGCAGCTACTAGTGGTAACTATGGAGCAGCTGTAGCATCTCAGGCAGCAATGCAGGGTTTAAAATGTATAATAGTTCAAGAATGTTATGATTCTAATGGTCTAGGTCAACCTGAGATTATAGAGAAAGCAAGAAAATGTGAGGCATATGGTGCAGAAGTTATTCAATTAACTGTTGGACCAGAATTATTTTATACATTCTTAGTCCTACTAGAAGAAACAAGCTATTTTAACGCATCGTTATATTCACCATTTGGAATTGCAGGTGTAGAAACTTTAGGATATGAGCTAGCTATTCAATTTAGAGAAAAATATAAAAAAGACCCTGATGTAGTTGTTTGTACAAATGCAGGTGGAGGTAATCTCACTGGAACAGCAAGAGGACTAATAAAAGCTGGTTCTCTTAACACAAAAGTAGTTGGAGCAAGTGTTGATTTAAAAGGATTACACATGGCTAGTGATAGTCAATTTAATAAAAAATCATTTACAACAGGACATACAGGTTTTGGTATACCATTCTGTACATGGCCTGATAGGTCAGATGTACCTAGGTCTGCAGCTAGACCACTTAGATATATGGACAGATATGTGTTAGTAAAACAAGGAGAAGTTTTCTATACAACTGAATTATTGGCACAGTTGGAAGGTATAGAAAGAGGACCTGCTGGAAATACATCTTTAGCAGCAGCATTTTCCTTAGCACAAGAATTGGATGAAGATAAAGTTGTAGTAGTACAAGAGACAGAGTATACAGGTGCAGGTAAACACATATGTCCACAGCTTACATTTGCAAAAGAAAATGGAATAGATATAAAATTTGGAAATCCAAGAGAAGAAATTGCAGGAGTAAACTTAATATTACCAGAAAGACCAGAATTATTAAAATGTGTTGATATCGACATAAATAAAATAAGAAAATCATTTATAAAAAATTGTATATCTCATAATGGTATTGATGATGTTAATAGTCTAAGTAATGAAGATATAGAGTTTCTAATGAAAGAAGTAAAAAGTTCAAGAGATTTTGTTATTGATACGTTAGATAATTTATAATAATTACTATTTTTTAATTTAACATGAAATGAATAGTTGGAAAATTCACTTAAATTAATATGAATGGGGGAATGTTCATGAAAAAAAGAGAGGATGATTTTGAGGTTAGAAGAAAACATCTTCAGAAATTGAGCGATGATGAGTTAAAAGAAAGATTTTGGAGTTTAGCTGCCCAGATAGTAGAACCAATGATAGACCTTGGCAAAAAGAATACAACGCCATCAATAGAAAGGTCTGTTTTGTTAAGAATGGGATTTTCTTCTCTTGAGGTAAAACCTATTTTAGAAGGTGTTATGGAAAGAGGTCTTATAGGTAAGGGAGCAGGGCATGTAGTTTATAAGCTTGCTAAATCTAAAAATATATCAGTTAGAGAAGCTGGTTTATTATTAGTTAATGGTGAATATTGGGATGAAGTTACATGTTTATTTAGAGAAGGGGTAGAATCATGTTAAAGGAAAATAAAAAATTAGATATAGACTATATATTAAAAGATTTGGATAAATATAAACCAAAAAGAAGAGGTTGGGTTTGGAGAGAACACTTGGAAAATCTTGAAATGGGACCTTTTGAATATAAAGACTGTACAAAACCTTTAAAGAAGAGTGTAGGGTTACCATCATCTAAATATTTTAATAATATAGACCCTCAACCAAGCCCAATTATTACTACTGAAATAGCTTCTGGAAGATTTGAAGATGATATAAGAAGAATGAGGATGGCAGCTCATCACGGTGCTGACCACTTAATGGTCATTAGAACTGCTGGGCAATCACATTTTGACGGACTTATAGAAGGAACCCCTCAAGGTATAGGAGGTGTTCCAATAACAAGAAAACAAGTAAGAGCTCAAAGAAAAGCTCTTGACTTTATAGAAGAAGAAGTTGGTAGACCTATTAATTACCATTCATATGTAAGTGGTGTTGCGGGTCCTGAAGTAGCAGTAATGTTTGCTGAAGAAGGGGTCAATGGAGCACATCAAGACCCACAATATAATGTTCTATATAGAAATATAAACATGGTAAGATCTTTTGTAGATGCTTGTGAAGCTAAGCAAATAATGGCTTTTGCAAATATAGCTCAAATAGATGGAGCACATAATGCTAATGCTACGGCTAGAGAAGCATGGAAGGTAATGCCTGAACTTATGGTTCAACACGCTTTAAATTCTATATTTTCAGAAAAAATAGGAATAGATAAAAGTAATATATGCTTATCAACAGTGCCACCAACAGCCCCTCCAGCACCATGTTTAAGAATAGACTTACCTTATGCTGTTGCACTTAGAGAATTATTTAGTGATTATAAGATGAGAGCTCAAATGAATACTAAATATATGGAATCATCAACTAGAGAAGCAACAGTTACTCATGTATTAAATTTATTAACATCAGTACTAACTAGAGCTGACATACAATCAACTATAACACCTGACGAAGGTAGAAATGTACCTTGGCATATATACAACATAGAAGCATGTGATACAGCAAAGCAAGCTTTAGTTGGCATGGATGGTCTTATGGATATGATAGAACTTAAGGATGTTGGAGAATTAAGATACAAAGCAAGAGAGCTTAAAGAAAGAGCTGTACTATATATGGAAGAAATCTTTGAAGTTGGAGGATATTTTGAATCAGTAGAACAAGGATTCTTCGTTGACTCAGGAAATTATCCAGAAAGAAATGGTGATGGTATATCTAGAAAAATAAAAGGCGGAGTTGGTGAGGGTACTGTTTATGAAAGAGATAAAGATTATTTAGCACCTGTAACTGCTCACTTTGGATACAATAATGTAGCTCAATATGATGAAAAAGCTATAGATAATCCATCAATATTAATAGATGGATGTACATTTGAAAATCCAAACAAAATAATATATATCGATGAACTTGATGATTTTGATAATGTAGAAAATAGACTAAAAGAATCAGAGGAATACAGAGGTGGAACTAAAATCAAACCTGAAATGGAATGGTGTGCAGATGGAATTGTGATGATAACAATGATGCTTCCTACTGATAAAAGAACAGCTGAGTTTGCAGCATTGGAATTTGTCAAAAAAATGAATTTACAAGAAGTTGAAGTTATAAGTAGAGAAGTTATGCATGAATCCGAAGGCACTAGGATAGAAGTGAAGGGAAGAGTTCCATTTGATATAGATTTAAATGACTTAGTAATACCAGAAGAACCTAAAGTACTAACTGATGAAGAAATAAGAGCAGATATAGAAGAAAAGCCTATGAAAATAGTTTCAGCTACAGTTGGAGAAGACGAACACTCAGTTGGTTTAAGAGAAATAATAGATATAAAACATGGTGGTATTGAAAAATATGGTATAGAATGTCATTACTTGGGAACTTCTGTACCTGTAGAAAAATTAGTAGACGCAGCAATAGAGCTAAATGCAGATGCAATACTTGCATCTACAATAATAAGTCATGATGATATTCATTATAAAAATATGAAGAAATTACACGATTATTGTGTAGAAAAAGGTATAAGAGATAAAGTAATGATTGCTTGTGGAGGAACACAGGTAACACCTGAAATAGCCATTGAACAAGGAATAGATGCTGGATTTGGAAGAAACAGCAAAGGTATACATGTAGCCACTTTCTTAGTTGAAAAAAGAAGAGAAATGAATAATAAATAATGGAGAATAAAAAAGTTTCTTTAAAAATAGATGTGTTGGTAGCTGAAATAGGAAGTACTACCACTGTAGTAAACGCTTTCCATAATATTGATTCTGATAATCCTGTATTTTCGGGTCAAGGTCAGGCTCCAACAACAGTATTTGAAGGTGGCGATGTAAGAAATGGCTTATCGGGTGCTATTAAAGATTTAGCTAATAAATTATCTGTAGATGATATAAAGTATAATGATATGTTTGCAACTTCTAGTGCAGCTGGTGGATTAAAAATGACTGTTCATGGATTAGTGTATGATATGACAGTAAAAGCAGCTAAAGAAGCTGCTCTAGGAGCTGGAGCTGTTATTCGTCAAGTAACATCAGGTAGAATTAAAAGAACTGATTTAAAGAAAATAAAAGAAATAAATCCCAACATAATCTTAATAGCTGGTGGAGTTGACTATGGAGAAAGAGATACAGCTATTTATAATGCTGAAATGATAGCTTCTATGAGTTTAGGTATACCAGTTATATATGCTGGTAATGTTGAAAATCAAGAAGAAGTAAGGTTAATATTTGAAGATACGAATTATAAGCTTTATATAACAGAAAATGTATACCCTAAAATAGATTTATTGAATATAGAACCTACAAGAAAAATCATTCAAGGTGTGTTTGAAGACCACATAACTACAGCGCCAGGAATGAGGTATATCAAAGAAATGGTTAATGAAAATATTACCCCAACTCCAGGGGCTGTAATGGAAGCTTCTAAACTTTTATATAAAAATATTGGAGATTTATTAACTCTAGATGTAGGTGGAGCAACTACTGATGTGCATTCTGTTACATATGGGAGTGACTATATTAATAAAATATTAGTTAATCCTGAACCTGTAGCTAAGAGAAGTGTTGAGGGAGATTTAGGTGTATATGTAAATATGAAAAATATAGTAGAAGTTATAGGTAAAGAAAATTTACAAAATGAATTATCTATAGATATTGATAAAGTAATAGATAATTATCCACCAATACCAAAATCAAAAGAAGAAATATTATTTGTGGAGAGATTGACAAAAGAAGCTGTTATTAAAGCTATGTTAAGGCATTCAGGGAAAATAAGAAATATTTATGGAACAACTGGAAAAACCAAAATTGCAGAAGGAAAAGATTTAACAGAAGTAAGATATATAGTGGGTACAGGGGGAGCACTTACTAGGCTCCCTAGTAGAATTAAAATATTAGATGGTATAACTAAATACAATAAAAATAAAGAATTACTATTTCCAAAGGAAAAAACAAAGATATTGATAGATAATGACTATATTATGGCATCTATGGGGGTTTTATCTAAAAAATACGAAGAAGCATCTCTTAAGCTCCTACTAAAAAGTTTAAACTTCAAGGAGGAAAGACTATGTACCCTAGATTAGAAATAGATATAGAAAAATTAAGACATAATGCTAAAGTAATTTTACAGAGTTGTCATGAAAGAAACATTAAAGTATCTTTCGTAACTAAATCATTTTGTGCACGAAAAGAAATAGTAGAAGCAGTATATAATGAAGGAATAGATCATATAGCAGATTCAAGAATACAAAACTTAAAAAAGTTACAAAATATAAATTTACCTAAAATACTAATTAGAATACCCATGATAAGTGAACTAGAAGAAGTTATCAATTATTGTGATATAAGTTTTAACTCAGAATTAGAAACTATAAAGAAATTAAATGAATTATGTGAAAGTAAAAATATTATTCATAATATAGTTCTTATGTTTGACTTAGGAGATTTACGAGAAGGGTATTTTTATGAAGAAGACCTCTTTAATAGTATAAAAGAGATAGTAAAACTAAAAAATATTAAAATAATTGGTATAGCTACAAACTTAACTTGTTATGGAGCTATTATACCATCTAAAGAAAATACAGGTAGGCTAGTAAGTATAGCTCAAAAGATAGAAGGTAAATTTGGAATAAATCTAGAAATAGTATCAGGAGGTAATTCAAGTTCTATACATTTAATGACAAGTAATAATATGCCAGAAGGTATTAATAATTTGAGAATAGGTGAATCTATTTTACTTGGTAGAGAAACGGCATACGGTAAAAATATAAATGGGACATATCAAGATGTATTCAAATTAATATGTCAAATAGTTGAATGTAAAGAAAAACCATCAGTTCCTATTGGAGAAATAGGAGTTGATGCGTTTAGAAATAAACCTGTTTATGAAGATAAAGGAATCTTAAAAAGGGCAATTATAGCCATAGGTAAACAGGACATAAATATTGACTCTTTAATTCCAATAGACACTGATATAGAGATATTAGGGGCAAGTTCAGACCACATGATATTAGATGTAAGTAATACAAAATGTGATTATAAATTAGGCGACAATGTAGATTTTTTATTAACTTATGGAGGTATCATGTCATCTAGTACAAGCGAATATGTTTCAAAGAAAATTATAGTATAGTGTTCAAATAATTAGGAGGAAATTATTTTATGAAAGAGCGAGAATGTAGAAAAGCAAATCTGTTTGATGCAATGATACCAATTACTTGCTTGATATTATTTTTAAGTTTAGGGGTATTAATGTATGGCTCATCACCTCATGTACCACTAATAGGAGCTGCAGCAGTAGCAGGCCTTGTAGCTGTATATAGGCTTGGATTTAAATGGAAAGACCTAGAATTAAGTATGTTTAATAGTATAAAGATGGCAATGCAAGCAATCTTAATCATAATTATAATAGGTGTGCTTATAGGAACTTGGATAGTAAGTGGAGTAGTTCCATGTATGATTTACTGGGGACTAAAAATTTTATCACCAAATATTTTTTTAGTAGCATCCACATTAGTCTGCTCAATAGTGTCTCTTGCAACAGGGTCATCTTGGAGTACAATGGGTACAGTAGGCGTGGCACTTTTAGGAATTGGGCAAAGTTTAGGTATGCCAACTGGATTAATAGTGGGTTCTATAATATCTGGAGCTTACTTTGGAGATAAACTATCACCTTTATCTGAAACGACTAACTTAGCACCAGCAATGGCAGGAACAGATTTGTTTACACATATAAAATATATGTTATATTCAACTATACCATCATTATTAATTTGCTTAGTAATTTATGGTGTAATCGGAATGAAGTATTCAGGTCAAGCATTAGATATAAAACAGATAGAGCTAATTAGGTCTACATTAGATTCTACATTTAATACTTTATCACCAGTATTATTATTAGCTCCAGCAATAGTAATTGGATTGGTTATATTCAAAGTTCCTGCTATACCAGGGCTTATAGTAGGTGCTGTATTAGGAGTATTGTTTGCAGTAGTTTTCCAAGGAGAATCTATGAATGTAATATTAGATGCAGCACAAAATGGATATGTTTCATCAACACAAGTAGAAGAGGTAGATGCTTTATTGTCTAAAGGTGGGATTATGAATATGATGTCTACTGTATCTTTAACAATATGTGCCTTATCTCTTGGAGGTATTTTAGAAAAAACAGGCATGCTTGAAGCAGTAGCTTCTTCTTTACTAAGGTTAGCAAAGGGTGTATTTGGAACAGTATTATGTACAATGGTAACTTGCACAGTTACTAACATAATAGCAGGAGAACAATACTTGTCTATAGTTATACCAGGAAGAATGTATAATAAGGAATATAAAAAGAGAGGTATACATCCTAAGATGCTATCAAGAGCTTTAGAAGATAGTGGAACTTTAAGTTCTCCATTGGTACCATGGAATACATGTGGAGCGTATATAACAGCAACATTAGGTGTATCTGCATTAACATATGGTCCATATGCATTATTAAATATCATAAATCCATTGGTATCTCTAGCATTAATTGCATGTAAGTTTAAAATAGCAAAAATAGAAGATGAACCTGAAACTTGTTTGAATTTTGATGTTTGATTATAGTATTTGATATATGTTACTTATTAGAAAAAATAAAGGCCTAAACTTTGTGTAAATAATAAAGTTTAGGTCTTTATTAACTTTTTCTATAGATTTTAAATAAAAAAGAATGTCAAGCAATCTATAAAATATTACTGAATTTTTTCTCTTGGAAGATATAATTTTGAATCTTCTGACTTATCTTTGCACTCACATTCAATTTTTTTGTTTTTTTTCATAAGTACATATAAAGGTGCTATCAATAACATTGCTCCTAATCCTATCAAAACTCTATTTTGAGTTATAGGTTTTGACATATCTTCAACCCAAGCTTGTTGTAACAACCATATACTACCTAATATAGCTACTGTTGGTATAACAGGGCCAAAAGGAATTTTAAATGAAGCCTGGATATCTGCTCTTTTTCTTAAAACTATTACTGCTAAACAAGTTGGTATGTATTGAGCAAATCTGGCAATTACACTCATTACTGCAAGCTGTTCAAAACTTCCAGTTAATACAAGTGGTATGCAGAAGATTAAAGATATTATTATTGCTACATATGGAGCATCATATTTATTTGTTTTTCCTATAAATGCTGGAAGAGAGCCTTCTTCTGCTAGAGCAGAACCACACTTGGGAGTTACTATTGAAGAACCTATATTTATTCCAAATATAGATATTAATGTTGCTACAGATATAAATACTTTACCATAATTGCCTAAAAATACGCTTGAAGCGTCTGCGATTGGAATACTATTTTCAAATAATTTGTCTCCAAGTATACCCATACAGACAACTTGAATTAAGATATAAATTATTGCACATATAAATATTGTAGTTATTAATGCTATTGGAAGATTTTTTTTAGGATTATCCATTTCTCCACTTGCTACAACAAATGATTCAAATCCAGTAAACGCGTAAAATACTAATATTATAGCTGGTCCTATACTAGAATTTACAACATTGCCTGAAGGAACAACATTACCAAATTTTATAAAGAATATTCCTACTATTACAAAAACTATTAATGGTACTAATTTAGCTATGGTTATTACATTATTCATTATCTTTGTACTTTTAATTCCAAATAAGCTGTTTATTGAAAGTAATGTTACTAATGACACTGCGATATATCCTTTATATTCAGTAGCAGCTTCTGGCCAAAATGCACCTAAAGCTGTTGCAAATCCTACTGCTAGTGTAGACCATGATATGGTTCTAATAACCCAAGACATTGTACCAACTTCAAAACCTATAAAATCACCAAATGCCTTTTTGGAGTATAAATATGCACCTCCATTTTTGTCAAACATACTTCCAGCCTCTGCAAAACATAAAAGTATTGATAGAACCAGAAGTGTAGCAAAAATATATATAAATATACTATTTTGGCTCGCTAGATTGTAAACTTTACCTGGTAGTAAGAATATACCTGAACCTATGATACTATTAATTCCTAATAATATCATACTAAATAACCCTAATTTTTTAGCTTTTTCCATATTAATTTATCTCCTATTCTTTTATTAATTACCATATTAATTAAAATATAAAGTATTCATTACATGCATCATAACTCCTATTGGAAGACAATCCTCATCTACATTAAATTTAGAGGTATGAAGAGGTGAAGTCAGTCCTTTTTCCTCGTTTTTGCACCCTAAATGGAAGAATGCTCCTTTGCAATGTTCTGTATAAAAAGAAAAATCTTCACCACCTAATGAAGGGTTTGCTCTCAGTATAAATTTTTCTTCTCCAAGTAATTCCTTAGTACTTGAAATAACAGTATCTACTAATTCCCTTTCATTTATAACAGCAGGGTAATTTTCATCGCTCACGTGTAATGTTCCAATACATCCAAATGCAGATGCTGTATCTTCAACAATTTTAGTAATCTTATTAATTACAAAATCTCTTGTCTCACTATTTAAAGTTCTCAATGTACCCTCTAATTTTACATCTTCACATATTACATTATGTGCATCACCACCATATATTTTGCCTATAGTCAAAACTGCAGCATTATTTGGTTCTAGGTTTCTACTTATTATGGTTTGTAGTGATGTAACAATTTGTGAAGCTGTGACTATTGCATCAATACCATTTTCAGGATACGCACCATGAGCTCTTTTACCCTTAACACTTATTTCTATAGTATCAACACTTGCATTTAATGTGTCGTATTTCGTTTCAATAAATCCTGTTTTAATGTGTGGCATGACATGAAGCCCAAATATATAATCAGCTTTAGGGTTTTCTAAACACCCATCCTCAACCAAGAACTTTGCTCCACCAAAACCTTCTTCTGCTGGTTGAAATAAAAATTTTACATTTACATTTAGATTATCTTTCATTGAATAGAGTACTTTGCATGCTCCAAGTAACATTGTTGTATGCGCATCATGACCACAAGCGTGCATTTTTCCATTATGTATTGATTTATAAGGTATATCGTTTTCTTCTTCTATAGGAAGCGCATCCATATCTGCTCTTATACAAATAGTTTTATCTGCATTTTCTTTTAAAATGTATGCCATAATTCCATTGTGTTTTGTAAATTCCATACAATCAATTCCTATTTCTTTTAAATAAGAAATGACTTTTTGTTTTGTAAGATTTTCCTCAAGAGCTAATTCTGGTATTCTATGTAATTCTCTTCTAACATCTATTAACCAAGGTTTTGTAGAATTACAACTTTCTATTACAAAATCTTTTTCTAATTCTTTAACTTGATTTTTTAATTTTAAAGCTGGTTGCATTTTTATTCCTCCAATTACTTTTTATTGTCTTGTTAATATAGTTAAGCAATTATTATGCCATGTTTTTTTACTTAAGAATTTTGTTTTTTATAAAAATATTGAATAAAAAAAATCATTACATTGTATGAAAAGTATGAAAAATAAATATTATATTGCAATTTTCAGTAAAAAATTTTGTTTTGGATAAAGATTGCACTATATATGAGTATTTATAAAAAAAATAGGAAAATTGTTATTTATCCTATTCCTATTAATTCCTATTAATTAGATAAAAATAGACTATAATTTTGATGTATTTAGCAAACAAAAAAATCTACTAAGGAGACAAACTATTCCCTAATAGATTTTTTATTTAATAGTTGATAAACTTATAGAGTTTCATACTTTAATTTACTATAAAAGATTTCTCCTTTTTGAGTTATTTTACTTCCATATCTTCCCGAATTACAAATTATAAATTCTTCTTTTTTTAGATATTCAAATATTTTTTTTATTTTACCTTCAGTAATTTGAATATTTTTATCTAGTAATCTTTGCAAAATTAGTCCTCTACCAATACCAACATCTGATTCTTTATTTAAAATCAACAATTCTAGTATATTTAAAATATCATTTTTATTATACTTTAGTTTTAATGGGGAATTCTTATTATCTAAAGTCCTTAAGTTTGGAGGTAAGTCCTTTTCAAGTACAATATCATCACACATAATATTTAAGTAAGATGTTACATTTTGGAGTTCTCTTATATTACCTTTCCATTTATAGTTTTGTATAAGTTCTTTTGCCTCTGGTGTAATCAATAACTTTTTATTAATTAAATCTTCCATAATAATTAAGATATCTTCTTTTCTCTCCCTTAAAGGAGGTATATTTATTGGAATTGTATTTAATCTATAATATAAATCCTCTCTAAATCTACTATTATCAATCATTTGTTCTAGGTTTTTATTAGTAGCTGATATGATTCTAACATCTATGTTAATTATATTATGAGAACCAACAGGCATTATTTGTTTTTCTTGGAGAACTCTAAGTAGCTTTGTTTGTAGTTCTAAGGGCATGTCGCCAATTTCATCTAAGAATATAGTTCCATTATTTGCTAATTCAAATAATCCCTGTTTTCCTTCTTTTAGCCCCCCAGTAAAAGTACCTTTATCATATCCAAATAACTGACTTTCTAGTAAGTTTTCAGGAACAGCTGCGCAATTTACTGCTATAAATGGCTGATTTTTTCTAGTTGAATTATTGTGTATAGATTGGGCTATGAGTTCTTTACCAGTTCCACTTTCACCTCTAATAAGTATACTTAAATCAGATTTAGAAACTTTTTTAGCTAAATCTATGCATTCAAGCATCTTTGGGCTATTTGTTTTTATATCTTTGAATGTATATTTCGCTATTTGCCCTTTTTCTCTTAATTTTTTAGTTAAATTTTGTTCCAGCTTTTTTATGTATGTTATTTCTTGTAAACTGTAATATGTACCCATTTTTTCATCTTTATTGTATATGTTTTTTTTATTTACATTTATATACTTTTTATCAAATATAATAACCTTGTCCAATATCTCTTTTTCATTTAATAAAACCTTTAAACTATCTATAAACACTTCTTGAATATATTTACCATAGATATCCTCTTTTATGTTTAAGATGTCTTTTACTTTACTATTATATGTATTTATTACACCATCTTTTGAAGTAAATAATATTCCATCTTTTGATAAGTTCAATATTGTATCTAATTCTTCTATCTTTAAAAACAGTTCTTTATATTTATCTTTTATACCTGTGTCTAAACTTATTATTTCTTCTGAGTATTTAACCAGATTAGATTGTATTTCTTTTGAGTCGATTTGTAATAAGTTTATTATTTCTATAAAGGTAGAAATATCTATATATCTATGACCTAAATCAAAAATATCTGAGATAGAACTAGGGACTTTTTCTGGAACTCCTGGAGTTATAGCTATCTTTATATCTTTATAATTATTTTCGTTCATATATGGAACTGGTCTAATATTAGTTACTCCAATCTTATAAAATAAGCTTATAGTCTCTAAAGTAGTTTCATCAGAATCATTTACAATTAAAGCATTTGTACCTTGTGGTAAGGATAATAAATCATATACTTTATCTTCCTTAAAAGTTCTTCTTATTACAATAACTTTTTTCTTGTCTAATATATTATTTATAATTTTGTCTAATCTTTCTACAGACATTACCAATATTACATCATCATTTATAATATCATCATTATTTATTTCATCTATAAAGTATCTGTTAATTTTTATGTAATCTCCAAAAACTAACTTTAAGTTATTTTCCAAAAAATCTATTAAATCTTTTCTGCTATCATTTACTAAAGCTACTGATTTTTTCATTGATTTCTCCTTATTTATATAATAAATAGTTTTTAATAATATTTACAGGAAGGTTATTTCCATAATCAGTATATCTTATTGTATCTAAAATTGTACAAAACTTATATAATATTAATACTTAAACTATTAAACATTATTAATACTATAAAATAATTTAATTTTAATATCTTTTTTATATAACATCAATAACTTTATATCTAACCTTTTAAATTTAATAGCGTTTTATACAAAAAAGAAGGTGCCTAGATATGATTTTTTGAGAATCATACATAGAAACCTTCTTCCTTATAATTAAATCTTGTCACCAAATCCCCCTAATTGTTGCTTAAAATTCAAAATGTATGTATATTTTTCATTTCTATTCGATTAAATTATAATATACATCTAAAAAATTTATTTTAACAAATTCTATTGATAATACAATTTCATAAATATAGAATTATATTAAAATAAATAATATATGAAAATATATATGTATAAGTTTATTCTGCTTGAGTAGAATAGATTTGTCAAGATTAATTTAATTGTTATATTATCTTTTGTTAAAAATTAATCTAAATTAAAATATATAAATAGAATATTTTATACAATATATCATAAAAGGAGAATTTAATGAAAGCAGAAGAGACGAGCATATACCCAATTATTAAAAATAATTTAAATCAAGTATCCATTGTTGAATATAAAAAAGGGCAAAGATTTGTAGCATCAGATGAAGATTTGCAAGAAGTCTTTTTTATAATAGAGGGAGTTGCATTAGTAGAATGTTCCACTAGAGGAGGAAATAAATTTCTTGTTGATATTGTGCCAGAAAATGAATTTATAGGTAAAATTAGTTATATATATGAACATAACTTGAAATGTGATATATTTGCAAAAACTAATATAAGATTATTTAGATTTAAAAAAGATGTATTTGATGAGTTATACCTTAAAAGAGATTTTATTGAATTATTTCACAGTAAATGTACAAGAAGAATATATGAGTTGTACAAAACTAGAATGGTAAGAGAATTATTTTCTTGTACAGAAGTTATTGCTTATTGTATCTTAAAAAAACAAGAGCATAGTATATGTAAAGCAAAGCATATTCGTAACTTTAGTGAAATTTATTCAATCAGTAGAAAGAGTAGATACCACTCCCTATTGAATTTAATTGAAAAGGGTATAATTAAAAAAATAGATAGCACATATGAAGTTTTGAATTATGATAAATTACATAGATTAGCCTTTGAAGTAAAGGAATTTTTAGAAGATAAATAGTTATTAATATTATTGTTATTTAATTAAAATATAATATAATAATTTATATAAAAAATAAAAAATAGCTTCACTGAAAACTAGAAATAATTTAGCTGTTTTCAGTGATACTATTTTAAAGTATTATATACTACTAAAATACACTATTGTTATTAATCAATTTCCTTAACTATGTTAATAGCCCATTTTTTAGATAATGCTCTAGGTACCCCAAATATAAATTTTACAACTTCTTCACTGTAAGTGAGTAGAACAAGGATAAATATAGGTGCACCTTTGAATGCAGCTATAAAAGTTAAAGGAAGTGAAGCTAACCACATACATCCTAATTCTAAAAATAGAGCATATTTAGTATCTCCACCACTTCTCAAAATACCAATTATAATTAATGTATTAAATGATTTTAGAGCCATTAGTATACCCATTATAAAAAATATTTTAGTTATATCAGAAGACAAGCTATCAGAAACACTGAACATCTTTAATAATAATGGGATATTTAAAATTAAAATAACTCCAAGTATTAAACCAGCTAAAAACACTAGTATAGAAAATTTCTTAGCATATTCAATGGCTCTTTTGATATGGTCAGCACCAAGTTCATTACCAAGCATAATAGATGCACCAGATGCAATACATACAGCAGTCATTATAAAGAAGTTACCTGTACTAGTTGCTATTTGACTTGCTGCTATAGCAGATGTACCTGCTCTTGAATAAGCAACAGAATACAGGACAGTTCCAACTGCCCATGCAGAGTCATTTACAAATATAGGGAAACTCTTTGATGAAAAAGATTTGATAAAAATCTTATCGATAGCCTTTAGATTTTTCAACCCAAATTTTAATATATAGTCTTTTTTATAAAAATACACATAAGTAAGCATTAAAATTAATTCGCATATTCGTGCAATTACAGTTGCTAAAGCAGCTCCTTTTACGCCTAATGCAGGAAGCCCTAAATTACCAAATATAAATCCATAATTTAAAATAACATTTGTTACAAGAGCAAATGCACTGCAAATCATACCCAACTTAGGATTCCTAACACCTCTAGAACCAGTACTAAACACTGTACTTATAGCTATCAATGGATAACTAAATACTGCGATACTAAAATAGTCTATACAAAGTCTTACAACCTCTGAATCATAAGAAAATATGTGTATTATTGGTTTTGGTGTTAGTAGAGCAGGGATAACAAATACAAAGCTTAAAGCAAGTGCTAATATACAGGTAAGACCTGTAACCTTTCTTATATTGCTAATATCTTTTTTTCCATAAAACTGTGAAATAAAAACTCCAGCTCCGCCTGTAATACCAGACAGAGACATATTAAAAAGAAAGAAAAATTGGTTTGCAACTCCAACTGAAGCTACAGATACTTCACCTAAACTACTTATCATAACTGTATCTATTACATTTACAGATGTAGAAATTAAGTTTTGTATGATAATAGGTATACATAAAGATAGAAGTATCTTGTAAAACCTTTTATTTTCATCCTTTAAAGAAAACAATGCTTGCAAATAATCCTCTCCTTTTTACATAAACTCTTCCCACTCATCATATAGAGAGGAAAGGTCATTTTCTAAACTGATTTTTTCTTGACTGACTTCTTTAGCTTTCTCAGGATTAGAGTATACTTCTTCTTGACACAATAGCACATCTAATTCTTCAATTTTAAGTTCTAGTTTTTCAATTTCTTTTTCTATACTTTGCCTTTTTATTCTATTTTTCTTTTCTGATTCTCTTTGTTCTCTTTCTTTTCTTTTTTCATCTTTTATTTGAGTCCTTGTTTTTTCTTCTTTCTCTTCAACAATACTCATTTCTTGAACTTGTCTTTTCTTATCAATATAATAATCATAGTTACCTAAATATTCAGTAACTCCATCTTCATCTAAAACAAGAATCTTATCTACAACAGTATTTAGAAAATATCTATCATGTGATATTGTAAATATAGTACCATCATAATTAGTTAGTGCTTCCTCAAGAACCTCTTTAGAATCAATATCTAGGTGGTTAGTAGGCTCATCTAACAATAAGAAATTTGCATTTGATAATATAAGTTTAAGTATAGCCACTCTAGCTCTTTCTCCACCACTTAATGTAGAAATTTTCTTGAAAACTTCTTCATCAACAAATAAAAATGCTCCTAACATATTTCTTAAAGTGGTTTGAGTAAGATGATTATTGTTTTCCCAAATTTCATCAATTATAGTGTTATCCAAATTAAGAGTTTTTTGTTCCTGATGGAAGTAAGAAACATGGACATTAGTTCCAAATTTAATATTACCATTAATAGGTTGTAGATCATTAGTTATTATTTTAAATAATGTAGACTTACCAATGCCATTTGCACCTATAAGAGCAACTTTTTCTCCTCTATATATGTCTAAGTTTAAATCTTTAAAAAGTATTCTTTTTCCATATCCCATAGAGACGTCTCTAATTTGAAGGACATCATTTCCACTTTGAACAGATGGAGTAAATTGTATACGAGCTTTTTTTCTATAAGCTTCTGGCTTATCTAAAACATCCACTTTATCCAATGCTTTTTCTTTGCTTCTTGCACGTTTTAGGTGCTTTTCCCGACCATACGCTTTTAGTCTTTCAATAGATTCTTCTTGTTTTTTTATTTCTTTTTGTTGGTCTTCGAATTTTTTTAGTTCTAGTTCTTTTTCTATTTTAGACAGTTCAACAAATTTAGAATAGTTACCATTATATACTCTAAGTCTTTTATTGTGAATTTCAAAAATTCTATTTACAGCTTGGTCTAAGAAATATCTATCATGAGATATTAGCATAACAGTACCTTTGTATTGTTTTAAAAATACTTCTAACCATTCTATTGCTTCAGAATCTAAGTGGTTAGTAGGCTCGTCAAGTAATAATAAAGTTGGTTTTTTAAGAAGTAATTTTCCTAAAAGAACCCTAGTTTTTTCACCACCAGAAAGTATACTTATTGGTTTATCCATATCATTGTCACTAAATCCTAATCCTTTTAAAACTCCCTTAGCTTCAGACTTATATCCATATCCATTTAAATCTGAAAATAATTCCAACTTATGTGAATATTCATCCATGATTTTTTCTAAAATAGGAGAGTTTGTTTTTGTGCTTTCCTCAGATATTTTAACTTCCAATTCTCTTAAATAGGACTCCATATCTATCAAATCTTTAAAAACTTCCAACACTTCTTCTAAAATGGTATTATCCGAATAAAAATTGGTATTTTGTTCTAAATATCCGATTTCACAATCTTTAGAAGTGTAAATATCTCCACTATCATAGCCATAAATTCCTGATATTATTTTAAATAAAGTAGTTTTTCCAGTACCATTAATGCCAATTATACCAATTTTATCGCCTTCATTTACTGTAAAACTAATATTTTCCAATATAGAATCTATGCCAAAACTTTTATTTAAGTTGTTACATGACAAAACAATCATAAATTTCTACCTCCTTGAACTATCTAAAATTATAATGTTTTGATATAATATAATCAAGGTTATATGTATTAGTTTTGAAAAAGAAATATTTTATTGTGAATCAAACAAAAAAGAGGACACTTTTAGGAGGTGAAAATGTTGGGAAATAAAAATATATCAATGGCAGTTATAAGAAGGCTCCCAAAATATCATAGATATCTTGGAGACTTATTAGATAGGGATATACAAAGAATATCTTCTAAAGAATTGAGTGATATAATAGGTTTTACTGCTTCTCAAATAAGACAAGATTTGAACAACTTTGGTGGATTTGGACAACAAGGGTATGGTTATAATGTAGAGGCCCTTCATACTGAGATAGGTAAAATACTTGGATTAGACCGACCATATAATGCAGTTCTTGTAGGAGCAGGTAACTTAGGACAAGCTATAGCCAATTATGCAGGATTTAGAAAAGCTGGATTCGAGATAAAAGCTTTATTTGATGCAAATCCTAGAATGATAGGTTTAAAGATAAGAGAATTTGAAGTGTTAGATTCAGACACTTTAGAAGAGTTTATAAAAAACAATGATATAGATATTGCTGTATTATGTATACCTAAAAATGGAGCACAAGAAGTTATTAATAGAGTTGTAAAAGCTGGAATAAAAGGTGTATGGAATTTTGCACCATTAGATTTAGAAGTTCCGAAAGGTGTTATAGTTGAAAATGTAAACCTAACAGAAAGCTTATTTACTTTATCATATTTGATGAAAGAAGGAAAGTAGACAACTTAAACATATTAATAATAAGTAACTATGAAGAGTATTGAGAAAGTCAGAAGATTTAATATTAAATCATCTGGCTTTTTAAAATATTAGGATAAAAGTTTAAATAATGTATGCAAATAAATAATATTAGGGAGCGTGAGTTTTGTGGAGGAATTATGGAAAAAAGCAATTGAATTTCATGGTCATGAATGTCCAGGTTTAGCTATAGGATTTAAAGCGGCACTTGCAGCAAGAGAATATTTAGGATGTAAACAATCAGGAGATGAGGAAATTGTATGTATTTCTGAAAATGATGCATGTGGAATAGATGGTATACAAGTTGTATTAAGTTGTACAATGGGTAAAGGGAATTTGCTGCTTAGAATGACAGGGAAATCAGTATACCATTTTTTTAATAGGGAAAATGGAAAGTCTATAAGAATATATGTAAAGTCAAAACCATTTGATATGGATAGAGAAGGGTATAAAAAATACTTATTGGAAAGTGAATTTGAAGATATATTTGAAATTACAGACACAAAATTAAGACTTCCAGAAAAGGCAAGAATATTTAAGTCTCTTAAATGTGAAGTGTGTGGAGAGTTTGCACCTGAGCAATATATAAGAATTCAAGATAGTAAGAAGGTATGCCTTGATTGCTTTAGCAAATACGAAAGATTTTATGAAGAGGGAAAAGAAACATCAAATTAAAGATATTAGGTTTATACATAACAATAAAAGAGTCAAAGAAAAGGATTATATACAATACTATTAAATTTATACAATAGAAATAAATGCTTTATTTCAATGGAGTAAAGTAATGATATTTAAAAGTAAATGTTATTTAATTTATATATAATAAAAAGAGACTGATTAATATTGATAAAATCAAATTAAGCCAGTCTCTTTATGAATAACCAATTATTATTCTGGTTGAGGTGCATCTACAGGACAAGCTCCTGCACAAGAACCACAGTCTATACAAGAACCAGCATCTATAACATATGCGTCGTCTCCAGCTGATATACAGCTAACAGGGCATTCAGCCTCACAAGCACCACAGCTTATACAAGCGTCAGTAATTTTATATGCCATTTTGAAATCCTCCCTTTTATATGTATTGTAATTCAATAACATTATAACAAATATTATTGAATATAACAATTAAATTAATTCTACAACAAAAACTTTATTATGATATTCTTATTTTAAAGTTTTACAATAAAGTTTAATCTGCTTATATTTTTATTTATCTTAGAGAAGTTTACCTTAAAAATAAAATTAAAGTTTAAAAGTTATGTATGGAGTACATTTAAAAATGTTATACTTTTAAAAGAGTATATTTTATTAAGAATTTATTGCTTTAAAGGAGATTTAACATGAAAAATAAGTTAGTTTACATATGTATTATGAGTTTATTGTTATTTGTAGTAGGGTGTTCTAATAATTCTGAGAAGGAAAATAACATTAAAAAAGATTCTAATAATAATCAAAGTCAGGTTGAAGAACAAAAAAGAGAGCCTGTAAAACAAGATATAACTATAAGTTTTACTGGTGATGTAACTATGGGAAACTATAAGGGTTCATCATACTATGGTAGTTTCAACCATGAATTTGAAAGACAAGGAAAAGATTATGATTATTTTCTTAAAAATGTAAAATCTATATTTGAAAAAGATGATTTAACAGTAGTTAACTTAGAAGGTCCTCTTACTAATGCATCAAAGGCGAAAGAGAAGAAGTTTGCATTTAAAGGCAAACCAGAATATATAAACATTTTGAAGTCTGGAAGTGTAGAGGCAGTAAGTGTTGCAAATAACCATTCAGAGGATTATTTTGAAGAAGGTATGAAAGATACAAAGTTCATACTGGATGAAAATAAGATAAATTATTTTGGTTTAGGTAAAGACGCAGTAATAGATGTTAATGGAATTAAAGTAGGTTTATTGGGATATAATGGATTGTCAACTGAATACAATGAAAAAAACTTAAAACAAATGGAAGATGATATTAAAGCCATAAAGGAGAAGTCAGATGTTGTTATGGTTTATTTTCACTGGGGAATAGAACTGGAATATTCTCCAGATAAAAAACAAAAAGATTTTGCTCATTATGCAATAGATAAGGGTGCAGACCTGGTTATAGGTTCTCATCCTCATGTAGTTCAGGGGATAGAAAAGTATAAAGATAAGTATATAGCTTACAGTTTAGGAAATTTTTGTTTTGGAGGAAATAAGAATCCTTCTGATACAGATAGCTATATATATCAACAAACTTTTACCTTCTCAGATAATAAACTATCTTCAATTAAAGAGCCAAATATAATACCAACAGCAATAACATCTAGTAGTTCTAGGAATAATTATCAACCAAAAGTACTAGATGGAAGTGAGAAAGATAGAGTTTTAAATAAGCTAGAAAAAATAAGTAAAGATTTAAATAATTAAAAGTGTAAAAAAAAATAAATATATATATTTATTTTAATAATTTATATTTTGTTTTAAAGTTGGGAAAACGTGGTATTAAATAAGTAGATTTTAATAGTTAAATTATAGTCAATTGCTATAATACTATCAAATCTACTTTTTTAATATAAAAATATAAGGGGGAATTTGTAATGGCTTGTAACACTTGTAAAATGTGCGAAAGTGCGGACAAGAAATTAGAAAGTTTTGTAGCTTCAAAGGATGTTGAAACAGCATTTCATAGAACAGAAGATCAAAAGGTTAAATGTGGTTTTGGACTTCAAGGAGTCTGTTGTAGACTCTGTTCAAATGGACCATGTAGAGTAACTCCAAAATCACCAAGAGGTGTATGTGGAGCAGATGCAGATACTATAGTAGCAAGAAACTTTTTAAGAGCAGTAGCATCAGGAGCAGCTTGTTATTTACATGTGGTAGAAAATACAGCTAAGAATTTAAAAAATGTTGGAATAACTAAAGGTGTTATTAAGGGAGAAAAAACATTAAATCAATTAGCAGAGATGTTTGGAATAGAAAGTGATGAAAAATACGATAAATGTATAAAAGTAGCTGATAAAGTTATAAATGATTTATATAAATCAAGAGATGACAAGATGGAATTAGTAGAAAAAATAGCTTATGCACCTAGAGTAAAAAAATGGAAAGAGTTAGGCATAATGCCTGGTGGTGCAAAATCAGAAGTATTTGATGCAATAGTAAAATCATCAACAAACTTAAACAGTGACCCAGTAGACATGTTAGTTAACTGTTTAAATTTAGGAATATCAACAGGGTTATATGGTCTTACTCTAACGAATCTTTTAAATGATGTTATGTTAGGAGAACCAGTTATAAGAATGGCTCCTGTAGGATTTAATGTAATAGATCCAGACTACATAAATATAATGATAACAGGTCATCAACATTCAACATTTGCAAATTTCCAAGATAGATTAAAAGATGAAGATGTTATAAAGTTAGCTCAATCTGTTGGGGCAAAAGGATTTAAGTTAGTAGGATGTACATGTGTTGGTCAAGACTTACAATTAAGAGGAGAACATTATCAAGAAGTATTTGCTGGTCATGCGGGTAATAACTTTACAAGTGAAGCTGTTTTATCAACTGGAGCAATAGATATAGTTCTTTCTGAATTTAACTGTACTATACCTGGACTTGAGCCAATAGCAGATAAGTATAAAGTAAAAATGGTTTGCTTAGATGATGTTGCTAAAAAAGCAAATGCAGAATATATAGAATTAGATAGAAGTAATTTAGATGAACTTAGTAATTCATTAATACAAAAATCACTAGAATCTTATAAGGAGAGAAGAGGAAGTGTTGAAATAGATATACCAAAAGACCATGGATTTGAGCAGTCTTTAACTGGTGTAAGTGAAAAGAATTTAAAAGCATTTTTAGGAGATTCATGGAAACCTCTTATTAATTTAATTGCAGAAGGAAAAATTAAAGGGGTTGCAGCTGTTGTAGGATGTTCAAATATGACAGCAGGAGGTCATGATATAAATACTGTTGAATTGACTAAGGAGTTAATTAAAAAAGATATTATAGTACTTTCAGCAGGATGTTCTACTGGAGGATTAGAAAATGTTGGTCTTATGTCACCTGGAGCAGAAGAATTAGCAGGGGAAAACTTAAAAGAAGTATGTAAGACTTTAGGAATACCACCAGTATTAAATTTCGGGCCATGTTTAGCTATAGGTAGACTTGAAATAGTAGCAACAGAGTTAGCGGCTGAGCTTGGAATAGATTTACCACAATTACCATTAGTGCTTTCAGCTCCACAATGGTTGGAAGAACAAGCATTAGCTGATGGAGCTTTTGGACTTGCTCTTGGTTTACCTCTTCATTTAGCATTACCTCCATTTATAACAGGAGGAAAGTTAGTAACAGAGGTATTAACAGAAAAATTAAAAGACTTAACAGGAGGACATGTTATAGTGAATCCAGATCCTAAATCTTCAGCTGATCAATTAGAACAAATAATAATAGACAGAAGAAAAAATTTAGGGTTAAAGGATGTGGAATGTAATGCATAGAATTTTTATAAATAAAGATTTATGTACAGGCTGTAAAAGTTGTGTATTAGCTTGTATGTTAAAGCATAATAAAGATTATAACATGTATACTCTTGATTTAGAAAATGTAGATAATGATAGTAGAGGGCATATAGAACTAGATAGCAAACATAATAATCCAGTTCCAATTCTTTGCAGACACTGTGATGAGCCAGAATGTGCTTTAGCATGTATGAGCGGTGCAATGCATAAAGATAGTCAGAGTGGAATCGTTTCATATGATGAAGAAAAATGTGGTTCATGTTATATGTGTGTAATGTCTTGTCCATATGGATTATTAAAACCAGATGATAGAAGCAAGCAAAACATACTTAAATGTGATTTATGTAAAGATGAAGAATATCCTAGATGTGTAGCTAATTGTCCAAGTGGTGCAATTGAATTACAGAAGGAGGAAAATGATGAATTATGTAGTGTTAGGGGCTAGTGCTGCTGGTATAAATGCAGCAAAAACATTGAGAGAATTAGATAAAGATTCTAATATAGTGGTAATTTCTAAAGATGAAAATATATACTCAAGATGTATGCTACATCATGTTATATCTGAACACAGAACTTTAAAGCAAATAAACTTTGTTGATGAAGACTTTATGGAGAAAAACAACATAAACTGGATTTCAGGTAAAGCGGTTAAAGGAATAGATACAGATAAAAAACTAGTTCAAATGGAAGACGTCGCTGTAAATTATGATAAGCTTTTAATAGCTACAGGTGCATCTTCTGCTATTCCTCCTATAAAGAATTTAAGAGAAGGAAATTTTGTATACTCTGTAAGAAACATAGATGATATTTATAAAATAAAAGAG
This sequence comes from Clostridioides sp. ES-S-0123-01, assembly GCF_020658415.1. Taxonomy (NCBI): domain Bacteria; kingdom Bacillati; phylum Bacillota; class Clostridia; order Peptostreptococcales; family Peptostreptococcaceae; genus Clostridioides; species Clostridioides sp. ES-S-0123-01. Next base: position 88,567 of record NZ_JACVWD010000006.1, read on the forward strand.
AAGGCAGAAAAATCAAAGAAAGTTGTTATAATAGGGGCAGGATTAGTTGGAATAGATGCTTTAATTGGTCTATTTAAATATGAACAGCTGGATATTTCAGTGGCCTTTATGGAAAAATATATTCTAGATAGACAATTAGATGAATATACAGCATCAGTATACGAAAATAAATTTAAAGAAAAAGGCGTAAAATTTTATCCAAGTGCATCAATACAAGAAATTGTTTTAGATGATAGTAAAGATGTTAAAGGCGTTGCATTTTCAAATGGAGAAATTCTTGATGCAGACATGGTAATCGTAGCTACAGGAGTGAAACCTAATGCTGACTTTTTAGATGAAACAGGAATAGAATATGACAGAGGCATAATAATAGATGATAGATGCCAAACAACACAAAAAAATATCTATGCAGCAGGGGATGTTGTAGGTAAAAATGCCATTTGGCCTATAGCTGTAAAACAAGGAATTATAGCTGCACACAATATGGTTGGAAAAGATAAAAAGGTAGAAGATGAATTTGCTTTTAAAAATAGTATGAATTTTATGGATATACCAACCATTTCTATAGGAATGAATACACCTGTAGATGATAGTTATAAAGTATTAACTAGACATGGAAATGATTGTTATAAAAAGTTTATTTTTAAAGATAATATAATCTATGGAGCAGTTATACAAGGAGATATTTCATATGTAGGTGTATTAACTCATTTGATAAAAAATAAGGTTGAAATATCTGATTTAGAAAATAGGATATTTGATGTGTGTTATGCAGACTTCTTTAACATAAAAGAAAATGGAGAGTTTTGTTATAGTGTATAATACATAGCTGAATAGAAGCTTATAAAGAATATAATAAATAGAGCTATTTTAATATAGAGGATTTTTACTTTATAAAAATCTTTACTTAAATATAGCTCTATTTTTATAATTAAGTTCAAAATTTGATTAATTTATAAAAATATCTATTTTGAACAAGAATACATGTAATCTCTAGTTAGAGGTAAATCATTTTTTATGCCTTTAGTGAAAAGTATTTGATGTATATCTATAATGCCAGTATTAAAAGCAGCAGCACAAGAACAAAGATATAAATCCCACATTCTTATAAATTTATCATCAAACATTTCTTTAATCTTAGGAAGATTATCATAGAAATTTTCATGCCAAGATAATAAAGTTTTTACATAATGTAATCTTAAACTTTCAACATCTATAGTATGATAGTTATAATCGCTACAAATATGTATCATTTCTCTTAAGCTAGGGATAACTCCACCTGGGAAAATATATTTTTTTATCCAAGGGTCTCCATAAGATTCTTTTAAGCCACTTATATAGTGAAGCAAAAATAATCCACTATCTTTTAGGACAGCATTTACATTTTTAATAAAAAGTTCATAGTTTTCTCTGCCAACATGTTCAAGCATACCAACGCTAACAACTCTATCAAATGTAAGGTTTGATTCTTTAAGTTCTCGATAGTCCATAAGTTTTACTTCAAGGTAATCTTGAAGATTCTCTTCTTTAATTCTAGTATTAAACTCTTTAAATTGTTCTTCGCTAAGTGTAATTCCCACACCATGAATTTTATATTTTTTTGCAGCTTCTATTAATAGAAATCCCCATCCACAACCAATATCAAGAAGACTCATACCTTCTTCTAAATTTAGTTTAGTTAATATGTGATGAACTTTATTAACCTGAGCCTCGTAAAGATTATCATTATCATATTTAAAATATGCACAAGAATAACTAAGTGTTTTGTCTAGCCATAAACTATAAAAATCATTTCCAATGTCATAATGAGCGTGTATTTCCTTCTTTTGATGTCTCATCGAATTAGATGAATGTAGCAAATGTTTTACAGCTGAGTTATCAATACTAAATTTGTCTATTTGTTTTAGAAGTAGGTTTAAGGTTAAAAATAAATCTCCTTCAATTTCAATGTCTCTATTTATATAGGCCTCTCCAAGTGCTAAAGATGTACTTTTTAATAATTCAGATTTGCTAATATCATTATTTACAATAACTTTAAATTGAGGAGAGCTATCTCCAACTAGAAATTCTTCCCCATCTTTAAGCCTAACTAGAAATGGTGTTTCATTAAATTTTTCTAAATAGTCTTTTAAAAAATTTTTTGTAATGTTCATATTACCAGCTCCTTTTAATGTAAATCCAGTAAGTTTTCCTTGCTTTAAAGTATATTATATTCCTTTTTTTTAAAAAGTAAAATTTTTTTTGTTGATTTTTCGTTGAATCAACTTTTTACTTTATAAAGGAATCTTATCTTTTAGTATTTTATTTATTTTATAAATTTTAGTATTGGATATAATATTCAATTAGTAGTGATATAATAACTTTAATTAATAATAAAGTTTTGAAGCAATTAGTCTGAAACTATTTAATAAAGGAGATATCAAATGGAAGTATATGCTTTAGTTGGGTCAAGTGGTACAGGAAAAAGTTATAAGGCACTAGAGTTTGCATATGAAAATGACATAGATTATATAATTGATGATGGTATTTTAATATATAGAAATAAAGTTTTAGCAGGTATATCAGCAAAACAAGCAAAGACTACTGTTGAGGCAGTTAAAAGAGCTATTTTTTATAATTTAGAACATCGGCAGAAGGTTAGAGAGGTAATAGAGAAGGAAAATATAAATAAGATTCTTGTTATAGGAACTTCAAAAAAAATGATTAATCAGATTGTAGATAGATTATCAATCGGAAAAGTTTATAAATTTATAAATATTCAAGATATAAGTACTAAATATGAAATAGAAATAGCAAAACAATCTAGAAAAGAAGGAAATCATGTAATTCCTGTTCCAGCAGTTGAAATAAAAAATATGACAAGTGGTCTTAGTATAAATCCATTAAAAAGGATTTTTAGAAAAGGAAATAATATAAATATGGTCGTTTTAGAAAAGACAATTATAAGACCTACTTTTAGTTATATTGGCAAAGTTTATATTGATGCAGATGTAATTAAACAAATAATTGAATATGAAGTGTACAACTTTGGAAGCATTGATAGAATAAATAAAATCAATATAGAGAATTGCAATAATTTTATGAATATTTTTGTAAGTATAAATATCAATGATTTAGAAATTATAAAAAAAATTGAAAGTATGCAACAGATAATAAAAAAGTCTATTGAGAGAATGACTTTAGTTAATGTACAAAAAATAGATATTAACATTCATAAAATTAAAAAAATAAACTTCCTCCCATGTTAAAAAATAAACTGAAAAAATGATATACTAATTTGCAATAAAGTGTGCTATAATTAAACTGTAAATTTAGGAAATGGTTTTTCTAAATGGAGTATACATAATTATAACGTATTTATAAGGGGGCTTTCAAATGTCAGGAAAAGATGTAAATGTCTTCGAGATGGCGCAATCTCAAGTAAAAAATGCATGTGATAAATTAGGTATGGAACCAGCAGTTTATGAATTATTAAAAGAACCTATGAGAGTTATTGAGGTTTCAATTCCAGTAAAAATGGATGACGGTTCTATAAAAACTTTTAAAGGATTTAGATCACAACATAATGATGCAGTAGGGCCAACAAAAGGTGGAATAAGATTCCATCCAAATGTTTCAAGAGACGAAGTAAAAGCTTTATCTATATGGATGACTTTCAAATGTTCTGTAACAGGTATACCATATGGTGGAGGTAAAGGTGGAATAATAGTAGATCCATCAACTTTATCTCAAGGTGAATTAGAAAGATTAAGTAGAGGATACATAGATGGAATATATAAATTAATAGGTGAAAAAGTTGACGTTCCTGCACCAGATGTAAACACTAATGGACAAATAATGTCTTGGATGGTTGATGAATATAATAAATTAACTGGACAAAGTGCTATAGGTGTTTTAACTGGTAAACCAGTTGAATTTGGTGGTTCTTTAGGAAGAACAGCTGCTACTGGATTTGGTGTTGCTGTAACTGCAAGAGAAGCTGCTGCTAAATTAGGAATAGATATGAAAAAAGCTAAATTAGCTGTTCAAGGTATAGGAAACGTTGGTTCTTACACAGTTCTTAACTGTGAAAAACTTGGTGGTACTGTTGTAGCTATGGCTGAATGGTGTAAATCAGAAGGTTCTTATGCTATATACAATGAAAATGGTTTAGATGGTCAAGCTATGTTAGATCATATGAAAGAGCATGGTAACTTATTAAACTTCCCAGGAGCTAAGAGAATATCTTTAGAAGAGTTCTGGGCTTCAGATGTTGATATAGTAATCCCAGCTGCATTAGAAAACTCTATAACTAAAGAAGTTGCTGAATCTATAAAAGCTAAATTAGTTTGTGAAGCTGCTAATGGACCAACTACTCCAGAGGCTGATGAAGTATTTGCTGAAAGAGGAATAGTTCTTACTCCAGACATATTAACTAATGCTGGTGGAGTTACAGTTTCTTACTTCGAGTGGGTACAAAACTTATATGGATACTACTGGTCAGAAGAAGAAGTAGAGCAAAAAGAAGAAGTAGCTATGGTTAAAGCATTTGAATCTATTTGGAAAATCAAAGAAGAGTACAATGTTACAATGAGAGAAGCTGCTTATATGCATTCAATTAAGAGAGTTGCTGAAGCTATGAAATTAAGAGGATGGTACTAGAATTTACTCTTAATAAATAATAGGATATAATTATTTAATATATAAAAAGGGCTGTACTATGTACAGTCCTTAAAAGTTATATGACTCAAAGTGATTTGGGTCATTTTTTATTTTGTAGAACATATTAATGTACCTTATGAAAAAAATTAAATATAATTAGAAGCAATAAACTAAAGTTGATGCAATTAAAATTATTTACTTTCAAAACATTTATAATGTAATATTAATGGGTTTTAGATAGAGTCTATATTTATGACTTAAACTAATTCTTGTCAATTGACGTGCTAATTATGAATAAGCTATAATTAAATAAAAATAGTTTTATAAACTTAATTGAAAAAATATTAAATAAAAATAAATATATTTCTAAATTAAACATGATTTAAATAAAAGAGGTTTTGTAAAGGAAATCAAAAACTAGTTTAACTTTAGTTAAATCTCCATGTTTATATAGAATCAATACACATTGAAGTAAGATGGACATTTATTATTACATAAAATGTCATAGAAAGAACTTAGAGAGCTAATTAAATTCAAATACAAAATACTAATAAATAAGTTAGGTGAAAATATATGGTTAATTCAATTCTAAATGGTATCTTTAGAACTGTTATAGTAAGTAGTTTAAGTATTCTTCTGATATTGATTTTCAAGAAAAATGTATTTAAAAGATTTAGTAAAAAATTTAATTATTACATATGGATGATAGTTGTTATTAAGCTGTTATTGCCCTTTACATACTATACCTTTACAATAAACATTTTGAGAAGCAAAGAAAATATCAATATTAATAATATTAATTTAGAGGGATTCAATAATATTTCAACTTTAAAGAATAGCATCTTATTGTATGCTTGGCTTATAACTGTAGTAATATATTTAATTTATACTATATTTAAATACCTAAAACTTAAAAATTTAATAAATGATTTATCCTATGATGTAGAGGATAAAGAAATAATAAATCTTTATAAAGAAATATTAAAAGAATTTGATATAACAAAAGATATAAAATTAAAATATTCTTATGAAGTTGAAACACCAGCATTTTTTGATTCATGTGTACTTTTACCACCACATGACTATAATTTAAAAGAACTCGACTGGATTTTTAGGCACGAACTTATGCATTTTAAGAGTAAAGACCTTTGTCTAAAGTACGTAATGATATTTTTGAAAATAGTATATTGGTTTAATCCATTTGTATATATAATGGACAAACATATAGATTTAGATTGTGAACTTTATTGTGATGAAAGAGTTTTAAAGAATCGTAGTGAAGAAGAAAAACAAGATTATGCTCTAACAATTATAAATGCAATGAGAAGAGGTTCAAATATTTCAAATAAATTTGTGGCTGGATTACATAAACAATCTGATATTAGAAAAAGAGTAATGAATATGTTTAATGAAAAATATAAAAATGGTATTCTAATGGCATTAACTTTATGCTTATTATCTTCTATTACTTTTTTAAAGATTAGCTCAACTAGTATTGTTAATTTAAATGTATTACCTAAAAATATGGAAGAAACACAAATTATTGGTAGTACAGTAGTTTTAACTTTACCATTTACATATGCAGATGCTCCTGAAAAAGTTAGAGAAAGATATAAAAAAAATTGTGAAGCATTGGGCATGATTCCTAAAGATTCTGATATTATAGATACTCCCATACAATATAATGATGTATTAATGCAATAGTTAAATTGTCTAGAGTTATCAATTAAACCTTCTTATAGATACTCAATTATGATATGGGTATAGGAATCAAATAATAAAATATAATTATCCAAGGTATAAAAAAATTGTATTGTGTACAAGCATTAAAAATTAGATGAATCAAAATTATTTAAGACATTTTTCAACTGTTATTTATAATATTATGATAAAATATTAAAAATAAAATTTATAGATAATTATTTTAATTAACTAATGAAAATTGTGAGCTAATTCTTGCTAAGTTATAATTAAACAAAGATTATTTATTATTATAACTTATGATAATTCAAAACAATAAGAAATAGATATATTAAAGAGTAAAGAATATCTAATAAAAACAAGAAATAATATATATTTAATATAATATTAAATGTATATAAATATTAAAATAATTTTATTAAATAAACATTTAAATTGAAAATTTAAAAACATTTTATGAAAAATTTAACAAATAATTAAACTTAAATATAAAATATTAAAAAATAAGATGGGTGAGAATTAATGACTAACTTAATTCTAAATGGGATTTTTAGAACTACTATAGTAAGTAGCTTAAGTATTTTTCTGATATTGATTTTTAAGAAAAATGTATTCAAAAGATTTAGTAAAAAATTTAATTATTACATATGGATGATAATAGTTATTAAGTTGTTGTTACCTTTTACATACTATACATTTACAATAAACATCTTGAGAAACAAAGAAAATATCAATATTAATAATATAAATTTAGAAGGCTTTAATAATATTTCAAATTTAAAGAATAATATTTTATTATATACTTGGCTTATAACTGTAGTAATATATTTAATTTATACTATATTTAAATACATAAAACTTAAAAATTTAATAAATGATTTATCCTATGATGTTGAGGATAAAGAAATAATAAATCTTTATAAAGGTATATTAAAAGAATTTGATATAACAAAAGATATAAAATTAAAATATTCTTATGAAGTTGAAACACCAGCATTTTTTGATTCATGTGTACTTTTACCACCACATGACTATAATTTAAAAGAACTCGACTGGATTTTTAGGCACGAACTTATGCATTTTAAGAGTAAAGACCTTTGTCTAAAGTATGTAATGATATTTTTGAAAATAGTATATTGGTTTAATCCATTTGTATATATAATGGACAAACATATAGATTTAGACTGTGAACTTTATTGTGATGAGAGAGTTTTAAAGAACCGTAGTGAAGAAGAAAAACAAGACTATGCTTTAACAATTATAAATGCAATGAGAAGAGGTTCAAATACTTCAAATAAATTTGTGGCTGGATTACATAAACAATCTGATATTAGAAAAAGAGTAATGAATATGTTTAATGAAAAATATAAAAATGGTATTTTAATAGCATTAATTTTATGCTTATTATCTTCTATTACTTTTTTAAAGATTAGCTTAACTAGTATCATTGATTTGAATATATTGCCTAAAGATGTAAAAGTTACAGGAAACATTTTTTCTATGACAGTTTCAACCATACCATTTACATATGCAGATGCTCCTGAAAGTATGAGAAGAGAACATAAAGAAAACTGTGAAAGTATAGGATTAACTCCTAAAGATTCTGACAGAATGGAGATTGTTGTAGAATTTTATGATATACTAGTAGAACCATAATCAAATTTTAAAAAAACTATAATCAAAAAGTCACTTTTATATAAGTGACTTTTTACTTAGAATAAGTTAAAAAATTCACTATGTTTCTAACTTTATAGAAGTTTTATTAAAAAATATACGATGCATAAAAACGCACAAAAAAACACATAAAACAATATTTATGCGTACTTTAGCTTCAAAAGGTACAAAATTCTTTACTTTTCCAAACTCATATTATATAATGAAGTAAATAATGTATATTTAGGTGACATATTGGATAAACTAATTAATTATTATTTATTAATATAATGATACTATAAAAGTTATATAAAGAGGTTTACAAAAAAGTTACAGATAGAGCTTTTATTAATGTATTGTGTATTAGTATTTTATCCTTAGGTACACTTCACCTACAAAATAGAATCATAAGATAATTATGGGAAAATTTTAGGAGGTTTATCGTGAAGAAAAAGATATTAATACCAGTATTTGCATCAGTTATGGCATTATCAGTAAGTTCAATTGTAAATGCAGATGAAATAAATGATTCATCTCAAAATAAAGATGATAAAACAAATACTGAATTAAATTTAGGCGAATATAAAGAAGTAAAATATAAAGTTGCAAGAATAAAAGATGGAGTAGCTATAAAGATAAGAGAAGAAGGTCAAGTTCAAAACATAGCTTATTCTGGAGACGAATTTACAGTTCTAGGAATTCAAGGAGAATGGGTTAAAGTTAAAGTTGAAGATGGCGAAGGTTGGTTAGCTACTAGATATGTAGATATATCTGAAGGGGTAGGATATACTAACGCTGATAAAGTGAACTTAAGAAAAGATAAAAGTGAAAATTCAGAAGTAATTGGAGAGCTAGAAAAAGGAAGCTCTTTATTGGTTTTAGAGGAAAATGGAGATTGGTTGAAAGTTAAAGATGGAGAAACAGAAGGATATGTAAAATCATCTTATGTAACTGATAAAGCTCCAGTAATAGAAGAACCGCAAGTAGACCAAAATGTTACTCAAAATGGAGATTCTACAAACACAAATAACACTCAACAAAACAATACAAATAATAATCAACAAAATAATAATTCAAATGTGCCAACAGCTAACTCTAATGCAGTTCAAGCTGTACTTAATTTGGCTTATTCTAAGCAAGGTTGCCCATATGTTTGGGGAGCAGAAGGGCCAAATACTTTTGACTGTTCAGGATTCACACAATATGTGTACAGAAATGCAGTAGGAAAGAAGATACCAAGAACATCTAAGGCACAATCTAATTATGGACAAACTGTAAGCAAGGCAAATTTACAGCCAGGAGACTTAGTATTCTTTACAACTAATGGTTCTGGTTCTGTTAGTCATGTTGGTATATATGTAGGTGGAGGTAATATGATACATTCACCATCAACAGGAAAAACAGTTCGTGTAACTAGTATAAATTCAGCATACTATACAGCAAGATTTGTTACAGCAAAAAGAATCTTATAATCGATTTGTACTATAACAAATTGATAAATACATAAATACAAATGCTCTATATTATATTTAATTTAATCAGGAAATATAAAATGATTATATGTTAAATGCAATATAGAGTGTTTTTGTATTATCTTAAATTTTGATGTGGATTTGTATTAATATTACTATTAAATAGTATTCTTTCCAGATAATGATTATTTGCGCAATACCTTGACAGGATAAGGTAAAGGTGATAAGCTACTAACAGTACAAAAATACTTTTAATTTTAGTTCAGAGAGGCTAAAAAAGGAGGACGAAAGATGTTAAAATCAAGAAATTTAATCCAACCAGAAGACTTTTCTATAGAAGAAATAGATGAAATATTAGAATTAGCTCAAAAAATAATTGACAATCCGTCAAAATATTCTCATATATGTGAAGGTAAACTATTAGCTACATTATTTTATGAACCATCAACAAGAACAAGATTAAGTTTTGAATCTGCTATGAACAGACTAGGAGGTCGTGTCGTAGGTTTTTCAGAGCCAAATTCATCATCTGCATCAAAGGGTGAAACTTTAGGTGATACGATGAGGATAGTATCTGGTTATGTTGATATAATAGCTATGAGACACCCTCAATCAGGTTCAGCTACAGAAGCATCAAAATTTACAGAAGTACCATTTATAAATGCAGGAGATGGCGGAAATCAGCATCCAACCCAAACACTTACAGATTTACTTACTATAAAATCATTAAAAGGAACTTTAGAAAATCACACAATAGGATTATGTGGTGATTTAAAATATGGAAGAACTGTACATTCTTTAGTTAAGGCTATGGCGAGATACAAAAATACTAAGTTTGTATTTATAGCACCTGAAGAACTAAAAATGCCAGACTATATAAAAGAAGCTATAAAGGGACATGCTTACTATGAAACTAATAATTTAGATGATGTTATAGGAAGTTTGGATGTTTTATATATGACTAGAATTCAACAAGAAAGATTTGAAGATAAATCAGAATACGAAAGACTAAAAAACTATTATATTTTAAATAAAGCTAAATTAGAAAAAGCATCTGAAAGTATGTTAGTAATGCATCCACTACCAAGAGTAAATGAAATAGATGTTGATGTAGATACAGATGATAGAGCTGTTTATTTTAAGCAAGCTAAATATGGAATGTTCGTTAGAATGGCATTAATAATAAAGCTTCTAGGTGTAAATGAAGGTTAGTAGTTACATTATATAATAGTGAGGTAAAGGAGATTTTGGGATGTATAAAATTCTAGAAAATATATACATAGGTGAAGATATGTATAGAATGAAAGTAAAAGGCACTTTTGAAGGTAAGATGGGGCAATTTTATATGCTAAGAGCATGGGATACTTATCCAGTCCTTTCAAGACCTATAAGTATACATGATATAGATGAAGAAGGTATAACTTTTCTTTATAAAGTAGTAGGAGAAGGAACTCAAATTATTAGTAATCTAAAAGTAAACGATACTATAAAGCTAGAGGGTCCTTATGGAAATGGATATAGTAAAGTTGATGGAAAAGTAGCTCTAGTAGGTGGTGGAATCGGTATAGCACCATTATATTTAGTTGCTAAAAACATAAAAGACTGCGATGCTTATCTTGGATTTAGAGAAGATGTTATATTAGAAAATGAATATAGAGAAGTTTGCAATGAGGTATATACAACAGTAGGAAATAAGTTTGTAACAGACATAATTGATGTAGAAAAATATGACTATATATTAACATGTGGACCAACTCCAATGATGGAAAAATTGGTTAAAATGGTAGAAGGTACTAAAACAAGGATTATGGTGTCACTTGAAAATCATATGGCATGTGGAGTAGGAGCGTGTTTAGTATGTACATGTAAGACTACTAAAGGAAATAAAAAAACTTGCAAAGACGGTCCAGTATTTTGGGGAGAGGACGTGATTTTTAATGGCTAATTTAAACGTAAAATTTGGAAATATTGATTTTAAAAATCCAGTAATAATGGCGTCTGGGACTTTTGGATTTGGAAGAGAATATAATGAAATTTATGATATACAAAAACTTGGTGGTATAAGTAGTAAAGGTCTTACTTTAAATAAAAAACCTGGTAACAATGGTATGAGAGTTCATGAGACACCATCAGGTATGATGAACAGTGTTGGACTTGAAAATCCTGGAGTTCAAGGATTTATAGACAGTGAACTTCCTTTCTTCAGTGAGTTAGATTTAGTTAGAATTGCTAATGTTGGAGGTGGAACATTAGAAGATTATCTACTTGGGGTTAAGCTGTTAAATGATAAACCTATAGATATTATTGAATTGAACATATCTTGTCCAAATGTCAAAGCAGGAGGAATGGCTTTTGGTATAAAAAATGAAGTGGCAAGAGAAGTTGTTCGTGAGGTAAGAAACGCAACTAAACTACCTCTAGTAATAAAATTATCACCTAATGCTGAAGATATTGTGGGTATGGCAAAAGTTTGTGAAGAAGAAGGTGCTGATGGAGTATCTTTAGTTAATACTTTTAAAGCAATGGCAATTGATATAAAAAATAGAAAGCCAGTATTTGAAAATGTATATGCTGGATTATCTGGACCAGCTATAAAGCCTATAGCTCTTAGAATGGTACATGAAGTTTGTAAAAATGTAAATATACCAGTAATGGGAATGGGTGGAATAACTAAAGCTACAGATGCGATAGAATTTATAATGGCAGGAGCTACTTGTATTCAAGTTGGAACTGCAAATTTCATGAATCCTAAAATTGGGCTTGAGATAATAGATGGAATCAATGAATTTATGGATAGAGAAGGAATAAAGAATTTAGAAGAAATAAGAGGAATTATATAGGTTACAGGTATGACAAATAAGTACAATTAAAGCAAAGAATATAAATTAAAATAAATATAATTTTATAATATTTAACATGGAGGAAAAAATAATATGAGTAAAGTAGATGTAGTAGATATATTAAAGAAAAGTGATGCATTATTAGAAGGACATTTTTTATTATCTTCAGGAAAGCACAGTAACAGATATGTGCAATGTGCAAAGCTATTAAGATTTCCAGAGTATGCAGCTGAGGTATTAAATACAGTTGTTGAACAAATAAAAGATTTAGATATAGACTTAGTAGTTGGTCCAGCTATGGGTGGAGTAGTAGTTTCTTATGAGCTAGGAAGACAATTAGGAAAAGAAGCTATATTCACTGAGAGAAAAGATAATACAATGGAGTTAAGAAGAGGATTTGAAGTTAAAAAAGGTGCAAAGATAATAATTGCTGAAGATGTTGTTACTACTGGTAAGTCAACTATGGAAACAAAAAGAGTATTAGAAGCGTTAGGTGGCGAAGTTATAGGTGTTGCTTGTATAGCTGATAGAACTAATCATGACATAGGTATGCCTATATATAGTGCAATAAAACTTGATATTCAAGTTTATGAAGCTGATGAATGTCCTTTATGTAAAGAAGGAAAATTACCAGTTGTTAAACCTGGAAGTAGAGAATTTAAAGAATTAGGAATGTAATAACCAATTAATTAAATTTAACATTATTTTAGTAAATACAAATTTTTTTACTAAATAAATATCAATTTAAATATATAAATAAGATATAATAAACAGCTAGCTTTCGTTTAAAAAGCTAGCTGTTTTTTGTTAAAAATATATTTACAAAACAGTAGCTGGTAGCAGTACAATATAATTATAAGATAAAAAATTATTATATATATTGGGGAGGGTTTCGGTATGAGTAATCAATTAAAGAAAAATCAAAAAAAGGTTGTATTTTTTGGTGTTGGTGCTGTTGGAGCTACCTTTGCAGAACAATTTTTAAATTCTAAATATGATTTTAAAATTCTTTGTGACCAAAAAAGAAAAAAAAGATATTTAGAAGAGGGTTTTATAATAAATGGAAAAAGATATGACTTCGATTATATAACTAAAGATGAATATAAACAAGAAGCTGATTATATAATTATAGGTTTAAAATATAATAACCTAAAAGAAAATATAGAAGAGTTAGATGGATTAGTTGGAAAAGATACAGTACTAATGTCTTTACTAAATGGAGTTAATAGTGAAGAGATAATAGGAGAAAGATTTGGAATTGAAAAAATGGTATATTCATATGTAACAAATATAGATGCAAAAAAAATAGAAAATAATATTATACATACTACAGATGGAATAATTGTATTTGGAAATAAAGATAATAGTGAAGATAGAAAAACAGATATAATAACTGAAGTTTTTGATAGTGTAAATATAGAATATGTATTATCAAAAAATATTCAACGAGACATGTGGTGGAAATACATGGTTAATATTGGGGTGAATCAAACTTCAGCTATACTTGGCGCTTCTTATGGAGTATTTCAAGATTCTGAATATCTAAGAGAGTTAGCAAAATCTGCAATGAGAGAAGTGGTTGATATAGCTCGAGTAAAAGGTATATGCCTTACGGAAGATGATGTAGAAAATTCATTACATAGAATACTAGAACATTCAAGAGAAGGTAGAACATCAATGCTTCAGGATGTAGAGGCTCATAGACTTACAGAAGTAGATATGTTCTCTAAGAATATTTGTGAGCTTGGAAGAAAGTATAACATACCAACTCCTATAAATCAGACTTTTTTTTATATGATAAAAGTAATTGAAAGTAGATTTTAGAAAATTTTTAGAAAAAATTGAGGCTGTAAGTAAATCTGTGCAAAACAAATTTATCTACAGCTTTTTTAGTAGACATAATTGGAAAAAAAGGAAGCAAACTGTCTTTTAGTAGAGTATCATGAAGCAAAAGTAAAAATCAAAGGTTTTATCAACATGGTTGTGTTCGCAGCTGTTATTCCTTCTTTAGCAAAAGTTTCTTTGACAGGTTTAATCAGTCTTTTTGTACCAATTGTAGGTATGTTTGCAGTTTCTATTATTGATATATTCATTATGATGAAGGTGCTTCCAGGTTGGAAAATCATTGGTTCTAAACCTCTTGCTTTTGGAGTAGGGTTCTGTCAGATGTTAGGATTCCCAACAACATATTTGATGTCTAAAATAAAAATTATCTTTTATCTAAAATAAAAAACACCCAAATATGACTAAGAGTGGTTTGAAATTCAATGTTAATTTAATTTTAGAACTATCCATCTTATAATATATCAAATGCGAATTAAAAAATATTTTTAATAGCTACAACTATTGGGATTACTTATTTTTATATTAAATACTATATCATAAAATAACAAAAAAATCAAGTCGAGTAATCTCTCTATTTCAGTGATATACTAGGTTTTAATAGTTTTTGATAAATATAATGTAACTAGAGGACAATCTATGTTTTTTAATTTTTTTGATTAAATTTACCTCTAGTTCAATACTTATAAGGAGAAATATTATGAATTTAAAAAAAGGATTAGATATTTTAGAAATTCCATCAAGTATATTAGGCAAAGATAAAGTTATATATATTCCAGTAATCTATACAGAAGATGAGGTAACTCTTGTTGATACTGGACTTCCTGATCAAGGAGATTTAATAATTGATGCTCTTAATAATAGTAATACAAGTTTTAATAAATTAAAAAATATAGTAATAACTCACCATGATATAGACCATATAGGAAATATAAAATATTTAAGAGAAAAATCTAAAAATGATATAAAGGTATATGCATACAAAAGTGAAGTCAACTATATAACAGGGGAAGAAACCCCATTTAAACTTTGCATGTTAGAACAAGAAATAGATAGTCTTAATGATAAAATGCTTGATATGTTAAATGCTATGAAATTTGGATTTAAGTCATCATATACTACAGTAGATGTATCTTTAAACAATCATGAAGTTTTAAATTTAAGTGAAGAAGTAGAGGTTATACACACAGGTGGTCATACTAGGGGTCATATATGTCTTTATTTAAAAAAATCTAAAGTACTTATTGCTGGAGATTTATTAGAGATAAAAGATGGTAAACTTAGACCAGTTGATGTAATGCATAGTGATAAGCAAGAATTGATAAAAGCTATTAAAAAATTAAGTAACTATGATATAGAGGAAATAGTTTTTAGTCATGGTGGATTATATAAAAAAAACATAATAGAAACATTAAAAAATATAGTTATTGAATAATGTTACATGATTGAAAATACTATCCAGTTCTTTATGAAAAGTTTATTTAAACAATAATTAAATATGAATAGGAAAGAAACAAAAAATTTATAAATAATTACTTACTTAATATTTTGAGAATAAAAATATTACTGGAATCAGAAATTTCCAGTAATATTGAGTAAGAAAAAATATATTTACACAAATCTATAAACATTCTCAAAAAACTTATAATTTATTGTTAGCTTTAAATTATATTAATCTTTTATGCTATTTAAATTACTAAATACTTTTAACTCTTCAATGAAAATACTTGCTGCTTTTGATAAAGTTATATCTTTTGGAAAGATATATGAAAAATGTCTGTTATAGTTGCTTCCAAGTTCTATGACAGACAGTTCGTTGTTTAAAACAGGTAAGCTTGTTACGAGATTAGATACTATTGTAATTCCTAAATTATTTCTAACTGATTCTTTGACAGCATAATTACTTCCAAAGACCATCATACTTTTTGGAATAATTTCCTTAATGCTTAAAAACATATCTAAATAATCTCTAGTTCCAGAACCGTCTTCTCTAACTATCCATTTTTGATTTTGAAGCTTATCAAAACTAAAATCTTTTAATAAAGGGCTATTATACGGAAGTGCTAAAACCATCTTATCTTCAAAAAAATATTCTTGCATAAATGAGGGAGAAGAACAAGTCCCTTCAATAAGTCCAATATCTAAAATATAATCCTTAACATGAGAAGATACAATGGATGTATTTTCTATGAAAATTTCTACATCTATATCAGGATACTTTTGAGAAAATAGTGCAAGAAAATTAGGAAGAATATATTCTCCAATAGTTAAACTTGCGCCAATCTTTAAACGCCCAGTTATAGCATCTGAAACCTGATTTACATCGTGATATGTAACACTTAAAAGATTTAGTATTTCCTTGGCTCTTTTATATAATATTTGTCCACTTTCTGTAATAAAAATAGTTTTCTGTTTAATAGATCTATTTATAAGTACAACCTTAAAGTAATTTTCTAAGTTTTTAATATGTTTACTTACACTTGGTTGTGATAAATTTAGGTATTCACCAGCTTTGGTGAAGTTTTTATATTCAACAACAGCAACAAATGTTTTTAATTCTTCAAACAATTTTTTACATCTCCTTTGCATAATAAAAATTTTGTATTTTTTATCAGTTACTTACAGATAATTGTAATATATACATTAATCATTAAAATTATTAATCATTACGATATTATATATTTATTTTACTTATGGTTATTACAATTATATACTATTATTGTAAAGAAAACTATATTAATTAGAAGGTAGGTATATTATGTTAAAGAATAAAAGCAGTTTTACATTAAAGAATATAAAAGAAATATTACCTGGATTGGTTGTATCTGTATTAGTAGGTTATATTAGTATATTTATTTCAACATTAATACCTAAAGTAGGAGCAGCATCAATTTCTATATTTTTAGGTATGTTTGTAGGAAATTTATTTTTAAATCAGAAAGTCTTTCAAAGGGGCTATAAATTTTCAGAAACAGATTTGCTATCATATTCAATAGTATTATTAGGAGCAACCCTTAGTATATCTACTCTAATAGATTTAAAAATTTCAGGTATATTGTTTATAATATTACAAATGACAATAACAATAGTATCAGCACTTTATATAGGTAAAAAGCTAGGTTTTGGTGAAAACTTTAGATTTCTTATGGCAAGTGGGAATGCAGTATGTGGTTCTTCTGCTATAGCAGCAACAGTTCCAGTAGTTAATGCTACAGACAAAGAAAAAGGAATAGCAATAACTATTGTCAATGTTACTGGTATATTTCTTATGTTTTTACTTCCAATAATATCTCAATTCTTATATAGTCATGAGCTTGTAAAAACATCAGCAATGATAGGTGGAACATTACAATCAATTGGTCAAGTTGTGGCAAGTGGAGCTATAGTTGGGGAAAATGTAAAGGATTTAGCAACTATTTTCAAAATAGTGAGAGTAATATTCTTAGTTGTAGTTGTTTTAGTATTTGGACATTTGAAAAATAAGTCTAACAGTGAAATTATTGAAGAAGAAAAAGATGAAATAAAAAAGAAAAAAATAAATATACCATGGTATGTAATTGGTTTTTTCATAACTTGTGCACTTTTTTCAATTAATATTATACCAAAAGAAGTATCTGTATTGTGCAAAGAAATAAGTAATAAATTTGAAATAATAGCACTAGCAGCAATTGGATTAAAAGTTAATGTAAAAGACTTAGTAAGACAAGGTAAAGCAGTTTCTTTATATGGTCTATTTGTAGGAACAATACAAGTTATATCAGCGATAGTTTTGATAAAAATATTTATATAGAATAGAAGTATTGATTATAATATCAATTTACTTAATCAAAATAATATGTTATTAATAACTGATAATATAAATAAAAAATGAATTCTAATAAGTGTAGATGGGTATAAGCTTATTGGAGTTCATTTTTTATTTATAGTGAAAATTTAAAGTAAAATATTATTTTACATAATAATAACATTATAAATTTTGAAATTACTTATCTTTGTGTTAAAATAAGAAAAATGCACATATCACAGTTAAGTATTTAAGTAGATAAATAAAATAAAAATATAAATATTAAGGAGATTTTTTATATGAATGTTTATGAAAAGAATAATGTAGTTATACTAGAAGGAGTAACAGATTTTGATCCAAAACATATATTTGAGTGTGGTCAATGTTTTAGATGGCATAAGCAAGAAGATGGCTCATACACAGGAGTTGCAAAAGGTAGAATATTAAATGTAAAAAAAGAAGATGATAAAGTATATTTAAATAATACAAATTTAGAGGAGTTTAATAGCATTTGGTATAATTACTTTGATTTAGGGACTGATTATACAGAAATAAAAAACAATCTAAAAAGTATGGATGAATATTTAAATAAAGCTACTGAATTTGGATGGGGAATAAGAATTTTGAGACAAGATGGATGGGAAATGCTTATATCATTCATAATTTCTTCTAATAATAGAATTCCTATGATACAAAGAGCTATAGAAAACTTATCAAAAAGTTTTGGTAAATACATAGGTGAGTATGAAGGTAAAGAATACTATGCATTTCCAACACCAGAAGAGTTAAATAAAGCCTCACAAGAGGAAATAAGAGCATGTCAAACAGGTTTTAGAGACAAGTACATAAAGAGTACTACACAGGCAGTTATAGAAAATAATGATAAGGTATCTGAATATGTAAATTTAAGTACAGATGATTGTAGAAAAGAGCTTTTAAAATTTAATGGAGTAGGTCCAAAGGTATGTGATTGTATTGCGTTATTTGGTATGCAAAAATATGATTCTTTTCCAGTTGATGTGTGGGTTAAGAGAGTTATGCAAGAGTTCTACATAAATGAAGATATGAGTTTACCTAAAATGAGAACTTATGGGATTGATAAATTTGGAGAAATGTCTGGGTTTGCACAACAATATCTATTTTACTATGCAAGAGAGTTGGGTATAGGAAAATAGACTTAAGGGGGAAGGAATTATGGGAGTGATAGGCACAATATTTCTGTTCTATTTAATTATATCATATCTAGCTGGAGCCATAATTTCTGTAATTATATTACTTGAAAATAGAGATCCTGCAAAAACCATGTCTTGGTTATTGATGTTTATCATATTTCCTGGTATAGGGTTAATTATATATGCTATTTCGGGTAGAAATATTAGAAAACGAAAATTATTTAAAACTCAAAAACTAGCTAATAATATAAAAGAAAAGAAACTTTTTGATACATTAGAAAAGATAACAGAAATTGTTGAACTAGAAAAAGAATCTATAAGGCAAAATAAGCTTTTAAGAGATGAGGAAGATGGTAGCTATAGAAAAAGAGTCATAAGTATGCTACTAAAGACTGGGATGTTTCCATTTACTAAGAACAATAAAGTAGATGTTTTTGTAGATGGAAATGAAAAATTCAAGAGACTTATAGAAGATATAAGAGAAGCTAAAGACCATATTCATTTAGAGTACTTTATAATCAAAGACAGTGAAATAGGTAGGGTGTTAAAAGAAGAGCTTATAAAAAAAGCTAAGGAAGGTATTAAAATAAGAATTTTATATGATGATGTAGGGTGTTGGAGATTTTGGTTTAATAGAAAATTTTTCCGAGAAATGAGAGAAGTAGGTATAGAAATAGCAGCTTTTTTACCTACAAAATTCCCTATAATAGGAGGAAAGTTAAACTATAGGAATCATAGAAAAATTGTTGTTATTGATGGAATAATTGGATATACAGGTGGAATAAATATAGGAGATGAATATTTAGGAAAAAATGAGAAGTTTGGGTATTGGAGAGATACTCATATTAGAATTAAAGGAATTTCTGTATATATGCTTCAAATGACATTTTTGATTGATTGGTACTATACAACAAAAGAGGTTTTAGTTACTAAAAATTACTTTCCAAGTGTCGGAAATATAGGTGAGAGTATGATACAAGTTGTAGCTAGTGGACCAGATAGTGATTGGGAAGACATTCATTATGCTTATTTTTCTGCTATATGTCAAGCTAAACAAAGTGTTTATATAGAGACTCCATATTTTATTCCAGATGAGAGTCTGCTGAAAGCTATAAAAAGTGCTGCGCTTAGTGGTGTAGATGTAAGAATAATATTTCCTAAAATTGCAGACCACAAAATAGTTAATATAGCATCTTATTCATATTTTGAAGAAATATTAAGAGCAGGTGGTAAAGTTTATTTGTATAAAAAAGGATTTATACATTCCAAAGTCGTAATAATAGATGATAAAATTGCTTCTGCAGGTACAGCAAATATGGACCTAAGAAGTTTTATGCTTAATTTTGAAGTAAATGCTTTTATCTATGATGAAGATGTTATTAAAGTAATGACAGATGATTTCTATGAAGATTTAAGTCATTGTGAAGAACTTAATTTAGAGGTATTTAAGAACAGAAATATTGTACAAAAAATTAAAGAATCTGTAGCCAGATTGTTTTCACCAATATTATAAAAAATTATTAAAAAAGGTATTGAAAATTATGTGTGATTGGTATATTATAATAATTGTTAGCACTCTAGTAGATAGAGTGATAATAAATAAAAAGTATATATATAAATCTACATATAAAAGTAGTATTAATTTAAAAATAACTAAAAACATAGGCAAACTAGTCTATACTTAATATTTTAGGAGGCGTGAATAATGAAAATAAGACCATTAGCTGACAGAGTAGTAATTAAAAAAGTGGAAGCAGAAGAAAAAACTGCAAGTGGAATAGTTTTACCAGGAGCAGCTAAAGAGCAACCTCAAATAGCTGAAGTTGTAGAAGTTGGACCAGGTGGGATAGTTGAAGGAAAAGAAGTAAAAATGGAATTAGCAGTTGGAGACAAGGTTATATTCCAAAAATATTCTGGAACAGAAGTTAAAATAGAAGGACAAGAGTATACAATACTAAGACAAAGTGATGTATTAGCTGTTATTGAATAAATATAGAATAAATTTATTAGGAGGGGTTTAAAATGGCTAAAGAAATTAAATTTTCAGAGGAAACAAGAAGAGCTTTAGAAGCTGGTGTAAATAAATTAGCAGATACAGTAAAAGTAACATTAGGACCTAAAGGAAGAAATGTTATATTAGATAAAAAATTTGGTTCTCCACTTATAACTAATGATGGTGTAACTATAGCAAAAGAAATAGAATTAGAAGATAGATTTGAAAATATGGGTGCTCAGTTGGTTAAAGAAGTAGCAACTAAAACTAATGATGTAGCTGGAGATGGTACTACAACTGCTACAGTTTTAGCACAAGCTATAATCAGAGAAGGTTTAAAAAATGTAACAGCAGGTGCTAACCCAATACTTTTAAGAAAAGGAATACAAAAAGCAGTAACAGTAGCAGTAGAAGAATTAAAAAATCAATCAAGAATAGTAGAAACACAGGAAGCTATATCTCAAGTTGCTTCTATATCTGCTGGTGATGAAGAAGTTGGAAAATTAATAGCAGAAGCTATGGAAATAGTAGGTAAAGATGGAGTTATAACTGTTGAAGAATCTCAAACTATGAATACTGAATTGGATGCTGTTGAAGGTATGCAATTTGACAGAGGATTTGTTTCTGCATATATGGTTACAGATGTAGACAAGATGGAAGCAGTTTTAAATGACCCATATATATTAATTACTGATAAAAAAATATCTAACATACAAGAGCTATTACCAGTTCTTGAACAAATAGTTCAACAAGGTAAAAAGCTACTAATAATTGCTGAAGATGTAGAAGGTGAAGCATTATCTACATTAGTTGTTAATAAATTAAGAGGAACATTTGATGTAGTAGCAGTTAAAGCTCCAGGATTTGGAGATAGAAGAAAAGAAATGCTTCAAGATATAGCTATACTTACAGGTGGTCAAGTAATATCAGAAGAATTAGGATATGATTTAAAAGAAGCTGATTTATCTATGTTAGGTAGAGCTTCATCTGTTAAAGTAACTAAAGAAAACACTACAATAGTAGATGGTTCTGGAGATAAAAAAGCTATAGAAGATAGAGTAAATCAAATCAAACATCAAGTAGAGCAAACTACTTCAGATTTTGATAGAGAAAAATTAATGGAAAGATTAGCTAAACTTGCTGGTGGAGTAGCTGTTGTAAAAGTTGGTGCTGCTACAGAGGTTGAGTTAAAAGAAAGAAAATTAAGAATAGAAGATGCTCTTAATGCAACTAGAGCTGCTGTAGAAGAAGGAATAGTAGCTGGTGGAGGAACTGCTTTTGTTAGTGTTATACCAGCAATAGGAACACTAGTTGAGAGTTTAACTGGAGAAGTTAAACTAGGTGCTCAAATAGTTAAAAAAGCATTAGAAGAACCATTAAGACAAATAGCTATAAATGCTGGTCTTGAAGGTGCTGTAATTGTACAAAATGTTGTTAACGCTGAAGCAGAAACTGGATTTGATGCTTTAAATGAAAAATATGTAAATATGATAGAAGCTGGTATAGTTGACCCAACTAAAGTTAGTAGAAGTGCTCTACAAAATGCTGCATCAATAGCAAGTACTTTCTTAACTACTGAAGCTGCTGTTGCTGACCTTCCTGAAAAAGAAGATGTAGGAATGCCAGGAATGGGTGGCGGTATGCCAGGAATGATGTAATCTTAAAATATTTAAAAATATAAATTTTAAGATAGAGAACTATTTTGACTTAGATTTTAGTATCTAAGTTGAAATAGTTCTTTTGTATATATTTAATTTTTTTGTGTATTTACAATTTTAATATATATATCTGGATAATTAGTATCTGGATTATAATAATATCTTTGAAGTTGTATTGTTATTTTTTAGGTTATGATGTTAGATATATATTAATTAAGGTATAATTGTTGATAGAGAATAAATCAAAGTTTAAAAGGATGCGATAATATGGACTTAAGAAAATTGCTTGAACAGGTTAAAAATGAAAACATTGATATAGATGTTGCATTAGAACAATTAAAAGATTTACCCTATGAAGACCTTGGATATGCCAATATAGACCATCATAGAGAATTAAGAAATGGATATCCAGAAGTAATTTATTGTGAAGGTAAAAGTGATGAACATATTTTAGGAATTATTGATAAAATGAATCAAAAAGGTTCTAATATATTGGGGACAAGATGTAGAAAAGAAACATTTTTAAAAGTTAAAGAAATTTATAGTCATGCTGAATACGAAGAATTATCTAAAATTCTTAAAATTCAAAATCATGCTATAGAGAATATTGGAAAAGGCAAAATTGTAATTGCAACAGGAGGAACTTCTGATATACCAGTAGCAGATGAAGCATATTATACAGCTAAATTTTTAGGTAATGATGTTGATAGAATATATGATGTTGGAGTGGCTGGTATACATAGACTTTTAAATAAGAGACACAAAATAGATAGTGCTAGAGTAGTAGTAGCTGTTGCAGGAATGGAAGGTGCACTTGCAAGTGTAATTGGAGGCCTAGTTGATGTTCCAGTAATAGCTGTACCAACATCTGTTGGATATGGAGCCAATTTTGGAGGATTAGCAGCATTATTGGCTATGTTAAATAGTTGTGCATCTGGAATATCTGTTGTAAATATTGATAATGGTTTTGGAGCAGGATATTTGGCAGCTATGATAAATAAATTATAATAGGTATATTGATATAAATTAAACATAAATTATACGATGTTAATCTAATGTTTATTAGATTTTTCATTATTAAAACTGAGGAGAAATATATGAGTGAAAAAATACTTTATTTTGATATAGTAAGTGGTATCTCAGGGGATATGACCCTTGCAAGCTTATTAAATTTAGGTGTACCTGAGGAAATTTTTTTGGAGGAAATTCATAAACTAAAAATGAGCGATGAATTTAATATAAATATAAGCTCAAAAAATGAAAGTGGAATATCAGGTATAACAGTAAAAGTAATTACGAAAGAAACACATATGCACAGAAATTTAGTGGATATATTTGAAATTATAGATGAAAGTGATTTAAATGAAAATGTAAAATCTAATGCTAAAAAAATATTTATGGTAATTGGAGAAGCAGAAGCAAAGGTTCATGGAACTACAATAGATAAGATACACTTCCATGAGGTAGGAGCTATAGATTCAATTGTAGATATTGTAGGAGCATCTATATTAGTTGATTTACTTTGTATAGATAAGATTTATTCTAGTACAGTATCTGTTGGTTCAGGATTTGTAAAATGTGACCATGGAGTCATGCCTGTACCTGCACCTGCAACCATGGAAATATTAAAAGGTGTACCAATCAAATTAAATAATGTAAAAGGAGAATGTACGACTCCAACAGGAGCTGCAATAATAAAAGTTCTGTGTGATGAATTTGTAGAGGATTTTGAGTTTTCTCCAATAAAAATTGGATATGGAATAGGTCATAAGAAATTTGAAGTACCTAATATGTTAAGAACAGTATTAGGAGAAAAAAAAAAGAAGAATTAATTTATGAAATTAGTGCAAATATCGATGATATGTCTTCAGAAGTATATTCTTATTTGTATGAAAAAATATTAGACGAGAAAGCGTTAGATATTTATACAGAAAGCATTTATATGAAAAAGAATAGACCTGCAACAAAAATATCGATTTTATGTAATAAAGTAGATTTAGAAAAATTTATTGAAATATTGCTTTTAGAAACTAGCACTTTTGGAGTACGATATAATGCTTACAACAGAGAAATTTTAGATAGAAAGTTTGTAAAATTAGACACAAAATATGGATTAGTTACAATAAAACTAGGGTATTACAAAGATAAATTAGTTAAAGCTACTCCAGAATATGATGAATGTAAAACTATAGCAAAAAATGAAGATATTCCTATAAAAAAAGTGTTTGCTGATATAAATTTTAGAATAAAAGAAGAATTTAGTGAAAACTTATTGACATAAGTAATAAATTTTGATAAATTAATACTCAGCTTTAATAAATAAAAGCAAACAGAAAAAAATATATAAAATATAAACTCACTCGTATATGCTCAGAGATATGGTCTGAGAGTCTCTACCAAGATACCGTAAATATCTTGACTATGAGTGAAATTATTATACCAAAAGACCTAGTTAAGTAA
Source organism: Clostridioides sp. ES-S-0123-01 (assembly GCF_020658415.1). Lineage (NCBI taxonomy): Bacteria > Bacillati > Bacillota > Clostridia > Peptostreptococcales > Peptostreptococcaceae > Clostridioides > Clostridioides sp. ES-S-0123-01. The sequence continues at coordinate 113,783 of NZ_JACVWD010000006.1, forward strand.
ATGTGTAGGCTGAGTTATACTCCCTATATGTTGGCTATAAGATAAGGGGCATTTTGGAAGCCTGTATAGTAATTTCACTTTTGCTAGAAATTATGGAAGTTACTATACAGGTTTTTTGTGTAAAAAGATTTAATATAATTTAGACTGTATTGTGTTAAAATAAATATATATATAAACTATATTATACAAGGAGAGATGGAAATTTATGAAACATGAATTAGTACTTGTAATAGATTTTGGAGGTCAATATAATCAGTTAATAGCTAGAAGAGTTAGAGAAAACAACGTATATTGTGAAATACTTCCATGTACTGCAAGCATAGAAAGAATAAAAGCAAAAAATCCTAAAGGGATAATATTTACAGGTGGGCCAAATAGTGCATACTTAGAAGATTCTCCAACAATATCAAAAGAAATATTTGAACTAGGAGTACCAATACTTGGTATATGTTATGGAGTTCAAATAATGTCTCATGTATTAGGTGGAGTTGTAAGAAAAGGCAATAAACAAGAAAAAGAATATGGAAAAACATCTATAACTTATGGAAAATCATCATTATTTGAAGGGATTACTACAAATAGTGTTTGGATGAGTCATACTGATTTAATAGAAAAGGCTCCAGAAGGATTTACTATAGTTGCAAATACTAAAGATTGTCCAGTAGCGGCTATGGAAAATGTAGAACAAAAACTATATGGAGTTCAATTCCATCCAGAAGTAGAACATTGTTTAGAGGGAGATAAGATACTTAAAAATTTCTTATACAATGTATGTGAAGTAAAAGGTGACTGGACTACAGATTCATTCATAGAAGATAAAATAAAAGAATTAAAAGAAAAAATAGGTGACAAAAAGGCCTTATGTGCTTTAAGTGGAGGTGTTGACTCTTCTGTTGCTGCAGTTCTTATTCATAGAGCAATTGGAGATAACTTGACTTGTATATTTGTTGACCATGGTTTACTTAGAAAAAATGAAGGTGACGATGTAGAAAGAATATTTAGAGAGAAATTCGATATAAATTTAATAAGAGTTAATGCAGAAGATAGATTCTTATCTAAACTAAAAGGAATTTCTGAGCCAGAAGCTAAGAGAAAGATAATTGGTGAAGAATTTATAAGAGTATTTGAAGAAGAATCAAATAAATTAGGAAAAATGGATTTCTTAGTTCAAGGAACAATTTATCCAGATGTTATAGAAAGTGGACATGGAAATGGTGCTGCTACTATAAAATCTCACCATAATGTTGGTGGAATTCCTGAAGATGTGGATTTCCAAGAAATAGTTGAGCCATTAAGAGAACTATTTAAGGATGAAGTTAGAAAAATAGGATTAGAACTTGGTATAGAAGAAGGATTAATATTTAGACATCCTTTCCCAGGGCCAGGTCTTGGAATAAGAGTTATAGGTGATGTAACTAAAGAAAAATGTGATATATTAAGAGAAGCAGATGCTGTTTATATGGACGAGCTTAGAAAAGCTGGTTTATATAGAGAAATATGGCAAGCTTTTGCAACATTACCAGATGTTAAGACTGTTGGAGTTATGGGAGATGAAAGAACATATGCTTATTTAGTTGGTTTAAGAGCAGTTACTTCTTCTGATGGAATGACTTCTGACTGGTATAAGATGCCTTATGATGTGTTAGAAAAAATTTCTAATAGAATAATTAATGAAGTTGATGGAGTAAATAGAGTAGTTTATGATATAACTTCTAAACCACCTGGAACAATAGAATGGGAATAATTAATAATGAGCTAGAAAGCCTTTAAATAGGGTATTTCTAGCTCTTTTTCGGTCTATTTTTTACTTGTTTTAATACATATCGTGCTGTGTAACTATTCTTTTGGACTATATTTATGTTTTCAATGGAATGCATAAAATTCAAAGTCATAATACATATTAGTTGAGTTAAATTTTGTGCTATAAATAATTATTTTACTCATAGTATTTTTCTTCTCTTTCAACTCCTGTATATAGTTTTGTAATCATTTGATAAAACAGGCTGATTTCTTCATTTGAATAATCCTGAAATATATTGTTTAATTTCTCAGTATGGAGTTCCTGTACTTTTTGTGAATATTCATCTGCTTTTTTTGTTAGTACAATAGAAGTATTTCTTTTATTATTGGGTTCATGTTCAATAGTTATAAAACCTTTGTTTTCAAGAGAAACAGCTAGTTTTTTTATATTTTGACGTGAAGACCCTAAGAGTTTCCCAAGATAAGTAAAAGTAGTTTTTTCATCAGCATGCTTTACCATTGTAAGAAGCATAAATTGTTTTAAAGTAAGATGTTCATCTGCTTTATCAAAAATAGTTTGTAATCGGTTTTGTAAAATAAATATGCTTGCAAAAATACCACGAACTTCATTATTTCTTTCACCACTAAAATTTCTAATCATGTTTTTAATTTGCATAAGATACTCCTTTCATGTGAAATCTACTATTTATATTATAGTAATAAGTTGCTATAGTGTAAATAGTAACTTATTACTATAGATTTATACAAGAGATTTATCAGTTATACTAACTAATAACATTTAGAGTCTTTAAACACTTTACCTTAGGGAGGAAATTAAATGATAAAGAAAAAACAAATGACCTGGCTAAATATTTCACCAACCATTATATTCATATTATTGCTAATCATTACAGTTTGTGGAATATTTTCATTTTCTATAGATAATAAATATGAAGCAATAAACCTATATGGGCAGGTTATTGAGATGTATGGTACAGGTATTTATCAATATGACTCATATTTCAAGGCACCTATATTGATAGGTTCAGACTTAACAATGCTTTTAATTATCGTTCCAGTCATTGGTTCATACATATTTCGTGATATAGATACAGTAGAACAAAAAACAAATTTTCTAACAATTCTAGGTATCATTTTGTATTATGCTTTTAGTATTTCATTTGGAGTTGCACATAATCAATTACAACTAGTATATATTTTGTTAACTTCAATTTCATTTTTCACCCTATTTACTTTACTGCTAGAACTTTATGGAATATCATTTTGCTATAACTGTTCTTTCTATTTAAGAAAGATAGAATTAGTATTTTTGATATTAGCAGGTGCTTCAAATATTATTGCATGGTTACCAGATGTATTACATTCATTATTTAGGTAGTACACTTGCTATAATCTCTATTTATTTTGATAAGTTAAATAAAAAAAGAGTTACAGCGATTCTATCAAATAATGATTTTTAAATTCATATGATACAAATTCATATCAATTATTTAAAAATGACTAAATAAATAATATAATTATGAATTGTCATACAAATATGGTTTGTGTTATGCTTGGTGTATTGAAGATATAGTAACTACATACTTGTTAAAAAAAATCATTATAAAAAGAGACTGCATATGCCAACTGAAAGATATAAAATCAGAAGATTTCAAGAAAGCTATATTGATTCTTTTATGTCTTACTGAAATAATGAACAAAAATGTATACAAGTATTAGCAAGTGCTTTATCAGATAATCTGGCTTCAAATAATTTATTGAAAAAAGTAGATTTTAAATTTAGCATTTTTGATTCAATGAATAATGAAAATATCTATAGTCTAGATTTAATTTAAGTAGAACCTATAATTATATACTAACTTTGTATTTGCAAGATGTAAGTAAATTAAATATTCAATAAGATAGTTTCATTGAGTATTTAATTTTTTATATTACAATATAAATATGGAACAATATTAATAACAAATATTATTTTTAGTTAATATACTAATATATTTTAGGAGGTTGGGATGACAGAACGTGAAAAGATGTTGGCAGGAGAATTGTATGACTGTGGAGATAAGGAATTATTATGTCAATGGCACAAAGCCAAGGATTTAACAAAAGAGTATAATAGTTTGAAATCAGATGATAGTATTAACAAGGAACGTATCTTAACAGAACTCTTAGGTGGAAAGGGAAAAAATATATGGATTACTGCACCTTTTTATGTTGATTATGGAAATAATATTTATTTTGGTAATAATTGCGAAGTAAATATGAATTGTACATTTTTAGATGATAATGAAATCATAATAGGTGACAATGCATTGATTGCCCCTAATGTACAAATATATACAGCATTTCATCCAACTAATGCTAAAGATAGATTTGAGGAAAGAACTGATGATGGATTTAGTTTTTGCAAAACTATAACTGCACCAGTGAAAATTGGTAATGATGTTTGGATTGGTGGAGGGAGTATTATTTTACCAGGAGTAACAATAGGAGACAATGTAACTATTGGTGCAGGTAGTGTTGTAACAAAGTCAATTCCATCTAATACTATAGCTTATGGGAATCCTTGTTGTGTTATTAAAGAAAATAAGTGAAGGTTTAATAATATATTTAGTTATGAGATATTAGAGATATTAAGTGTCTCATTAAAATAAAGAGCTATCTTAAAATATGGGATAGCTTTTTTGATATAAGTATATAGAATTTGTTAGTCTTGAATAAATAGAAACATAAACTTAGATTATGGAATTTGTTTTTAAACAATATTCTACAGCAGTTTAAGGAAAAATATTACATAAATAAAATCAATAAAATGCTTATTAATGAATTATTATTGAAATATAAAGGAGTTTTGTTGAATATTGATAAGTAGAATATTATAATATAGTGTGAATAGTTTTTTGGTAATGAAATTTGTAGAATTAGTATTTATGCTAAAAATGGACTTATAGTTTGGAGGACAAAAAATGAAATTATCAAGGTACGAAAAAAACAATATGGTTTTGTCTGTGGTTTTATGTGCACTTATTATTTCAATTCTTGTAATTACTGTTTTTACTACTGTAAAACTGTACAACATATCTAATAAGCAAACTAAAAACTATCTAAATGATGTATCTACACAAGTTGTAACAAATGTTGATAATCAAATTAAGTTTATTTTATCTGATTTAAGGCTAATGGCAGATTTTATTAAACAATATGAAGGTGATAGTCGATATGATTACTTAGCAAAAAGAAAAACTAGTTATAAATATTCTGATATTGGAATAATAGATTTAAAAGGTAAAACAAAGTTTTTAAGTGGAAAAGAAGCGGATTTAAAGAATACTATTTCATATAAAAAGGGGATAGAAGGAAAGGAATACACAGAACTTATAGAGTCAATAGATGTTGTACTCTACAGTGTACCTATATTTGATTATAAACATGAGGTATCTAGTATTTTAGTAGGTATTTCTCAAAAAGAAAGTGTGAATAATATTCTTAGTATTGACAGTTTTAACGGAGAAGGAACTATTGAAATTGTTAATACTAAGGGGAAACCTCTCTTTATAGGTAAAAATAGTGAGTTGATAAAGGACCTTAGTCATAAATATAAAGGTGCTACAAATGAGCATTGGGTTCCCAAAATAATGGATGACTTTAAGAATGAAGAATCAGGAGAAATTACAATAACTTCATCAAAAAATGTAAAGTGTCTGCTAACGTATCATCCAGTAACAAAAGATTTAAATGATTGGTATTTCATTCTTATAGTGCCTGAAGAAGCTGTTTTAGGTGAATTGAATAAATTAAACATTTTTACAATAATAATGACCTTTATAATTATTTTTATTATTGGAATTATAACATGGATTTTATATACTATTAGAAGAAAATACATAAAACAAATTGAAGATATTGCTTATTTAGATAATATAACAAATGGTATTAATTCAACAAAATTTAGTATGTTAATAAAACCTTTAATTTCAAAATCTCCTGATAATACTTATATGATGATAGCAATAAATATAAAGGATTTTAAGCTAATAAATGACTGTTTTGGTAGTGAAAAAGGAAATAATACACTTAAATATATTTATAATGTTTTAGAAAAAAATATTGCTAATGATGAGGAGTTTGTATGTCGGCATGATGCAGACCTGTTCTATCTATTTATGAAGAATAGACCAGTATTAGAAGTTTTAGAATTACTGTATAAAATAGAAGATGAGATTAATTATTTTAACAAAGGAAAAGAAAAACCATACTTTTTAAGAATATCAGTAGGTATTTACGCAATTGAAAATCATGACGAAGATTTAATTACAATACAAGACCATGTGAATACAGCAAGAAAAAGTTTTAATAAAGCACATAAAAGTGATTTTAATTTTTATAGTGATATAGAAAAAAAACGATTGATATTTGAAAAGGAATTGTCAAATTTAATGGAAAAAGCTCTTGAGGATAAAGAATTTTTTATATGCTTACAACCAAAAATTGATATAAAAACTGGAAAGGTTAGTGGTGCAGAATCTCTTGTTCGTTGGAATAGCCCAGAGAAGGGGATGATTTATCCTAGTGATTTTGTTCCCATTTTTGAAAAAAGTGGATTTATATGTGAGTTAGACCTATATGTTCTTGAAGAAACATGTAAATTGATTTCTAAATGGATAAAAGAATGTAAGGAGTTATTAATAATTTCTGTTAATGTATCAAGACAACATTTAAAGGATAAATCATTCTTAGAAAAATATGAGATGATATGTATTAAATATAATGTACCTACATCTTTAATAGACTTAGAACTTACAGAATCTATTTTTTTAGAAAATCCAGAAGCAATTGGTGTAATAGATGATATCCATAGTAAAGGCTTTAAATGTTCTATAGATGATTTTGGATTTGGATATTCATCATTAGGGATATTAAAGGAGTTTAAAGTCAATATAATTAAATTAGATCGTTCATTTTTTGTTAGTAAAAATAATATAGAACGTGGTAAAGTTGTTGTGGAATCTATTATTGAACTTAGCAGGAGACTTGGTATGAAAGTAATTGCTGAAGGTATTGAAGAAGTTGAACAAGTATATTTTTTAAAAAGTATTGGATGTGACTATATTCAAGGTTATGTTTTTTCTAAACCATTATCAATACATGAATTTGAAGAATTCGCATATAATGGTGATAAAGTAAAAAATTTAACAATACCTAATGATTAGGTTTATAAAATTAAATATTTAGGCAAGTTATATAATTTAAATATATAGCTTGCTTTTTTTATTTGTATGTTTAAATCTACAGATATAGTTTTACTTTTAAGTAAAACTTTTAACTATTTTACTGTTACCCATATAGTTATAGATATATAGCAGTTATTAGTAAAGCGTTGAAAATACTATGTAATGTTAAAATATATTGTAATTAGTAGATGATATAAAGTTTTAAATATAAATATTATATTTTTTAATAAAAATATGTCTACAGATTTTGTAAAAACAATTTTCAAATATTGTAAGTTGTAGTTAAAGCTTTATTGTATTATTCTGAATATAGAAAGATAGTTACTATTTTTAGACATAAAAAAACTTAAATATACAGAATAACATAAAATTTGCAGTATTAATAACTCTAATTATTTTGAAAGGAGGGAAAATATGATAAGTGGAAGAATGTTACTCATTATGAATTTTCTAAAAGGAAAAGAGAAGACAAGTTATAAGGAAATTAGCCAACAATTAAGTATAGAAGAAAGAAAAGTTAGATATGACATAAATAATTTAAATATAGTTTTACAGTCATTAAATAAACCATTAATACAAAAAATAAATAAAGGTGTACTAATTATTCCTAAGAATTTCCAAGTAGTATATATAGATAATAATGAATATGTATTTTCTTTAACTGAGAGAGTATCTATTATGAAGATTATATCAATGTTTAAAATAGATAAGCTAAATTTAGAAAAGTTGAGCAAAGAATTCCAGGTTTCTAGAAGTTCAATTAAAAACGACCTTAATGTTCTATCAAGTGAATTAGAAAGAAACCAAATAACTATTACATATGATAAGACTTTCAAAATAAGTGGAGATGAAAACACTATATATAAACAAAGACTAAGTATATTAAAATTATATTCTTACCTATTTGGTAAAGAAAAGTCTGATTTAAGTGTGTTTGAGCAGTACTTAGTGAAAATTATTGAACAAATATTCAAGGGGATTTCCTTGAATAATATATATAATTGGTCAATAGATTTACTTTCCAAAATGGATTGGATTTTAAATGATGAATCTTTCACATGGTATGTTTCAAATATTTTTCTTTTTACATGGTACATACATTCAGATGAAAAACATCCTTTGGAATCTTCCTCATTAAGTGAACCATATTTTGAAAATAAATTTGACCAAGAATTTGAACAAATCATTCAAAAGAAATTGACTAAAGAACAAATTTTATTGTTAAAAAGTTTTGTGTTTTTTACAAATAAATATGCAAGTTTAAATGAAGATATGGATTTGATTAGTACAGAAATAATAGTTCAAGATTTAATTTACAATATGTCAGAAATATTGAGTGTTGATTTTAAAGAAGATATGATTCTTTATAAAGGATTGCTTAATCATATTGCCCCATTAATAGAAAGAATCAAGCAAAACATACAGATTTATGAAGAACTATTTCATGTAATACCAGATAAGTATCAATATGTACTTGAAGCTACTAAGGTTTCTGTACAAAAAAATAGGATGTTAAATCAAATAAAAAATGAAAATGAAATAATACTTTTAGCAATACACTTTTTAGGAAGTGTACAAAGAAATGAGAGAAACAATTATAAAAACATATTATTAGTTTGTGGATTTGGATATGGTGTAATTGCTATGTTAAAAGACACTCTAATAAATGATTATCAAATAAATATAGTGGATAGTATTCCAGCATATAAATTACAAGATTATAAGGAATGGGAAAATATCGATTTTATTATAACAACATCAAAGATAGTTGTAACTTTGCCTAAAGTAGTTATTGAGATTAATCCATTTTTGCAGGAAAACGATTATTTAAAACTCGAAGAAAAAGGAATAAAAAGAAAGAATGTCTTGACTAACTATATATCAATCAAAAAAAGGCTGGATTTCTTAGAAGAAGATGCTCAAAAAAGAGTATTGAGTATCATATGGCAGGAGCTTGGATATAGTGATGAGAGAATATTATCTAGACAGCTTAAATTAAGTGATTTAATAGGTGCTGATACTATCAGTATAATTGATAGAGAAGTTAAGTGGGAAGATGCTGTTAAAATTAGTTCAAATATACTTGCTAATTGTGATTTTGTATCAACACAATATGCTGAGAATATTATAGATATTTTAAATAATGTAGGTTTCTATGCTGTAAAAGATGAAGAGTTTGCTTTATTGCATGGAAATGACAGTTCATTAGTTAAAGTAAGTTCAATAAGTTTACTAATATGTAAAGAGCCAATTAGTTTTGGTGATAAAAAGGTTAAAGTTATATTTTGTTTAGCAAGTAGAGATAAGAAAGAGCAAATTCCAGCAATAATTAATTTAACTAAAATGGTTTATAAGACTAATTTTATTAGTATGTTAGAAAGTGCAAGGACAAAAGAAGAAGCAGAAGGTTTAATTCATAAATATGAGGAGGAGGTCACTGTATGAGTAAATTAGTCAATGTAAAATGCTCATTCAAAATGAAAGCAGATTCAAAAGAAGAAGCTATTACATCATTAGTGGATGTAGTATCAAAAGAGGGGTATTTAAGAGATAAAAATCAATTTTTAGAAGATGTTTTAAAGAGAGAGGAAACATTATCAACATATATTGGGCATGGTATAGGTCTACCTCATAGTCAAAGTATAGGTGTCAAAGATTCTTGTATTACAATTGGAAAGTTTGATGTTCCTATTGAATGGACAGAAGAAGGTGAAAAAGTAGACTTGATATTTTTAATATCAGTAACAAAAGATAATGAAAATAATCTTCATTTAAAGATTTTATCAAAACTGGCACGTTTATTGATGCATGAGAGTTTTAGAAATCAAATTAGAGGGGCAGATGAACAAACAGTTTATAATCTTATAAAAGAAAAGATAGGGGAGGAAGATTAAAATGAGGATTTTAAAGTTTTTACAAAAACATCTTATGACAGCAACATCATATATGATTCCATTTGTAGTTGCTGGGGGAATATTATTTGCTTTATCAGTAACATTAAGTGGACAAGCTGCTGTTCCTGAAACTGGATGGTTAGCTAAACTAAATCAAATTGGTGCTGCAGGTCTAGCTTTATTCATTCCAATATTAGGTGGATATATAGCATTTAGTATGGCAGATAAGCCAGGGCTAGCACCAGGTATGATAGGTGCATACTTAGCAAAAGAAGTAAATGCTGGTTTTATAGGTGGTATTATAGCAGGGTTCATAGCAGGATTTGTTGTATTACAACTGAAGAAAATAAAATTAGCTCCTACAATGAGAACTCTAGGTTCCATATTTATTTATCCTTTGCTTGGTACATTGATTACAGGTGGTATAATTGTATTTTTAATTGGAGAACCTATAGCTTCTTTTATGGCATGGATGACGAACTGGTTAAATGGAATGTCTGGTGTTTCAAAGATTCCTTTAGGGGGTATTTTGGGAGGAATGATAGCCTCTGATATGGGTGGTCCTATAAATAAAGTTGCTGCGACTTTTGCTCAAACACAAGTTGATACACTTCCATACTTAATGGGAGGAGTTGGAGTTGCGATTTGTATACCTCCAATTGGATTAGGGTTAGCAACATTATTATTCCCAAAAAAATTTAGTAAAGAAGAAAGAGATTCAGGAAAAGCATCACTTCTAATGGGATGTGTTGGAATCACGGAAGGAGCTATTCCATTTGCAACAGCGGACCCTGTTAGAGTAATTCCTTGTATTATGGCTGGTTCAATTATTGGAAATATTATGGCTTTTTTACTGGGATGTTTGAATCATGCTCCTTGGGGAGGATTGATAGTACTTCCAGTTGTTGATAACAGGTTGGGGTATATAGCATCTGTACTAACTGGAGCAGTTGTTGTCGCAATATTGATGAAATTAGTAAAGAAAGATGTAAAAGAAGATGAAGAAATTGAAGAAGATATAGATGATTCTATTGAACTAATATTTGAAGAATTATAGATATATAAAATAATAAATTAATTTATATAAAATTGTAAGAAAATTATATAGAACTATAAATTTAAAGGAGATAAAGATATGAAAATTGTAGCAGTAACATCTTGTCCTAGTGGAGTAGCCCATACTTATATGTCAGCTGAATCACTTGAATTATCAGCAAAAAAATTTGGTATAGAAATAAAGGTTGAAACTCAAGGAAGCTCTGGAATAGATAATGAGTTGTCAATTAAAGAAATTGAAGAAGCAACTTGTGTAATATTAACTAATGATGTTGAGATTAGAAATATGGAGCGTTTTAAAGGCAAGAAAGTAGTAAGAATGAGTGTGTCTGATATTATTAAAAAATCTGATGCATTAATTAAGAAAATAAAAGATACTTTTCAATAAAGTTTGATTTGTTTTACATATAACATAAAGATGTTTTTATTGAAAATTTTATTAAAAGCATCTTTGAAAACATCTTAAAAAATAGAATAAAAGGAGATATAGTAATGAAAAAATTACCAATAAAAACTGTCGTACAACGATTACTAGACTTACAAGAAGAGGGGAAAAGTGCAACACTTTTAGGGATTGGTCCTATGTCACCTAACTTGTTACAAGCGAGTTTTGAATTAGCAAAAGATGATGATTTTCCTTTAATGTTTATTGCAAGTAGAAATCAAGTAGATGCAGACGAGCTAGGAGGAGGTTATGTAAATGGTTGGAATCAAGAAACATTTACAAGAGATATTAAGAAAATAGCTGATGAAGTGGGATTTGATGGCTTATATTACTTGTGCAGAGACCATGGAGGACCATGGCAAAGAGATAAAGAGAGAAATGACCATTTACCTGTTGACAAAGCTATGGAATTAGGGAAAAAATCTTATTTAGCTGATATTGAGGCAGGTTTTGATTTATTAATGATTGACCCTACAAAAGACCCATTTGAAATGGGAAAAGTGATTCCATTGGATATAGTGTTAGAACGAACTGTAGAATTAATTGAATATTGCGAAAAAGAAAGAAAAAGACTTAATTTGCCAGAGATAGGATATGAAGTTGGGACAGAGGAAACAAATGGAGGCTTAACTTCAACTGAGACATATGAAACATTTATAACTAGATTAAAAGTTGAACTTGAAAAGAGAGATTTGCCAATGCCAACATTTATAGTTGGTCAGACAGGTACTCTAACTAGAAAAACAGAACAAGTAGGCACTTTTAACTTTAAGAATGCTTATGATTTAGCTCAAATGGCTAAAAAGTATGGAGTTGGGTTAAAGGAACATAATGGAGATTATTTGGATGATGTGACTTTATTAGAACATATACCATCTCAAATTATTGCGACAAATGTTGCTCCTCAATATGGTACTGAAGAGACTAGAGCATACTTAAAGCTAGCAGAAGTTGAAAGAAAACTAAAGGAAGAAGGATTAATTGAAAAGACTTCAAATATTAGACATGTTCTTCTTGTAGATGCTATTGAATGTGGACGTTGGAGAAAATGGGTGATAGGAGAACAGAAAAATCTAACTACTGAAGAAATCTTTAAGGATGAAGTTTTATCTAATGAAATATTAGATATTGCAGGTCACTATACATTCAATAATGATGATGTTAAAAGAGAGATAGAAATGCTTTATAGTAATTTAAGAAAAAATAACATCAATGGTCAAAGATTTGTTGTAGACCATATTAAGCGTCCTTTACGTGATTATGCAGAATGTTATAATCTAAAAGGTGTAACTACTAGAATTTTAAATAAATAATAGGACTTATAGTGGTAGGTATTGTTATACTAGGTATTTATAGTTATAATTATATTTACCACTATTAAATTTTGGAGGACTAATATTTTGATTAATTTAATTTTTGATGTAGATGATACTTTATACAATCAGTTAACACCTTTTTATATCGCATATGATAAAGTATTTTCTTCAATAAAGAATATTTCTGTTAAAGATTTATATATCAGTAGCAGAAAGTATAGTGATGAGGTATTTCATTTGACTGAGAGTGGAGAGATGCCAATTGAAAAAATGCATGTGTATAGAATAATGAAAGCTTTTGAAGAGTTAGGAAACCCCATTACAGAAAAAGATGCTCAAAATTTTCAAGATGAGTATATATATCAACAATCACAAATAACTCTAATACCAGAGATGGAGCAAGTTTTGAATTTTGCTAAAGAAAAAAATATTAATATTGGAATTATAACTAATGGACCATCTTCGCATCAAAGAATGAAATTAAAGCAATTAAATATTGAAAAGTGGGTTGATGAAGAGAATATTTTTATTTCTAGTGAAGTTGGCTTTTCTAAGCCAGACATTAATATTTTTAGATTAGCTGAGAAATTTATGGGTTTAGATAGGGCAAATACATATTATATAGGTGACTCTTATAAAAATGATGTAGTAGGTGCTAAAAAAGCTGGATGGAAGAGTATCTGGATGAATCATAGGGGGAATAGTTTAGAAGATTTGATTTATGAGCCTGATTTTGTAATTTTAGATTATCAAGAAATGAAATTGTTATATAAAAGATTATTTAAGGATGATTAACTATTGGCAAGATATGAATTTATTGATAAAATACAGAATTAAAAACGGCACTTTATATTTTTAAATTAACAACTATAAAATTATACACTAATGAAAAGGAAGATGATTTATAATAATTAACTTCCTTTTTTAGTATAGACTCTGATACAAGTATGTATAGAAATGAGTATCTTACTGAATTATAAATCTTATAATTTAAAAAATACTATGCAAGTTTACTTTAAAATTATATAAAATATATTTATTTATCAAAAAATAATAAATAAATGAAAAGTAATTTTATTAGGTATCAAAAAAAGCGAATAAAGTTCGATATGGGGCGAATAAAAAAAATACAAGTAATATTTTTTTTAAAAAATTTCAAAAAAGAGTTGATAATATATGTATATTAATATAAAATTTAAGGTGTATAATTCGTATAATGATACGAATGATTTAAAATGTAAAATAACTTATAAACGGAGAGGGGAAGTCTAATGAAAGTAGCAGTAGTTATGGGTTCAAAATCAGATTATCCAAAATTAGAAGAAGGGATAAAACTGCTTGAAAAATATGGAATAGAAGTTGTAGCAAGAGCATTATCTGCTCATAGAACACCAGAACAACTTTCAACATTCCTAAAAGAAATAGAAGATGATACAGATGTAATAATAGCAGCAGCAGGAAAAGCAGCACATCTACCAGGTGTAATAGCTTCACAAACTCTAATTCCAGTAATAGGATTGCCTATTAAATCATCAACTATGGATGGATTAGACTCACTTTTATCAATAGTTCAAATGCCAAAAGGAATACCAGTTGCAACAGTTACAATAGATTTAGGTTTAAATGCAGCTTTATTGGCATTACAAATAATGACTCTAAAATACCCAAAATTAAAAGAAGATTTGAAATCATATAGAGAAGAAATGGCACAAAAGGTGCTAGAAGACGACAAGAACTTAAGGGGGTAACAGAAATGTTATTATATGAAGGAAAAGCAAAACAAGTATATTCTACAGATAATGAAAACGAATATGTTGTTTATTATAAAGATGATGCAACAGCATTTAATGGAGAAAAAAAAGCAGAAATATCTTCAAAAGGTATACTAAATAATAAAATATCAACAATAATCTTTGAAATGTTAAAAGAAAATAATATAAATACACACTTTATAAAAAGTTTATCAGACAGAGAAATGCTAGTTAAGAAAGTAGAAATTTTACCATTAGAAGTGATAGTAAGAAATATTGCTGCTGGTTCTATCTGCAAAAGAGTTGGTCTTGAAGAAGGTGTAGTTTTCGATGAGCCAATCTTTGAAATAAGCTATAAAAACGATGATTATGGTGACCCAATGCTAAATGACGATTATGCAGTGGCAATGAAATTAGCAACTAGAGAAGAATTGAAATTCTTAAGAGAAGAAACTCTAAAAATAAATGAATTGCTAAAAACATTCTTCTTAAAATTAAACCTAAAGTTAGTTGACTTTAAAATAGAATTTGGTAAAGATTCAGAAGGAAACATAATATTGGCAGATGAAGTATCACCAGACACTTGTAGACTTTGGGATGTAAACACAAATGAAAAATTAGACAAAGACAGATTTAGAAGAGACCTTGGAGACCTTGTAGAAGGTTATATGGAAGTACTTTCGAGAATGAATAATAAATAGGAGGCAAATGTATGTGTGGAGTTTTAGGGATTTACTCTAATAAAGATGTAACTAAAGAACTATATTATTCTTTATATTCTATGCAACACAGAGGGCAGGAAAGCTGTGGTTTAGCTCTTTTAGATGATGGAGAAATTAAGTACAAAAAAGATATGGGATTAGTTGGAGATGTTTTTAAGGAAAGTGAATTATCTAAGTTAAAAGGAAATATAGGTATTGGACATGTTAGATATTCAACAGCTGGAGGAAGTCATGTTTCTAACTGTCAGCCTTTAGTTGGAAGTTGCAGAAAAAGACAATTAGCTATAGCTCATAATGGAAATCTAGTAAATGCAAATTATTTAAAAGATATGCTAGAAGAAGATGGATATATGTTCCAAACTAATTCAGATACAGAAGTAATTTTATATATACTTGCAAGATATTACAAAGGTGATATAGTAGAAAGTTTAAAAGTAACAATGGACTATATCAAAGGTGCATATGCCCTTGTAATAATGAGTCAAGATGAATTGGTTGCAGTTAGAGATCCACATGGATTCAGACCTCTTGTACTTGGTAAAAAGGGTGATGAATATATATTTGCATCAGAAAATTGTGCAATAGACATACTTGGCGGAGAAGTTATAAGAGATGTAGAGCCAGGAGAAATAATAGTAGTTAAAGATGGTGAATTAAAATCATATTTTTATTCAGAAAATTATAAACCAGTTAAGAAAAGTTGCATATTTGAACACATATACTTTGCAAGAAATGATGCAACTATAGATAATGTAAATGCATATGAGTTCAGAATTAAATGTGGGGAAAGATTAGCTCAAGATGAAAATGTAAAAGCAGATGTAGTAGTTCCAGTTCCTGATTCAGGTTGGCCAGGAGCTATTGGTTATGCAAATGCTAGTGGATTAAAAATAAGTGAAGGTCTAGTTAAAAATAGATATGTAGGAAGAACATTTATAAAACCTACACAAGAGGAAAGAGAAATAGCTGTAAAAATAAAATTAAATCCTCTTTCAACAGTAATAAAAGGAAAATCTATAATTTTAGTAGATGATTCAATAGTAAGAGGAACTACATCTAAACAGTTAGTAAAATCTTTAAGAGAAGCAGGAGCAAAAGAAATTCATCTTAGAATAACATCTCCTCCAGTAGCTTACTCTTGTTATTATGGAATAGATACTCCAAATCGCTCTAAGTTAATTGCATCAAGTAACAACGTAGAAGAAATGAGAGAATATATTGGATGTGATAGTTTAAAATTCCTAGATATAGAAGGAATGTTAGATGCAGCAGAACATAAGTCTACTTTCTGTAAAGCTTGTTTTGATGGAGAATACCCAGTTAAAAAAATTGATAAGGAGGAACTACTTTCATGTTAACATATAAAGAATCAGGTGTAGATATAGATGAAGGAAATAGAGCAGTAGACCTTATAAAAGGTAAAATTAAAGGAACTTATGATGGAAATGTAGTTGGAGATTTAGGAAACTTTAGTGGATTATACAGTTTAAAAGATTTTGTGGGAATGAAAGAACCAGTTTTGCTTGCATCTACAGATGGTGTTGGGACTAAGTTAAAAATAGCTCAAATGATGGACAAGCATGATACTGTTGGAATAGATTTAGTTGCAATGTGTGTAAATGATTTAATATGTCAAGGTGCTAAGCCATTATTCTTCCTTGATTATATAGCTCTTGGAAAATTAGTTCCTGAGCATATAGAAAAAGTAGTTGGTGGAATAGCAGATGGCTGTAAGATGTCTGGTTGTGCACTAATTGGTGGAGAAACTGCTGAAATGCCTGGAATGTATGGAGATGATGATTATGATTTAGCAGGATTCTCTGTAGGTATAGCTGACAAAGAAAAGATTGTTTCTGGAAATGATGTTAAATCAGGAGATGTATTAGTTGGTATATCTTCAAGTGGAGTACACAGTAATGGATTTTCTTTTATAAGAAAGATATTCTTAGAAACTTATGATTATAAGATGGAACAATATGTAGAAGAACTAGGAATGACAGTTGGGGAAGCACTTTTAACACCAACTAAAATATATGTTAAGTTAGCTTTAGATGTATTAGCTAAACATGATATAAAAGCTATAGCTCACATAACTGGTGGAGGGCTTATAGAAAATATAACAAGAGTTATACCTAAAGGATTAGGATTAGATATCAATAAGAAATCTTGGGAGAAACCTCCTATATTTAAAATGATAGAAGGTTTTAATGCTGTAGATGAGAGAGAACTTCATAAGAGTTTTAATATGGGTATTGGACTAGTTTTAATAGTAGATAAAGAAAATGCCAACGATGTTGTAAACTTTATAAATAATAGAGAAAATGACAATGCTGCTTATGTAGATAAAAAGTATAGTGAATTATTAGAAGATAAAGCATATATAATTGGTGAAGTAGTAGATAGTCATGAAGGTGTAGAATTATGCTAAATATAGGAGTTTTGATATCTGGTGGAGGAACAAATTTACAAGCAGTTATAGATGGTACTGAGTCTGGAAAAATAAAAGGTCAGGTTAAAGTAGTTATCTCAAGTAAGCAAGATGCTTATGGTTTAGAGAGAGCTAAAAATCATAACATAAAGGCAATTTGTGAAACTAATGAAGACAAGATAATAGAAATTCTTAAAGAAAATAAAATAGATTTAGTAGTTTTGGCTGGTTATTTAAAAATAATCAGCCCAAAGCTGGTTAATGAGTTTAGAAACAAAATGATAAACATACATCCATCATTAATTCCTTCATTTTGTGGGGCTGGATTCTATGGAGAAAGAGTCCATCAGGGAGTAATAGATTATGGGGCTAAAGTAACTGGTGCTACAGTTCATTTTGTGGATGAAGGTGCTGATACTGGACCAATAATAATGCAAGATGTAGTTAAGGTAAATCAAGATGATGATGCAAAAACACTTGCAAAAAGAGTGTTAGAAGTTGAACATAGGATTTTGGAAGAGAGTTTAAGTCTTTTTTGTGAAAATAAATTAAAACTTCAAGGTAGGAGAGTGTTTATAAATGAGTAAGAGAGCTTTAATAAGTGTAACTGACAAAACAGGTGTAGTTGAATTTGCTAAAGAATTAAATAAGTTAGACTATGAAATTATATCTACAGGAAATACTTTTAAGACATTAAAAGAAAATGGAGTTAATGTAATGCAAGTTGAAGATGTTACAAACTTCCCAGAAATATTGGATGGAAGAGTAAAAACATTAAATCCATATATACATGGTGGAATACTTTATAAAAGAGACAAAGAATCTCATGTAGAAACTGTGAATGAACATAAAATACATTCAATAGATTTAGTAGCTGTAAATCTATACGATTTTGAAGGAACTTTAAAAGCTGGAAAAAGCCACGATGAAATGATAGAAAATATAGATATCGGTGGACCATCTATGATACGTTCTGCTGCTAAAAACTATAAAGATGTAATAGTAGTAGTAGATATAAAAGATTATGATTCTATAATAGAAAAATTAAAAACAGACACAATGACATTAGAAGATAGAAAAAAATTATCATATAAAGCTTTCTCAACTACAGGAAGATATGATGCTTTAATATCTAGCTATTTTGCTGGAGAAGTAGGAGATACATATCCTGACATATTAAATTTAACTTTCCAAAAAGAACAAACTTTAAGATATGGAGAAAATCCACATCAAAATGGTTTCTTATATTCACAATCAAATGCAAAAAATCCAATCTTAAATTATGAACAACTAGGTGGTAAAGAACTTTCTTTCAACAACTTAAATGATTTACATGGTTGCTTAGAAGTTATGAGAGAATTTAAAGACAGTGAAGAAGTAGTTTCAGTAGCTATAAAACATGCTAATTCATGTGGTGTAGGATTAGGAAAAGATGCTTTTGAAGCATATACAAAATGTTATGAAGCAGATAAAGTATCAATCTTTGGTGGAATAGTAGGAATAACTTCTACTATAGACAAAGCTACAGCAGAGAAATTAAATAAAATATTCTTAGAAATAGTAGTAGCATACGATTTTGAACCAGAAGCATTAGAGATACTTAAACAAAAGAAAAATCTAAGAATCTTAAAATTAGCTAAGATAGAAAATAGTTTACAACCATATGAAATGAAATACTTAGATGGAAAATTATTGATACAAGATAGAAACAATACATTAGCAGAAAAAAGTGAAAATGTAACAAAAGCAAAACCAACAGATGAGCAACTTAAAGACATGGAATTTGGTATGAGAGTGGTAAAAAATATGAAGTCAAATGCAATTGCAATAGTAAAAAATGGTCAAACTCTAGCTCTAGGTTGTGGACAAACATCAAGAATTTGGGCATTAAAAAATGCTCTTGAAAATAATAAAGATAAAGATTTTACAGGAGCTGTTTTAGCATCAGATGCATTTTTCCCATTTGATGATTGTGTAACATTAGCTCATGAATATGGAATATCAGCAGTAGTTCAGCCAGGTGGTTCTATAAAAGATAAAGATTCAATAGAAGCTTGTGATAAGTATGATATGGTTATGGTATTTACAGGAATAAGACACTTCAAACACTAAGGAGGATATTATGAAGATATTGGTTGTAGGCGGTGGCGGAAGAGAACATGCTATATGCTGGAAATTAAGCAATGAAAAAAATGTAGAAAAAGTTTATTGTGCGCCAGGTAATGCAGGAATCGCAAATGTAGCAGAATGTGTAAATATAGGTGATACTGATGTAGAAGGGCTTTTAAAATTTGCCAAGGATAACAAAATAGGTCTAACAATAGTAGGTCCAGAAGTACCACTAGTTATGGGAATAGTAGATGAATTTGAAAAAGAAGGTTTAAGAGTATTTGGACCTAATAAAAAATGTGCTCAACTTGAAGGAAGTAAAGCTTTTTCAAAAGATTTTATGATAAAGCATAACATACCTACTGCAAAATATAAAGAATATACAAACTTAGAAGAAGCTATATCAGAAATAGATAGCTTTGGGTATCCAGTAGTAATAAAAGCGGACGGATTAGCTGCTGGAAAAGGTGTTGTAATACCTGAAAATAGAGAAGATGCTATAGCAACTTTAAAAGAAATGATGTCAGATAAGAAATTTGGAACTGCTGGAGATAAAATAGTAATTGAAGAATTTTTAAAAGGTATAGAAACTTCTATCTTGGCATTTGTAGACAATAATACAATAGTTCCTATGGCAAGTGCAAAAGACCATAAAAAGGTAAACAATTATGAACAAGGACCGAATACAGGTGGAATGGGAACTTTTTCACCTAGTGAAATCTATACAGAAGAATTAGCAAATAAAGTAAAAGA
Organism: Clostridioides sp. ES-S-0123-01; assembly: GCF_020658415.1. Classification (NCBI taxonomy): domain Bacteria; kingdom Bacillati; phylum Bacillota; class Clostridia; order Peptostreptococcales; family Peptostreptococcaceae; genus Clostridioides; species Clostridioides sp. ES-S-0123-01. The sequence continues at coordinate 134,246 of NZ_JACVWD010000006.1, forward strand.
AACAGTACTAGAAAAAACATTAGAAGGATTCAAAAAAGATGGACTTAACTTTAAAGGTATTTTATTTGTTGGTCTTATGATAACTGATGATGGAGAGAAAGTACTTGAATATAATGTAAGATTTGGAGACCCTGAAACACAATCTGTTTTATTTAGATTAGAAACAGATTTACATGAAATAATGGAAGCTATACTTGATAATAAGTTAAAAGACATAGAAATAAATTATAGTGATGATGAAGCTGTATGTGTTATGCTTACATCAGGTGGGTATCCAGACAGTTATGAAAAAGGAAAAGTTATAACTGGTCTTGAAAATTTAGATGATGATATAGTAGTATTCCACAGTGGTACTAAGATGCTTGACGGCAATTTAGTTACTAATGGGGGAAGAGTAATTGGTATAACTACAAAATCAGCTACAGTTAAAGATGCAGCAGAAAAAGTTTATGAAAATATAAAAAAAATAAACTTTGAAGGAATGCACTATAGAACAGACATAGGTAGATAATTTTTCTAAAATGGAGGATAAGGTATGTTGAATACTGGAAATAAAGACTCAATGGTTAGAAGAGTACTAGTTGAAAAAAGAGAAGGTTTTGACCTTGAGGCTAAAGCTTTAAAAAAGGATTTAGTGGAAAGCTTGCACATAAGTAGTATAGAAGATTTAAGAATATTAAATAGATATGATGTAGAAGGAATATCAGAAGATGTTTATGAAAATGCAGCAAAGACAATCTTTTCTGAGCCAAATCTAGATGTAGTATACTATGAGGAAATACCAGAATTAAATGGAGAAAGAGTATTTGCAATAGAGTTCCTACCTGGTCAATATGACCAAAGGGGTGACTGGGCAGCTCAATGTGTCCAAATAGTAAATCAAGGTATAAGACCTGCTATTAATACAGCAAAGGTTTATATATTATCAGGTAAAATAACTGATGAAGAATTTAGCAAAATAAAGGATTACTGCATAAATCCAGTGGATAGTAGAGAAGCATCTTTAGAAAAACCAGAAACATTAAAAATGGAAACTGAGATACCAACAGCAGTTGAAATATTAGATGAATTTATAGATTTAAATGAAGACGGATTAAAATCATTTGTAAGTGACAAAGGATTAGCAATGACTTTAGGAGACTTACAACATGTTCAAAAATATTTCAAAGATACAGAAAAGAGAAACCCAACTATAACAGAAATAAAAGTTCTAGATACTTATTGGTCTGATCATTGTAGACACACTACTTTTATGACTGAAATAGAAAATGTGAAAATAGAAGATGGTAAATTTAATGATATAGTAAAAGAAGCGTATCAAATGTATCTTAACTCAAGAGACAATGTATATGTTAATAGACATAAAGATATATGCTTAATGGATATAGCTACAGTTGCAGTAAAAGAATTAAAGAAAAATGGTAAGTTAAATGACCTAGATGAAAGTGAAGAAATAAATGCATGTAGTATAAATGTGGATGTTGAAGTTGATGGAAAGATGGAAAAATATTTAGTAATGTTTAAAAATGAAACTCATAACCATCCAACTGAAATAGAGCCGTTTGGTGGAGCAGCTACTTGTTTAGGTGGAGCTATAAGAGACCCATTATCAGGAAGAAGTTATGTTTATCAAGCAATGCGTGTTACAGGAAGTGCTGACCCAAGAACAACTTTAGAGGACACTTTACCTGGAAAGCTTATGCAAAGAAAAATAACTACAGAAGCAGCTCATGGATATAGTTCATATGGGAACCAAATAGGTCTTACAACTGGACAAGTTGCAGAAGTATATGACGAAAACTTTGTTGCAAAAAGAATGGAAATAGGTGCAGTTATAGCAGCAGCACCAAAAGAAAATGTAGTAAGAGAAAGACCAGAAGCAGGAGATGTAATAGTTCTTCTTGGAGGAAAAACAGGAAGAGATGGTTGTGGAGGAGCAACTGGTTCATCTAAAGAGCATAGTGAAGAATCAATATTGACTTGTAGTGCAGAAGTTCAAAAAGGAGATGCTCCTAATGAAAGAAAAATACAAAGATTCTTTAGAAATAAAGAAGTTGCTCAAATGATAAAAAGATGTAATGACTTTGGAGCAGGTGGGGTTTGTGTTGCTATAGGTGAGATTGCTGATAGTTTGGACATAAACTTAGATTTAGTGCCTAAAAAATACGATGGGCTTGATGGAACTGAACTTTCAATTTCAGAATCACAAGAGCGTATGGCAGTAGCTATAAAAAAAGAAAATAAAGATAAATTTATACAATTAGCAGTAGAAGAAAACTTAGAAGCTACACATGTAGCTACAGTAACTGATACAGGATATTTAAGAATGTTCTGGAATGGAAAAGCAATTGTAGATATAAATAGAGAGTTTTTAGATACAAATGGAGTGAAACAAACTACTGATGTCCATGTTACTAAAGTAGATGAAGAAAATACATTCTTTAGCTCTAATGAAATAGTAAAAGATGTTAAGTGTGCAAGTATGAAAGATAAATTTACAAAAGTATTATCTGACCTTAATGTTTGTTCTCAAAAAGGATTAGTAGAGATGTTTGATAATACAATTGGTGGTAATACAGTACTTATGCCATTTGGTGGAAAGTATCAAGCCACTCCAACTCAAGGTATGGTTGCTAAGATACCAGTTCTTGGTGGAGAAACTAATACTTCTACAATAATGACTTATGGATATAATCCAAAAGTAGGGAAATGGAGTCCATTCCATGGAGCTTTATATGCAGTAGTAGAATCTGTATGTAAATTAGTTGCTATTGGAGGAAATTACAGTACAACAAGACTTACATTCCAAGAGTACTTTGAAAAACTTGGTAACAATCCAGAAAAATGGGGTAAACCATTCTCAGCACTTTTAGGAGCATTTTATGCACAAAGTAAGTTTGAAATACCTGCTATAGGTGGAAAAGACAGTATGTCTGGTACATTTAAAGATATTGAAGTTCCACCAACATTAGTTTCATTTGCTGTTGATACAGTAGATGCTAGAAAAGTAGTATCTCCAGAATTTAAAAAAGCAGATTCAAAAGTAGTAATGTTATGTGTAAATAAAGCAGAAAATAATGTTATAGACTTTGAAGAACTAAAGAAAAACTTAGATAAAGTAAGAGAACTTATACATGAAAATAAAGTTTTATCAACATATGCATTGGGATTTGCAGGTGTAGGTGAAGCAATAAGTAAAATGGCTTTTGGTAACAAAATAGGATTTAAGTTTAATGAAGAAGCTGAAAAAGTATATACAGATGATAAATTATTTGAAGCTAGTTATGGAAATATAGTACTTGAATTAGCAAATGATGATTTAAGCATGTTAGATGGATATAATTACATAGTGCTTGGAAGTACAGTTAAAGATGCTAGTATATTCATTAAAGGTGAAGAACTTTCATTAGATGAATTATATAAAGCGCATTGTAGTACTTTAGAGCCTATATTCCCAACTAAAACAGAAGAAGTAAAATCAAAAATAGAGACTATAAGCTATATATCACAAGGAGAGGCTAAAAAATCATCATTAAGTATAGCTACTCCAAGAGTATTTATACCAGCATTCCCTGGAACAAACTGTGAATATGACTCTGCAAGAGCATTTGAAAGAGCAGGGGCTAATGCAAATATAAGAGTATTTAAGAATTTAACTTATAAAGACATAGAAGATTCTATAGATACAATAGTGAATGAAATAAAATCTTCTCAAATAATAATGTTACCAGGAGGATTTAGTGCTGGTGATGAGCCAGATGGTTCTGGTAAATTTATAGCTACTGTATTTAGAAACCCTAGAGTTCAAGAAGCTATAAATGAGTTTTTAACTCAAAAAGATGGTTTGATGTTAGGTATCTGTAATGGATTCCAAGTATTAATTAAGTTAGGTTTAGTTCCATATGGAGAAATAAGAGTTCCAAATGAAAGTGCACCAACACTTACTTACAATAATATTGGACGTCATCAAGCTAAGATTGCTAGAACTAGAATTTCATCTAATAAATCTCCTTGGCTAGCTCAAACTAATGTTGGAGATATTCACAATATAGCTATTTCTCATGGAGAAGGTAAATTTGTTGCTAGTGAAGATGTTATGAGGGAATTAATTGCTAATGGACAAGTAGCAACTCAATATGTTAATTTTAATAATGAAGCTACTTATGATATTGAATTTAATCCAAATGGTTCATTCTATGCTGTTGAAGGTATAACTAGTGCTGATGGTAGAGTGTTTGGTAAAATGGGACATTCTGAGAGAATTGGTGAGGAAGTATTTAAGAATATCATAGGTGAGAAAGATCAAAAGATATTTGAATCTGGAGTTAAGTATTTTAGATAGGATTCTGGTAATTAATTGGTAATTACAATATATTTTATATATTTAGATTTAAAGGGATGTAATAATGTGATGATAATCATTTAATGTTACATCTCTTTTTTTATTTATATAAAAATAATATATATTCTACCTAAGTCAAAATATAAGCTATGTTATAATTAATTATTAAGAGGAATTGAATATTTATTGGAGGGTAAAACAATCAATGAAAATATTAATAACAGGGTCTAATGGTCAATTAGGGAGAGAATTGGTCAATCAATTAGAATCAATTAATCAAAGTATAAAACAAGTAAAATATGATATATTACCTACAACAAGAGATGATTTAGATATATCTAATCAAGCTAATGTAGATAGCTTTATAACATATAATAAACCTGATGTAATTATAAACTGTGCAGCATATACAAAGGTCGATGCATGTGAAGACAATATAGAAACTTCATATAAAATAAATTCTTTAGGAGCTAGGAATTTAGCAATAGCATCAAAAAAAGTGAATGCTAAACTTGTCCACATATCAACTGATTATGTATTTAATGGTATTTCTAAATATCCATATAAAGAAGATAATAAAACTGAACCTAATTCTGTTTATGGAAAAAGTAAACTTATGGGAGAAAAATTTGTGGAACAATTCTCACATAAGTACTTTATATTGAGAACAGCATGGCTATATGGTGATGGAAATAATTTTGTAAAGACTATGATAAAATTTTCTAAACAAAATAAAGAAGTTAATGTCGTTGATGACCAGTTTGGGAGTCCAACAAGTACAGTAGACTTAGCAAAGGTTATAATAAATATTATGGAAACAGAGAATTATGGAGTTTATCATGCCACATGTGAAGGTGAGTGTAGTTGGTATGATTTTGCTAAAAAGATATTTGAGTTAAAAAATATAGATATAAAAGTAAATCCAATTAAAAGTAAAGATTTTAAGAGTAAAACTCAAAGACCACAATATTCTGTACTTGATAATTTTATGCTGAAATTAATTGGATTGAATTCATTTAGAAGGTGGGAGGAATCTATTGAAGAGTATTTAAAAAAATATGATATTATGATATAAGTATAAAATAAATGATTTATTTTTATACAACAAAATAAGATATTACAAAAAATATAAATATTTCTTTTATTTATACGATAATAATAATATGATAAAAAATGAATTTAAGGATGGAATAAATATGAAAGGAATTATTTTAGCAGGAGGGTCTGGAACAAGACTATATCCTATAACAAAATGTATATCAAAACAAACACTTCCAATATATGATAAGCCAATGATATATTATCCAATGTCAGTTCTTATGTTGGCAGGGATACAAGAAATACTCATAATATCTACACCAAGAGATATAATAGCTTTTGAGGAATTATTTGGAGATGGAAGCTCATTGGGACTTAAAATAGCATATGCAATTCAGGAAAAACCAAATGGGATTGCAGAAGCATTTATAATAGGAGAAGAATTTATAGGAAGTGATAGTGTTTCTCTTGTATTAGGTGATAACATATTTTATGGGTATGGATTTAGCGAAAGATTAGAGAATGCAGTTAAAAGAACTGGAGCAACCATATTTGGATATCATGTTAGTAATCCAAATGCGTTTGGTGTTGTGGAATTTGATGAAGAGTTTAATGTTTTATCAATAGAAGAAAAACCTAAAGTACCTAAATCTAATTATGCTATACCAGGGTTATACTTTTATGACAATGATGTTGTAGAAATAGCAAAGCTTGTTGAACCATCAGATAGAGGGGAACTAGAAATAACTTCAATAAATAATGAATATCTAAAACGAGGAAAACTAAAAGTAGAACTTTTAGGAAGAGGTATGGCTTGGTTGGATACTGGTACACATAAGGGGCTATTAGATGCTTCTAATTATGTTGAAGTAGTTCAGACAAGACAGGGATTGTATATAGCATGTTTAGAAGAGATTGCATATACAAAGGGATATATAAGTAGAGAGAAGTTAATTGAACTAGCTAGACCACTGATAAAAACTGAGTATGGTCAGTATCTATTAAAACTAGCCAATGAAGATATGTAATATGAAATAAAATTTATTATAAATTTTATTTCAATAAAGGAGTTTATTGTAATGGGAAAATTCAATTTTATAAAGACAAAAATAGAAGGGCTATATATAGTCGAACCAAATGTGTTTTATGATGATAGAGGATATTTTTTTGAGAGTTATAATAAAAAAGATTTTATGGAGTTTGGACTTGATATGTGTTTTGTTCAAGATAATGAATCTACCTCAAGGAAAGGCGTATTAAGGGGAATGCATTTTCAAAATAGATATCCTCAAGGAAAATTAGTTAGAGTTACAGAGGGAGAAGTTTTCGATGTTGCAGTTGACTTAAGGAAAGATTCACAAACATTTGGAGAGTGGGAAGGAGTAATACTGTCTGAGAAAAATAAAAAGCAATTTTATATTCCAGAAGGATTTGCACATGGATTTTTAGTTTTATCAGAAAAAGCTGTATTTAGTTATAAGTGTACAAATTATTATTATCCAGAATTTGAGAGTGGTTTTATGTGGAATGATAAGCAAGTATCGATTGATTGGCCTTTAGAAGGAATTGAAGAAATATTCTTATCAGTAAAGGACAAAAAACAAAAAAGTTTTAAAGATATCTGTGTAGAACGTTAATAAAATTTATTAGAATTAATATTTAGGAGAAAAATATGAAAAAAATACTGATAACTGGAGGAGCAGGATTTATTGGGAGTAATTTTGTACATTATATGATTAATAAGTATTTAGATTATTCTATTGTTAATCTAGATTTATTGACTTATGCTGGTAATTTGGAAACATTAAAAGAAGTACAAGATAAGCCCAATTATAAATTTGTTAGAGGAGATATTTCAGATAGAGAGCATGTCTATAAATTATTTGAAGAGGAAAAGTTTGATATAGTTGTTAACTTTGCGGCAGAATCTCATGTAGATAGGTCAGTTGAAAATCCACAATTATTTATACAAACAAATATTATAGGAACACAAGTACTTTTAGATGCATGTAGAAAATATGGGATAAAAAGATATCATCAGGTTTCTACAGATGAAGTCTATGGTGATTTACCAATTGATAGAAGGGATTTATTCTTTACAGAGAAATCAGCTATTAATCCAAGTTCCCCTTATTCAGCGTCTAAAACAGCAGCAGATTTATTGGTTAACTCTTACTATAGGACATATGGACTTCCAACAACTATATCTAGATGTTCAAATAATTATGGGCCATATCATTTTCCTGAAAAATTGATACCGCTTATGATTTTAAATGCTTTTGAAGACAAACAATTGCCAGTGTATGGAAATGGAGAAAATATAAGAGACTGGTTACATGTATACGACCATTGTACTGCTGTAGATTTAATAATACATAAAGGAAAAATTGGTGAGGTTTATAATATAGGTGGTCATAATGAAAGAAGTAATATAGAAGTAGTAAAAACTATATTAAATATTTTAGGTAAATCTGAGGATTTAATATCCTATGTAAATGATAGACCTGGTCATGACTTAAGATATGCTATCGACCCATCTAAAATAGAGAATGAGTTAGGTTGGAAGGCAAAATATGATTTTGATTCAGGTATAAAAGAAACAGTTAAATGGTATATAGAGCATGAATATTGGTGGAAATCTGTTCTATCAGTTTAATTTTGAAGTTTATAAAATTTAGAAAGGGGAGTTTTATATTGAATGAGATAAGTTCATTAATTAATATATTGGCATTAACTCAATTATCTGGTAGCAACACTACAAATCAGTGTAACTGTACATATAATAATTCATCTGGATTTGACATGGTTATGATGACATTGTTAAAAGCATTGTCACAAAATAATCAACAGACTTCTAATGGATATAATTTATTGTCTAATTCTGAAAATTTATTTAACGAGCTTGATAATGTAGTAAATAATACATCTAGTAGGTTTATAGATGTTGATACAAAAGATAAAAATTTAAAGTCAAGAATTGAAAGTGCTGTAGAGCAAGCATCAAAAAAATATAATGTGGATGCGAACCTTATAAAAGCAATAATTAAAGTTGAATCAGATTTTAATCCAAATACTGTATCTTCTGCTGGTGCGAAGGGTCTTATGCAACTTATGCCGGAAAATTGCAAAGATTTGGGTGTTACAGACCCTTTTAATATAGAACAGAATATAGATGCTGGAACTAGACACATTAAGGAATACATTGATATGTTTGGAGGGAGCATAGAAATGGGATTGATGGCATATAATGGTGGTCCTGGAAGGATGAAAAGCAGAGGGGTAGAATCAATTTCTGACCTGTATAAAATGCCAAAAGAAACACAAAATTATATTCCTAAGGTTATGAAATATTATAGAGGGTAGGCTTTATTATGGGTATAAATATAGATAAGCTAAACATAAGTCCAAGTAGAAATATAGAGGTTAAAAAACTAAAAGAGAATAATAAATTTTCTGATAACTTAAACTCTGTAAAACAATCTTCTTCAATGGAAGATATAAAACGAAATCTGGAAAGTGTAAAAAAGGCGGGGGAAAGGCTTGTACTTACTCAAAACTATGGTGATATTAGTATATACAAAAATGCAGTAAAAGAATACCTAAAATCTGTTGTAGATAATATGTATTCACTTGATAAAAATAGCAGTTTTTGGGAGCATCAATACTATAAGAATGTAAAGATTGTTGATGATAAACTTGAGGATATGACTAGTAAATTACTTAGTGAAGAAAAAGAAAACATAGATATTGTTTCTACTGTTGATATGATACAAGGCTTGTTGATAGATATGTATAGATAAGGTTATACAAGGAGAAAAGTTTTATGAATAGCAAAAAAGAGGATATATATGAATTGAATTTTGGGCAACTAATAGAAGAAAAGACTGGCGTTATAGAAGAAAATCAAAATGTTTTTAATGCAAAAGTAAATGTAGCTGTTTCTATAGGAAATACAACAGAAACAATAAAAAACATATTAGAATTAAAAGAAGGTTCTATAATAAAACTAAATAAGAATGTGGATGAAAAATTAGATATATATGCAAATGATAGATTGTTTGCTTATGGAGAAAGCATTATTACAAATGAGAAATTATCTGTAAGATTATCTAAAATAGAAGATTCAGATATAAATTAGCATTTTAAATAGTATCCCTTTAAGCTGTTCTGTATGAGTTTAGCTAAGGGGATATTTTTATAAAAAATTTAAAATATGTTTGAATCATATAAATGTTTTTATTTTTTGAGCGATAACTAAATTATAAGTATGTAATTTTGGAGGTGAAAAGATGGATATTAAAAATGTAAGTTCAAATATTGTAATAAATAATTATTTAAAGAATACATCAGGTGTAAAAAAAGTGGAAGAAGTTCAAAAAACTAGTAAAACAGACAAGATAGAGCTATCTAAATTTGCAAAGGAAATGGCAAGTGTATCAAATATGAGTGATGAGACTATTAGAAATAAGAAAATCGATGAAATAAAAAATGCATTGGAAAATGGAACTTACAAAATAAAACCAGAAGAAATTGCGAAAAAAATGATAGAGGATATGCGAGGATAAAGTCATGATTACAGACTTAAAAGTTATAATATATGAAGAAAAAAAGATACTTAGTAATATGATGGAATTATTAAAAGAGCAATTTGACTATATAGTTGTAAAAGATATAGAAAATTTAAATGGATTAAATCCTAAATTAGAAGATATTAGTAGAGAACTTGCATCTATAGAGATAAAGAGAAGACAACTTTTTAGTGATGATATTTCAATGAGTGAAGTTGTTGAAAATAGTAATGATGAATATTTAAAAGAAATATATACAGATTTAAAGCACATTATTGCTTTAGCTAAAAATCAACAAGAATCGAATGATTCTCTAATAAAGAAAGAACTTATTTTTACAAAAAAGATGATTAATTTTATAAAACCAATGGACAAACAAACTACAACTTATAATTCTTATGGAAATATTAGAAAATAGATATTAGGAGGAAAAATATGGCGGGATTATTTTCCATTTTAAATACAGCCAATTCAGGAATGAATGCACATCAAAAAGCAATACAGACGATTTCTCATAATATAAGTAATCTAGATACAGAAGGTTATTCTAGGCAAAGAACAGAATTTGCCACAAATAGCCCTATGTATATGCCTAGCTTGAACAATGCAATTGGGAGAGGTCAATTAGGTACAGGTGTACATGTAACAGATGTAACAAGAGCTAGAAATAGTTTTTATGATTATCAATTTAGAGCAGAAGCCCATAAATATGGTAAGACAGTTTCAAAGTATGACTATTATAATACTATAGAAACTATAATAAATGAACCATCGGATTATGGAATATCTGCAGGTATAGATGACTTTTTTAAAGGATGGGAATCATTAGCAAAAGATATAAATAGTGACAGTAAAAAAAGTCTCGTGGTAGAAAATGCATCAAATTTAGCAACTTTAATAAGTGAAAGTTATAAGAAGCTTGATAAGTTAAAAGGAGATATAGATGACAATATAGACTCTGAGATAAAACAGATAAATGACATGTTAAAAAGTCTTGAAGATTTGAATAAATCTATTGATGTTATATCTGGCTCTGGCTCTACCCCAAATGATTTACTTGATGAAAGAGATAGAATCTTAGATGATTTAAGTTTTAAGCTAGACCTTGAAAATAGTGATGTTAAAAATATGCTTGCAGATGGGAAATTAGAACTTAATGAATTAAAAAATGCAGATGGAACTTGGAAAAAAGGTGTGTCGGGTACTTTACAAGGGTTGTTTGAAATGCATGGTAAGATTGATACATATAAAAGTGATTTAAAAGACGTATCTGATGGATTAGCTAAACAGATAAATGATGTTTATAATACATCTGCTGGAATAACAGTAACAGATTTTTTTATAACTTCAAATGTAGCTGGTGAAGATATTATAAAGGTAAATCCAGCTATAAAGAGTAACCCAAATGAATTAAAGCTTACTGCTGATGAGGCCTCAAAGATTGCTAAGCTAAAAGATGAAAAAATAGATATTGGGGTAGTTGGTGGAAAAGTAAGTACGATAAGTGACCACTATAAAGCTTTTGCAGAATCAATAGGTTTAGATTCTAAAAAAGTGAATCAAGATGAAGTGAATCAACGTAAAATTATAAATAATATTGATAGTTCACGAATGAGTGTTTCAGGAGTATCCTTAGATGAAGAAATGACAGAGCTTATAAAAGTACAACGTTCATATCAAGCTAGTGCAAAAGTTATGTCAACAGCTGTACAACTGTTGGATGTTGTGATAAATGGGATAATTTAGTAGAAGGGGGAATTTATAATGAGAGTTAGTACAGGTATGATGTCTAGCAGTTATCTAAACTCACTACAAGATAATCTACAAAGGTTAGATAAAGTTAATAGACAAGTTAATACAACAAAAGAAATAAACAAACTATCTGATAATCCATATAAAGCAATAAAAATATTGAACTCAAAAAGTGAAATAAAGACTATGGAGACTTATATTGAAAACTGTAATGATACAGGAAATTGGTTAGAAACTACTGATACTGCATTAGATCAACTTGGGAAATTATTATCAGATGTAAAGAAAACTTTGGTGGCAAGTGGTGATGGTGCATATTCAGAGGATGAACTAAAGACTCTTAGTAATTCAACTAATGAAAAAATGAAGGAAATTGCAAATGCTTTAAATGCAACACATGAAGGTAAATATATATTTTCAGGATCAAATACAGGTACACCACCTGTTCAATATGTTGAAAATGCAGATGGTTCTGTAAGCTTAAAATTTAACAGTGGTATAAATTTAAACAAACTAAAAGATTCTTTAAGTATGAACATAGCTCAGGGTATAAATGTAGAATATAATGTCAAGTTAAGTTCTCTTGGTTTTGACCCAACAAAAACAGATCCATTTGAAGATTTAAATAATATATCGAGAAAGTTAATAAATCCTAGTGATGCAGATATAAAAGACTTGACAACGACATGTTTAAGCGGTGTAGATAAGTTGATTGAGAATACAGTGAATACTAGATCTATATATGGAACTAAAGCAAATACTGTAGATGCAATGAAGGAAAAGAATGATGAAAATTTGATTCAGTTAAAGGATATTCTATCACAAAATGAAGAGATAGATTATGGAGAAAAACTTGTCCAATTAAAGGCGGCAGAATTAACTTATCAAGCTTCACTACAAACAGGAGGAAAGTTATTTAATGTATCTATATTAGATTACATATAGTAAAATAACGAAGATATGATGAAAATTACATTAAAAAAAGGTATACTAGGGTTTGAAAATCTAAAAGAATATGAGCTTTTAGATATAGAAAATAATAATACTTTAAAAGAATTTAATTCTATTGAAGAAGATTGTATAGGATTTATTGTTGTATCACCATTTGAGATTATTGATGAATATGAGATAACTTTAAATCAAGATATAATAGAAAAACTCAAAGTAGAATCCCCTAATGATATTATAATATTTAATATATTAACTCTTGGACCAACTTTAAAAGAATCAACTGTGAATATGAAAGCTCCTATAATAATAAATATAAAAAATAATTATGGAATGCAAATAATCTTACAAGAAGAAAATTACAGTATAAGACATCCATTATTGAGAGGTGATGATGGATGTTAGTGATTTCTAGAAAAAAGGGAGAGTCAATACTTATAGGAGAAGATATTGAGATTAAGGTAGTAGGTGTTGATGGAAAGAATATTAAATTGGCTATATCAGCACCAAATGATATAGGAATACTAAGAAAAGAAATTTATGAAAAGATAAAAGATGAAAATATAAAGGCAACAAAGATAAATATAGAGATTTTAAGTAAATTAAAATAAAAGTATTTGGAGGAAGTAGTATATGTATGGAGAAAACCCTTATAATTCTTATAAGCAAAATTCAATATTTATGGCATCAAAGGAACAATTATTACTTATGCTTGTAGATGGTGCAGTGAAGTATACAAAGATAGCTAGACTATCCATTATAGATAAAAATATGCAAAGGGCACATAAAGAACTTGTTAGAGTCCAGGATATATTTACAGAGCTAATGGTTACGTTAGATCAAAGTGCAGGTAAATGGGCAAAAGATATGTATAAAGTTTATGATTTTGTAAGATATGAATTATCAAGAGCTAATATAAGAAAAGATATACAAGTAATAGATGAAGTATTACCAATAATAGAACAAATTAGGGATACTTGGTATGAAGCAGATAAAAAAAGTAAAGATGAAAGAACAAGAGGATAATTAAATGAGTTTAAACATAGAAAAATTACAATATTCTTCGCAAGAACAACTATTACTTATGCTTGTAGATGGAGCAGTAAAATATACAAGAGTAGCTAGGGCTGCTATTGTTGATAATGATATGGATAGTGCCCATAAGGAGTTAATTAGGGTACAAGATATATTTGCAGAACTTATGGTTACTTTGAATCAAGATGCAGGTCAGTGGGCAAAAGATATGTACAAAGTGTATGATTTTATAAAGTATAAATTGTCAAATGCAGATTTAAATAATGGTATACAAATAATAGATGAAGTTTTTCCAATAATAGAGCAAATTAGAGATATATGGTATGAGGCAAGTAGAAAAAGTAGAGAGTAATATAAGGAGGGTTATTATGTCAAATATAAGTCCAATTAGAGTTACAGGTCTCTCAGGTAGTTTTGATATGGAAGGTGTAATAGAGGCTAGTATGATAAAAGATAAGGAAGCTGTTGACAAAGCTAAACAAGCACAGCAGATAGTTAAATGGAAACAAGAAATTTATAGAGAGGTTATTCAAGATTCCAAGAATCTATATGATAAATACCTTAGTGTAACATCAGAAAATAGTATACTAAATAATAAAGCTTATTCATCACTGAGCATAAAGAGTTCTGATGAAAGTATAATATCAGCTAGTGGTTCAGCAGGAGCTGATAAGATAAATTATCAATTTGCAGTAAGTCAAATGGCTGAGCCTGCTAAACTTACAATAAAACTAAATACAACTTCTCCAATTGTTACACAGTTTCCTCCAAATGCGAGTGGTGCTAGTTCATTGACTATAGGTGATGTAAATATACCAATAACAGAGCAAGATACAACAAGTACTATAGTTAGTAAAATAAATTCTCTTTGTTCAGATACAGATATAAAAGCATCATATAGCGAAATGACAGGTGAACTAATTATTTCTAGAAAACAAACAGGTTTAGATTCAAAGATTGATTTAAAAGTAACAGGAAATGATGCATTGGCCAATCAAATATCAATAGAAAATGGTGTTGCTTCCACAGATGATGGAAGTGGGAACAAAGATTTTGTATTGGTAGGAAAGAATTTAGAAGCTAAAGTTACAGATTCTAAGGGTAGAGATACATACATAAGCAAATCTGAAAATGTATTTACTATAGATAATGTAGATTATACAGTTAATGGAAAAGGGAATGCAAAACTTACTTCTGTGACAGATACTGAAAAAGCAGTAAAGAATATGAAGGATTTTGTTGAAGATTATAATAAATTAATGGATAAAGTATATGGCTTAGTAACTACAAAAAAATCTCCAGATTACCCGCCTCTTACAGAAAGACAAAAAGAGGATATGACAACTGAGGAAATAGAGAAGTGGGATAAGAAGGCAAAAGAAGGAATACTTAGAAATGACAGTGAATTGAGATCCTTTGTTGAAGATATCCAAAAATCTTTTTTTGGCTCTTCAAGTAATATTAATCTTTTAAAAAGTATGGGTATAAGCGAACACGCGGATTACAATAAAAAAGGTCAGATATCATTTGATGAAGAAAAGTTTTCAAAGGCACTTGTAGAAGATAGTGATAAGGTTTATAAAAATTTGGCTGGATTTTCTTCAAATTTTGAAGATAAAGGTATGTTTGAAAAACTAAAAAGTATTGTGTATGAATATGCTGGTAGTTCTGGGTCGAAATTGGCTGAGAAATCAGGTATAGCAAAAACTGCATCTGCTAGTGAAAATATATATTCTAAAGATATTGCTGATAAAGAAAAAAATATAAATAGGCTTGTAGAAAAAATGAATGCTAAGGAGGCTAAGTTGTATAGCAAATATTCAGCTCTTGAATCTTTACTAAACAAATACAATTCTCAGATGAACTATTTTTCACAGAATAAATAAGAGTAGGAGGTATCATGAATGAATTAGAAGAAAAGATAAATCTATACAAAATTATATCTGAGCAAATTTTAAGTATGATTACAAATAACAAATATAAGGATATAAATAGCAAGCTGGATGAGAGACAAGATATTATAAATGGTATAAATGAAATTGATAAAGATTCTTTTATAGAAAAATACAATGAATTAGGAATGCTTGAAATCGATAATGAGATTAAAGGAATTCTTAATGAACAGTTAGCAATAGTGAAGAAAGAATTGTATGAATATAGACTAACAAAACAAGTTAATACGATGTATTCTAATTCAAACAGAGAAAAAATAAATATTTTCAATAAAAAAGTATAAAGTTAAGCACAATATGTCCGATTATATAATTAGATAAAATAATAGTAGAAATGACAAGGATGTCAATAACACTAAGGAGGGTAAATAATGAGAGTTAATACAAATGTAAGTGCTTTAATAGCAAATAACCAAATGGGAAGAAATGTAAGTGGACAAAGTAAATCTATGGAGAAATTATCTTCTGGGGTCAGAATAAAAAGAGCAGCAGATGATGCAGCAGGTCTTGCTATATCTGAAAAAATGAGAGCTCAGATTAAAGGTTTAGATCAAGCTGGAAGAAATGTTCAAGATGGTATATCAGTTGTACAAACTGCAGAAGGTGCGTTAGAAGAAACTGGTAATATACTACAAAGAATGAGAACTTTATCAGTTCAGGCTTCAAATGAGACTAATACTAAAGAAGAAAGAGAAAAAATATCTGATGAGTTAAGCCAATTAAATAGTGAAGTTGAAAGAATATCAACATCAACATCATTTAATGGAAAAACATTGTTAGATGGTAAGGCTACAGAAATAAAATTACAAGTTGGAGCAAATGATGCAAGTGATAACCAAATAACAGTTAATCTGATTAATACTGCAAGTGTAATGAGTACAGCTGGAATAACTGCTAGTGCAATATCAAGTTTAAATGATAGTGGAACAGTGGGTACTGCTAGTGCTAAAACAATGGTATCTAATCTAGATAAAGCACTTGCATCTATAAACTCAGCAAGAGCTAAATTAGGAGCACAACAAAATAGACTAGAATCAACTCAAAATAACTTAAATAATACATTAGAAAATGTAACTGCTGCTGAATCTAGAATAAGAGATACTGATGTAGCATCAGAAATGGTTAATTTGTCTAAGATGAATATATTAGTACAAGCATCACAATCAATGTTGGCTCAAGCAAATCAACAACCACAAGGAGTATTACAACTATTAGGATAATATAAAAAAGTAAGGGATAAAGAGTAAAGCATTGCTTTACTCTTTATTTTTAATAGTTTATCACAGAAAGGAATATGATTATGCTACTTAGTATTGTAATGATGGTTAAAAACGAAGAAAAATTTCTAGAAAAAACACTGAAATCATTGATTCCTGTTATAGAAAGTTTAGATAGTGAGCTTGTAATACTAGATACAGGTTCTCATGATAAAACTGTAGAAATAGCAAAAAAGTTTACAAATAATATCTATTTTCAAAAGTGGAATGATAATTTTTCAGATATGAGAAATAAATCAATATCTTATTCAAAGGGGGAATGGATACTTATAGTAGATGCAGACGAGATATTAACTAAGTATGAAGATTTATTAATGTTTTTTGAAACAGGAATGTATAAAAAATATAATTCTGCCTCAGTAAACCTAAAAAATATATTTGCAAATTTTGAGTCTGATGAGAGATTGACAACAACTGTGACACTAATGAGATTATTTAAAAATGATAATTTTAAATATGAGGGAAAAATTCATGAACAACCAATATATGAAGAACCAATATATAAAAACATAGCTGAATTTGATCATTATGGATATTTTTATGAGGACGAAGAGTTTAAACTTAATAAAACCAAAAGAAATGGAATATTATTATGTGCAGAGTTAAAAGAAAATCCTGATAATCCATATATAAATTATCAAATGGGTAAGAACCTAGTATCTGAAGGTGAAGAAGTAGAGTCACTTGAATATATAGAAAAAGCATATAAACTATATAGAAAACATGGAGATGTACCAGAATATGTATACACAAGTTTGGCAAATAGATATATTGTAAATGGAAAATATAAAGAGGCTGAAGATTTATGTACTAGATATATATCAAAAGATAAAAATAATATTGATATATATTACTATCTAGGTAATGTACAAAAATTTCTTGGAAAAATAAAAAACAGTATTATATCGTTTGAGAGATATATTTATCTTGTAGATAATTATGATATTAGTACACAGTCAAATTCTTTATTTGCTGATGGGAATTGTATGTCTAATAGAGATAATATCCTTTGCGAAATTATATTTATGTATTATGCGATGGAAGAATACAATAAAGTTATACAAAAGTATAATAATATAAATAAATATATATATAAAAGACAAGTAAATAAATTTTTATTTGCATCTTTAGAAAAAGTAAATAAGTTGGATGAAATATTGGAGTATTATAATAAATTACCAAATTCTAATGTAGAAAGAGATAGTTTTTTTTATGGACTAGAACAGTTAATCAAAAGCTTAAAGAAAGAGAAAAAGTTAAAACTTTATAGTATGCTTTCTGCTATAGAGGGAAATTATGGAAGATTAAATTATATAAGATTAAAAAATGAAATATCATTAGATGAATGCAAAGAAATATTAAAAAATGAAAAAAATCCTATTTATGGAGTGCTCATTAATATAGCATATGAAAATAAATTAGATATATTTAATACAGTAAATGATTTAGACGTAATCTGGATAGAAAAATATATGAGCTATGCTATTAAATATGATAATGAATTTGCTATCAGTTTATATAATTATATAAAATATGTTCCAACTACTTTTGAAATTGAAAAGATAAAAATTTATAAGGTAATATCTAAACTTATTTTAGATAACTGTAGTTTAGAAGAAAATAAATATATAGAATTATTTTATTTCTATATAGTATATTCTTATGAGTATATAAGGTTTTTATATAAAGAATTTGAGGATGCTGATTTATTAAAATATTTATGTAATGATATAGACAGATTTACAATAGAATTCAAATGTATGCTTTATAATAATGATAGTATAAATAATTTGGAGTATATTAATAAAATAAAAAACTTGATTAATGAGTATCCTTACTATAAAAGAATAATAAAAATATTAATAAAGGATTTTGAGGAAAGTTTAAATGAAAGTAATGAATTTAAGAAATTAAAGGATGAGTTTATTAATAATATAGAATGTATGATCAATAATGGAGAATTAAAAAGTGCTAAAATATTAATTGATGAATATTCCAGAACATTTAAAGATGATGCAAGAATTTTAAATATAAAAAGTATAATAATGATTATAGATAAAAATTTTAATGAGGCTGAGTTTATGTTAAAAAAAGCCTATTCTTTGGATATGTCAAATGAAGATACTTTATATAATATAAAATATCTTCATGAGTTGAGATATAATATGAAATAAATTTAATTTGAGAGGATAGTAATAAATATGAATGGATATATAAATTTGGATAATTCGATTGATTTTGTGGAAAAATATCAAATTAAAAATCAAGATGTACAAAATTTCACAAGTATAATTATATTAACTTATAATCAGCTAGAGTATACTAAACTGTGTATAGCAAGTATAAAAAAGTTCACATATGAAAATTCATATGAGATTATTGTTGTTGATAATAATTCAACAGATGGAACTGTGGAATGGTTAAAAAAACAAAATGACTTAAAAATCATATTCAATAATGAGAACAAAGGGTTTCCAAAAGGGTGTAATCAAGGAATTAAGATATCTAGTGGTAGAAATATAATTCTTTTAAATAATGATGTTATAGTAACTCCAAACTGGCTTTATAACTTGGATAAGGCATTATGGAGTAACAAAGATATAGGAGCAGTTGGAGCAGTTACTAATAATTGTTCATATTATCAAGAAATAAAAGTGGACTATAATTCTATAGAAGAATTAATTGAATTTTCAAGTAAATTTAATCAAGATAATGAGAACTATTGGGAGTATAGAATTAAGCTAGTTGGATTTTGTATGGCTATAAAAAAAGAAGTCCTAGATAAGGTTGGTCTATTAGATGAAATTTTTTCGCCAGGTAATTTTGAGGATGATGATATATGCTTTAGAATGATACAAAATGGATATAAATTAATTCTGTGTAAAAATACTTTTGTTCATCATTTTGGAAGTACTTCATTTAAAGAAGATATATGGAGATACAATGAAATATTAAACAACAATAGAGAGAAGTTTAGGGAAAAATGGAAATTTAGTGTTGAATATAGTAATAATATTAGATTTGATTTAATTGATATGATAGAAGAAGAAAAAAACAAAGAACTACATATATTGGAAGTAGGATGTGGGACAGGCGCAACACTTTTAGAACTAAAGAATCAATATAAAAATGCCAAAGTATATGGTATAGAATTATGTGAAAGCCCTGCTAAAATAGCGCAAAATATAACCAATGTATTAATTGATAATATAGAAACAATAAAAATTCCGTATAAGAAAAAATATTTTGATTATATAATTTTAGGAGATGTATTAGAACATTTAAATAATCCATGGGATGTGCTGCGTTCGTTTAGAGATTACATGAAAAAAGATGGCAATATAATTGCAAGTATTCCTAATATAATGCATGTAAGTGTGTTAAGAGAATTAATTTGTGGAAATTTCACATATGCTGAATGGGGAATTTTAGATAAAACACATTTAAGATTTTTTACATTAAGTGAAATTCAAAAACTATTTTCTGGAAACAATTATGATATAAATAGTGTATCTGCATCTATAGTTGGATTAACAGAGGAAGATGAAAAACTTATCGATTGTCTGTGTTCAATGTCAGGTGAAAATATGAGAGATCAGTATCAAGCGTATCAGTATAAAATAAAAGCAACATATGCTGTAGATCTAAATAGAGTTTATGAAGATAGTGATTTGATAGATTTAAAATACAGACTGATAAGAATTGACAACGAGATAGATATAGAAAGTAGTTTAGAGTATATATTTGGCATAGAAAGTAAATATGGCGACGAATTTATTGATTATGCAAGGTTCTTGATTGATGCTAATGTAATAAATAAGAATAAGGTTTTAAATAGAATTGGTGTAGAAGCTTATAATATAGGTTTATATGAATTATGTGTATCTATATTTATGTTGTCACTTGAATTTGATAGAAATGATGTTGACACAATCTACAATATTATTTCAATTTTTAATATTATGGGTGAAAATGAAATAGCAATGGATATACTAGAGAACAGTAATGAATTAATTAAGGGAAATAGTGACATTCAAGAACTGATGTTTTCATTTCAATAGAAGGATTATATAAGAAAAAATTTAGTACAAAAGGAGATTTGTGATAATGAATTATAATATGAGCTTGGATAATAATATGATAAATATTATAAGTGAATATGAATATAATAATGACAAAGTAAATACGAATTTTACAAGTATCATAATTTCAGTTCATAATCATATAGAATATACAAAACTATGTATTGAAAGCATAAGGAAATTCACATCTAAAGGAACTTTTGAAATAATAGTTATTGATAATGCATCAACTGATGGTACAATCAAATGGTTAAAATCGCAAAATGATTTGAAAATAATACAAAACAAAGATTATCCTATAGAAATGTTTACAGGGTATATTAGGGGAATAGAAGCTTCTAAAGGAGAAAGCATATTATTTTTGGAAAATAAAATTGTAGCCACACCGAATTGGTTAGATAATTTAAGCAAAGCTTTATATAGTGACAATAATATAGGTATAGTGTGTGCAGTATCAAATGAAGATTCTATATGTAAAAACATGAATTTAAAATATGACAATATATTAGATATGTTAGATTTTTCTAAATGCTTTAATGTGTCTAATAGTAAACTATGGGATTATAAATTTAGTTTATCTACTAGTTGTTTTTTAATCAAAAAAGAGGTATTGAATCAGATAGGAGAGTTAGATAAATTATTTACTTTGGAGCATTATATATTTCAGGATGTATTTCTGAGAGTAATAGATGAAGGATATAATTTACTTATGTGTAAAGATACATTTGTTCATTGCTTTAATAAAATACTTCACTATAGAGATGATGAGTTAAAATATATTAAAGAGATAAATAATGAAAGATTAAATTCAAAATGGAATTTTTATATGAAGAACAGTTCTAAAAATTATTCGGAAATTATACAGATGATTAAATCACGAAAGAAGGAGTCTATAAATGTATTAGAAATTGGATATGGTTTAGGAGAGGCTCTATTAGAGTTAAAAAATATCTATAGGAATGCTAATACTTATAGAACAAAAATTAATATAAATTCTGGAGAACTTGGAGAAATAGTATTTAATAATTTAATGCGAAACACAGAAGGAATCAATCTGAAAAGTATGTATGGATTATTTGATTATATTATATTTCCAAATACATTAAACTGTTTAAGAAACCCATGGGATGTATTAAGAAATATATATGAATATCTAAAAGAGGATGGATATATACTAGTCAGTGTGCCAAATATAATGCATATAAGTGTTATTAAAAAACTTATAAATGGGTCATTTTCATATTCAGATTCTGAAGTTTTAGATAAATCATACTTAAGATTTTTTACATTTAAAGAGATACATAAGTTATTTAAAGAAACAGGCTATGAAATAGTTGAAATATATTATAGTAAAACAGATATGGAAAGTGAAGAATTACAATTGATTGAAAATCTAAGTGATTTACTTACTAAAGATATTAAAGAGGAATACTTTGTAGATAAGTATTTCTTAAAAATACGCAAAAAAAATAAAAAATGTCTAGAGAATGATATAAACAAGTATAAAATGTACATAGATTATATACATAATAAGAACTCTTTTTTATCAGAATATAGTAAAGATATAAGATTAGATTATGAATTTAATAAAATAGATAGTAAACTCATAGCATACTATTTACCCCAATTTCACTTAGATGATAACAATAATGAATGGTGGGGTAGAGGAAGTACAGAATGGGATAATGTATCAAGAGCAATTCCACAATATATTGGACATTACCAGCCAAGATTACCTAAAGATCTTGGATTTTACAGTTTAGAATCTATAGATACATTTAAACGTCAAATACAATTGGCAAAAGGAAGTGGTATTTATGGATTTTCAATATACTATTATTTGAGTGGAGATGTAAAATTACTTAGAAAGCCATTAGATATCCTTTTAAATAATAAAGATTTGAAGATACCTTTTTGTTTATATTGGGCAAATGAAGACTGGACAAGAGGGTATAAAAGTGATAATAAGGAGATATTAGTAAAACAATTAGATACAAAAGAGGATTATAAAAATGCTATTTATGATATGAAAAGATACTTAGAGGATGATAGATATATTGAAATAAATAATAAAAAAGTTATAATGATATACAGACCGTTAAATATTCCTGACCCTATTGAAGTAATTGGTTTTTGGAGGGAATACTGTAAATTAAATAACATTGGGGATATTTACGTAATTGCTACAAAAGAACCTTGGGGTAAAGATAGCTCCTATTATCATCAGTGTGGGTTTGATGCAGCTAACGAATTTAGCCCACATGGAAATATAAGTACTGATTTATCTAAATATAGTATTATAAACAAAGAAATTGATTTTATAAAAGATAATTATGAAGGTAGAGTTTTTGATTATAGAGAATATGTTGAAAAGAGAAACTATATAGACTATGAATGTAACAAAATCTATAAATGTGTTACACCAAGTTGGGATAACACCCCAAGGAAAGCTGAAAAGTCGTGGATATTTGAAGGTTCATCTCCAAAATATTACTACATGTGGCTTAAAGATATTATGACTATGAATAAAAAAAATAGAAACTTAGATGAAGATATAGTTTTTATAAATGCATGGAATGAATGGGGAGAAGGTGCTATACTAGAACCATGTTCTAAATATGGATATGCATATCTTAATTCAACACAAAAAGCTATCAAGGATGTTAGGAGAGAATTCTTTAAATATGAATAATAAGAAAATTTGTTTTATAACAGCAGTTAATAATACATTGTCATATATAGAGTGTCTTTTCTATATAAGTAGACTAAAGAGACCTGAAGGGTTTGGAGTAGAAATAATATCTATAAGAGATGCATCATCTATTGCAAGTGCATATAATAATGCTCAGAGTAAATCTGATGCTATCTATAAAGTATATCTACATCAAGATGTTTTTATAATTAATGAAAATTTTATATATGATATTATGAGTATATTTGAAAGTAATAAATCAGTTGGAATGATTGGAGTTTGTGGTACAAAAAAATTATTTTGTGAAAATTATTGGCAAGTTGGAAAAGTATACGAGTCAAGTGTTACAGGAAAAATGTCATTATTAAGCTATGATGAAGTAGAGCAAGAATATGAAGAAGTGCTTGGTATTGATGGTCTAATAATGATAACTCAATATGATTTGAGATGGCGAGAAGATGTATTTGATGGATGGGATTTTTATGACTTATCTCAAAGTATAGAATTTATAAAAAATAAGTATAAAGTTGTAATACCAAACCAAAAAAAACCGTGGTGTGTGCATGATTCTGGGTTATTATATATTTCAGATGAATACTATAAATATAGAAAAATGTTTATTGATATTTATTCTGAGTTTATTGACACTGATAAAGTATAATAGTTTTTTAATATAAAAGCTATTTAAATTAAGATATGTGGGTTAATTATTCCATTCCCAATAAAATATTTAAACTAATAGATTAAATTTTATTGAGAATGGAATAAATGTTTTTGTTCAAATCTTATAAGATTACATTCAAAAATAAACACTATATCATACATTAAAAATTAAATTATAAAATAAAACAGAATAATATACACAAAAATATATTTAAAAAATTTGTTATTTATTGTATACTTAAGTTAAAACTAAATTGGCAAAACTAGAGAAATTTAGTGACGCAAAGCTATAGGGGCTAAGGTTTGTATATAAACTATGTCAGCCAGTTGCCAAAAAGAGTCCTAAGTATACTGTATATGTAGGATTAGTCGAATTGACTGCCTTTTTGGCGGTCATTTTGTTATGAAAAAATTACTTTATTACAGTAGAAAGTATATATAATAACAAATTTTACCAATTTATAATTTAAAATAAAGATAAAGCATATAAAAAGTGACTATTTTACAAAAAAAGGCAACTTTATAAAGAAATATTTAAATATATATTAAAATTTTTTTATATTTTTACTGGAGTTTACTAAGGGGAAATTTGTTTTCTTACTAAAATGATACATTATTATATTAATGTAATAGAAATGTAATTAATTTGAATAAATAAAGAAGTCATTTTTTGTAATATAGCAACTCTGTTTTTAATTAATAAATAGAGTAGATGAAAATCTTTTAAGGAGGAGTGAGTATGAATACATATGACATTATAAAAATGGGATTAGATGCAACTAATCTAAGAAGTCAGGCAATAGCGAATAATATAGCAAATATAAATACTGAAGGCTACAAAAAACATTACGTAACTTTTGAAGAAACATTAAATGATGCCATGCCTAAAATAGAAGAAAAAACAGACAATTCCAAGGGATTAAGAGTGGATGGTAATAATGTAGATATAGAAGAAGAAAAAGTAAATCAAGCAATGACAACGTTACAATACAATGCTTTGATAGGTTTTGCAAATGGTAAAATAGCAATGACCAAATCAATAATAAGTGGGAGGTAATTAGAAGATGAGTGTGTTCAGTGGAATGGAGATCTCTGCTAGTGGTTTAACAGCAGAAAGCTTGAAAATGGATATCATATCATCTAATGTAGCTAACATAAACGCTACAAGAGGTCCAAACGGGGAAGCATACAGAAGAAAAATTGTTTCCTTTGAAGAAAACTATGATAACAAATTAGGTATGCTAGGAGTAAAAGTCACATCTGTTGAAGATGATAAATCACCTCTTAAAGAAGTATATGACCCATCTCATCCAGATGCAAAGCCAAATGGATACGTAGAATATCCAAATGTAAATATATTGGTTGAAATGACAGATTTAATAACAGCTTCACGAGCATATGAGTCTAATATAGATACATTAAATGCTCAGAAGTCTATGATAGCAAAAGCACTGGAAATAGGAAAGTAGGGATAAATTATGCCAATTACACAAATTAACAATTTAATGCAAGGTGCAAAGTTAGATAATTTAATTGGAGAAACAAAACCATTAAATTTTAATAATAAAGAAGAAAAAAAGAATTTCGAAGATATAATAATGGATACTATAGATAAAGTCAATTTTCAGCAAGTTACAGCAGATAATATGAAAGAAAAATTTATAAAAGGCGAAGATGTTTCTATGCATGAAGTTATGTTAAAAGGTCAAGAAGCACAACTATCTATGCAATATTTAATAGAAGTTAGAAATAAGATTCATGATGCATATCAAGAAATGAATAAAGTACAAATTTAGCCTTTTGAACAGGAGTAATAATCAATGATAGCCAGTTTTAAAAATAAGATTAAGGAGCAAGTTGCTAAATCTAGGACAAAAATAAGTTCTCTAAAAAAGGGAACTAAGATAGCATTAGGTATAGGGATTGTTGCTATATGTTTAGCGCTAGTATTTACAGCAATATCTGCAAGCAAAAATAAGTATGCAGTCTTATTTTCAGAACTAGATGTTCAAGATGCTGCAGATATATCAGCAGAATTAGAGTCTAGAAAGATAGATACCAAGGTAAAAGGAAGTACAATTTATGTTCCTAGAACAGAAGTTGATAAGTTGAGATTAGAGTTAGCTCCAAGTTTGACAAGTGGTTCTAAAGGATTTGCACTTATGGATGATAGTTCATCAATAGGTCTTACTGATGAAGAGTTTCAAATTAAGAAGCAACGAATGATACAAGGAGAAATAGAAAAAACAATCAAGAGTTTTCCTCAGGTGGAAGATACTAGAGTACATATAACATTTGGTGAGTCTTCTGTATTTGAGAAGGAAGCTGTTCCAGGAAGTGCAGCAGTTTATTTGATGCTAAAGCCAGGAACTACTTTAGAGAAAAATCAAATAAAATCTGTTATGGCACTTGTATCAGGAAGTGTTACAAATATACCAGAGAAAAATGTTCAAGTTATTGATAACAAAATGAACTTATTATCTGAAGGCATCTTAGATGATGAAGAAGTTGATGAAAACAATCAACCGATAAATGGTGCTATTAGTATTGATAAAAATAAGGCATCTGAGCAGGCGTTGAATAAACAATTAGAAAAATCTATTTTAGATATGTTAGAACCAATATTTGGTACAGGAAAAGTAAAAGCTACAGTAAATGCTGATTTGAGTTTTGATACAGCTGAAAAAACTGAAATAAAAATTGACCCTGATAAAGTTGCTATAAAGGAAACAAGGTCAAAAAATTCATCTAAATCTGCAACAAATAATGTCCAAGGTGTAGATGCTAATATGAATAACCAAGGAAATAAAAATGGTACTAATACAGAAGATAGTTTAGATGAGAGTTTTGAATATGAAACAGGTAAGATTGAAACTCACACTATAGTTGCGCCTGGAGAACTTAAAAGATTGACAGCTTCTGTTGCTATAGATGGAAAAATAGCTAAAGGTGTTCAAGCTGATGTGGAAGATATTGTTAATAATGCTATAGGCATGGATGGAGCTAGGGGAGATACTCTTAGCGTTGTTTCAATGGTATTTGACCCTAAAGGTAAGGCAGAAGCTAAACAAGAAATGGAAGATATTGAAAAAGAAGGATTCAAAAACAATATAATAAAAGCGGTTGTTGGAGTAGTAGCAGTTGTTGCAGTAGGTGTTATTGGATACTTAATATATAAAAAGAGAAGTGAACAAGAAGATATGGATTATGAAGATGAAGTTTATAGTACTAATTCTAATTCTATTGATAAGAAAGACAATCCTCTATTAGGGGATGACCCAGAATTGACATTAGAGGAAGCTGTTAAAATGTATGCAGAAGAAAAACCAGACCAAGTCACAGAGATAATAAAAACTTGGTTAAATGAGTAAGGGGGATAGAAAGTGTCCGCGGAAATTACAAATGTTAATGCGTTTGATTTAAGTGATATAAGTGAAAATGATAAGAAAGAGAAGGTAGAAGGTGAAGGTTTAAAAAAAGCCGCTGTACTGTTAATGACATTAGGTCCAACTGTGGCTAGTGATATAATAAAAAGTCTACCAGATAAACAAGTTCAAAAAATAGGTTTGGAAATTGCAAATATTTCTTCAATAGCTTCAAAAGAAAGAAGAGAAATATTAAAAGAGTTTGTAGAAATAAATAAAGCGAAAGATTATGTTATAGAAGGCGGGCTTGAATATGCCAAAGAATTGTTAAGTAATGCTCTGGGAAATGCCAAAGCAAGTAAATTACTTGAAGGTATATCAATAGATACAAGTACAAAACCTTTTAAACATATTATAAAACTAGATGTAAAGAAGATATTAGAAATACTTAGAAATGAAAGTGCACAGACTATAGCCATTTTACTTGCACATATGGAACCTGAAAATGGTGCAGAAGTTTTAGCTTATTTAGATTTTGATTTACAAAATGAAGTAGCTATGAGAATAAGTTCAATGGGTTCAATATCTCCAGATGTTATAAGTGTAATTGAAAGCTCATTAGAGGATAAATTGCATTCAATAAGTGGTGAAGATTTTAAAGACTATGGAGGAATAGCTACCTTAGTTCAAATATTACTTAATTCTGATAGAAAAACAGAAAAGAATATTTTGAATACTATTGAAGAAAAAGACCCAGCCTTAGCAGCTCAAATTAAATCTAATATATTTGTATTTGAAGATATTGTCAAGTTAGATGATATAAGCATACAGAAAGTACTGAAAGAAGTAACTATGAAGGATTTAGTATATGCTTTAAAAGGTGTGGATGATGAAATATCAGATGCTATATATAGAAACCAATCTTCTAGAGCAGCAGAAGCACTTAAAGAAGAAATGGAAATGGTTGGTGTCATAAAGGTTACTCAGGTTGAAGGTGCTCAACAAAAAATAGTAAGTATTGTAAGGAAACTTGAAAGAGAAGGTGCCATAACTATTGTAAGGAATTTTGGTGATGACTTTGTTGAATAATAAAATTATTAAAAGTAAAAAAGCATCATATAAAGGAGTGCTGGACTTATCTATAATAGATAAAGCTAGATTGGGAGAATCAAATATAAACGAGGATAATGATTGTAGATTTAGAGATGAAGTAATAAAAGAAGCTATAGAATCTGCTGAGATAAAAAAGAATGAGATATTGGAAGAAGCAAAAATAAACGCACAAAATATAGAAAAGCAAGCATATGAAAAAGGATATAGTCAAGGCCAGAAAAATGGATATGAGGATGGATATAAAGAGTCGTATAATGAGTATACCCAAAAAGCTAAAGATGAAGCAGATTCTATAAGAAATCAGGCAAATTTAATCTTATTACAAGCTAATGAGAAAATGACTGAGTACATAAAAGAAAAAAATAAAGAGATTATAAGACTTGCTATTAATATGGCTAGTTCTGTGCTAAAAAATCACTTTGAAGATGAAGACTCTATGAGCGATTTGTTAAAACAAATTATTCAAGATTATGAAGGAAGTAGTTCATTCATAGTAAGATGTAATTCTTTCTATAAAGACAATATAGAGAAAGAGTTTGAATTATTTAAAGAAGAAACATCATTAAAATCAAGTGTATTTGTTATCGCAGATGATAGTATAGATAAAGGAAATGCTATTATACAAAAGGAAAATGGAAGAATAATAGTTGGTATTGATTGTGCTATGGAAAAACTAAAAGAAGAATTGCTTGGTGAATAAAATATGTATAAAACTGATATCTCTATAGATTTTGACAAAATAAATAAGAAAATAGAAAATTTAGAACTCACTATATCAGAAGGTAGAGTTAAAAAGATAATAGGACTTACTGTAGAAGTTGAAGGAATAAAAGCTTTTGTTGGCGAGTTATGTGTTATATATAATCAAGTCAATAAGCCAGTGAATTGTGAGGTAGTAGGATTTAAAGATAAAGAAGTAATATTAATGGCATTAGGAGAGTTAACATTAATATCACCTGGTTGTAAAGTTATTTCTAAGGGGATACCTCTAAGTGTTATGTGTAGTGATAATTTACTAGGTAAAGTACTTGATGGTCTTGGAAATCCTATAGATAACTCAGAAATTGTTTTAGGAGATAGATACAACTTGAATAATGAACCTCCTGACCCAATGAAGAGAAAAAAGATACGAAATATAATGGAAACAGGTGTAAGAGCAATAGACGCATTTACTACTTGTGGTGAAGGACAGAGAATAGGAATATTTGCAGGAAGTGGAGTAGGTAAGAGTACAACGCTAGGTATGATTGCTAGAAATGCAAAAGCAGATGTAAATGTAATTGCCCTTGTTGGAGAAAGAGGAAGAGAAGTATTAGACTTTATTGATAAAGACTTAGGTGAAGAGGGAATGAAAAAATCTGTTGTTGTATGCGCAACATCAGATAAAGCACCATTAGTTAGACTTAAAGGTGCCCTTACAGCCACTGCAATAGCCGAATACTTTAGAGACCAAGGGAAAAAGGTAATACTTATGATGGATTCTGTGACTAGATTTGCTATGGCGCAAAGAGAAGTTGGAATAGCTATAGGAGAGCCACCAGCACAAAAAGGATACACACCATCTGTATTTGCAATTTTACCAAAACTCATGGAGAGAACAGGGACATCAGATAAAGGCTCTATAACCGCTTTTTATACAGTATTAGTTGATGGAGATGATTTTAATGAGCCAATAGCAGATACTACAAGAGGAATACTTGATGGTCATATAGTTCTATCTAGAGATTTAGCTAACAAGAATCATTATCCTTCTATAGATGTTTTAAATAGTTTAAGTAGACTTATGAATGAAATTGCTTCAAAAGAAGATATAAAAGTAGCATCTTTTGCAAGAGATATGCTCTCTGAATATAGGGAGGCAGAAGATTTGATAAATATAGGTGCATATGCTTCAGGGACCAATAAAAAAATAGATGAAGCAATCTATTATCATGAGCATATTATCAATTTTTTAAAACAAGGGATAAATGAAAAGAGTTCTTTTAACGAAACTATAAGTAGTTTGAAAAGAATATTTGAATAAATAATTAAAAAAATATTTGAATAGGTTGTGATAGAGTTGGATAAGAACTTTAAGTTTAGATTACAGAAGGTTTTAGACTTAAAAATGAAAGATGAAGAGAAGATAAAAATGGAATTTGCTAAGATTCAACAAAAAAAAATAGATATAGAAAATAATTTAGAAAACCTGGAAAGTAATTATAACAAGTATTCAATAAGTAAAAATAATGATAGTATTCAAAATCAAAAAATAACTATTAACTATTTGTTAGCTTTAAATAACTCTATAAAAGATTTATCAGAGGAATTGGACAAGTCAACAAATGAACTTGAAAAGGCTAGAAAACAACTCATAGATAAGCAGATAGAAAGAAAATCATTAGAAAAACTAAAAGAAAAAAAATATGGTCAATATTATAAAGAAGAAAATTTAAAAGAACAAAAAACTAATGATGAGTTTGCAAGCATGAGTTATTTGAGAAAAAGACAAGTTCTATAAGAAGAGTAGGAAGTGAGGATATTATTGTATGAAGATACAAGCAGACTCTTATAATGTTATTAAAGATATTGGGAATAAAAAGAGTTCATCTAAGAATAAAGATGTGAAAAATAATAAATTTGAGGATAATCTATATAAGGCAACAGATAATGGACAAGTTAAAGACAAAAAAGAAACAAGTGATCAAAATATCAGTTCAAATAAATCAGAAGATAGTGATAATGAGTGTCATTCAGATGTAGATAAAAGTAATCACTTAGAGGATGAAAGTACATATGAAAAAGATTGTAGTAAGAATAATGAGATTTTACAACAATTATTGAATCTTTTAAAAAATAATACTGAAAAAGATAAAGATATAAATTCTATATTGAATGGTATGGAAAAACTAAACATATCGGATGAGTTGAAACAAGAGCTTAAACTTAATAAAAATATATTGAATAATATTGTAAAGCAAAATGCAGAGTTAAATAAGGCTGACATGAATAACTCTAATGATATGCAAAATTTAGACATGATGAAGTTAAGAGAGTTTTTAGATAATAATGTTAATGAAAACTTTGAAGTAATTAGTAAAACTACAGAGGATGATAATAAAAGCATAGATTTATATAATTTTGATAGTAATAGAATGGATAACCTTAATTCAAATAAGAAAAGAGATGATAACTCTGATATTTTGGAAAAACTAGCAGGTATTAATGAAAATAAAAGTGGAAACTTTGGTCAAGTAATAAATAAAAGCATGGATATAAACAAAGTTAAAAATGATAATGTTGACTTAAAACATATAGAATCAAATGTTATGGACGATTCTATCAAAGCTATTAAACATATGAAAACAAATGACATCCAAGAATTAACAATTAGATTAAGGCCAAAAGAATTGGGAGATATGAACATACAATTATTGAAAGATAACGAAAGTATGAAAGCTGTTGTGACTGTTTTTAATAAAGATGTTTTTGACTCTATAAATAAAAATATAACAGATTTAAAGCAACATCTTGAACTTACAAATGTAAATATAAAAGATGTATTCGTGCAAATGCATAGTGATAATAGAAGTACATCAGATACTTTTGATAAAGCATTCGAACAACAAAATAGACAAAATAACCAAGAAAATATGAATAAGCAGGATACAAATAATAAGCGTAACAATATGGTCATAGAAGATGAAATTAAAGAAAATATTGATGATGATAGAGTAGATTTATTAGCTTAATAAGGGGGAAATACTGTATGTATGGAGTGGCAACAGCTTTAGCAGGGGCTCAAGGAAACTATAGGTCAAATAACTTGAGCCAACTTGAAAGAAATATTAATGATATTGCTAATAAACAAGTTAGAAGTAAAGGAAATCAGACAGTAACAGATAATGGAACTCCAATTATAGGACAGGGTGATGATGCTGATAAAGACTTGTTTATGAAAATACTTGTAGCACAAATGGGTAATCAAGACCCAATGAATCCACAAGACCCAACAGAGTATGTATCACAATTAGCTCAGTTTGCAACTTTAGAAAAGATGTCAGCTATGAACGACAAGCTAGATATACTCTTAGCTTTAAGTAACTCTACTCTAATAAACTCTGCTTTGAGTATGGCAACGTCATTAATTGGTAAAGAAGTAGAAGTATCCGGAGAAGAGAAGGAAGATGAAAACATTGTAGGTGTAGTAAAGTCTACATATATAAAAGATGGAGAGGTACACTTAGAACTGAAAGTAGATGGTAGTGATAAAACTGTAGATGTTAAATATGAAAAATTACTTAAAATAGGAGAAGTAGATACAACTTCAGGAGAAGAAAATAACCCACCAGAGCAAGAATCTCCTGAACAAGAATAATATTAAATTAGAAAAGAGGTAAATTCATGATAAAAGCGATGTATTCAGGTGTAAGTGGAATGAAAGCAAATCAAACTAAACTAGATGTAATAGGTAACAATGTAGCAAATGCTGGGACTACTGCTTTTAAGAAAAGTTCAGCTAGAATAACAGATTCATTTTATCAAACTGTACTATATGCAAGTGCTCCAACAGCTGCATTAGGGGGAACAAACTTAGGACAAGTAGGTGTAGGTAGTAAGATATCAAGTATAAATAAAGATATGACACAAGGAAATGTACAGCCAACTAATAGACCATCAGATTTAATGATAGATGGCGATGGGTATTTTCCAGTTGGAAGACAAGGAAACTTAATGTACACAAGAGATGGTTCCTTCAACTTAGATACAGGATTTACAGCAGGAGCTGGTGCACTACAAGGTGTTAAGGGTGGTAGACTGGTAAATGGAGATGGATATATGTTAGTAGGTCAAATTATGACTGGAAAATATGATGCTACTAAAGGAACTTTTGAACCTGATGCAACTCCTGGTATTGGATGGCCAAAGGAGGAAGTAGTAATACCTCTTCAAAGTATAAGTCCCAAAGATGGAACTGTTCAAAATGTATTAGAGTACAATATATCAAAGGATGGGACAATAGAATTTTTACTAAGTGATGGACAAAGAACTCAATTTGTATATAATATACCTGCAAATTCAGAAGTTGGTAAACCACCTAATCCTGCTATAGCTGATATAACAAAGGGAACAATGCAAAAAGTACAAATATATGCATTTCAAAATCCAGCAGGACTAGATGCAGAAGGAGGAAACTTATACAAGCCATCAGCAAACTCAGGAGACCCACAAATAGCAGGAGCTACAGGAACAATAATACAAGGAGCAATAGAAGCTTCCAATGTAGACATAGCAGAAGAATTTACAGAAATGATAATAGCAAGTAGGTCTTTCCAAGCAAACAGTAAAATAATATCTACATCAGATGAGATACTTCAAGAAATAATAAGTCTTAAGAGATAGTAGGTACATAGTATGATAAGAGTAACAGACTTAAACGGAAGAAGCTACATATTAAACTCAGACCTTATAGTAAGAATTGACTCCGTTCCAGAAAGTAGAATATTACTTACAACAGGAGAAAAAAATCTTGTAAAAGAGTCTGTAGATGAGATAGTAGATAAAGTGATAAAGTATAAAAGGAAAATAAATGTAGGTTATATTAGGAGCGAAAAGTAATGAAAAAAACAGATTCACTGACATTCATTGGACTAATATTATCTACAGTATTAGTTTTATTTGGAGCAGTAAAAGGAAGTAGTTCAGGATTAAAAAGTTTCTTTGATTTTTCATCAATATTAATAACAGTATTTGGGTCATTTGGAGCGTTGATGATTACATTTACTATTGATGACATGAAACTTATAAAAAATGCATTACAATACTCATTTAAAACAACAAGTATATCAAGATTAGACTTATTGAATCAATTTAAAGCACTTTCAAAAAAAGCAAGAAGAGAAGGTCTTTTGTCAATAGAAAGTGATGTAATGAAAATACAAGACCCATTTATGAAAAAAGGATTAGAGTTATGTATTGATGGTCTGGAAGTCAATGAAATAAGGTCTATATTAGAATTAGAGATAGATTCTGTTGAAGATACAAATAACAGATATTCAAAGATATTTAAAACTTGGGGAACATTTGCACCTGCATTTGGAATGTTAGGGACTCTAATCGGTCTTATACAAATGCTATCTGACCTTACGTCACCAGATTTGATTGCTTCTGGTATGGGAAAGGCGTTAATTACAACATTTTATGGTTCTCTACTTGCAAATATTGCTTTAAATCCAATTGCATATAACATAGATGAAAAAACGGAAAAAGAAGTTTACATAAAAGAGATGATGCTGGAAGGTATAATAAGCATACAATCTGGTGAAAGCAGTATAGTAGTTGAGGAACGTTTAGCGACATACCTTTCAAAAACTGAAAAATTACAGTTTATGAAATCCAATAAAAATACAGAAAGAGCAATGAGTAATGGCGCGTAGAAAAAATAAAAAAAAAGATGAGATAAATCCAGATGCATGGTTGGCCACTTATGCAGACACAATAACTCTAATTCTTACATTTTTTGTACTTCTATATGCAACATCAGTTGTAGATATGGAAAAATTTAAAAATATATCAGATGCATTAAAAGGTCAGTTTTCTGGAGTAAGTATGTTTAACACAGGTTCAAGTACAAGTGCGAAGTCTCCAATAGATAGTGGTTTAGTGGATAAAAATGATAAGTCAGATTTAGAACAAGATTTAAAAGATAAGGTTAATAATTCTAACTTGCAAAATAGTGTAACAGTTAAGGATGATAGTAGAGGGATTTTATTAGAGTTAGATGACTCAATATTATTTGACTCTGGGAGTTCGGAGTTAAAAGTTGATAGTAAAGCTACTCTAAATAAAGTATATGACATGATAAAAATGATGAAAAATAAGATAGTTATAGAAGGTCATACTGATAATGTACCTGTAAAATCAAGTACACATGAGTCCAATTGGGATTTATCTTCTAGTAGAGCAGTAAGTGTTGTAAGATACTTTGTAGAAGAAAAGGGCATGGACCCTAAATTGTTTTCAGCAACAGGATGTGGAGAGTATCAACCTTTAGTTTCAAATGATACAGCAAAGGGAAGAGCTGAAAATAGAAGAGTTAATATACTTATAACTATCGACTAGGAGGAAGAGTTTTGTTCAAAAATAAAAAAATTATTCTAATTATTTTGATACTGATTGTTTTCTCAGCAGGAGCAGGGTTTTTTATATTAGGTAAAGGTGGAAGTGGACAAATTGATAAGATTATAGGTTTGTTTATTCCAACAGGAAAAGCTAAAGATGAAATAAAGACAGAAAATCTTGATTTAGAAGAAATGGTATTGAAGCTAGCTGATGAAGGTGTAAGATATTTAAAGGTGTCAATAACTGTATCTTATGATGCTTCATATAAAGATATAGAAAAAAATACACCTTTAATTAGAGATAATATTATAAATTGCCTTATGGCAAAAAGAGCAGATGATTTTGCTGCTGAAAACCTAAATAATAT
Organism: Clostridioides sp. ES-S-0123-01; assembly: GCF_020658415.1. Taxonomy (NCBI): domain Bacteria; kingdom Bacillati; phylum Bacillota; class Clostridia; order Peptostreptococcales; family Peptostreptococcaceae; genus Clostridioides; species Clostridioides sp. ES-S-0123-01. The sequence continues at coordinate 170,541 of NZ_JACVWD010000006.1, forward strand.
AAAAGATGAAATAAAAAATACTTTAAATACAAATTTAGGTGGAAATGTAATACAAAACATATATTTCACAAATATAGTAGTACAATAAAAGGATGGTAAGACATGATACTTTATTTATTAAAGATATTAATATGTATTCCAATAATTTTAATATTGATAGTCTTATCTTTAAAAATTAGCCAGGGAACTTTATTAAAAAAATACAATGACAAATATGTAAAAATACTAGACATTGTAAGTATAAATAAAAACAATAGCATAATAATTTTAAAAGTAGGTGAAGAAGGATGTATTATTGCATCTTCTTCAGCTAGTATGAATAAGATAAAAGATTTGACCAAAGAAGAAATATCAAAAATAGAAGATGACATTAAAGAGAGAAATTTTAAAATCCAAGATTTTAAAATGGAAAAAATCAAAGCAAAATATGATTTCAGTAGATATATTGGAAAATTTACAAAAAAGGAAGATAAGTAAATGGAACTATTATCAAAATTACCTTTGTCTGACGTACCATATACAAGTTCAATGCAATTGTTTTTATTTCTAACGGCATTAATGTTTTTACCATTTGTAATGTTCATGATGACAAGCTTTGTTAGAATAGTCATAAGTTTATCATTTTTGAAATCAGCATTAGGAGCACAACAAGCAATTCCAAGTCAAGTTTTGGTAGGGCTTGCGATAGTATTGACAATATTTATAATGAGACCAGTATTAAATGAAATAAACGAAAAGGCATTACAACCATATATGAAAGAAGATATTACTATGGAAAAAGCCATGAAAGAAGCAGAAGTACCTATTAAAGAGTTTTTACTAAAGCAAACTAGACAAACTGACTTAGATTTATTTGTAGAACAAGCAGGGTTAAAAGAAAAAAAATTAACTCGTGAAAATATACCCTTATCTGTTGTAGTTCCAGCTTTTGCAATAAGTGAACTAAAAACTGCTTTTCAAATAGGTTTTTTAATATACATACCATTTTTGATAATAGACCTTGTTGTAGCAAGTGTTTTAATGTCTATGGGGATGTTTATGTTGCCTCCAGTTATGATATCATTACCATTTAAGTTGTTATTATTTGTAATGGTGGATGGATGGAACTTGATAGTAAAAACATTGATATTGGGATTTGGATAGGAGAAAAATAATATGAGTGAATTTATGATAATGAGTGTTCTTAAAAATGGTATGTTTACAGGAGCTATGATTGCAGCTCCAGTACTTATTGTTTCTCTTGTAGTTGGACTTTTAATAAGTGTATTTCAAGCTACAACTCAAATCCAAGAGCAAACTTTGACATTTGTACCAAAACTAATAGCAATTCTTTTGGTAGTAGCTATTGGTGGAAGCTGGATGTTACATACTCTTATTAGTTTTACTTCTGAGATATTCAATATGATGTCTCTTATAACTAAGTAAGTAGGATACATATGATTTTTGTATTTATTAGAATAGTAGCCTTCTTTGGAACATTGAGAATGCTATTTCCAGCTGGTACACCTGCTTTATTTAAGTCACTCTTTGCAATCATTATATCAATATTGATTTCAAGTACTATGCAAATTGAATATGTAACAAATATAGACAATATTGTAATGTTTACTTTATATGGTATAAATGAGACTATAACAGGGATTATTCTTGGATATATAACGAATCTATGTTTTTACAGTATCAGAATGGCAGGTTCTATGATGGACCAACAGATGGGATTATCAATGATTAATATGTTTGACCCAAACTCAATGACTCAAACAACTCTAATTGATAATCTTATGAACTGGACAGCAATTATGATATTTTTTAGCATGGATGGTCACCATATTTTAATTCGAGGTATAAGGTATAGTTTTGAGTTAATTCCAATAGGGAAATCATTTGTAGATAATAATATAGATTATATAATAAACATATTTGTGCAGTGCTTTATAACTGGATTTAAAATAGCAATACCTATTGTACTTTGTCTGCTTATGGCAGATTTTATATTAGGTCTTATATCAAGAAGTGTACCTCAACTAAACGTAATGATAGTTGGTATGCCATTAAAAATATTGGTTGGTATAGCATTATTTATCATATCAATACCTTTAATTGTCAACCAAATAAGTCATTTATTGAGTCAAATACCAAAGATGTATGAGGGAACTTTTGCACTAGCCCCTATGTTTTTTATGGGTTCAACAGACAAAACAGAAGACGCTACTCCAAAGAAAAGGGGAGAACAAAGAAAAAAAGGTAATATAGCAAAAAGTAGAGAATTACCTGTTGCAATGACCCTATTTGCATTCACTTTGTTAGTCCCTACATTATTTTCATATGTAGTGGACACACTTAAATCTTCACTCAATCATTTTTTAAGCGTGAATTTTTATATGAACATAAATTATTCAAATCTAGAAAACTTAATTATAGTAGGATTAATGGATTTTTTCAAGATATTTTTGCCAATAGCTATTCCATTTTTGGTCTTAGGTGTAGTAGCTAACCTATTTCAAGTGGGAATATTATTTACTGGGGAAACTTTAAAACCAAATTTATCAAAATTAAATCCAATTAGTGGATTCAAAAACATGTTTTCTATGAGAAGTTTATCAACTTTAATAAAGGATACAGCAATTATATCTGTCTTAGCTTACATAGGATATAAATTTTTTCAAGATAATTATTTAGATATCTTAAAACTAGGTAATATATACTTACCAACTTTAATGTATACAGTTAAAGACTTAGTATATTCCATATTAAGTAAAATTTGTATAGCTATGATAGTTATAGCAGTTGCAGATTATTTTTATCAAAGGTATAGTCATAAAAAACAACTAAGAATGACAAAACAAGAAGTTAAAGATGAATATAAAAACTCAGAAGGAGACCCAGAAATAAAAGCTAAGATAAAACAAAAACAAAGACAAATCTCATCTCAAAGGACTATGCAAGCAGTACCAAGCGCTACTGTAATAGTAACCAATCCAACTCACTTATCTATAGCAGTGAGATATGAAAAAGGGAAGGACCAAGCTCCAGTAGTAGTGGCAAAAGGTGCAGATTATTTAGCTTTTAAAATAAGGGAAATCGCAAAGGGAAATGACATCCCAATAATAGAAAATAAACCCATTGCTAGGTTGTTATATAAGCAAGTAGAAATAGACCAAGAAATTCCAGAGGACATGTATCAAGCTTTTGCAGAGATATTAGTAGCAGTATATAAAATCAAAAATAGATACAAAGTCCCAAAAAGGTAGGATAAGTAATGAATAAGTTTAATCTAAAAGAACATATGGACGTAATAGTGGCTTTTGGTGTTGTAGGAATTGTTCTTATGATGATAGTGCCATTACCTACATTTATATTAGATATTTTACTGGCAATTAACATAAGTTTATCTGTGCTAATTTTATTAATGACATTATTTACAACAAATGTACTTGATTTATCTATATTTCCAACAGTGTTACTTGTTACAACACTATTTAGATTGGGATTAAATCTTTCATCAACTAGATTAATTTTAACTCAAGGATACGCAGGTGAAGTTATAGAGGCATTTGGAAGTTTTGTTGTAGGTGGAAATTACGTAGTAGGGATAATTATATTCCTAATTATATTAATTGTTCAATTTGTCGTTATAACTAATGGTTCTGGAAGAGTATCTGAAGTAACAGCTAGATTTACGTTAGATGCCATGCCAGGGAAGCAGATGAGTATAGATGCAGATTTAAATGCAGGAGTTATAGATGACAAAACTGCTAGAAAAAGAAGAAAAGAACTCCAACAAGAAGCTGATTTTTATGGTTCTATGGATGGTGCAAATAAGTTTGTAAAAGGAGATGCTATAGCAGGTCTTATAGTAACAGCAATAAATATAATAGGAGGAATTGTAATAGGAGCTGTAATGCTAAACATGACTCTTATGGGTGCAGCTCAGACTTATGTAAGACTTACTATAGGTGATGGACTTGTAAGCCAGATACCAGCTCTACTAATATCCACATCAGCTGGTATAATCGTAACAAGAGCTTCGACTGATGAAAACTTTGGTGACTTAGTAGGTAAGCAATTAACAGCAATACCAAAAGCAGTAATGATGACTGGTTGTGTTTTAATTATACTTGGTATGATGCCTGGATTACCCAAGCCAGCGTTTTTTTCACTGGGAATAGGTGCAATAGCAGCAGGTTACTTCTTAGGAAGAGAAAAGAAGGATACCTTAGAAGATTTAGATTTTGAAAAACCTGATATGGTAAATCCAGACAAAAACGAAGTAGAAGATGTAACAAACTTAATAAATGTAGAAGCTATAGAAGTAGAAATTGGATATGGCTTAATATCTTTAGCTGATGAATCAGCAGGAGGAGATTTACTTCAGAGAATAGCATCAATAAGAAGACAATGTGCCATAGACATGGGTATAGTTGTACAACCTATAAGAATAAGAGATAATTTACAACTAAATCCAAACCAATACAATATAAAGATAAAAGGTAATGTAGTTGGTGGATATGAGATAATGCCTAATATGGTTTTATGTATGGACCCTATGAATCAAGGTTTTAATATATTTGGAATAAAGACAATTGAGCCTACTTTTGGAATAGAGGCACTTTGGATAGAAAGTGATAAGGTAGAAGATGCAGAGTTAAAAGGTTATACAGTTGTAGATTCATCCACAATACTTATAACCCATTTACTAGATATAATAAAATCCAATGCACATGAGTTACTGGGAAGGCAAGAAGTTAAGACTATTATAGATGCAGCAAGAGAAAATTATAGTGCTGTAGTTGATGAGTTGATACCAGACTTAATGACACTTGGTGAAGTTCAAAAAGTACTTAAAAATCTGTTGAGAGAAAAAGTAAATATAAAGGATAGGGTTACAATCCTTGAAACACTTGCAGACCAGTCCAGGAACACAAAAGACATAGAGCTTCTTACTGAATATGTGAGAATAGCTTTAGCTAGAAGTATTTGTACGAATTTGGTGGATGAAGATAAGTCAATTGTAGTGGCTACATTATCTCCAGAAACCGAGGAATTGGTATCTAATAATTTACAAAGGTCTGTAAATGGAACTTATCCAGCTGTTGACCCAGAAAACACAAACAAAATATTTGAGAGTATACAAGATGTAATAGGTAATGTATATTTCAATCATAATATACCAGTAATAGTAGTATCACCAAAGATAAGAGCACCATTTAGAAAACTAGTTGAGATTGTATATCCTAATTTGACTGTACTATCATTAAATGAAATACCTAATGATGTTAAAATCAAAGCAGAAGGTGTGGTGAGCATATATGATGACGAAAAAGTATACAGCTAATACAATTCAGGATGCTATGAATCTAGCCAAAATGGAATTGGGTGACAATATTACATTAATAGATAAAAAAGAAGTAAGAAAATCTGGAATACGAGGTATTTTTTCAAAGAGAGATATCGAATTAACTGTCGGATGGGAAAAGAGAGATAATGTAGAACAAAATGACTTGAAACGAGAGGTAGAACAATTAAAGTCAATTATAAGTAATATGGGGTTTGATAATAAGAATGACAATGATATAGATAAAATATGTAAGAACCTACTAAATCTAGAGTTAAATGAAGAAATTGTAGAGTCCATAAGAACTGACTTACAAGAGATGAAGTTCAATGGAATTGATACAAGTAAAAATTTAGTGGAAAGTCTAAAGAAAAAGATTAAAATAGAAAATCCAACGATAAATGGGAAAATCGCTCTAGTTGGACCACCAGGAGTAGGTAAGACAACTACAATAGCAAAGTTAGCCGCAAAATTAGTATTTGAGGAAAATAAAAAAGTAGGTGTAATAACTATAGATACCTATAGAATTGGCGCTGTGGAGCAGTTAAAGATATATACTGACATAATGAATATTCCTTTTAAAGGAGTAATAAGCCCCGATGAGATGGAGTTGGCGCTTGATGAGATGAAAGATTGTGATGTTGTATTAATAGATACTACAGGTAGAGGATATAAAAATTCTATGCAAATACTAGAAATCAAAAATCTCATAGATAAAGCTGAAACTGATAATATACACTTAGTTTTGAATTGCACAACAAGAGAAAATGATACAAAAGCAATTATAGATTCATATAGAAATGTGAACTTTAAAAGCTTAATAATTACAAAGCTGGATGAAACAATCACATATGGTTCCATCTTTAACATAGTGAATTATGCACAAAAACCAATATCGTATATTACAATAGGGCAAAGTGTTCCTGATGACATTATAAAACCTAATGAAGATAAGATTATAAGATTACTATTAGGAGTTGAAAGTATATGATTGACCAAGCTCAAATCTTGAGAAAGATGGCAATAGAAAAAAGAGGACTTGATGAATTTATAGTGGAGAATGGGAATGCACCTAAGATAATTACAATAGCTTCTGGGAAAGGTGGTGTTGGAAAGAGTAATCTCGCTACAAATTTGTCTATCTGTTTGACTAGGCTTAATAAAAAAGTTCTTATATTAGATGCAGATATAGGAATGTCAAATATAGATATAATAATGGGTGTAAATGTAAAAGGTACGATAATTGATGTAATTAATGGAGAAAAAAATATAGAAGATATAATTTCACGTACTAAATATGGTGTGAATATAATTTCTGGAGGTTCTGCACTTAATCATATAGAAGATTTTACAGAAGCTCAAAGAAATAAGTTTATACATAGCATAGAACAGATTCATGATGTCGATTTTATAATAATTGACACAGGCGCTGGTATGAGTAAAAGTCTATTGTCATTTATATATTGTAGTACTGAATTTTTCTTAATAACAACTCCAGAACCAACATCATTAACTGATGCATATAGCTTACTAAAGGCCATAAGTAATTTTGGGATAAAGAGAAGTGCAAACATAATAATCAACAGGGTAATAAATTTAGAAGAAGCAAAATCTACATACAACAGAATAAAGATGGTTGTAGACAAATTTTTAAATCTTAATTTAGAGTTATATGGATATATAATAGATGATAAAAAAGTAGGAATATGTGTAAAAAAGCAGATACCATTTATTCTGGAATATCCTACAAGTAGCGCTTCAAAGTGTATTATATCTATAGCAAAGAGAATGGTAAGTCAGTCAAGAGAAGATATTGATGAGAATAAGGGTCTACTAAGAAAAATGTTTAGTATATTTAAAAGCTAAGGAGGCGTAGTTAATGAATAGAGAAGAATTAATAAAAGAGAATATGCCTCTTGTAAAGAGTATAGCAAGAAAATTTTTTATACCTGGGAAAGGCTTTGAATATCAAGATTTAGTAAATAGTGGAGTTATTGGATTGATTGATGCAATAAATAAGTTTGATGTTGAAAAAGGAGCAAAATTTTCTAGTTACTCTTATATAAAAATAAAATCAGCTATATTAGATGAAATTAGAAATCAAAGTCCAATCTCTAAGCATAATTTAACTAAAGTAAATAAATATAATAGAGTAGTAGAAAAATTGCAGGCTGAGTTATTAAGAGAGCCAACTTCATATGAAATTGCGAATGAATTAAATATTTCAGAAAAGGAACTTTATGATATCGAAAATAATATAGACATGCTAAATATTGTATCATTAAACCATGTAATCTTTGAAGATACAAATGAAACTGTACAAGATACAATAAGTGACAGAGATGAAGATATTCCAGCAAATGTAATAGAGGAAGAAGAAAAACTAGAAATTTTATCTCAAGCAATTTGTAATTTAAAGGAAAAGGAAAAATTAATACTTTCACTGTACTATTATGAAGATTTAAATCTAAAGGAAATAGGAAAAGTGCTAGGTGTTTCAGAATCAAGAGTTTCACAACTCCACAGAAAATCAATAAGAAACTTGAGAAGCAAAATAAAAGAACTTAAATATTCTATATAGATGGTGATTGATGTGATGATACAAATTATATTAATAGTAGTGTCTATTTTGATAATAGTAACTATAATAGCAAATTTACATAAGGAATCGAAAAACAAAGATAACAGGTACTTTGACAAAATATTTGAACAGGAATATGAGGCAAATGATAGATTGATAGTTGCAGAAAAAAGAAGATTCTTTTTAGATAAAGTACTTGCTGAAATAAGAAGTAATAATCATATAAAAGTTTATGAAAATTATAACTTAATAAAAACTAATGAAGAAAAAAAAGACAGTATCTTTATAGAATCAAGACAGGAAATAAAACAAGAAAATGAGCTATCTCTTAAAGTGAAACATCTTATAAATTCTGGTTATGATGATGTGGAAATATGCAAGATGCTACATATTGGAAAGGGTGAGCTGTCATTAATAAAGAGTTGTTACAAAATATAAGAATATTATTATTTGATAAAAAAGTACTTTTAGGAATAGGAATTGGTATATTAATATCGACTTTATGTATAATGCTTTTTAGTAATAATGATATGAGCAAAGCAGAGATAGAAAAAAAGGCCAGAGCATTAGGGATGAAATATTCAAGTGAGATGAAAGTTTTAGAATAAATAATCTTGTTAAACAATTTACGAAAAAGGAGGTCATAATGTGATAAGAGGATTATATACAGCAGTTTCGGCTATGATAACAAATCAGCAAAAGCAAAATGTTGTTGTCAATAACCTAGCCAATATGGACACTAATGGATATAAAAGTAAACAGCTTTTAACCAAGAGTTTTGATTCATTGAAATTAGAAGCTTACAATAACTACGCAAATGGAACTAAACAAAAGCAAGAGATAGGTGAAATAAGTCCAGGTATTTCCATGGATGAAACTATTACAAATTTTAACCAAGGTCCTATAAAGCAGACTGATAATAAAATGGATGTAGCTATTCAAGGTAAGGGGTTCTTTTTGGTTAGTGATGCAGCTGGGAATCAGTTTTATACTAGAAATGGTAATTTTAGGACAGATAATCAAGGAGACCTTATAACTAGTGAAGGATACTATGTTCTTGGAACAAATACTGTAACTGGTGCTGTGGGTCATATAAATGTAGGAAATAAGAAATTTGAAGTAGCAAATGATAATACAATATCACTGGACGGAAATGCTATGTACAAATTTAATATGGTAGATTTTAATGACTATAATAAGCTAAAAAAAGAAGGCGATAACCTGTATTCTGGAGAAGGAGCTATAAAAGCAAATAATGCATATACAATACAAAATGCTATAGAGTCATCTAATGTAGATATGGTATCTGAAATCAATAATATGATGACAATTTCAAGAGAATATGAAGCAAATCAAAAGATAATTCAAGCTATGGATTCTAAATTAGCAAAAATAGCAAGCGAGATTGGTTCAGTAAGATAGATAATAGGAGGTGAATTTTTATGTACACAATGTTTTATACTAGTAAAACAGCTTTATCAGCAAATCAAAGTAAACTAGATATAATATCTAATAATATAGCAAATACTGATTCCACAGGATATAAAAAGCTAAATATGGAATATTCTGATTTAGTAGATGAAGTACTAAATAGACCATCTTACCCGACAAATGGTAAAGATATATCAACTGGAACTGGCTCTAAAGCCTCAGCTCCTATGAGAAATTATGAACAAGGAGCATTAGCTCCAACAAATAGTAAAAGTGATTTGGCAATAGATGGAGAAGGATTCTTTAGAGTCATAAGAAATGATGGCACATATGCATATACAAGAAATGGTGGATTTAATGTAGATGCTTTAGGTAAGATTGTAGATGATAGTGGAAATATACTAGATGTCCAATTTGATGCAGGTTATAACTACAATAATACAAATATAACTGATACAAACTTAACCGTTTCAAGAAATGGAGATTTATTTGTAGATAATAAAAAAATAGGAACGATAAATTTGTATGAGCCTACAGGAACTCAAAATTTTATATCTGAAGGAGATAGCCTATTTGTTGCAACTGATGCAGGAGAAGTCAAACAAGTTGGAAAAGTTGATATAGTTCAAGGCTACAGAGAAAGGTCAAATGTTTCTTTACAAGAAGAATTTGTTGATTTAATAGCTACTCAAAGAGCATTTCAAATGAATTCAAAAGGAATAAAGACAGCTGATGAAATGTGGCAAATAGCTAATAATTTAAGAGCTAAATAATTATGTAAGGTGAGGAATATTCATGTATGATATGAAAGATTATGATTTCGGCAAACCTCAGAGTTATTCAAGAGAAAATTTAACTTGCTTAAATTTTTTATTAGCTGAATTCTGTAAAAAATATAAAAACTATATAGTTTATGAACTTAAGTGTAATTCTAGTATGGTGGTTGAGAATATAGACCAAGTAAATTATCAAACTTTTTTAGATAAAGTGACATCTTCATGTTTAGTAGTACAAAATTCGATGGAACCTATTATGAAAAACTTTTCTTTTAGAATAGATAGAAGTGTAGCTGATATGTGGATTGATATAACATCTGGAGGAAATGGAGTTACAATAGATACTAACAGAGAACTTACAGAACTTGATAAGAAATTACTTTTACATCTTATGGAGGATTTAGTAAGAAATATGCATTTATTTGAAGGCTTTGAAAACATACAAGTGTTAGATACACATACACATATTAATTTACCACAATTGTGTTCACCAACTGCACCTGTATGTGTTGTAGATTTAAAAGTGCTAAATGATAATAAGCATATTGGTAATGTTTCACTTTGTTTCCCATACAATGCTTTAGAGGCCGTTTTGGAAAATATTTCTGTAGTAGAATTTTTAGATATGGATGCAGGGGATAATTCAGAGGAATTCACTAAGAAAATCTATGATAGTGTATCTAATATAGAATTATCAGTTATTGCAGAGATAGGTAAAGTATCAATTAATGTTGAGGATTTACTTAAACTAGAAGTTGGAGATGTAATAGTAACAAATAAAAAGATAAATGATTATATAGATGTATATGTAGAAAATTCAAAATCATACACAGCAACACCAGGATTTATATCAAGTAAAAAGGGTGTGAAAATAAATGATGCTGTCAAAAAAGAGGTGTAGTTATGGATAATAGTAATCTTATTTCAGATGAAGAAGCAAAAATGTTACTGAATGATAAAATTGAAAAAGAAATTAGTGGAGATGATGAATTAGCTTTAGAAATTTCTGAAACTAATAGAAATAATATAGATAGAATACTTGACCTTAAGTTAGAGTTATCTGTAGTTATAGGAAGAACTAAGATGAGTTTGAGAGATATTTTAAATCTAAATAAAGGTTCACTTATTGAACTTGATACTTTAGCAGACCAAGATGTAGAAATACTAATAGACAATAAAGTACTGGCTTATGGAAAAGTGGTAGTGGTAGACTTAAACTTTGGTGTAAAAGTAACAAGTATAGTAAGTGAAGAGGACATGGTAAAATCTCTTGTTTAGAAACAAAATCAATTAATACTTATGGCATGAGGTGGTATTTATTTTAAACTTAAATGATGTAAAGAAAGATATATTAAAACTCAATAAAAAAGACTCATGTGTTCTATATAATGAATCTATCGATAATATAAATAATAATTGTATATCAAGTGGATTAAACTTTTTAAAAGAAGCAAGAGATTTAAGCCCAAATGATGTAGATATTTTAAATCTTATAGGTCTTGTAAACCTACTAAAATGTAATTTTGATGAGGCTGTAGAAAGTTTCTATAAGAGTTCCCTTTGCGAAAAAACTGCTCTGTGTGAAAAGTATATAAATATGCTTACATCTGAGGAGTTTTTAATTTTCTTTGAAAAATATAATCAGCTTATAAGATTCATAAATAAAGGAATGTACAAAGAAGCTATACAAGGTTTTAAATTTATAACTGAGCAATATAGTGACTTAATAGAGCCTTATGAGTTACTTGCTTTGATTTATGATAAAGAAGAAGATTACATAAAATTTGATGAATGTTTAGAAGTTTTAAAAAGAATTGATAAAGAAAATCATTTATTAAACCAAGAGAATAATATATTAGATACATATAATAAAAAAATTAAAAGTAATGCAGATGTAGATATTTATGAAAGTGAATTTTCACATAAAAATATTAAACACTCTAAATTTGATGGAACTAAAGATGTTGTTAAGAAAGATAATATAACTGAAAAGCAGAAAAATTTAACTTCTAATGAGAAAAAAAGTATTAAAAAAAATAAATATCTACATTTAGCAATAATATTAGGTATATTATTAATAGGACAAAATATATATAGCTCTTATAAGATGAATAATTTAAAAAATCAGATGTCTGAAAACACTAGTGTTAAAAATGAAGAAAAACTAAATTCTAGCTTAAATGATAAAGAAAATAAGGATAAGACTTCTAATGCAAATAATAATGATAGAAGTGATGACAAAGAAGATGTAAATTCTGAAAAAAATACTGTAGACAATGAAAGTGATAAAAATACTGATTTATTTACAGAAGATGAATTGATGTCTAAAGCGAATAATTTAAAGAAGGAAAAGAAAACCAAGTCCTCTATACAATTATATAAAAAGGTAGTAGATACTGGTGAAAATAAAGGTAATACATCAGAGGCAACTTATCAAGTAGCTATTCTTAGTGAAAAATTAAAAGACTATAATACTGCTGAAGAATATTATAAAATGTATGTAGAAAATTACTCAGAAGAAGATGCCTATTTTGATGAATCGTATTATAATTTAGGTATGATGTATTATAATAAAGGTGATTTAAAAAACTCTAAATTGACATTAAAAAAACTAGTTAATAAGGTTCCTAATAGTATGTATAATAACTCAAAGGTAAAGGAAATTTTAAAAGAGGAATAAAAAAATAACTAAGAAAAATAAATTATTTTATTTTAAAATAATTTATTTATAATATATTGACATACTATTTTAAAAAATTTAAAATAGTAATTATAAAATGAGGAGGGATAAAAATGGAGTTTGAAAAAGGAAGTATTTCAATTCATACAGAAAATATTTTTCCTATAATTAAAAAATGGTTATATTCTGATAAGGACATATTTATAAGGGAGCTTATCAGTAATGCATGTGATGCAGTAAGTAAACACAAAAGACTTATATCATTAGGAGAAATATCAGAAAATAATCCATCAGATTATAAAATTACTGTATCTGTAAATAAAGGTGAGGGTACACTTAAATTTATTGATAATGGAATAGGTATGACTGAGGAAGAAATAAAAAAATACATAAACCAAGTTGCCTTTTCAGGTGCAGAAGATTTCTTTAATAAATATAAGGATAAAATGGAAGAGTCAAATGACATAATAGGTCATTTTGGGTTAGGATTTTATTCTGCATTTATGGTGTCTAAAAAAGTACAAATAGATACACTTTCATATATGGAAGGAGCAACTCCTGTAAGATGGATATCTGAAGGTGGTACAGAATATGAAATATCTGAATCAGATAGTAGACATGACAGAGGAACTACGATAACACTATTTATTGATGATGATAGTAAGGAATTTTTAGATGAATTTACTGTAAGAGGAATAATAAACAAATACTGTTCTTTCCTACCAGTAGAGATATATTTAGAAGATGTTGAAAGATTAGAAAGAGAAGCTAAGGAAGCTGAAGAAAAAGCTAAAAAGCAAAAAGAAGATGGAAAAGAAGAAGAAGTTATAGATGTAAAGGTAATTGAACCATTAAATGATACTAATCCTTTATGGCTTAAATCTCCAAAGGATTGTACTGATGATGAGTATAAAGAGTTTTATAGAAAAGTATTCAATGTATTTGATGAACCTTTGTTTTGGATACATCTAAATGTTGATTATCCTTTCAATTTAAAGGGTATACTTTATTTCCCTAAATTAAAAAATGAATTTGAATTGACAGAAGGAAAAGTAAAATTATATAACAATCAGGTCTTTGTAGCTGACAACATAAAAGAAGTTATACCAGAGTTTTTACTTTTATTAAAAGGTGTAATAGATTGCCCAGATTTACCACTAAATGTATCAAGAAGCTTCTTACAAAATGATAGAGATGTAAGTAAAATTTCTAAACATATAATTAAAAAAGTAGCAGATAAGTTAAAATCTCTTTGTAAAAATCAAAGGGAAGAATACAACAAGTTCTGGGATGATATACAAATATTCATTAAATATGGTTGTTTAAAAGATGAGAGCTTCTATGAAAAAGTGAAAGAATGTATATTATTTAAAACTATTGATGATGAGTATATAACACTTCAAGATTATTTAGAAAAATGTAAAGAAAAACATGAAAATAAAGTATTCTATGTAAGTGATAAAGAGCAACAATCACAATATATAAAATTATTTAAGGAATATGACCTAAATGCTGTGGTATTAAATTCATCAATAGATACTCATTTTATTTCATTTATGGAATACAAAGAAAATGGTGTTAAATTCAACAGAATAGATGCAGACCTTTCTGATGTATTAAAAGACAAAAATGAAAATAAAGATAGTGAAGAAAATAAAGAAGAGGTAGCTAAGATAGAAGGGTTATTTAAAGAAGCTGTCGGAGAAAGAGTGAAAAATTATTCTGTAGAGGGATTAAAAAACGAAGAAACTCCAGCTATGATTTTAGTATCTGAACAATCTATTAGAATGGCAGAAATGCAGTCAAGATTTGCTGGAATGGATTTAGGAATGAGCTTTGAGGAAGAAAAAACTCTTGTAATAAATGAAAACAGCCCAATTATCAAAAAATTAGTTTCTCTTAAAGATGATGAAGAAAAGAAAGATAAAGTAGCACTTATATGTAATCAAATAGCTGATTTAGCTTTACTTTCTAATAAAGAATTAAAGCCAGGAGAATTAGATTCATTTGTACAAAGAAGTAATAAACTTATGAATATGTTAATAGAGTTATAGACTTAAAATATAGGAAAATAAAGTTTAAAAAATTTGTATGATACAAAAATGAAAAGAGTTGTCTTAAGATGATTGAAATTATCTTTAGATAACTCTTTTTTATTTTTATAATTTTTAGTTAAGTTTTAATCATTTAATGGTACTTCAGCAAGAAATATATTTGATTAAATAGAGTTAACTTGATATGAAATAAAATAATACATATAATTAAGTAAAAGATTATTTTATAAATTATGTTTCAATACATAATTATACTTTTATTAAAAAATAAAGTTATTACTAAAGTAGAAAAATAGGAGGTTTTAGCATGAATTTTAATTATAGTTTGCCAGTAAATATTTTATTTGGAAGAGGAAGAATTAATGATGTAGGAATAGAAGTATCTAAATATGGTAAAAAAGTATTAATTGTAACTGGGAAAAACAGTACAAAGAAAACAGGGTTACTTGATAAGACAATAGATTTGCTAAAAGGTGCTAAAGTAGAATATGAAGTTTTTGATAGAGTAGAGCAAAATCCTCTTATAACTACTATATATGCAGGCGTAGAAGCTATAAAAGAAACTGGTTGTGATTGTGTTTTAGGTCTTGGTGGTGGAAGTATAATGGATGCAGCTAAAAGTATAGCTTTTTCTTATAAAAATCCAGGTGATTTAAATGATTACATATTTGGAATTAAACAAGGTGAAGAGGCACTACCTATAGTTTTAGTTCCAACAACATCAGGCACAGGTAGTGAAGGGAATTGTTTTGCAGTGCTTACAAATTCAGATACTAAAGATAAAAAATCTATAAAAAAGAATAGCATGTATGCAAAAGCCTCAATAATTGACCCAGAGCTTATGGTAACAATGCCAAAACATATAATTGCATCAGTTGGATTTGATGCACTTGCTCACAACATAGAAGCATATCTTTCTAATGGAAGAAATCCTCTTGCAGATGTACAGGCTATCTATGGGATTGAACTTATATCAGAAAGCTTAGTAAATGTATACAATAATTCTGATGATTTAGAAGCTTGGGAGAAAATAACACTTGCAAGCACTATTGGTGGGATGACAATTGGTACAGCTGGAACAACTATTCAACATGGAATGGAGCATCCTGTAAGTGGTCTTAAAGATGTAATGCATGGAAAAGGGCTTGCAGCTTTAACACCAACTATTGTAGAAAGTTCATGGGATAGTGATATTGAAAGGTTTGGAAATATATCAAAACTATTGGGTGGAACTTGTGCAGAAGATTGTTCAGGTGCAGTTAAAAATTTCCTTAAAAAGATAGATTTAGATATAAAGCTAAGTGACTTAGGTATTGTAAAATCAGATATTGATTGGTTAACTGATAACTGTATGAAAATATCTGCTGCAAATATTAAGAGACATCCAAAGACTTTTAATAAGGAACAAATAAGAGAAATATACTATAAATCTTTGTAAATTAAATTTATAAATTAAATTTTAGATAAAAATTGGTTGTGTTAGTTGTTATAAGTAAATAAACTTGTAATTAGTTAATGCAAAAAAATAAATTTATCTCAAATGTTTATTTTACTTTCTGATAAATAAAGAAACTTAAAAAGGGGAAGATTAACTAAGTAATATTTTATAAAAATCTTCATTTTAAAAACTTTAAGTAGAGGTGAAATAAATGTTTAATCCTAAAAGAATAATATTTGAAAAAGGTAGCTTAGATACTGATATTGGGAAAAACATATATGATAAATTTAAGGATAAAAAAGATGTAGAAATAATTAAGATATCATCAAATAGGATTAAGGAACATATCCCAGGAGAAAATTTATATGAACAATATAGAAATGGAAAACAAACAATGGTAGTTGGTACTAGGAAAAGCTTGAAATTTCAAACATGTAAACCTTCTGCCAACTATCAATTACCACTTGTCAGTGGATGTATGGGAAGATGTGAATATTGTTATTTAAACACACAACTAGGTGATAAACCCTTTATAAGGGTGTTTGTAAATATAGATGAGATACTTGAACAAACAAAGAAGTATATTGAAGATAGAAAACCACAAGTAACCATATTTGAAGGAGCAGCTACATCAGACCCTGTTCCAGTAGAGCCATATACTAATTCATTGAAAAAGACAATAGAGTTTTTTGGAAAAGAAGAAAAGGGAAGATTTAGATTTGTTACTAAATACAGTGATGTAGATAGCTTGTTGGATGCTGAGCATAATAACCATACAGAGATAAGATTTAGCATAAATACACCTAGAATTATAGATGGACATGAGCATTATACAGCTTCTGCAAAGAAAAGAATAGAATCAGCTGTAAAGCTTGCAAAAGTTGGATATCAGATTGGATTTATAATAGCTCCTGTGTTTTTATATGAAGGTTGGGAAGAGGAGTATAGAAGTCTGATTAGAAGTATAAAAGAAGCTCTTCCAAAAGATTTTGATAGAAAAATTATATTTGAAGTTATATCTCATAGATATACAACTAAAGCTAAAAATAGAATATTAGAAATTTATCCAGACACATTATTGCCAATGGAAAATGATGATAGAAAGTTTAAATATGGTCAATTTGGATATGGAAAATATGTATATACTAAAGAGCAGTTGGATGATATGAAGGAATTTTTTAGTAAAGAAATAAATACAGTGTTTAAAAACAATTTAATAAAATATATAATATAGCAAATCTTCAAATAAGATTTGCTATATTTTATTTTTACTGCAATACTTTATATTTACAATAAAATATTGTAATTGTCATATAGCCTATTATTAATATTACAATATTCAACATAGAGTAGAGAACTAATAACCACTTATGATATTACTTAGAAGTGGGAGAATACTTGTCTAAATACAAGTTAAATAAGTTTAAATAATCTTGTTGGTAAGTATTGTAAAGATTAAAAAAGGCACTGTATATCAAGAAGAATTTTTATGATTTTGATAATATAAATATAGAAGCTTAAGATAACTATAAGGAGGAATTATAATATGCATGCATGGGAATCCATTCAAACTACACTAGAATTGATAGAAGAAAGGTTATCAGAAGAAATATCTATTGATGATTTAGCAAATGCAGCTAATTTATCACCATTTTATTATCAACGATTATTTAAAAGGTTAGTTAATAAGACCGTAATGGAATATATAAAGCTTCGTCGCCTTGCAAAAGCTTCTGAACATTTAGCAGAACATAAGAATCGTATACTTGATGTAGCCTTAAATTTTGGATTTGAAAGTCATGAGACATTTACACGTGCTTTTAAAAAAGCATATGGATTAACTCCAGAGGAATATAGAGCAAATCCAGTAAAACTTAATCAATTTGTTAAGCCAGAATTAATTTTAAATTATATTATGGTTGATGAAGGTGTGCCACTGATTGCTGATGATATAGTAATTGAAGTAACTCGCAGAAGATTGAGTAACCCAAGGACTTTTATTGGAATAGAAAAAGAAATACCTATTTGCCAGTTGATGGGTGGTGAGACAACTGGCATAGCGATAGCAAAGGAATTATGGATGAAACTTGGAAGTCAGAAACACAATATACCAAATAAAATCCCAGGTGGAAATGAATTTGCTGCTCTTTATATGGGAAGTGCAAAAGAAGGTAATTGTATGTATATGGCAGGTATAGAAGTGGAGCCAGGTACATTGGTGGAAGGATATAGTATTTTTGAGTTACCTGCTAAAGAATATTTAGTGTGTGGATTTGAAGCAGAAAATTTTAATGAGTTAGTTGATTCAGCTGTTTTTAAAGCGGATAAGTTTATGGAAAGATGGATGAAGAATCATAATTTAATAGCCACTGATTTTGCGATTGAAATGTATTATCCTACTACACCTGAAGTGGCATATATGGAACATTGGACTATTCCAGTGTCTATTGAACAATAGAAAGGGTGATGAATATGGATTGGCAAGATACATTTTTCCAAGATAATAAACCAACCTTTGAACAAATCAAAGAATTTATTAATAGTCCATTGTGGGACAAGCTAAATAGTATATTAAGTTCAACATATAGTGTGGAACCAAAACTCGAGTATAGCAAATGTTCAATGCAAAGAGGTTGGAATGTAAAATACAAAAAAAGAGGAAAGTCATTATGTACCTTATATCCTCAAGAAGGTTCCTTCAAAGCTTTAGTCATTGTAAATGAAAGTAATAGAGTTGAGGTTGACTTATTTATTAACACTTGTTGTGATTATATAAAGCAATTGTATAATGAGATAAAATTCTTTAATGGAAGTAAGTGGTTAATGATTCAAATAGATAGTATGTCAGCATTAAATGACACACTTGAGCTTATTAAATTTAGAGTTTAATATATAAAACAGGGTGACTTATATACTCATCCTGTTTTTATATATTAACTTTTAAAAAATATTTAAAATATAATATGGTAGATACACCATTTCAAATTCTTAATTATTTTTCTAAGCAATATAGTTTTAATTTTATCATCTATTAATTGTAATATTGAAATTATTTAGTTTTTTATAAAATTATAATTTAAACTAAAAATTTTTGTAAACATACTATAAATGGCTCAATCAATATAAAAGTAATTTAGAACTTGAAAACATTAAATTAGCAGCTTTAATAACTAAGATATATGAAGAAAAGAATGGGTTTTTTTGACTCTTTAAGGATGACTATGCAGTTAAACTGAGAGTATAAACTTAATGTCAATCACAAGAGAGTGTACAGACTAATGAGAGGCGTAGGTTTAAGGTCTGTTTGTAGAAAAAAGAAATTCAGTTATGTTAAATGTAAACCAGAAGTAATCGCTGGAAATGTATTAAGTAGAAAATTTAGTGCAGATAAAACCTATCAAAAATGGTTAACAGATGTAACTGAATTTAAATTAACCAATGGGACGAAGGCCTATTTAAGTGCAATTCTAGATTTAGGCGATAGAAGTATAATTTCATATGTTATTGGAAAATCAAATAACAATAACTTGGTGTTCGAAACTTTTGATAAAGCAATAGAACTATATCCAAATGCAAAACCTATTTTTACATGTTTTAACTGTATAAAACAGTGGGTACAGTTCACGAAAGAGTAGCTTTAGTTTTGAACTAAAAGTTAAGTTCAAAAAGAATAATCAATAATTTCTGGACTCTACTCTACAACAATAAAGTATAGTCCTTCTTGATTTTTATTATACCACAAAATGTAAAATAACGATTAGATTTTGAAGAGCTACTTCTATATCCATATTTAAATTTATGAAGTCCTTTATTAGATTGATTTTTGCCGATTTAACTGTTCTATATAAATTAAACTAAGAAATTATTTTACTTAAAATAAAGTAAGGTATGTATTATTTTTATTATACCATAAAACATAAAATGGCTATTTTTAGATTGATATAAATATATAATAATCTGTTTTAGATAAGAATGAGCTAAAAATTAAATGTAGAAATATTATTTTAAAAACCACTTTTTTACATCTAATGAAAAGTGGTTTTTAAAATGAGCAAATTATTAAAATTTACATAAAAAGTAATTTTATTTTACTTATATACCATAAGGACTACTCTTATATATATTAAAACAGGTATTTTATCAATATTATGGACAAATATAAAAAGCCTCTATGTCTAGAGATTTATGTATTTATAGACTAGTTAGAACTTTCATCATAGTTATTAGTTTTGTACTCTCTAGTAAATAAGAATGGTAAAAACAATATAGCATCAACTAGAATACTCCATAATAGTGATTCTAATGTAAATATAGATTCGGTACCTCCTTTAAGTATAATATAAACATTGTTATTTACTAAGTGGATTAATATTGGTGCCCAAAGGTTTTTGGTCTTCATATAGGTATATCCTAAAAATATTCCTATAAAGGTACAATATGATATATGGGAAATAACACAATAAAATGGGGTTTCGGGACTGTACAAAGTGACACAAAGAGGCAAATGCCAAATTCCCCATATAAAACCTAAAATTAATACACCAAATTTTTTGCCATAAATCTTTTGTAGTCTAGGTTGAAGAAAGTATCTCCATCCAAATTCTTCTCCAAAAAATAAATTAAAGCCAAAACATAAATTTATAATTATATTTATAAATACTGTGAAAAATTTATTTACAATATTAATTGATAAACCCTCTTTATCAATAACACTTCTAACTATAATTAATATCAAGAATATTAATAGAATACCTAAAACTTTTTTGAAATTTTTACTTAAAGATAAATTTAAAACTTCAAATTGAAATTCATTGTAAAGAACAACCGCTAAAAGATAAAAAGATGTTAATGTATCTATTGTTGAAGAAATAATACTACTATGGATTAAAAATGTTTCAGCTATAGATATTACTATTCTTATAATTGTAGTTATAGCAAAAAACTTTAAAAATTTATCTACTGTTGAATCAAACTTGTAATTAGAAACTTTTTTTAGGACAACAATTGCTGAAAATGCAGGAATATACATAAATAATACAGAGAAGCTTGATATAAGTTCACTATTATTTGGTTTTGATATTGACCAAAATAAAAATATTGATGTAAAAGCAATCAGTAAAAAATTTATTAATAAGAAATAGTTTATTTCTTTTTTTATTATTTTGATATTATTTGACATATTAATTCCCCTTATCTTAAATTTTAAAATTATATATAATAACAAATTTTATATAGAAATAAATATATGTAGCAAATATTGAAAACTAACAAAAATATTTTTATATATTATTAAAGAACTAAAAAAAAGTTTGTAATGATTGTATATTATATGATTAAGTTATTTTTCTGCATTCTTTACAATTAAGTCCGCATGTGTTTTTCTCCTGCATATTAATAGCGCCCCAATTAGCAAATTGTCGCAAAATAGGTACAATACTTTTACCTTTATCCGTTAATGTATATTCAACTTTTGGAGGAATTTCATTGTATTGTTTACGATGAACAATATCATCAGACTCTAAATCTTTTAATGATTGAGCTAGCATAGTATTTGTAATTCCATCTAATTTTCTTTTTATACTACTATACCTAATTGGATTATCAACTGCTAACATACATATAATAGGTAATTTCCACTTTCCACCAACAACATCTAATGCGTAACGTATAGGGCAAGTTAATTCTTCAGCATTTTCAGTTATATTATTTTTATTATCTAAACTCATTTTAATTCACTCCTCAATTCCAATAGTATCTTTTTTATACTTTATCAGAAAAAACTGCATACTTGTTTTTTTCTTATTTTATATTAAAATTATATCAAAGGATAATCCTTAATACAAGTATTTAAAAGGGGTGTAAAAATTATGAAAGTATTAGAATTTTTGAACAAAGCAGGAGTTTATTATTTAGCAACAGCTGATGAGAACAATCAAGCACATGTGCGTCCTCTAGGATTTGCTATGGAATATGATGGCAAACTTACATTTTGCACATCTAATCAAAAAGATATGTTTAAGCAACTTATTTTTAATCCAAAGGTTGAGCTTTGCTGTATAGACCAAAAACTTAATACTCTACGTATTTTGGGTGAAGCAGTATTCGTTACATCAAAAGAAACACAAGCTAAGGCACTTGAAATAATGCCAAGTTTAGGTCAGATGTACTCTGTAGGAGACGGTAAGTTTGAAATATTTTCTATTGATAAGGCAAAAGTTAGTTGTTGTTCAATGAGTGGTAAAAAGATTGATGTAGAGCTTTAATTATAATAGAATCTACATTCATATTGAAAATGAAGAAAACGCTATTACTGAAATGTCGATAAATTTAACTTAAATTCAATAAAAAAGATTTTTAAATAGTGAATGTATAAAAATATTTAGTTATTAGAGTTGTATTTCAACAATGACATATTGTCTTGAATAATTACATAATAAAAATAAGAACAATTAAAATTTGTTTTCTGATGAAGTAAACTTTCTTAAAAAAAATATTTTAACTATGAGTGACTTTTCTTAAATATGAAGAAAATATGATAATTATAAAAAATTGCTACTTATTATTTGTATATTTTTTCATATAAATAATAAGTAGCATAACTTTATAAATTAATAGTGATAGAATATAAACTAATAGATAAGATATAATTTTAAAAGGAGTGATATAAAATGAGCAAATATAGTTCTTTATGGGAATATGTCAAGAAAAATGGTAATCAATCATTTAAATTAACTTTTGAAGAAATAAAAGATATTGCAGGAATAGAGATAGACCATTCGTTTTTAAAATATAAAAAAGAATTAAATGAATATGGATATCAAGTAGGAAAAATCTCTTTAAAAGAGAAGTCTGTTATTTTTAATAAAATTGATTAATATATTAATAATTACATATAATAAAATAATTTGTATTGACTAACATTAAAATTAAAAATAAAGTAAATCTTATATAAGACTTACTTTATTTTTAGTTGATGCCTTTTTAAGTTTTATACTATAAGGTATATATAAAACTGCACCTATTAAAAATGTTATAATTTCTGTTACTGTCATAGACCATATTAGCCCATCAAGTCCATAAAAATAATTAAGCAATATTACTATAGGTATATACAATCCACCTTGGCTTATAGACATTATACCTGTTTCAATGCCTTTTCCTGATGCTTGATATATTGTCATAAATAAAGATGTAACTCCATTGAATAAGGCAGATACTAACATAGCTACCAATACATACGTTCCTATTTCAATAACTGACGTATCAACTGAGAATGTTTGTATTACTTGGGTTCTAAATATATAAACAACTCCTGAAAATACAACTGCGATTACAAATATGAATAAAGCAGAATACTTTATACTTTCCTTTAAACGAGGTATATTCTTATTAGAAAAATTATATGCTATAAGTGGCATTACACCTAAAACAATACCCATAACAAAGAATTCTGGAATTTGAGCAATTCTAAGTGCTATACCAAAACTAGCAACTATGTTATTTCCATATTGCATAGAGTAGTTATTGGATAATAATGTAGTCACAATTAAGAAAGAGCATTGGATTAATTGGGATACACCAACTTTATATATTTCAACTTGACTGTTTATGCTGATTTTTATGTAATGTAAAAACCCTCTAAGGTTCTCGCTTTTAACATTTAAATACCAAACATAATAAGCACTAGATGCAATGTTAGAAAGTATCATTGATAATGCAGCACCATACACATGCATATTAAGAACTAGTATAAATAAAACATCTAATATGATACTAACTATTACACTTACAAACATACCATACATAGATTCTTTTGATGCACCTTCAGACCTTACAATTTGTTCAAGAGAGAAGTTCAATATAATAGAAAATCCGCCAACAAATAGTGTAATTGCATATTGTTTTGTATATTCAAATGTAGTCATATCGGAACCTAATAATCTAATAATAGGATTCATTAGTAAGTAGCCAATTAGACCTATCAATAGACCTGTTATAATACTTGCATAAAAAGTATATCCAGCAATTTTCTTGGCTTCATCACTATTATTTTGTGCAATTAGCCTAGTTATGAATGTACTACCACCAACGCCAAACATATTTCCAAAAGCCATTAGAATTGTAAATATAGGGAGTCCCAATGTTATTGCGCTAAGCATAGCTGTGTCATGAACTAAACCTATAAAGTAGGCATTAATTACATTATAGATAGTTCCAGCTGACATTCCTATCATCATAGGAATAGATAAATAAAGAATAGTTTTTTTTATTGGTTCTTCTTTTAAATATTTAATGTTTGATTTTTCATTTTCCATGTTATCCTCCTAAATAATATGATTTATAATGATAAGGCACCTTATGAAATATATTATACAGGTACCTTAATAATTTTGCAACATATTTATTAAGGTACCTGTATATTTATTTTATATTTAGACAACATATGGATTTAAAAATGAGGTTTTTGAAAATAGGAGTTATTTTAATGAATATGGAATGTAGGGTATTAAAGAGATGTATAAGACTTTAAAATAAATAAAAGAGTAAAGTGATAAGATAATAAATATCTAACCATTTACTCTTTTTGTTTTATTTATTTATTTAACTCTTTTTATTTTGAGTTTTAGAAGTGAATAAAATATACAATAACTATGGTTTCTTTTATATTTTATGACTACAATACATTTTATTCAAAGTAAAATAAATCTTCAAATTTTTTATCTAGAGCTATACATAAAATAAGTGCTAATTTTGCTGTTGGATTAAACTGACCTGTTTCTATTGAACTAATAGTGTTTCTTGACACGCCGACCATTTCAGCTAGCTGACTTTGAGATAATTTTTTCTCTGTTCTTGCTATTTTTAAGTGATTTTTTAATATTAATTCTTCATTCATATTGCTTACCTTAATGATGATAAAACAAAATTAGTTAATGAGAATATAGTTGTAATTAAGAAACCAATAGCCAAAATTAAATTCTTTTTTTCATGTGTGAATTGGTATTTTGCTATATTTTCAGCAAGACCAAATGTCCAAAATAAAGCAGATACTGCATCACTCTTTTGTCCAATAAAGGCGTTAAATATTACAATGAAAGCGAAGACACATATGAAAATTGAATATCCTATTTTTCTGCCTTTATTTTCAATATACTCTAAGCCTTCATCTTTAGTGGATTGACGACTCTTACTTAAAATTTCTTCTTTATTCATGTAAGATACCTCCTATTTGGATGCCAAGTTTACTTGGTACTTTTATTATACTTATGACAAGTTTACTTGTCAAGAACTTTGACAATAAAACTTGAAATGAGTATAATAAAAATCAATAAAAAAAGACAAACTTAATTAAATTAAAAATGTCTTTTTTATTGAAATACTATAATAATATTCTATTGAACTAATAACCAAATTTAAACTTAGAATCTAACATACAGTTTTTATTATCTTAGCAGGGATACCTGCAACCACAGTATTTGGAGGTACATCATTTGTGACTACTGCTCCTGCAGAAACAACAGTATTTTCACTTACTGTAATATCTGGCATAATCATTGCTCCTGCACTTAATCAAGCATTCCTCTTTATAACTATGGGTGTAGACACAGTGGAATGTCTTTCTGAGGGCTCTAAAGGAGGGTTTATTGTTATAAGATTTACCTTAAGGTCCAATCAGTACATCATCTGCAATCGTAATTCCACTTCTATCCATGAATGTACAAGCATGGTTAATAAATACATCCTTTCCAACTCTTATATTTTCTCCAAAATCTGTATAAAATGGTGGTATTAAATATAGGCTTTCATCAACATTAACACCTGTAAGTTTAGAAAACAATTCCCTTATTTCCTTTTTAGTATGATATGATTTATAAACTGTACAATATCTCTACATAAAACTCATTATGTTTTACTCAATTCTTAAATAGAGTATACTACTTGGAGTTAACTACAACACAAGCATTTTTTATTATTTAAGAATAAATAATTAATTTTTATTAAAAAATCTATAATTAAATATTAATATTAGTATTGTTCATATAGAATGATTCATCATGTATGTAAATTAAAGTTTACATATTTCAAACTTTGCTTTGTAGAATCATTGAGTTTAATACTTTATAATTGAAATATAATTATTTTTACCTTGAAAGGAGTTTAATATATGAATTTAGGAGACAAGATTACAAAACTAAGAAAGAAATATAATTATTCTCAAGAATTGTTGGCTGAAAGACTAAATGTATCTAGACAAACTATTAGCAAGTGGGAATTAGGGCAAGCTAAGCCAGACTTAGAAAATATAAAAAATATATCAAAGCTATTTAATATTACTTATGATTACTTAATCGATGAAAGTAATTTATGTTCTAAAGATGTAACTGATAATATTAGTAAGGATGTTGACTGGACAAAAGCATGGAGCTCTAAGTATCCTATTTTAGAAACATATGTTGACATAGAAGGGATAGAAAAGTATCAAATAGCTATTGAAGAATTATATTCAAGATTTGAAAAGGAATACAGGATGAGCAATGAGAATAATGTACTCATATTAAAAGATATTTTATACAAGACGTTTAAAAAACATGATAAATAAAAAATATATTTGGATATATTCATATGTGGTTTTGTATAAAAATGTGGAAATGATTGGAATAAATAAAAAATTATATAAATTGAATTTAAAAATATATTTAAGCAGGTATCTAAGATACCTGCTTATTTGTTTCTCTATGGTTGATTTTTTCATCAAAAGTCAACTTCAAATCGCTTGTTAGGTTTATGTATTTAAGGATATAATTATACAAAGGAGGCGTTGATATGAATGAATTAAACATTGCAAAAACACTAATTTTAAAGCGTAAAGAAAAAGGAATTACACAAGATGAACTTGCAAATTATATAGGTATCTCTAAAGCTTCTGTGTCTAAATGGGAAACTGGGCAAAGTTATCCTGATATCACTTTTTTACCACAACTCGCGACATATTTCAACATTACAGTTGATGAATTAATTTGCTACGAACCACAAATGATTAAGGAAGATATTAATAAACTATATCAGCGATTGTGTAAAGATTTTACTGTTAAACCATTTGATGAAGTTATGGATGAAATAAGAGAAACCATAAAAAAATATTATTCATGCTTTCCTTTGATTTATCAGATGGGTATTTTGATAATTAATCATTATGACCTTGTAGATGAAGAAAAACGTGAACTATTAATTAGTGAAGCATTAGAAATTTTTATTCGAATACGAGAAACAAGTGATGATATAGAAATTTGTCGTCAGTCAAAAGGTATGGAGGCAACTTGTTATATCTTGTTAAATCAACCTATAGAAGTTATTGATTTATTTCAAGATAGCAATTTTCCCATGGTAAATGAAAGCATACTTCTTGCACAGGGACAAATGATGAATGGTCAAACTAATGAAGCTAATGAAACGTTACAGATTGGAGCATATCAGAATCTTACATTATTAGTTCAAGATTTAGTGGGACTTCTGCAAAACTCAGATAAATCACAAATTGAAGAAATAGAAAGACGTATTTTAATAATTTCAGATACATTTGACCTTAATGAATTATCTCCTGGTGTTATGTTTTCTGTATATTTGACTCAGATACAAATGAATTTAATACATGGAAATACTAAAGGAGCTATTAAGTCGTTACAAAGATATGTAGATTTGGCAATAAGTGATATATATCCAATTATGCTACATAGTGATGACTTTTTTAATCATATTGATTGCTGGATTTCTGAGATTGGAACAGGTATTACACGTGATGATACAATTGTAAAGGCAGGTATTGTTGCTGCTATTAAGAATAATCCTATGTTCTCTGTATTAAATGAGAACAAAGAATACAGATTTCTTATAGAAAAATTATCTTTATTGGAGGAATAAGATTATGGAAAATTTAATGGAATATCTACCACTTTTACTTCCTGTTATTATTTTAAATTTAATACTTGTAATTACTGCACTTATTCATATAATAAAACATCCAAATTATAAAATTGGTAATAAGGCAATATGGATTATTTTAGTGCTATTTATAAGTATAATAGGTCCAATTTTATATTTCACTATAGGAAGAGGTGATGAATGATGAATATTGTTTCAATAAATGGGTTATCAAAAAGTTTTGGTAATCGAAAGATAATAGATAAGCTAAATCTTACTGTACCAGAAGGGTCAGTATTTGGATTTGTAGGTAAGAATGGTGCAGGCAAGACTACAACAATGAAAATGGTGCTTGGGTTAATTGAAGCAGATAGTGGAACTATAAATGTTTTTGGTGAGAAGGTGACTTATGGAAGAACAAGTTCTAATCGCCATGTAGGTTATCTACCTGATGTTCCAGAGTTTTATAACTATATGAGACCACTTGAATATCTTTCTCTTTGTGGAGAAATCACAGGGCTTTCAAAACAAGAAATAAAGTTAAGAAGTGAAGAGTTGTTGACACTTGTGGGACTTGGAAATGAAAAGAAACGAATAGGTGGATTTTCTCGTGGAATGAAGCAACGTCTTGGGATAGCTCAAGCATTACTTTCACGCCCTAAATTACTTATTTGTGATGAACCAACAAGCGCACTTGACCCTGTTGGGAGAAAAGAAATATTAGATATTATGTTTAAAATCAAAGACTCAACAACTGTAATATTTTCAACACATATACTGTCTGATGTTGAAAGAATTTGTGACCATGTAGCTATATTAAATAACGGAAGCATTGCTCTTAGTGGTACACTTTCAGAAATAAAAAGTATGCACGGAAAAGATAGACTTTTATTGGAGTTTTCAAGTAATGATGAAATCCAAGCATTTAAGTCTAGTAGTAGCATTAAATCCTTACTTAAAGATTCAGAAGAGACTAATATGGAAATTATTTTCCATGGTAAAGATATAAAATCAATACAACAAACAGCCATATCTACACTTGCAGAAATGAATCTTTGTCCAATAAAGATGGAATTAATAGAATTGTCACTTGAAAATTTATTTTTGGAGGTAGTAAAGTGAGAGAATACATAGCATTTACAAAAAAAGAATTTGTAGAGAACGTAAGAAATTATAAATTATTTAGTTTGATTATTTTATTTTTAATATTTGGAATAATGAGTCCTCTTTCTGCTAAATTTATGCCAGACTTGATTGCTCATTTTGCCCCAACTTTAAAAGTTACTGCTCTACCAACTGCTTTAGATTCTTGGACACAGTTTTCTGGCAATATTTCTGGTCTTGGAATGAGTTTAACTCTAATTATTTTTTGTAATATTTTATCAAACGAATATTCTAAAGGGACACTTGTCATTATGTTGACTAAAGGATTGTCACGTTCGTCTGTAGTATTGTCTAAATTTTCTATTTCAGTAATTATTATGACCATTGGTTTCTGGCTGAGCTTTTTATGTACTTATGGTTATACAATGTATTTTTGGCCAACTGCAAATCTTAATCATGTTGTATTTTCAGCATTTAACTTATGGATAATTGGTATTATGTATATTACTATATTAATTCTTGGATGTGTACTATTTAGACCAGCATTTGCAAGTGTATTACTTGTATTAGTAGTAACTCTTGTTTTGAGTTTAATTTCTATTCCTAAACAGGTTGCACCTTATACGCCTAATTTCATATTATCAAAAAATATAGATTTGATTTCAGGGAAAGTGACGGCTCCAGAATTTATTATTCCAATCATTGTAACAATCATTATTTCAATAGTGTGTCTGTTATCAGCTGTTATTTTATTTAATAAAAAACCAGTTTAATGATATCTTTATTATAAATGTAAATAGCACTGTATTGTGTAAAAATATACTTAGTAATATATAAGAATATATCTAAGTAAAAAAGACTTGAACTTAAGTTTCAAGTCTTTTTTTGTTTTAGTCGTACTCATTATATTTTATAATAATTAAATTATTAGCTTAAGGAATTGTTTAAAAATAAAAAAGGAGATAGATTATAATCTAGTGATTATAGGTTATTTAAGATATGCTATAGTATATAGAGCCTAAACTAGTAAAGAATTAAAAAAATGTAGTAAGGAGTTAAAATAATATTGTTTTTATTAAATAAAGATAAGAATCTTTAATTGTGGTAAAATATACTAAAAAATTACTTTAAAAGTGATAAAATTAATTCAAGTAAATATTTTAAAGGGGTGTAGATATGGAAAAGTCAAAAGTATATTTTTGTGACTTATACTCAAATTCGCAAAATAAAAATGTGCCAAACAATGTAAGAAGATTATTTGATACAGCAGGATTCAAAGATTTAATAGAAAAGAATGACCAAGTAGCAATCAAACTTCACTTTGGAGAAAAAGGAAATACTACATATATGAGTCCTGTAGCAGTTAGACAAGTGGTTGATAAGATTAAAGATTGTGAAGGAAAGCCATTTTTAACAGATACAAATACATTATATACAGGGAGTAGAACAAATTCTGTAGACCATCTTACAACAGCTATAGAAAATGGTTTTGCCTATGCAGTGGTAAATGCACCAGTAATAATTGCAGATGGATTGTACAGTAGAAATTATGAAAATGTACAAATAGATAAAAAACATTTTGAAAGTGTGAAAATAGGTGGCGAAATTTATAATTCTTCTGCAATGATAGTAATGAGTCATTTTAAAGGTCATGAAGCAGCAGGTTTTGGAGGAGCATTAAAAAATTTAGCTATGGGGTGTG
Source organism: Clostridioides sp. ES-S-0123-01 (assembly GCF_020658415.1). Taxonomy (NCBI): domain Bacteria; kingdom Bacillati; phylum Bacillota; class Clostridia; order Peptostreptococcales; family Peptostreptococcaceae; genus Clostridioides; species Clostridioides sp. ES-S-0123-01. The sequence goes on from NZ_JACVWD010000006.1 coordinate 201,561, forward strand.
CAAGTGCAGCAGGAAAGCAAATGCAACATTCTGATGTTACACCAGTAGTAAAAGAGAAGAAGTGTGTAGGATGTGGAAAATGTGTTAATTCTTGTCCTACAAAAGCTATAAGTATAGTAGATAAGAAGGCGATTATAGATTCTGATGTGTGTTATGGATGTGGAGAATGTCCAACTGTCTGTCCAACTAGAGCAGTAACTATACAATGGGAAAGTGACTCAGATGTATTTGTTGAAAAGATGGCAGAATACGCTTATGGAGCAGTATCAAACAAAAAAGATAAGGTAGGATATATAACTTTTGTTATGAATGTGACTCCACTTTGTGATTGTGTGCCTTGGTCAGGTAGACCGATTGCACATGATATAGGAATATTAGCATCAACAGACCCAGTAGCTATTGAACAAGCATGCTATGATTTGGTTTGTAAGGAAATGGGTCATGATGTGTTTAAACATGAGCATCCTCATGTAAATGGAACTAGAATAATAGACTATGCGTGTGAAATGGGAATGGGAAATAAAGAATATGAATTAATAAAATTATAAGAATAGTAGGACTTAAATGCATATAATTATTGTAAGAGAAATTTAAAAGTATCAAAGGAGTATGCATTTATGAAAATTTACTATGAGAAAGAAAATAGCAAGAAAGCTAATGTAAACAATATTCCAAGTGTATTTGCATTTAATTTTCTAAGAAACTTTTTAACTAGCAAAGAGTATGAGGAAACTAGAAAAGAATATTTTATAAATAATCTAACAAAAAGTCAGGTTAATCAAGCTATGAAGGATTTAAAATGGCTATTTAGAGAGTATGAAGGCTTAGAGGTTGTTACAATGGAAAGCTTGGATGGAGTTAAGACAAGAATAGTTTTATAAATTAATAAGAATGATTCTTTAATAAAAAATACTGTTTTAATAATGATACGTATAAGATATTATACAAATACTATTTTAGAACAGTATTTTTTTTCGTAATAGTAAACCTATATATAAAATAAAGTTGACCAATAAATGTTGTCTATGTAATACTATATATAATAAGTAAACTATATAAAGAATATAAGTTGACAAATAGGAGGATATATGGAAAAATACATAGTCAAATTAAAAAATAAAATATTGAGTGGAAAAGAAATAAATTATGAAGAAGCTCTTAATTTAATAAGTATTGACACTAATAACAAAAACAATTTTGATATCTTATTAAAATCTGCAAATGAAATAAGAGAATATTTTATGGGAAGAAAAGTAGATTTATGTACAATAATGAATGCTAAGTCTGGCAAATGTAGTGAAGACTGTAAATTTTGTGCACAATCATCTCATTATAAAACTGGGATAGAAGAATATTCATTACTAGATTATAATGAGATTTTAAAGAGAGCTAAAGAAATGGAAAGTAAAGGAGTACATAGATTCTCTTTAGTTGCAAGTGGTAAAGGTATGACAGGAAAAGAGTTTAATGATATTTTAAATATCTATGAAGGATTAAGAGAAAATACTAATTTAAAATTATGTGCATCTCTAGGAATTATAGATTATGAGCAAGCTAAAAAGCTAAAATTAGTAGGTGTGACTACATATCATCATAATGTCGAGACATCTAAAGATAATTTTGATAATATATGTACAACACATACTTATCAAGACAGAATAAGAACAATTAAAGAAGCTAAAAGGGCTGGATTAGATGTATGTGTAGGTGGAATCATTGGGATGAATGAAAGTAAAGAACAAAGACTACAAATGGCTTTTGAAATACGAGAATTAAATACCAAATCAATTCCAATAAATATTTTAAACCCTATTAAGAATACTCCTATGGAAAATTATGATGTATTAGAGCCTATGGAAATATTAAAAACAACAGCAGTATTTAGATTTATAATTCCTAATGTATACATAAGATATGCTGGTGGAAGGCTATCTTTAAAAGGGTATGACAAAATTGGATTTAATGGTGGTGTAAATTCTGCAATTGTAGGTGATTATTTAACAACTGTAGGAAATGGAATTGAAAATGATAAAAAAATGATTATAGAACAAGGACTTGAACTTTAATAAAGATTACTTAAATTAATTAATGTACTTTTAAATAATTATAAAAGTATATTAATTTTTTTTTGTATATTAATATAAATATTAAATTTGAATTTATAAATTGCAATATTATGAAAAATGAGAAAAATATCAAAATTTGTATAAAGTAGTTGCAAAGCGAAAAAAGATATGATAGTATCTAGGTAACCGGTTAAGTAAAACGGTTTCCTAAATTGTGGGGGTGAACTTCTTGAGTATAACTATAAAAGAGATTGGCGAATTGGCTGGTGTTTCCAAAACAACTGTATCAAAAGTCATTAATAATAAAGATGAAAATATAAGTCAAGCAACAAGAGAAAAGATTTTAAAAATAATGAAGGAAAAAAATTATGTTCCAAATAAATTAGCACAAAGTTTAGTAACTAAAAGAACAAATACAATAGGACTTCTTATACCAGATATACGAAATCCATTTTTCACAGATGTATCAAGAGGTGTGGAAGATAAAGCTAATGAGGAAGGTTATAATATAATTTTATGTAATACAGATGAAGATGCCAAAAAGGAATATGAAGGGATAAGAACATTATCAGAAAGAATGATAGATGGAATTATATTTGCAGCATCATCAAATACAAACTGGAAAGAGGCAAATTACAAAGATATAAAAATACCAACAGTATTAATCGATAAGAAAATAAGTATGAATAAAGAAACCTTAAAAGGCATAGTTAAAATAAATAACTTTGAGGGTGCATATATAGCTACAAAACATTTATTAGATATTGGAAATAAGAAAATAATATACTTGAGTGGTCCACTTCAAAATGAAATAGCAATAGATAGATTAGAAGGATATAAAAAAGCTTTAACTGAGTGTAATTTAGATTACAATTCTAATTATGTATTTGAAGGAAAATATAAGATTGAATGGGGCCAAGAATTTATAAAAAAATTAGAAGTGATAGATTTTAATGCGATATTTTGTGCAAATGATTTAATTGCAATAGGTGTTATCAGAGGTCTTCAAGAAAGAGGATTAAATATACCAAACGATGTAAGCGTTGTGGGATTTGATGATATTCAAACTTCTAGTTTAATAAGTCCTCCACTTACAACAGTACGACAACCATCTTATGATATAGGATATAAAGCCAGTGAAATATTAATAAATTGTTTAAGAGGAGATAAGAAAGAATCCTTTGATGAATTAATTTTTAAGGCAGAACTAGTGATAAGAGCTTCAACTAAAGAAAGTAATTAACAGCATGAAAAGCATAAATAGATATGTAAAGGAGTAACGTAATGGGAAACATAGTTGTCATAGGAAGTGTAAATATGGACATGGTATGTTCTGTAGATAAAAGACCAGAAAAAGGAGAAACAATACTAGGTAATAGCTTTTTTACATCACCTGGGGGAAAAGGTGCTAACCAAGCAGTTTCAGCATCTAAGTTAGGTGCAAATGTAAAAATGATATCTTGTGTAGGGGAAGATAGCTTAGGCGAAGAATTGATACGAAATTTTAAAGAGAATAAAGTTGATTATAATTTGATAGCTAGAAATAATCAAAAAAGTTCTGGTGTTGCTGTCATAACACTATGTGAAAATGATAATAGTATTGTTGTTGTGCCAGGAACAAATGAACTAGTAGATATAAACTTAATTAAAAAGAATGAAGAAGAGATAAAGAATGCAGATATAGTATTACTACAGTTAGAGATTCCACTAGAAACAATAAAATATGTAGTAAATTTCTGTTTTGAAAATAATATAAAGGTTTTATTAAATCCAGCACCAGCAATAAGATTAGATGAAGATATAATAGAAAAAGTAACCTATTTAACACCAAATGAACATGAATATAAGATAGTTTTTGACACAGAGGAAAGTATAGAAGAAGTATTAAAAAAACATCCAAATAAACTTGTAGTAACAGAAGGAAAAAATGGAGCTAGATTTTATGATGGTAAAGAAGTAAAACATGTGTCTTGTATAAATGTTGATGTTCAAGATACTACAGGGGCAGGTGATACTTTTAATGGAGCATTGTCAGTAGCTATAACAGAAGGCAAAGACTTATATACAGCAGTAGGGTATGCTGTAGTAGTGTCAGGACTATCTGTAACAAAATTAGGTGCTCAATCTGGAATGCCTTATAGGGAAGATGTTGAAAAATATTTAGATATTAATAAATAAAAATTAAAATTGTTCAAATCTAAAACTATTAAAAATGGAGGGTAATTATGAGAAAAATTTTATCTTTAGGAATTGTTGCAACACTAGCAGTAGGAATGTTAACAGGATGTTCAATGGATGGACCAGGTAAATCAGAAAAGAAGGATAATTCAGCTAAGAAAGATTTAACTATAGGGGTATCTACAATAACTCTTCAACATCAATTTTTTATAGACATTGATGAAGGGATAAAAGAAAAAGCTAAAGAACTAGGTGTAAAAGTCATAGTAAATGACCCAGACCAAGATGTAGCTAAGCAAACATCAGCTATAGAAGATTTTATACAACAGGATGTAGATGGAATGATAGTACTTGGAACAGATAATTCAGCTATAGTACCAGCTGTAGAGGGAGCATTTGAAAAAATGCCTGTAGTTACAGTAGATGCTGTATTAAATACTGAAAATATTACAAGTTATGTTGGAACAGTTAGTTACGATGCTGGTAAAAAATTAGGCGAATACACTAAAAAGTATATAGATGAAAACTTAGGTGGAAAATCAGAAATTGCAATAGTAACAGATTTAAAATCTCAAATACAAATGCAAAGAATAGATGGGTTTAAAGAAGCATTAAAAGGTTCAGCTAATGTTAAAATATTAAACTCACAACCAGGATATGATAGAGAAGAATCTCTTAATACTGTAGAAAACTTAATTCAATCTAATCCAAATGTAGATATAATATATGCAACAGCTGAAAATAGTGTATTAGGAGCTAAAGCTGCACTTGAATCTGCAAAAAATAAGGATGTTAAGATTGTAGGATTTGATTTAACTGATGAAGCAGCAACTGGAATAACAGATGGAACTGTTCTTGCTATGATTCAGCAACAACCTAAAGAAATGGGACGTTTGGCAGTAGAAGCAGTAGTAAAGGCTATAAAAGGTGAAAAGATAGAGAAAAATATACCAGTACCAGCCTTACTTTATGATAAAGAAAATATAAAAGACTTTAAGAATTAATAAAAAATAAGATTATTTAAAAGAAATCCTATCTAAAAAGGAGTGTCATTATGAGTAATATAATTCTAAAGTTAAGTAATATTGCTAAGGAATTTCCTGGAGTTAGGGCGTTGGATAATGTTAATTTTGAGTTATTTCATGGCGAAGTTCATGCACTACTGGGTGAAAATGGTGCTGGTAAATCAACAATGATAAAGATTTTAACTGGTGCACATGCAAAGACTGCTGGTAAATTTATTTTTGAAGGAAAAGAGATAGAAAATATATCACCAGATATTTCTAAAAAAATAGGTATAAATGCCATATATCAAGAATTAACAGTATTTGATGAATTGACAGTAGCACAAAATATTTTTATGGGAAAAGAAATAAATGGCAAGGTCTTAACTAATGATAAAAAAATGAATGAAGAATCTAAAAAGATTTTTGACAATATGGGAATAGATATAAATCCAAGTAGCTTAGTCAAAGAACTTAGTATAGCTCAAAAGCAAATGGTTGAAATAGCAAGAGTTTTATCATCAGAAACTAAGGTCTTGATAATGGATGAGCCAACATCTTCAATAAGTAAAAAAGAAACTGAGATACTTTTTAGACTTATAAATGATTTAAAGAGTAGTGGAGTTAGTATAATATATATTTCTCATAGAATGGAAGAACTTTTTGAGATTTGTGACAGAATAACTATAATGCGAGATGGGAAAACGATTTCGACTTTGAATACCAAAGAAGTATCATCTGAGGAAGAATTAGTTAATTTAATGATAGATAGAAAATTAGACCAATTTTTCCCTAAAAGAAAGGTAGAAATCAAAGAAGAAATTATGAGGGTAGAAAATCTAACTAAAAACAATGTTTTTAATAATGTCAGCTTTAATATAAGAAAAGGAGAAATTTTAGGAATAGGTGGATTAGTTGGAAGCAAGAGAAGTGAAATCGTAGAGGCTATATTTGGACTTAGAACATATAGTTCTGGGAAAATATATTTAAATAATAAAGAAATTAAATTTAAAACACCATCGGATGCAATTGAAAATGGTTTAGGGTTGATAACAGAAGATAGAAAAGGCACTGGATTATTTTTACAGATGAGTGTCAAAGAAAATACAACTATGGCAGGATTAAAGAAAGTATCTAAATTTAAATCAGTTATAGATAGAAAAAAAGAAAAAGAAGTTTTAGAAAAATACATAGAAGCTTTAAAAATAAAGACTCCACATATGAATCAGGTTATACAGAGTTTAAGTGGTGGTAACCAACAAAAAGCTATAATAGCCAGATGGCTTTTATTACAACCAGACATATTAATTATGGATGAACCGACTAGAGGTATAGATGTAAATGCTAAAGCAGAGATATACAATCTAATGGGTGACTTGGTAGAGGATGGCGTAAGTATCATAATGATATCTTCAGAGATACCAGAGTTGATATCAATGAGTGACAGGATAATGGTTATGAGAGAGGGTCATATAAGTGGCTTTTTAGAAGGTGAAGAAATGGTTGAAAATAATGTATTAAAATTGGCTTTTGGAGGTAAAATTAATGAGTTCAATAACTAAGCATAAAGAAAATGCTTCATCTCCATTATTATCAAAATTAACAAGTGTATTTAAAGACCAGGGGAGTGCAGCTATAGGACTTGTAATAATTTTTATAATAATGAGTGTAGCTTCATCTAATTTTTTAACTTTAGATAATTTAATTAATGTTGGAAGACAAATATCAATAAATGCAATTCTTGCAGTAGGGATGACTTTTGTAATAATTACAGGAGGAATAGACTTAAGTGTAGGAGCAGTAATTGCTTTAGTAGGTACATTTTGGGCTACAACAGTAGTGAATTACAATGCACCTGTATGGGTGGGTATGTTACTGGCATTAGCAATTGGAACAATACTAGGTATCATAAAAGGTGCAATTATTTCAACACAAAAATTACCACCATTTATCGTAACTTTAGCTATGTTGACAATAATAAGTGGAGCAAGCTTTGTGTTTACAGGAGGGAGACCTATATCAGTAAACACAGATGCATTTAAGATGCTTGGTAGAGGATATGTTGGACCAATACCAATACCAGTTATAATTATGATTATAGTCGTAATAGCAGGACATTTTCTCTTAAAAAGAACTGATTTTGGACGCCATGTACATGCTGTAGGTGGGAATGAAGAAGCAGCTAGACTATGTGGAGTAAAAGTAAATAAAGTCATAGTTAAAGTATATGCCTTAGCTGGATTATTAACAGCTTTAGCTGGAATAATATTATCTTCACGTTTAGCATCAGGTTCACCAACTGTTGGAGATGGAGCCGAATTGGATGCTATAGCAGCAGTTGTGCTTGGAGGTACTAATATGATGGGTGGTTCTGGTTCTATAGTAGGTACATGTATAGGTGTTGGAATAATAGGAATATTAGGAAATGGATTAAACCTATTGAGTGTATCTTCATATAATCAGATGATTATAAAAGGTTTGGTAATGTTATTTGCTATATGGATAAATAACATAAAATTAAAAAAATCAGCTAAAGTAAAATAATAAATATTACTTAACTAGTAAGCTATAAGAATTATTAGTTTTGCATAGGTGCTAAATAAAAAGGATAGGTATTAAATAAAAAGAAAGATTGTAATTTAAGCAGAGGATATTAACTTTGAAATCTTAAATGTGAAAATAAATCTTGGGAGGAAATATGAAAAAAATTCTCTTAGATACATTAAATAGCAATAAAAAAGAATATATAGACTATTTAAAAGAGCTTGTAAGTATCAAAACCGAAGATGTAGGTCATGGAATACTAGGTGGATTTGAAAAGGAAGGTCAAGAATATATTGAAAAACTTGCAAATTCCATAGGTTTTAGTGTAAATAGGCAAGAAATGAGCGAAGATTTAATTAAAAAGGCAAAAGACATATATAAAGAAGGTAATCTAGGTCACAATTATGATGATAGATATAATTTAATATGTAAGTACAGTGATAATTTGCCTGGTAAGACAATAGTTTTTAATGGTCATGTAGATACTATGCCACCTGGTGATATAAAAAAATGGAGATATAATCCATATTGTGCTACAGAAGATAAAGGGAAGCTTTATGGACTTGGAACTGCAGATATGAAATCTGGTCTAATGGCTTCAATATTAGCTGTAAAACTTATAAAAGATAGTGGCTTAAATATACCTGGCAATATAAAGGTAATGTCGGTGGTAGATGAAGAAGGCGGAGGAAATGGAACTATAAATGCAGTTATGAATGGAATTGATGGAGATTACTGTGTAATTTGTGAACCATCAGAGAAGGACATAATAATTGCACATATGGGATTTGTATTCTTTGAGGTTGAAGTTAAAGGTGTATCTCTCCACTGTGGAAGTAAGTGGGAAGGTGTAAATGCTATAGAAAAGGCAATGTTATTACTCCAAGATATAAAAGAGTTAGAACATAATTGGCTTATGAGGTATAAACATGCTTTATTACCTCCACCTACAATAAATCTAGGCGTAATAAATGGTGGAACAGCAGGTTCTACTGTACCAGATAAATGTGTATTTAATTTATGTGTACATTTCTTGCCAAATACAATGAGTTATGAGCAAGTTGTGGAAGATATAACTAAGGTTATAATGACAAGAGCTGATGGAGATTTGTGGCTTAAAGATAATAAACCAGAGATAAATATATATCAATCAGGATTAGGTTTTGAGATGGACAAGCAATCTGAATTTATAGTTAATACTCAAAAGATATTAGAAGAAACCTTAGAAAGAAAGCTAAATATAAAGGGGTCAACGGCTGGAAATGATGCAAGACTGATGAAAAACTTAGCTAAAATCCCAACACTAATATTAGGGCCAGGTTCAATAGAACAATGTCATTCAACAGATGAGTATGTTGAAATTCAAGAGTATTTAGACAGTATACTTATGTATGCCAGTCTAATATTAAACTTATAAAAGTAGGAGGAATATATAGATGAAAAAAGTATTAATAGTAGGGGAATCGTGGGTAAAAAATATAACTCATATAAAGGGATTTGACACATTTGTTACAACACATTATGAAGAAGTAGTAAAATGGTTAAAAGAAGCAGTAGAGTCTGGAGGATATGAAGCAGTTCATATGCCTGCACATGTAGCAGCAGACAGTTTTCCATATAAATTGGAAGAGTTAAATGAGTATGATTGTATAATATTATCTGATATAGGTTCTAATACATTCTTATTATCTAATAGTACATTTATAGATTGTAATAGTAAACCAGATAGACTTGAGTTAGTTAAAGAGTATGTAAATAGCGGTGGAGCATTAATCATGGTAGGTGGATATATGTCATTTACAGGTATAGATGCAAAAGCTAGATTTGGAGAAACTGCTATCAAAGATGTATTGCCAATAACAATGATAGATAAAGATGATAGGGTTGAAAAACCAGCAGGAATAACTCCAGTCGTTGTTGATTCTGAACATCCAGTTTTAAAAGATATACCAAAGGAATGGCCACAGTTTTTAGGATATAATAAGACAATAGCTAAAGATAATTGTCCTGTGCTAGCGACTATTGGAGGAGACCCATTTGTAGCTGTTGGCGAATTTGGAAAAGGAAAATCTGCTATCTTTAGTTCTGATTGTGCACCTCATTGGGGTCCAAGAGAATTTACTGATTGGAAATATTATAATAAATTATGGGTTAATATGCTTGATTGGTTAACATGCTAAAAATTTTATAAATTTAAAAGACCTCTTACTTGATAAAGTATAATTTACAAGTCAAGAGGTTTTCTTATATAAAATGATTATAATATAGAAGCTATTTAAAAAATAATTATTTTATATGATTAAATAATATAATTATTAGTCTTATGGAGGAGAATATGGTTAATATAAATGATTTAAATAAAAAATTTATAATGGATTATATAGATAAAATACAAGGAGAGTTAAGAGATATATCAGATAAAATATGGAAAAATCCAGAACTTCAATATAAAGAATATTATGCTTCAAACTTACAAAAAGAATATTTAAAAAAACATGATTTTAGTGTAGATGAATTAGAGGATATGGATACAGCATTTGTAGCTAGCTATGGAGAAAGTAAGCCAGTTATAGCAGTTTTAGGTGAATATGATGCATTAGATGGTTTGTCTCAAAAAGTATCCATTACAAAAGAACCTATTTCAGATGGTGGTTCGGGTCATGGTTGTGGACATAATTTACTTGGTACGGGTTCAATAGGAGTTGTAATTGCAATAAAGGAACTAATCAAACTAAAAAAATTGAAAGGAACTATAAAATATTATGGATGTCCAGCAGAAGAAGATTTGTCAGGAAAAGTATTAATGATAAAAAAAGGTTTCTTTAATGGAATTGATTGTGCATTTAGTTGGCATCCATTTGATATAAACACTCCAATAAGAATTCCAACTCTTGCTAATTATTCTGTAAAGTTTAGATACAAGGGTGTTAGCGCACATGCAGCACAAGCTCCTTATAACGGAAGAAGTGCACTTGATGCAGTGGAACTTATGAACATAGGCTGTAACTATTTAAGAGAGCATATATTTGATAGCTGTAGAGTTCATTATGTAACTACTAATGGTGGAAAAATGCCAAACATAGTTCCAGACTTTGCAGAAGTATGGTATTACATAAGAGGCGTTAAAATGGAGCATGTAAGAGATGTATTTGACAGAATTGTTGATATAGCAAAAGGAGCAGCATTGATGACTGGTACTAGTATGGAATATAATATTGTAAGTGGAGTATATGACTATATTCCAAATACAATATTAACAGATGTTTTATCAAAAAACATGAAATTGATAGGAGTACAAAAGTATGATGAAGATGACTACTATTTTGCAAAAAAATTAGTTGAAACAGTTTCTATAGATAAAAGAATTAGTGTGTCTAGTGTATTAAGTGGAAACAAGGAAATTACTAAGATGAATCTACATGATGAAGTTACAGATGATACCTTTACTCATAATAACTGTATATCACTATCATTAGATATTGGAGATGTTAGTTACATAACTCCCACAGCACAATGTTCTTGTTCAGTTTGGCCTATTGGTATTTCTGCTCATACATGGCAATCTTGCGCTAGTGCAGGTTCTGACATGGGATTTAAAGCGATGTTGTTAGCATCAAAATCTATAGCATGTTCAATAAATGATGTAATGCTTGATGAATCTATTGTAGATAAAGCAAAAAAGGAATTAAAAGATACTTTAGGCAGTTTTGAATATACTCCAATTATTTAAAAATTAACTTAATGTAAGTAAGATTGAATTGTATGAATTAGTATAAATATATATTGAGAGCCATAGGAACGATTAATTCTAAGACACAAACAAAAGTAAAAATAATTGATTATGATGGTATACATATACTTTAAAAGAAATACAGGAAAGTTATTTACTAGGGTTGAAGGAAAAGAATTTAATTTCAGGCTCAATAAAAGGACTTATAATTTATAAGTCCTTTTATTATATTTATTCTTTGTTTGTAATTAATTTGATTATCTTAGGCTCAGTTAAATTATAGATTCCTCTGAGAAACAGCATGTCATCTATTATTAAAAATATGTAAGAATAGTTTATAAATATTTGGTTTTCAATATTATTTATTATATCCATTTTATTGATGGATGAGGAATGGCTCTGCCTTCCTTAATTACAGATGTTGTAGGGAAACCGATTGTACAGGCATCAAAGCCATATTCACCTGTTGGTACTCCTAAAATATCGCAAAAATCTTTATTATTACTTAATCTTCCTATTACACTAACAAGTTCAAAACCTAATCCTAAAGCAGTTGCTTTAAGCCACATATTCTGCATAACATGAGATAATGACTTTTGTTCTATGGCTGGTATTCCACGACGTTCTGCCACAATAATAAGATAAGGTGCTGACCCTACACCAAGAACCCCTTTTTTAACTTGCATCTTTAAAGAAGTAATGAAGGATTGTAGAGCGATGTCGTTCTCAGCCTTCTTCTCATGGGTTGATATTTGAGTTTTAATAACATCAACAAGAATAGTTTTTATTTTATCCATTTGTAAACTGTTATTTGAGATAACAAAGAAATGTCTGAAATCTGTTTGTTTTGCTACTGCAAGTATTGCATAAGGTGCAAGTCTTCCAGTTTCAATTATTTTTTCAACCAGTTCTTTTGAAGGTACTTCTTTTGTAAAACTTCTTATGGATCTTCGAGTTCTTAATAGCATATCCAAAACTTCATTAACATTGTTTTTATCTAAATTGTTCATTTTTATCCTCCATTAATACTATTCTTAAGATATCCCATAATGCATCCATATAAAGGCGAAATTTTAGGTCATATTAAACATTTACTTCAAATCAATTTGCTATTTTTTATGAACACATTGTTGATTAATAATCTATATGTATATTATAATATGTATATTGATTTATGCAATGAACAATAATATTTAAATTGTTAAGTAATAAACATTTAATATAAAATTGTCAATTAAAATTAAAAAAATTTATATAGAGCGAGGAAATAATTCATGAAAAAAGTATCTGTTGATAGAAGAACAATACGTACTAAAAAAATGATTAGGTCTGCATTAGCAGAGTTAATTGATGAGAAAGGATTTAACAATATATCAGTTACTGACTTAACTCAAAGGGCAGATATAAATAGAGGAACCTTCTACCTGCATTATGTTGATAAGTATGACTTGTTAGAGAAAATTGAAAATGAAATAATACAGGAAATTGAAGAAGAGACTAAGCACCTTGATTCAGTCAACATGATGAACATGGATGCCTCAAATGAACCTCTTCCATTTATGGTAAAGCTTTTTGAATATTTTAGAAAAAATTCAGTAATTATTAAATCTATTTTAGGTCCAAAAGGTGACCCTACCTTTGAAAGAAAAATAAAAAAATTTATTGAAATCAATTTGTTTGAGAAACAAAAGTTAAAAAATTTTAACATAGATGAGGCAATAATTTCGGAAGAATATTTTATACAATATATACTTTCAGCAGACTTAGGTGTAATTCAATATTGGCTTGAAAAAAACATGAAAGAATCTCCTGATGAAATGGCACTGATACTTGCTAGAATGTCGTTACTTGGTCCATTAAGAGCATTAGGTATTCGTAAAGACTCATAAAAACCATCAGAAAAATAATTCTAAACAATGAATTATAATTTTATTAATGATATAATAATAATTAATAAAAAATAGAGAAATAATGACTTGTTCAAATGCAAAGGATATACTACTGTTAAATGATATAAGTAACTTAGAGATAACACATAGTAAGTCAAAAGGATATATAACATTAGTAAGTAAAAAAGAGTAAAAACTTACATAATGTACTATATAATAAATGATTTAGAAAATAAATATAATGAGTTTATAGATAACAAAGTAAATATTTATGTAAGTCACAATACTTTTTATAAACCATAAAGAAGTATTGAGAATATAAAAGAGTTAAATGTGATATTTATAGATATAGATTGTTACAATACAAATTATAATTTATTATATAAAAAGTAGTACAAGAAGGAGTATTTATGTTTGGATATGTTAAAATAAACAAAATGGATTTAACATTTAGAGAATATGACCATTACAAAGCTTATTATTGTGGGTTATGTAAATATCTAAAAAGAAATCATGGAGAAATCTCAAGGTTTTCTTTAAACTACGATATAACATTTCTAATTATCTTATTAACTTCAGTATATAAGCCAGAGTCTATAAGTACAGAAGAAGTGTGTATAGTCAGTCCATTTAAGAAGAAAAAGATAATAACAAATGATATTACCGAATATGCAGCAAGTATGAATGTTCTTTTAACGTATTATAAATTGGAAGATAATTTAATGGATGATAAACGCATAAAAGATAAATTAGCATATTATATATATAAAAACAAATTAAACTTAGCCTATGAGAAATATCCTGAAAAAGCTGAGTATATAAAGCAACAATTAAATGAATTAAATAAGTTAGAAAAGGACAAAAATATAAATATAGATGAAGTGTCTAATGTCTTTGGAAATATAATGGGAGAAGTATTTGCATATAAAAAAGATGAAAATGAGAGAAATCTAAGAATGATAGGCTTTAATATAGGTAAATATATATATTTACTAGATGCATATGAAGATTTAGATGAAGATTTTAAGAAAGGAAGATATAATCCTTTTATAGAATATATAGATAAAAATGATGAGTTAAAAGAAAAAGTAAAAAAAATAATTGTAACATCATTAGGTTTTTTAGCTAGGGGAATTGATAATTTAAATCTAAATAAAAACGTTGGAATAATAGAAAATATAATTTATTCTGGAGTTTATTTAAGATACATGAATATATTAGAAAGTAGAGGTGGAAAGAATGTACAGTAATACTTATAATAATGAAAATTTTATGAGAGCAAGAGCTTTTATGGAAAATAGTGAATTTAAAAAAGCCTATGATTTTTTAAAAACATTAACTGACAAATGTGCAGAGTGGTATTATCTAACTGGTTTTTCTGCGATGAATATTGGATATTATGAAGAAGGAGAAGACTTCTTAAAGAGAGCAAAATTCATGGAGCCTGAAAATCAAGAATACAATGATGCACTTAGAAGTTATACACAATATAGAAATGAATATAACAATAGAGCTGATAATTATAATAGAAGAAGACGTAATGATTTAGATGGATGTTGTTGCTGTTGTTGTGATGACTGTTGTTGCTGTCTAGGTGATGATTGTTGTGAAAACTGCGCTAAACTTTGGTGTCTAGATTCCTGTTGTGAATGTTTTGGTGGAGATTTAATATCTTGTTGTTAGGATGATAAATATGAGTATAAAAGTTGCTTATGGAGGAGTTTTATTAGCATTAAATGTGATACTGTTAACTCTTACAAATATTATTCCTGTAAATACATTGTTTATTATGGGGTTAGCATCGCTTTTAGTATCAATTGTAATAATGGAATGGGGATTTAAAAGTGGAATTGCTTTTTATATAGGTTCTGTAGCATTAGGATTTATAGTAATGGCAAGTAAATCTCAATGGATTGTATATTCTCTTACTTTTGGGATATATGGTATTGTTAAATATTTTATAGAAAAAGATAGGTCAATATATATTGAGTATCTTATGAAAGTAGTATTTGCAAATATAATGATAGTTATATTGTACTTTATATTAAGGACAATAGTTTATATTCCAATAAATATTATTATAGTAGCTTCATTTGAGGTAGCCTTTATAATATATGATTATGTATATAGTTCTTTTATAGATTATTACAATAATAGACTAAGAAAGATGTTATTTAAAAATAACAACTGACTTAATGTTTTACTTTAGAATGGTTTTAATTTTTATATGAATAATACATTTGCAAAGGTACATTGAAATATAAAAATAAAATTAACATATGTATGAGTTTATTTAATAAAAAAGGCTTTGATTTTTATATCAGAGTCTTTTTATGTTGTTATACAAACTTTTAATGTTTTAGCAATAACAATTTTTATATTTGAAATAGATACTTACCATCTATGAACTAAAATATATAATATGAATAAAAATAAAGGATATCACTTCAATGATGACATCCTTTATTATAATAAGACTTTTGTTGTATAAGTCTTTAAAAGAGCTAATATAAATTAAATATCTACCATATTCACATCTGTAGATAAAGAATAGATAATGTCTTTTCTTTCTACTATTATTTCAACATTTTTAGAAATTTCCTTATTAAGTGATATTTGAGCCAAAAGTTCTTTTGTAGGATTTATTGCGATTGGATTTCCAACTCTTTTTAGCATATTTATATCGCCATTAGTATCTCCATAAGCGTACGAATTTGATAGGTCTAAATCATATTTTACAACAAAATCATTTATAGCGTTATTTTTACTTATAGAATCCCACATTGGTATGACTGTTCCTGTAAATATATCATCTTCAAATACATAATCACTTCCTAAGAAGTCAGTTACATTGTATTTTTTAGCCATTTTTTCAACCAAAAACCCAGGGCTGCCAGAAATAAAGATAACTATGTGACCTTGATTTAAATGCCAATCTATTCTTGAACGTGTGTATTTATAAACTCTATCTGCTTTTAATTTAATTACTTGGTCACTTGTAAAATTAATGCAAGTTTTGTCTAAGCCTTTTAAGGAGTCAACATAAAGATTACATATTTCTAGTAAGTAATCATCATAGTTGCCTTGTCTTTTATCCCAATCCATAAATGTATCTCTGGCGTGTTTATACCAATTTTTTTGGTCAATTATATCATATTTAATTAATTTCTTAAAATGTTCAACCATAAGAGAGTCCCTATAAAGAGTACCATCTATATCAAAAAAAGCTGCTATATTTTTCATAAAAACCACCTCAATTAATCATTTCCTTATATTATATTATAAATTATACCTAAGTTGTTAAAATATATGTATAATAATTTATATATTAAAAAACAAAGATTTTAAATTTTAAAGGACGTGATTGTATGAATTTTAATTTTGCAAAGGTTACAAATTCTAGACTTATGGGGAGCTTGGGTCTTATAATAAATTGGATAGACAATAAAAACAATCACTTTTGTCAATATTTTTTATTGGATGCAGAAGGATTAGGTCTGGCGGATTATGTGAGTTTAAAAAATCCAACACAAGAAGAAGCTTATAGGGAAGAAGAAAGATTAATGGGTGGATTTGGCTCAGATAGAATTGGATTAACAGAGGAGGAATCTCTGTTTTTAGTATCTTATTTTGGAAATAAGAATATTTGTTATAACAAGATATTGCCAGGAGATAAATGTGAATACATTGACATTATAAAAAATTATAAAACAGATTTAACTATAGAAAAATTATATAATAAAATATGTAAAAGAGTTGATGAGGAAGTTGAATTCATAAACTATATGACTATGAGGTTTATAGCATGGGATAGAGAAAGCTTAAGATACTTTTCAGGAAGTGAAGAGATTGCAAAGATGCATATTACAAATATCAATGGTACATTACTTAAAAATACAGTAAGTAATAAAGGACAAGGTAGGTATATTAGTGAGGCTTTATATGAAGATAATGATGGGTATTATACATGTAAAATAGCCTTTTGTATAAGTAAATGTAATGATACTGGTTTTAAAATCAATTCTATGCTAGTAACAGATAAAGAGCCTATGTACGATTTTGAAGTTTTTGATGAAATTTCTAAGAGTGAATTTGTAAGTGTATATAGCGTAAGTTCACCTGAGGAATTTGCAAAAGTATTTTATGAAGAAAATCCGTTCTTATTAAAAAGTAATATGAATGAAGGTATATTTTTTACTAGATTTAATTTTAATAATGACCATGTTAAAGAAAATGTATATATAATAAATAATGATATGAAAGCTATATATTACTTAATGGGAAACAAGTTTTTTATAGGGACTTATAGTGATAATGATTGTAATTGTATTAATGAAATAAGTCAGTCTAATTATAGCAAATATATTAAATTTGAAGAGAAATTTTTCTTTGAGCAAAATGCTTTATACGATTTTGCAGAGTCAGATTCAATAGACTTTGATGATTTTTTGGAATAGTATATGATTTTTGACATTATTTAAGCGAGATTAACTGAATTTAATCTCGCTTAAATTTATTTCTATAATATTGGGGGAATATTATGAGGAATACATTTATTATTGTGGTCAATTATTAAAATTTTATACAATTTATATAAAAATATTTTATTTCTTTTTTTTATAATATTTGCCAATATTGGTTTTTAGCATACCGTATCTAAACATATTACTAGATATATAGGGAGTAAGATATATTTTATGATTGTTATATGATGAAGCAATGAAGTTTTATAATGAAAATAAAATAATCTTAAAGAGTTATGAATGATAGTTATAATAAAATTACTAGCTTTTATTTATTTGTAAATATATTAGAATCATACCAGTTCCAGAAAAGTAAAATACACATATTTTATTCAAAATAATGCCTACTATAAACAAGATAATGACTTGTTAGAGTCATTATAACATAGAGTTAGTAAACTTAAGTTGAGAACTGCCAAATAAATCCAAAAACTATGAGAAAGAGTGTAGACCATGTATCCTTGACAATCTAAAAGAGAAGAAAATGCCAGCATGTTTTTTGGTATAGTTAATGAAGATATAAATGATGTAATTGATTACTCCATTCAAGGATTTGTGGGTTACTTCCATAAACATCAAACAAATAGTGATATGCAGGGATATTTTTTAAGTATTAAGTTAAATGTAAATAAAAAATCAGATAAAATTTTATTTTATCTGATTTTTTATTTACATTTATTTTATTAGATTATGTTAATATTTTTTGACTAAATAAAAGGATATTCAATCAAAATTTTATACCTATAATAATATTGGGGGAATATTATGAGGAATACATTTACTATTATGTTCAATTATTAAGGTCTTATACAATTTATTTAAAAAATAAAAATATTTTACATTTCTTCCTCATCAAACTCCTCAATATTAGTTTGTGGCATGCCTTGTATAGACATATTACTAGAACCATAAGGAGTCGGATACATGTTAGAAGGCATATTACTAGGCATAACTACAGGCATACCATTCATTGTATTATGACATATAACACCTGGTATCATCATAAGTACATTAGGAGGCATATTTTGATTACATGATAAGTTAGGAATACCCATGTTATTCATATTATATCCCATATTATTCATGTTGCCAGACATGTTATTCATATTATACCCCATATTATTCATGTTGCCAGACATATTGTTAGGCATACCCATATTGTTATTCATGTTACCAGACATGTTATTAGGCATACCCATATTATTATTCATATTACCAGACATGTTATTAGGCATACCCATATTATTATTCATGTTACTAGACATGCTGTTAGGCATACCCATATTATTATTCATGTTACCAGACATGTTGTTAGGCATACCCATATTGTTATTCATGTTACCAGACATATTAGTGGGTACACCCATATTATTAGATGTATTATAGTTCATGTTGTTAGGCATATTGTTTGGAGTAGATGTGTTGTAGTTCATATTTCCAGATGTATTATTTGTGTTAGGCAAGTTGTTTGGAGAATTACTACTTTTAGGATAATTATTTACGCTATTAGGATAAATGTTACTTATATTCTGATTATTAGGTATTTTTGTATAACCACTAGGGATTTGTGGGTCATTTCTCAACTCATCTTGAGGAATTTCTTCATTAATAATATAATCTGCATAATTAGCAGGGTCTAAGTAAGGCATGTAGCTAGTATCTAAGTTCTTTTTTTTCTTATTACTCATATTAAACTTGCACCTCCTAGAAAAACTATAAAAAAGTTTACAAAAACTTATTCTAATAATATATATATTAAAAAACTCCATAATATGTGCATTCTAATTATTATTAAATAAATAAAAAAATATTGTTGCGAAATTAGATATAATAGCATATAATGAACATATGAACAGTTATTCATATATTAAAATAATGGAGGATTATATAATGAGAGAAGAGATAAATGATTGTAGTTGTAATATAATACATGAGGAAATAGTAACAGAAGCTAAGTCAACTATGCCAGATGAAGAAATGTTATATGATTTAGCAGAATTATTTAAAGTATTTGGAGATACTACTAGAGTAAAGATATTATATGCATTATTTGCAAATGAAATGTGTGTATGTGATATAGCAAGTTTATTAAATATGACTCACTCTGCAATATCTCACCAACTTAGAGTATTAAAACAGGCTAGGTTAGTAAAATTTAGAAGAGAAGGAAAGACGGTATATTACTCATTAGATGATAGCCATATAAGT
This sequence comes from Clostridioides sp. ES-S-0123-01, assembly GCF_020658415.1. NCBI lineage: Bacteria > Bacillati > Bacillota > Clostridia > Peptostreptococcales > Peptostreptococcaceae > Clostridioides > Clostridioides sp. ES-S-0123-01. The sequence continues at coordinate 221,703 of NZ_JACVWD010000006.1, forward strand.
CAAATATTTGACTGTGGATTAAATCATATTAGAGAGACTTATAAATGATAAATGAGAGGAGTGAATATATATGGAAGCAAATAATATAATTAAAAAGGAATTTGTATTAGGAGGATTGAATTGTGCGCATTGTGCAGAAGAGATTAACAACAAAGTTTCTAAGCTACAAGAGGTTAAGTCTTCTAATCTAAATTTTATAAATAAAAAACTTACAGTAAATATAGAAAATAGTTTTGATGAAGAAAATACTATAGAAAAGATAATAGAGATAATAGATTCAACAGAACCAGGACTTAATATACAAATAAGCTCTAAAGACAATACAATAGCCAACAAAACATCAGCTAAAAAGGAGCTTATATTAGGAGGGTTAAATTGTGCACATTGTGCAGAAGAGATTAACAACAAAGTTTCTAAACTAAAAGAGGTTGAATCTTCTAATTTGAATTTTGTAAATAAAAAACTTACAGTAAACATAATAAGTACTTTTGAAGAAGATGCTGTTATAAATAAAATAAAAGAAATAATAGACTCAACAGAACCAGGACTTGATATACAAGTAGAGTCTTCTGACAAAACAAAATCTAGAACGGTTGAAAAGTCAGAAACTGTGAGCGATACAAATAAAAAAGAATTAATTCCACTTATAATAGGAGCTCTTGTATATATTTTTGGTATATATCAAACAGCAACAGGATTTGAAAGTCAATTTAGCAATATAGTATTTATAGTTGCTTATGTGATAGTAGGTGGAGATGTACTTTTAAGAGCAATAAGAAATATATCAAAAGGAAGAGTATTTGATGAAAACTTCTTAATGGCTCTAGCAACAGTAGGGGCATTATTAATAGGAGAACTATCAGAAGCAGTAGGAGTTATGCTTTTCTATAAGGTAGGAGAGTATTTACAAGGTGTTGCGGTTGGAAAGTCTAGAAAGTCTATAACTTCACTTATGCAAATAAGACCAGATTATGCAAACCTAAAAGTTAACTCTGAAGTGAAAGTAGTATCTCCAGAAGAAGTAAATATAGGTGATATAATAGTAGTAAAACCTGGTGAAAAAGTGCCATTGGATGGTGTAGTAGTAGATGGAGTATCTATGTTAGACACTTCTGCACTTACAGGTGAGTCTGTATTAAGGGAAGTTGAAAAAGGAGACGAAATTTTATCAGGTGTTATAAATAAGAATGCTTTACTTACTATTGAGGTTACAAAGAGCTTTGGAGAGTCAACAGTTTCAAAAATACTTGACCTTGTTGAAAATTCTAGCATTAAAAAATCAAAAACAGAAAATTTTATATCTAAATTTTCAAGATACTATACTCCAGTAGTAGTTATAGCTGCTTTATTGATAGCATTTGTACCACCACTTGTTATTTCAGGTGAAGTATTTAGTGATTGGCTATACAGAGGGTTGATATTCTTAGTTGTTTCTTGTCCTTGTGCATTAGTTTTATCAATACCACTTAGTTTCTTTAGTGGGATTGGATTTGCATCTAAAAATGGAATACTTATAAAGGGAAGTAATTACTTAGAGGCTTTAAGAAGTGTAGATACAGTAGTGTTTGACAAAACAGGAACTCTTACTAAAGGTGTGTTTAATGTAACTAAGTTAAATCCTGTGGGAATATCAGAAGAAGAATTATTGCAATATGCAGCTCTTGCAGAAGTAAATTCAAATCATCCAATAGCAAAGTCTATATTAAGCTACTATAGTAAAAAAATTGATTTAAATACAATAGATAGTTATGAGGAAATAGCAGCCTATGGAATCAGAGTAAAATACAATGGTCAACTTATATTGGCAGGTAATGAAAAACTTATGAAAAAGGAAAATATACTCTATTCACCAGCTAAAGAAGTAGGAACAGTAGTGTATATTGCTGTTGATAAAATGTATAGAGGTTATATAGTTATATCTGATGAGATAAAAGAAGATAGTAAAAATGCCATAAGAAGTTTAAAATCAATAGGAGTAAAAAAAGTTGTAATGTTAACTGGAGATAATGAAAAAGTAGCAAAAAACATTGCTAAAGAGTTGGAGTTAGATACAGTTTACTCTAATTTACTTCCTAATGAAAAGGTAGATAGACTAGAAGAGTTGTATGAAGGTAGAACAGAAAAAGAAAAAATAGCTTTTGTTGGTGATGGAATAAATGATGCACCAGTTTTAGCCAGAGCGGATGTTGGTATAGCAATGGGAGGTTTAGGTTCAGATGCAGCTATTGAAGCAGCAGATGTGGTACTTATGACAGATGAACCAAGTAAAATATCTAAAGCCATTGAAATAGCAAATAAGACTAATAAGATAGTATGGCAAAATATAATATTTGCTCTAGGTGTAAAAGTTATAGTTATGGCATTAGGAGCTGGAGGAATAGCTACTATGTGGGAGGCTATATTTGCTGATGTAGGGGTAGCACTTATTGCAGTACTAAATGCTATGAGAGCTATGAGATAATATGTAAGTTAAAAATGAATAGATTATAATATTAAAAGATAGATAATAAAAGAAGAAGTATTGATAAGTTTATTCTAACTGTATTAATACTTCTTCTTTTATTATTATATTTATTTACATTTATTTCTATATTCTTATTTATTGTCTGTATTTTCTACTGTATTTTTTCAATCTATATAGGGATAATTCTATTATAACTGTTGAATTTGTATATAGAAATATTTAAAATATTAATAGTTAAGATAAGCAAATGTGATTTTTTATAAAAAATTATAAATATATTAAAATTGATTGAGACTATGGTATTACTACATTATGATGGAATATATGACAATGGAAATTAAAAAAACTTAAAAAAAAAATTTAAAAAGTGTTGACGAATTATTTTTAAGGTGATATAGTATTACTTGTCCTTAAGAAAAGGGCAAACATGAAAAATGAACTTTGAAAATTAAACAGTAGGTTAATTTATAAAAACAAGAAACAAACCATAAAGCCAGATATTTAGATAACAATAGTATCTGAGCCTGATAAACTTTTATTTGAGAGTTTGATCCTGGCTCAGGATGAACGCTGGCGGCGTGCCTAACACATGCAAGT